>NZ_CP013532.1:4040000-4534235 GCF_001664385.1 Rhizobium phaseoli | reverse complement strand
ATGAGGCAGGCGGGACGTTATCTGCCGGAATATAGAGAGACACGGGCGAAGGCCGGAAGTTTTCTCGATCTCTGCTACACGCCCGATTACGCCGTCGAGGTGACGCTGCAGCCGATCCGCCGCTATGGCTTCGATGCGGCCATCCTGTTTTCCGATATTCTGGTCATCCCCGATGCAATGAAACGGAATGTCCGGTTCACCGAAGGGCATGGACCGGAGATGGATCCGATCGATGAAGCCGGGATCGCAAGACTGAACGGGGAAGAGGTCGTTGCTTATCTCAGACCGGTTCTGGAAACGGTGCGACGGTTGCGCGAGGCGTTGCCTGATGAGACGACCCTGCTCGGCTTCTGCGGCGCGCCCTGGACAGTTGCGACCTATATGATCGCCGGGCACGGCACGCCGGACCAGGCCCCTGCCCGCCTGTTCGCCTACAAATATCCCCGCGCCTTCGAGCATCTGCTGATGCTGCTGGCCGACGTGTCGGCCGACTATCTTGTCGCCCAGATCGACGCCGGCGCCGACGCCGTGCAGATCTTCGATTCCTGGGCTGGGGTTCTCGGGGAGAAGGAGTTCGAAGCCTTCGCGCTCAGGCCGGTTGCGCGGATGATCGCTTCGATCAAATCGCAGCGGCCGCATGCGCGCATCATCGCCTTCGCCAAGGGCGCCGGCTATCAGCTGAAAGCCTATCGTCAGAAGACCGGCGCCGATGCGATCGGCCTCGACTGGTCGGTTCCATTGACCTTTGCCGCTGAACTTCAAAAAGATGGCCCGGTGCAAGGCAATCTCGATCCGATGCGCGTCGTTGCCGGCGGTCGGGCGCTGGAAGAGGGTATCGACGATATTCTGCAGCATCTCGGCCATGGACCGCTGATCTTCAATCTCGGTCACGGCATCACGCCGCAGGCCGACCCTGACCATGTGCGGCAGCTGGTCGAACGCGTGCGGGGCGCGCCGTGACGAAGGAAAGGCAGACGGATCGGAAACCTGGTGCTTATGCCCGGCGCCGTGCCCATTTTGCGCTGGCCTTCTTCGCGCTCATGGCGGTCGGGCTTTTCGCCTGGAATCCCGATAATCTCTATCTCTGGATCAAGGCGCTTCACATCATCGCGGTGATTTCCTGGATGGCCGGACTGTTCTACATGCCGCGGCTATTCATCTATCACACCGACGCGGACCCGGGCTCGGTGCAGTCGGAAACCTTCAAGGTGATGGAGCGCCGGCTGCTGCGGATCATCATGACGCCAGCGATGATGCTAACCTGGATCTTCGGCCTTTATCTCGCCTGGTCGGTCTATGGATTCCAGGGCGGCTGGCTGCATGCCAAGATCGGTCTTGTGGTGCTGCTGACCGCCATTCATATCTTCTTCAGCCGGGCGGTCGGCGCGTTCGAGCGCGACGAAAATCGCCGCTCGGCACGCTATTGGCGGTTCATGAACGAGGCGCCGACCCTGCTGATGATCCTGATCGTGATCCTCGTCGTGGTGAAGCCGTTCTGAGGGAAAATCCTCCTCAGGTTAAATTTGCTTCATTTTAAGCAGCCCCCTTGCGGCGGCGATTGCGACTCGCTATTTTCCGCGCATCTCATCTACGTGGCATGTGTGAAGAGTTCAGTCGTCTGCGAGCCCCTTTCGCAGTACCGAATACGACCCAACATCGCCTTTCCCCTTCGAAATTGAAAAGAGTATTGGTCACTTCATGGCTGAAATGAAGCTTCAGGAACTTAAGAGCAAATCCCCGACGGATCTTCTGGCTTTCGCCGAATCGCTCGAGGTCGAGAATGCAAGCACGATGCGCAAACAGGAATTGATGTTTGCCATCCTCAAGATGCTGGCCAGCCAGGATGTGGAGATCATCGGCGAAGGGGTGGTCGAAGTGCTGCAGGACGGCTTCGGCTTCCTGCGCTCGGCCAACGCCAACTACCTGCCCGGCCCTGACGATATTTATATCTCGCCGTCGCAGATCCGCCGTTTCTCGTTGAAGACAGGCGACACGGTCGAGGGACCGATCCGCGGACCGAAGGAAGGCGAGCGCTATTTCGCGCTGCTCAAGGTCAACACCATCAATTTCGACGATCCGGAAAAGATCCGTCACAAGGTTCATTTCGACAATCTGACGCCGCTCTATCCGAATGAGCGCTTCAAGATGGAACTCGATATTCCGACCTCCAAGGATCTGTCGCCCCGCGTGATCGATCTGGTCGCGCCACTCGGCAAAGGCCAGCGTGGATTGATCGTCGCGCCGCCGCGCACCGGTAAGACCGTCCTTCTTCAGAATATCGCCCATTCGATCACGGCAAACCATCCAGAATGCTATCTCATCGTCCTGCTGATCGACGAACGTCCGGAGGAAGTGACGGACATGCAGCGTTCCGTCCGCGGCGAGGTTATTTCCTCGACCTTCGACGAACCGGCGGTGCGCCACGTTCAGGTGGCCGAGATGGTTATCGAAAAGGCCAAGCGCCTTGTCGAGCACGGCCGTGATGTCGTCATTCTGCTCGATTCAATCACGCGCCTCGGCCGCGCTTACAACACGGTTGTTCCCTCCTCCGGCAAGGTTCTGACCGGCGGTGTTGACGCCAACGCCCTGCAGCGACCGAAGCGCTTCTTCGGCGCCGCGCGCAACATTGAAGAAGGTGGTTCTTTGACCATCATCGCCACAGCGCTGATCGACACCGGCAGCCGCATGGACGAAGTGATCTTCGAAGAGTTCAAGGGTACCGGCAACTCGGAAATCGTCCTCGACCGCAAGGTCGCCGACAAGCGCATCTTCCCGGCGATGGATATCCTCAAGTCCGGTACGCGTAAGGAAGATCTTCTTGTTCCGCGCCAGGATCTGCAGAAGATATTCGTTCTCCGCCGTATTCTCGCGCCGATGGGGACCACCGACGCGATCGAATTCCTGATCGACAAACTCAAGCAGACGAAGAATAATTCCGACTTCTTCGACTCGATGAACACCTGATCCTTAGCCGGATTCACCTTATCAGAGCTGGCGCATCGTCTCGATGTCGCCAGCTTTTTGTTTGAGAGGAATTGATTCGGACTCGAACTGACAAGCGGATGCCATGGCCATGCTGAATGACACTATCTATGCGCTCTCAAGCGGTGCTCCGCCTTCGGGTGTGTCAGTCATTCGCGTCAGCGGAACGCTGACGAGAGATATCCTGTTCCAGCTGGTCGGGTCCGTGCCCGCCGCTCGAACGGCTTCTTACCGAACGATTCGCACTCGTTACGATCAGCCGGTCGATAGCGGTTTGGTCCTGTTTTTTCCCGGCCCCAATTCCTTCACCGGCGAGGATGCTGCCGAATTGCAGATCCATGGCAGCAAAGCGGTGCTGGCGGCACTGTTTCGTGAACTTGGCGATATTCCAGGCGTGCGCATGGCGATGGAAGGCGAGTTTTCGCGACGCGCCTTCGAAAACGGCAAGCTCGATCTTGTCGAAGTCGAGGGGCTCGCCGATCTCATCGGCGCCGAAACCGAAATGCAGCGCCGTCTCGCCGTCGAACAGAGCGCCGGCGGCGTCTCGGCAATTTACGATTCGTGGGCGGAACGCTTAACCCGCGCGCGGGCGCTGATCGAGGCGGAGCTCGACTTTCCTGACGAGGACGATGTCCCAGGTTCCGTGTCGGACATGGTTTGGGCCGACATGGCGCGGCTGCGTCACGACATCGCGCTGCATCTGGAAGCCGCCTCGGCCGGCGAGATCATCAGGGATGGCTTCAAGGTGGTGATCGCCGGCGCCCCGAATGCCGGGAAATCGAGCCTGATGAATGCTCTGGCCAAGCGTGAGGTCGCCATCGTCACCGATATTGCCGGCACCACACGCGATGTCCTGCACGTCGATCTCGATATTGACGGCTATCTGGTCAAACTCTATGACACGGCCGGTCTGCGTGAGGCGGAGGACCGGGTGGAGATAGAGGGGGTGCGCCGCGCGCGTGTTGCACTCCGCGATGCCGATCTTGTGCTGCTGCTGGTCGATATGAGCAATCCCATTATCCCCGCCGACTTGGAGCAGGCTTTGCCGCATGTTACGGTCGGAACGAAGAAGGATTTGATCGAGACTGCTTCCGATCGATATGATCTGCAGATTTCGACGACGACCGGCGAAGGTCTGCCGGAATTGCGGGATTTGATCGGCCGTGTCGTCAAAGAGCGTTATGGTGGCCAGTCTCTGGCGATCCCGAGCCGGCAGCGACATAAGGATTCGCTGGCGAAATGTTTGGCGGCCCTCGATGCTGCAATCTCGCAGGGAAGCGCGAATTTGGAGCTGCGCACGGAACAGCTTCGCCTTGCGGCCGAATATTTGGGTAGAATTACCGGGCGAGTGGACGTCGAGCAGCTGCTCGACGTGATTTTCTCGGAGTTTTGTATTGGCAAATGATTCACGTGAAACCTTCGTGACGCTGCGCCGCCCGGAGTTTCACCTAAAACCGCGGCCCAGTTGGAGTTTGAGATGATCGGCAATGTCTATGATGTGATTGTGATCGGCGGCGGCCATGCGGGGTCGGAGGCTGCGAGCGCGGCTGCGCGCCTTGGTGCGAGGACCGCCTTGGTCACCCACAGGCGAGACACGATTGGGGTCATGTCCTGCAATCCGGCCATTGGCGGGCTCGGCAAGGGGCATCTGGTCCGCGAGATTGACGCGATGGATGGCCTGATGGGCCGGATTGCCGATGCAGCCGGCATTCAGTTCAGAATGTTGAACCGGAAGAAAGGTGCGGCCGTCCGCGGCCCGCGAACACAGGCCGATAGAAAGCTCTATCGATTGGCGATGCTAGCTGCGATCGAGGCGACACCAGGGCTCGATATCGTCGAGGGCGATGCATTCGATCTCGACGTCGTCGACAACCGTGTTGCCGGGGTGGTCATGAAGGACGGCCGGCTGCTGAAAGCACCGGCGGTGGTGCTGACGACCGGCACCTTTTTGCGTGGTCTCATCCATATTGGTTCAGACAAGACACCCGCCGGCCGCGTCGGCGAACCCCCGTCGCTCGGGTTGTCGGCGACCTTGGCCAGGTTGGGGCTGCGCCTGGGGCGATTGAAGACTGGCACGCCGGCCCGGCTGGATGGCAAGTCGATCGACTGGCAGTCCGTTGGACGGCAGGGCGCGGATGAGGACCTCGTGCCCTTTTCCTTCATGACGGATTCGATCACGACCAGGCAGATCGAATGCGGTGTCACCCGGACGACCGAGGCGACACATCGGATCATTATCGACAACATTAAGCGCTCAGCCATGTATTCCGGGCAGATCGAAGGCGTGGGGCCGCGTTACTGCCCGTCGATCGAGGACAAGCTGGTCAAGTTCGGCGAGCGGGATGGCCATCAGGTCTTTCTCGAGCCGGAAGGCCTCGACGACGATACGGTTTATCCGAATGGCATTTCGACTTCCCTGCCCGCCGAGGTCCAAGCGGATTTCATAAGAACCATTCCCGGGTTGGAAGCGGCGCGGATCCTTCAGCCGGGTTATGCCATTGAGTATGATCATGTCGACCCGAGAGAGCTGACGCCGTCGCTGGAAGTCAAACGGTTGAGCGGCCTCTTTCTCGCCGGCCAGATTAATGGCACAACCGGCTATGAAGAGGCAGCGGCGCAGGGACTGGCTGCGGGCTTGAATGCTGCATTGCGAAGCACCGATTCGGATCCGTTCCATTTTAGCCGAACCAACTCTTATATCGGGGTAATGATCGACGACCTCACTTCGCGCGGCGTTACCGAACCGTACCGGATGTTTACGTCGCGCGCCGAATACCGGCTGACTCTGCGGGCCGATAATGCCGATGTCCGGCTGACGCCGCTCGGCATGCGGCTGGGTTGTGTAGGCAGCGCACGCGAACAGCGATTCACGGCCTATCAGGTCGAGGTTGACGCCGGTCGATCGCTGCTGATGTCGCTGACTCTGACGCCCAATGAAGCGCGGCGCGCCGGCTTGCATATCAATCTCGACGGCCAGCGCCGGACGGCCTATGACTTGTTGTCCTACCCGGATTATAACTTTGCCGCCCTCCGGCAGGTTTGGCCGGACGCGCTGGCGGCGGTCCGGCCGAAGGTCGCCGAGGCGCTGGAGATCGAGGCGGGTTATTCAGTTTATCTTGACCGGCAGGCTGCGGCAATCGCCGATCAGCAGCGCGACGAGGAGCGGCGCATCCCGGCCGATTTTGACTATTCGGCGCTTTCCGGTCTGTCGAACGAGCTCAAAGCGAAACTCAGTACAGCTCGTCCGTTCAATGTCGCACAGGCGGCCATTGTCGAAGGGATGACCCCAGCCGCAATTGCGCTGCTGCTCGTCCATCTGCGTCGACAGAGCGGTTCCGAGCGTCAGACTGCCTGACACAAGATTTGAGAGTTCTCTAAGAATGGAATTAAACGGTTTACGTGTTTCACGTGAAACACAGGCGCGGCTTCAGCACTTTGCGGCGCTCTTTCAGAAATGGGCTAAAACGATCAATCTGGTGGCGCCCTCAACCCTTGATGATCTCTGGCACCGTCACATTGCCGACAGCAGCCAGATTTTCCAGATCTGCCCCGAGCCGATTCGCTGGGCCGACCTCGGCAGCGGCGGCGGCTTCCCCGGGGTGATCACCGCGATCTTCCTGGCGGAGCTGCAGGATGGATGGGTGCATCTCGTCGAAAGCAATCACAAAAAGGCAGCTTTTTTGATGACCGCGTTGCGGGAGACAGAGGCACGCGGAAGCGTGCATGCCATTCGAATCGAGGATGCCCCTGCCGAGATCGGCGAGTGTGGCGCGATTTCCGCCAGAGCCCTCGCCGACCTTGATGGGCTTATCGGCTATGCGGCGCCGTGGATGCTCGGCAAGGAAAATTGTCGTGGATTTTTTCATAAAGGCCGGGATTACCTGAGGGAAATCGACGAAGCGCGTGGCCGGTGGGAATTCGATCTGGTAGAACATAAGAGCGCCGTCGAGCAGGAATCTGTTATTTTGGAAATATCGAATCTCCGGCGCTTGGTTTAACAGATCGGATATTGCGGCAATGGCTGGCGAACGACATCGGATAATCACCATCGCAAATCAGAAGGGTGGCGTTGGCAAAACGACCACTGCCATCAACCTGGCAACGGCGCTGGCCGCCATTGGCGAGCGTGTCCTGATCGTGGATCTCGATCCACAAGGCAATGCCAGCACCGGCCTCGGTATCGATCGCCGCGATCGCAAGCTTTCTTCCTATGACCTAATGGTCGGCGAACGCGGGATCAGCGAGGTCACGCTCGAGACAGCGGTTCCCAACCTCTTCATCGTCCCGTCGACCATGGATCTGCTCGGCATCGAGATGGAAATCTCGCAGCAGAGCGACCGAGTCTTTAAATTGCGGAAAGCGCTGTCCACTCCCGAGGCTATGGGCTTCTCTTATATTCTCCTGGATTGCCCGCCGTCGTTTAATCTGCTGACGATGAATGCCATGGCGGCTGCCCATTCGGTGCTGGTACCGCTGCAATGTGAATTCTTTGCGCTGGAGGGCCTGAGCCAGCTGCTCGAAACCGTCAGCCAAGTGCGTCGGACGGTTAATCCGCGGCTGGATATCCAGGGTATCGTCCTGACAATGTTCGATGCTCGCAACAATCTTGCCCAGCAGGTGGTCAATGATGTGCGGACGCATCTCGGCGAGAAGGTTTATCATACGTTAATTCCGCGCAACGTCCGGGTGTCAGAGGCGCCATCCTACGGTAAGCCCGCTATTCTCTACGATCTGAAATGCGCGGGCAGCCAGGCCTATCTGCAGCTGGCCTCCGAGGTCATTCAGCGCGAGCGCCAGAGATTGGCCGCGTAAGATCATTTCTGGAGTTAGGTGAGTTTAGACCATGAATGACGATGTTTCGAAAAGACGATTGGGTCGGGGCCTTGCGGCGCTGATCGGTGAAATGGATCAACCCGTTCCGGTGGAAGCTGAGCGAACCGTTAGCGCCGACCGGATGATCCCGATCGAGTTCGTTAGTCGCAATCCCCGCAATCCCCGTCGGTTTTTTGACGATACCGAATTGCACGATCTTGCCAGTTCCATTCGCCAGCACGGTATCGTGCAGCCGATCGTTGTACGTACGATGGAGCGAGATCGCTATGAAATCATCGCTGGAGAGCGGCGGTGGCGGGCGGCGCAGCTTGCCGGCCTAATCGAAATCCCGGTCATTATCCGCGACGTCGACGACAAGACGGCGCTTGAGATTGCTATTGTCGAAAACGTCCAGCGAGCGGACCTAAATCCTCTGGAAGAGGCGCTGGGCTATGAGCAGCTTATTGCCGAATATGGCTATACCCAGAACGACCTCGGCGAAATCATCGGCAAGAGCCGCAGTCATGTCGCCAACTCCTTGCGTCTGTTGAAGCTCCCGGATCCGGTTCGTGATCTGCTTGCCGCCGGCAGCCTTTCGGCCGGACACGCGCGGGCGCTGGTGTCGACGCCCGATCCGGCGAGCCTCGCCCGGACGATCGTCGCCAAGGGCATGTCAGTGCGTGATGCCGAGAAACTGGCGCAGAACAATATCAAGGCGCAGTCGGAGCCGCAGCAGTCGGCTTTGCGACGCGACCAAAAGGACTCGGATACGCTGGCGCTGGAGCGCACGCTTTCCGATGCCCTAGGGCTTGACGTTTCCATCAATCACAAAACGACCGGCGGGCAGATCAAAATTTCCTATAAGTCGCTCGAGCAGCTCGAGGAAATCTGCCGTCTGCTGGAACGGCGATAGTCAAGCCGATTTGCGGCCGGATTGAAGGGTGGTGGAGAGAAGGGTCTGCATCGCAATGCTGTCTTCCAGCACCTGCCGACGCCGGCTCTGAAGAATTGCCGCCTGCAGGCGGTTGGATTCACGCGCGATGCTGTCCGCCGACCATTGGCGAAGTGCTTGCTCAAGGATCGGCTTGCGGCGAAAATGCAGATGCCGTCCCATCGTCTGCATCACCTGCGGCGCCTGCACGCGTTTTTCTTCCATCTCTGCACGCATTGTGTCGAGAAGCTGGAACTGCTTGAGGCAGGCCTGCAGCACGAGAAAGATCGCGGCTTTCGAACTGCTGATCTTCTGCATGGCGTGGAGAAAGCCGTTGAGGTCTCCGCCGAGAATGGCGTCGACGGCATCGTCCACGGAGATCGCGCTGGCATCGCCGATTATTTCGGTAACGTGATGTTCTTCGACCGTATCCAGGCCACGACAGTAGAGGGCGAGCTTTCGCACTTCATTGCGTGACGCAATACGATCGCCGCCGATCAGGGCGAGCAGTGCCTGGCGCGCCGCCGGTGTTATACCAAGTTTTTCCGCCCCGAGTTCAGCATCGATCAAGCCGTTCAAGGCGCGGCTGTCGTCAGCGTATGAGGGCACCGTCATGACGGCGCGCGCGGCTTCGGCGGTCTTGCGCAGCAGCGATCCCTTTTTCAGATCGCCGGCCTCGACGATCAAATAGGTGGCCTCGAGCGGCTTTTCGGTCAGCAGCGCCAGGGAATCAACGAGGTATTTCTCGTTGGCGGCGCCGCGGATCCAGATGAGCTTTTCGCCGCCGAACAGCCCGATGGATTGGGCCTCATCAACCAGTCGCCCGGGATCCTTCTGCAGATCGGCGATATCGAGTTTGGTCAGCGAGAAGGGATCGTCCAGCGCGACGCCGGTCTTGCCGGCGAGCTGGCCGGCACGTTCGGACACCAGACCGCGATCCGGGCCGTAAATGACGAAAATCCGGTAGTTCCGCACCGATTTCTGCAGAAAGGTCTCGAACTCGTGGGACTTGATCTCCGCCATCGGCCCGCCCTCAGCGGCTGAGGGCAGCGGCGAGATCGGCCCCTACAAATTCCGCCGTCTGATCCGCGGCGCGATTCTCGGCATCTCTGATCGCCCTTTGCTTGGCAAATTCCTGCTCGGAGAAATCCACCAGCGCGGTGGTCTGGCGGCTGCCGGCCTTGATGACGCGACCGTCGGCGACAGCGCTCAGCGTATAGGTGACGGTGACGGTGACACGACCGGCGCGCGACGTATCGCCGGATTGCCGCAGGAGCGTATCGGCGACGCTCGACGTGGCCCGCAGTTCGACGTGATATTGCGGATTTGCCGCTTCGCCGGCGCCGCGTGACGCCAGGAAGATCAGCCGATTGCGGACCTGCTGTTCGACGCGACCGGATGCGTCGGAAAAGCCGACCGAGGACAGTTTTTCGGTGACGCCCGAGCTTTCGGAATAAAGCGGCCGGACCTGGCAGGCCGACAGAGATGCCGAGGCGGCAAGGATCATGGCGATGCCGGCATGGCGAGCCAGCTTGCGGGCGATATCAGACGACAATGTTCACAATCCTTTGGGGAACCACGATGATCTTCTTCGGTGCCTGACCGTTCAGCACGTTCTTTACCGCATCCAGTTCCAGCACGGCGTCGGTGACGGCATTCTGATCCGCGTCGCGAGAAATTGTCAATTCGGCGCGCTTCTTGCCGTTGATCTGCACGGGCAGGACAACGTCATTTTCAACGACGAGCGCTTCGACGAAACGCGGCCAGCCGGTGCGGGCAAGCAGCCCGGTATTGCCAAGCGTGGCCCAGCATTCCTCGGCAAGATGTGGCGTCATCGGGGCGACGAGCTGAATCAGGATCTCGGCGGCGTCACGCACGGCGGCACGATAGGCGATATCGCCTTCACCTGCCGCAACCTTCGTCAGCGGCGCGGCGAGCGCATTGACGAGCTCATAGATGCGGGCGACGGCCTTGTTGAACCAGAGTTTGTCGTAGTCGTTCTGAACCGCCTTCAGCGTCTTGTGCGCTGCCTGCGAGATCGCCAGCGCCTCGCCCTCGCTTGCCGGTGCGGCGGCAACGGTGGAGAGCACACCGGCCGCTTCGGAAATCAGCCGCCACAGGCGCTGGGTGAAACGATGTGCACCTTCGACACCCGCCTCCGACCAGATGACGTCGCGCTCCGGCGGAGAATCGGACAGCACGAAGAAGCGGGCGGTATCGGCGCCATAGGAGGCGATGATATCGTCAGGATCCACGACATTCTTCTTCGACTTCGACATCTTCTCGATAGAGCCGATGGCGACCTCCTCGCCTGTCGCCAAGAGCAGGGCACGGCGTTTGCCGTCGATCTCCTCGATGCGGATATCGGCGGGAGCCACCCATTCGCGGCCGGCGCCGGCCTTGCGGCTGTAGGTCTCGTGAACCACCATGCCCTGGGTGAACAGGCCCTTGAAGGGTTCGCTTGCCGCGACGTGACCGGTTTCGCGCATGGCGCGGGTAAAGAAGCGCGAATAGAGCAGATGCAGGATCGCGTGCTCGATGCCGCCGATATATTGATCGACCGGCAGCCAACGGTTAGCCGCCTCAGGATCGGTCGGCTTGGCTTCCCAGGGGGCGGTAAAGCGGGTGAAATACCAGCTCGAATCGACGAAGGTGTCCATCGTATCGGTTTCGCGACGGGCATCCTTGCCGCAATGCGGGCAGGTGACGTGACGCCAGGTCGGATGACGGTCGAGCGGGTTGCCTGGCTGGTCGAAGGTGACGTCTTCCGGCAGCTTCACCGGCAGGTCCGTCTTCGGCACCGGCACGACGCCGCAGGCATCGCAGTGGATGACCGGGATCGGACAGCCCCAATAGCGCTGGCGCGAAATGCCCCAGTCGCGCAGGCGGAAATTGACCTTCCGCTCAGCCACCGGCGTATTGCCGAGGGACGCGGCCGAAAGCCGGTCGGCAACGATATTGAAGGCCTCCTCGGTCGTCTTGCCGTCGAGGAAGCGCGAATTGATCATCACGCCATCGCCGTCATAGGCGGTATCGCCGACGGCAAAGCTCGCAGCGTCGCCATCGCTGGGCATGACCACGGCCACGACCGGCAGACCGTATTTGCGGGCGAAATCGAGGTCGCGCTGGTCGCCGGAGGGGCAGCCGAAGATTGCACCCGTGCCGTAATCCATCAGCACGAAATTGGCGATATAGACGGGCAGCTCCCACGTGGGATCGAGCGGATGGCGGACGCGGATGCCGGTGTCCAGGCCCTTCTTCTCGGCGGTTTCCAGCGCGGCGAGCGAGGTGCCGGCGCGGCGGCATTCCTCGCAGAAGGCCTCGATCTCGACATTCTTTGCAGCCGCATCCTTGGCCAGCGGGTGGTCGGCGGCGATCGCCAGGAAGGAGGCGCCGAACAGCGTGTCAGGCCGGGTCGTATAGACGGTAATCTCGGTCTCGCCGGCCGGCGCCGTTTCCGGCACGATCTCCCAGCGCACCGTCAGACCTTCCGAGCGGCCGATCCAGTTCTTCTGCATCAGGCGAACTTTTTCCGGCCACTGGTCGAGCGTATCCAGCGCGTCCAGCAGGTCCTGGCTAAAATCGGTGATCTTGAAGAACCATTGCGTCAGTTCACGCTGTTCGACCAGCGCGCCGGAACGCCAGCCGCGGCCGTCGATCACCTGTTCATTGGCGAGCACGGTGTTATCGACCGGATCCCAATTGACCTTCGACTGCTTGCGGTAGACCAGTCCCTTTTCCAGGAAATCCAGGAAGAGATGCTGCTGGTGCTGGTAATATTCGACGTCGCAGGTGGCGAACTCGCGGCTCCAGTCCAGCGAAAGCCCCATGGCTTTCAGCTGCGCCTTCATCGAGGCGATGTTCTGGTAGGTCCAGGAGGCAGGGTGGACGCCGCGCTCCATGGCGGCGTTTTCCGCCGGCATGCCGAAGGCGTCCCAGCCCATCGGGTGCAGCACGTTATAGCCGCGGGCACGCTTGTAGCGGGCAACGACATCGCCCATGGCGTAATTGCGGACATGGCCCATATGGATGCGCCCCGACGGATAGGGGAACATTTCGAGGACGTAATATTTTTCGCGCGGATCGGCGTTGTCGGTCTCGAAGACCTTGTCTTCATTCCATTTCTGCTGCCAGCGGGGCTCGGCATCGCGCGGATTATAACGTTCGGTGGCCATTGTATTCAAAATTCCGGAAAATCAGGGGAGGTTGGTCGAGACCTTCACCATGAAACCACCGTAGCGTCAAGTTTTGCAGGCGCTGCAAGCGCCCGATCTTCGTTGCGGCCGGGCGATTTCGCGGCAGCGGGTCTTGGCAAGCACAGAATGGCTGGCTAGTTCATTGCCATCACTCTTATACGGAAATGTCGAGGCAGAACGATGGAACTTCAAGAGCGCTTGAACGACGTGCGGTCGAGGATTGCAGCCGGAGAACGCGCGGCGGGCCGTCCGGCCGGTTCCGTTCGGCTCGTTGCGGTGTCGAAGACCTTCGAGGCGGAGGCAATCCGCCCGGCCATTGACGCCGGCCAGCGCATTTTCGGCGAGAACCGGGTGCAGGAAAGCCAAGGCAAATGGCCGGTGCTGAAGGCAGAGAATCCCGATATCGAGCTGCATCTGATCGGACCGCTGCAATCGAACAAGGCGGCGGATGCGGTGGCACTTTTCGACGTGATCGAGACCGTCGATCGGGAAAAAATTGCCCGCGCCCTTGCGGAGGAGATGAAGCGGCAAGACAGGACGCCGCGGCTCTACGTCCAGGTCAATACCGGGCTCGAGCCGCAGAAGGCCGGCATTGCGCCTGACGACACGCCGGCCTTCGTTACGCTTTGCCGCGATGAGCTCGGCCTTGCCATTGAAGGTCTGATGTGCATTCCGCCGGCCGAGGAAAATCCCGGGCCGCATTTTGCCCTGCTGGCAAAGCTCGCGTCGAAATGCGGCGTTGAAAAACTCTCCATGGGCATGTCGGGCGATTACGAGACGGCGATCGCCTTCGGCGCCACCAGCGTCCGCGTCGGGTCGGCGATTTTCGGCGCGCGCTGATACCCTGCTTTGGTCGGGCTTCCCGTTCCCCTCCCCTGTGCCTAGATTAACATCGAGGCTTGCGTTCCTGGGGAGGAGCAGATGCAAAACGGCTACCATGAGGCCTATGCGGCCTGGAAACGCGATCCCGAAGCCTTCTGGCGCGAAGCCGCCGCCGATATCGACTGGTTCAAGCCCCCGGAGCGGGTGTTTTCGCCTGATGAAGGCATTTATGGCCGCTGGTTTTCGGGAGCGCAAACCAATACCTGTCACAATTGCCTGGACCGGCATGTCACGGCCGGCCGCGGCGGCGAGACGGCCATCATCTTCGACAGCGCCATGACCGGCGAGAAGCGCCGGTTCTCCTATGACGAGGTGCTCGGCGAAGTGAAGGCCATCGCCGCGACGCTGCTGGCGCTCGGCATCGCCCGAGGCGACCGCGTCATCCTCTATATGCCGATGCTGCCGCAGGCCGTGTTCTCCATGCTTGCCTGTGCTCGGATCGGTGCGGTCCATTCCGTCGTTTTCGGCGGGTTTGCCGCCAGCGAGCTTGCGGCGCGTATCGACGACAGCGGCGCCAGGCTGGTGATCAGCGCGAGCTGCGGACTCGAGCCCGGCCGCGTCGTCGCCTATAAGCCGCTGGTCGATCAGGCGATCGAGATGGCGCGGGTGAAGCCGGAGCGCTGCCTGGTGCTGCAGCGGCCGCAGCTCCGCGCAGAATTCGTCGGCGGCCGCGATGAGGATTTCGAGGCGGCGGTGGCGCCCCACCGCGGCGCCGAGGTGGCCTGTGTTTCCGTCAAGGCGACCGATCCGCTCTATATCCTCTATACCTCGGGCACGACCGGCCAGCCGAAGGGCGTAGTGCGCGACAATGGTGGGCATTTGGTCGCGCTGAACTGGTCGATGCGGAATATCTACGGGCTGAAACCGGGCGAGGTCTTCTGGACGGCGTCCGATATCGGCTGGGTCGTCGGCCATTCCTATATCGTCTACGCGCCGCTGATATCGGGCGTGACGACCTTGATCTTCGAGGGAAAGCCGGTCGGCACGCCGGATGCTGGCGCATTTTGGCGCGTCGTTGCCGAGCACGACGTGCGCGTGCTGTTCACCGCGCCGACCGCCTTTCGCGCCATCCGGCGAGAGGATGGGGACGGCGACCTGATCGCGCGCTACAAGATGCCCAATTTGCGGGCGCTGTTTCTTGCCGGCGAGCGGGCGGATCCCGAGACCTTGAAATGGGCCGAACGCATGCTCGCCATCCCCGTCATCGACCACTGGTGGCAGACGGAGACCGGCTGGCCGATCGCCGCAAATCCGCTCGGCCTCGGCGCCCTGCCCGTCAAGCATGGTTCGCCGGCGCTGCCGATGCCGGGCTACGAGGTGACGGTGCTCGACGATGCCGGCCATCCGATCGAAGCGGGGACGCTCGGCAATATCGTCATCAGGCTGCCCCTGCCGCCGGGCTGCCTGCCGACCCTCTGGCATGCGGATGACCGTTTCCGATCGGCCTATCTCGATGAGTTTCCCGGTTATTACAAGACCGCCGACGCCGGCTATGTCGATCAGGACGGCTACCTCTTCATCATGTCGCGGACCGACGACATCATCAATTGTGCCGGTCATCGGCTCTCGACCGGCGCGATGGAGGAGGTCTGCGCGCGGCATCCCGATGTCGCCGAATGCGCGGTCATCGGTGTCATCGATGCGCTGAAGGGTCAGGCGCCCTGCGGCTTTCTGGTGCTGAAGCGGCATGTTCTGCGCGAATCGACGGCGATCGAATCGGAGGTGGTGGCGATGATTCGCGATCAGATCGGGCCTGTCGCCGCCTTCAAGACGGCCATCACCGTGAACCGATTGCCGAAGACGCGATCGGGCAAGATCCTGCGCGGCACCATGCAGAAAATTGCCGACGGCATACCCTGGAAAATGCCGGCGACCATTGATGACCCGGCGATTTTGGAGGAGATCGCCGAGGCCTTGCGAAAGCGCGGTTTCGGCTCGCTGCCAATGTAAAGTTAAGTATTCGATAAGCCTAATTGGGGAATTTTTAACCATGTTGCGCAAGGATTTGTTAACGGCAAAGGCTTGCATAGCAGGCTTTGCATGACGCAGTCGCCGTTACCGGCCTGCTGCTGGTTCTTTAAATCGGAATCGATTTGAGGAGAAATTATGCAGCAGTTGAAGTGCTCCAGCGTCCTTGGCGCGTCTGAAAGGCGCGCGTCGCTGTAGTCCGGAATGCCCCTTTCTCCGATTGTGGGACGGATCATGACGAGCATCCTCACAACGCTGCCATGGCAGCGCTGCAGACTTTGCGCGGCGTAAACGATAGCCTCAAGGACACTCAGGGTCGCGTTTCTTCCGGTTATCGTGTCGAGAAGGCTGCCGACAATGCCGCATATTGGTCGATTGCAACGACCATGCGTTCCGACAACCTGGCGCTTTCTGCCGTCTCCGACGCCCTCGGCCTCGGTGCGGCCAAGGTCGATACCGCCTATGCGGCCATGGACAGCGCGCTCGACATCGTCAGCGAAATCAAGGCAAAGATCGTCGCCGCCACGGAAAAGGGCGTCGACAAGACGAAGATCCAGCAGGAACTCGACCAGCTGCAGGAGCAGCTGCTCAGCATCGCCCAGTCCGCATCCTTCTCCGGCGAAAACTGGGTTGCCGGCGCTTCCGGAACGAAGAGCGTCGTCTCGTCCTTCGTTCGTGACGGCAGCAATGCCGTTTCGGTGAAGATGACCGATTATGTGCTCGATTCAGGGACGCTCGGCAATGTGCTCTTCGGCATGACGAGCACGGGTGCGATCGAGACGAGCAGCGGCATCATCGGCACCGCCTTCAACGGCACCTATGGCGGCACCGTCATCGCCATGCCGTCGATCTATGATCTCGACATTACCGGTTTCACCCAGGGCCAGCTCGACGCAGCCTTGAGCGGGATCGAACTGGTTCTCGGCGCCATGACCGCTGCCGGCTCCGCGCTCGGCTCGATCTCGACACGCATTCAGCTGCAGGAGAATCTCGTCAGCGGTCTTCACGATTCCATCGACTCGGGCATCGGTCGCCTGGTCGATGCCGATATGGAAGAGGAATCGAGCAGGCTCTCGGCGTTGCAGACGCAGCAGCAGCTCGGCATCCAGTCGCTTTCGATTGCCAATAGCTCGGCACAGAACATCCTCACCCTGTTCCGCAGCCGATCCGGGACAGGCGATGCTCCATCAAAAAACCCCGCCGGGCGGTTCGCGCGGCGGGGTTTTCTTCATGAGATCGCTGATATCTCAGTACTGATCGTCTTCGTCTTCATCCTTCGGAGCCGAGCGTAGCGAGCTCAGCTTGCGGAAGACGGCGTCGGCGTCGATTTCCTTTTCCTCTTCGCGCTCGTAGCTCGGCGTGAGGCGTTCGGTTTCCTGCGCCGATTGCAGCGTCGCGCCAAGTTCGGCGGCGGTCGGCAGCGGCCGGCCCTTGGAGGCCTTTTCCACTTCCATGTCGAGATCGATCTGGCTGCAGAGGCCGAGCGTCACCGGATCCATCGGCGCCAGGTTGGCGGAGTTCCAGTGGGTGCGCTCGCGGATCTGCTCGATCGTCGATTTCGTCGTGCCGACGAGGCGGGAAATCTGCGCGTCCTTCAGTTCCGGATGGTTGCGAACGAGCCAGAGGATGGCGTTCGGGCGGTCCTGACGCTTGGACACCGGCGTGTAGCGCGGGCCGCGGCGCTTGGATTCCGGCACCCGCACCTTCGGTTCGGAGAGCTTGAGCTTGTGGTTCGGATTGGCTTCGGCGCGGGCGATTTCATCGCGGGAAAGCTGACCGGTCGAGATCGGATCGAGGCCCTTGATGCCCTGCGCCGCTTCGCCATCGGCAATCGCCTTGACCTCGAGCGGGTGAAGTTTGCAGAACTGCGCGATCTGATCGAAAGACAGCGCCGTGTTGTCGACAAGCCAGATGGCGGTCGCCTTCGGCATGAGCAGTGTTTGAGCCATGGATATAGTCCTTCTATCGTCCGCGCCGGTCGCGGTCCGTGGATTGTCACCACAATGTCCGGGAAATATGCCGCTATATAACCGGACTGTCGCAGAATTGCAATTCTTCCGAAATGAAATGACCTTTGTCTAATTGCCGCGACGATGCGACCTGCTATGAATTGCCCTGATTTGAAATCCGGGCCCAATTGCTCGCGGCCCGTCGCATGTTCCATGAGGAGGAGTTACATGTCGGATAAGATCCATCCGGTGCCGAAGCAGGTGAAGGCGCAGGCCCTCATCGATAAGGAAAAGTACCTGAAATGGTACGAGGAAAGCGTCGAGAACCCGGACAAGTTCTGGGGCAAGCACGGCAAGCGGATCGACTGGTTCAAGCCCTATACCAAGGTCAAGAACACCTCCTTTACCGGCAAGGTCTCGATCAAATGGTTCGAGGACGGCCAGACCAACGTTTCCTATAATTGCATCGACCGCCATCTGAAGACGAACGGCGACCAGGTGGCGATCATCTGGGAAGGCGACAACCCCTATATCGATAAGAAGATCACCTATAACGAGCTCTACGAGCACGTCTGCCGGATGGCGAATGTGTTGAAGAAGCACGGCGTCAAGAAGGGCGATCGCGTCACCATCTATATGCCGATGATCCCCGAGGCGGCTTACGCGATGCTCGCCTGCGCCCGCATCGGCGCGGTGCATTCGGTCGTCTTCGGCGGTTTCTCCCCCGAGGCGCTGGCCGGGCGCATCGTCGACTGCGAATCCACCTTCGTCATCACCTGCGACGAAGGTCTGCGCGGCGGCAAGCCGGTGCCGCTGAAGGACAACACCGATACGGCGATCCATATCGCCGCTCGCCAGCATGTGCATGTCAGCAAGGTGCTGGTCGTGCGCCGCACCGGCGGCAAGACCGGCTGGGCGCCGGGCCGCGATCTCTGGTATCACCAGGAAGTCGCCACCGTGAAAGCCGAATGCCCGCCGGTAAAGATGAAAGCGGAAGATCCGCTGTTCATTCTTTATACGTCAGGTTCGACCGGCAAGCCGAAGGGCGTGCTGCATACGACGGGCGGTTATCTCGTCTATGCTTCCATGACTCATGAATATGTCTTCGACTATCATCATGGCGACATCTACTGGTGCACCGCCGATGTCGGCTGGGTCACCGGCCATTCCTACATCGTCTACGGGCCGCTCGCCAACTGCGCCACGACGCTGATGTTCGAAGGCGTGCCGAATTTCCCCGATCAGGGCCGCTTCTGGGAAGTCATCGACAAACACAAGGTCAATATATTCTATACCGCACCGACGGCGATCCGCTCGCTGATGGGCGCCGGCGACGACTTCGTCACGCGCTCTTCGCGCTCTTCGCTGCGCCTGCTCGGCACGGTCGGCGAGCCGATCAACCCGGAAGCCTGGGAGTGGTATTACAATGTCGTCGGCGACAAGCGCTGCCCTGTCATCGATACCTGGTGGCAGACGGAGACCGGCGGCCACATGATCACGCCGCTGCCGGGTGCGATCGATCTGAAACCCGGTTCGGCGACGGTGCCGTTCTTCGGCGTCAAGCCGCAGCTGGTCGATAATGAGGGCAAGGTGCTGGAAGGGGCCGCCGACGGCAATCTCTGCATCACCGACAGCTGGCCGGGCCAGATGCGCACGGTCTATGGCGATCACGAGCGCTTCATCCAGACCTATTTCTCGACTTACAAGGGCAAGTACTTCACCGGCGACGGCTGCCGGCGCGACGAAGACGGCTATTACTGGATCACCGGCCGTGTCGACGACGTGCTGAACGTCTCCGGCCACCGGCTCGGCACCGCGGAGGTGGAATCGGCGCTCGTCTCGCACAATCTGGTTTCGGAAGCCGCGGTCGTCGGTTATCCGCATGCGATCAAGGGCCAGGGGATCTATTGCTATGTGACGCTGATGGCCGGCCACGAAGGGACGGACACCCTTCGCCAGGAACTGGTGAAGCATGTCCGCGCCGAAATCGGGCCGATCGCCTCGCCCGACAAGATCCAGTTTGCGCCCGGCCTGCCGAAGACCCGCTCGGGCAAGATCATGCGCCGCATCTTGCGCAAGATCGCTGAGGATGATTTCGGCGCTCTCGGCGATACCTCGACACTTGCCGATCCCGCGGTCGTCGATGATCTGATCGCCAACCGGCAGAACAAGGCGACGGCCTGATAAAACGAGCCGCCCCGGGTCTTGGTCCCGGAGCGGCCCATTTCACTTTCACGCATCGCGGTGCATTTGCGGCAGCGTCATGCTCGGACGCGGCCTTCGAGCAGAAGGTCGCCGGCGAATCGCCACTCTTCCTAAAAATCGATCGCCCGGCCATTGATCTCGTAGTCGCCGAAGCGGGCGGGCTCGGCGCCGCCGCGGCCGCCGATCTCCGGCGCCAGCTCCAGCGGCTTCTGGTTTTTTCGCCGCTCCTCGGCCTCCGCAAGCGCACGCTGGGCAGCCGGGGACAGCATTTTGCGCGGCCGTTCCGATCCTTCGGCCGTCGGCTTTTGGCTATTGTCGTTATTGGCGTCCTGCATGGCTTCTCCTGCCGGAAAACATTGAAAATGGCTGGTGAATAACCAAATCATAATGCGCCGGCGCCGGGATTGAAAGCTTGCGGCACCGAAATCGGAGTTGGAGATTCGCAATGAACCTCGTTCGCACTGCCATGTTGCTCGCCTTCATGACGGCGCTTTTCATGTTTGTCGGCTTCCTGATCGGCGGTCGGGCCGGCATGATGATCGCGTTCCTCATTGCCGCCGGCATGAACTTCTTCTCCTACTGGAATTCCGATCGCATGGTGCTGTCGGCCTATCGCGCCCAGCAGGTCGACGAGCGCAACGCACCGGAATTCTTTGCGATCGTGCGCGATCTCGCCCGCAATGCCGGCCTGCCGATGCCGAAGGTCTATCTCTATGACAGCCCACAGCCGAATGCCTTCGCCACCGGCCGCAATCCCGAAAATGCCGCCGTCGCCGCCTCGACGGGTCTTCTCCAGGCACTGTCTCCGGAGGAGGTCGCCGGCGTGATGGCGCATGAGCTGGCGCATATTCAGAACCGCGACACGCTGACGATGACGATCACGGCAACTCTTGCCGGGGCGATCTCGATGCTCGGCAATTTCGCCTTCTTCTTCGGCGGCAATCGCGACAACAACAATCCGCTCGGGTTCGTCGGCGCCCTCGTCGCTATGATCGTGGCGCCGCTCGCCGCCATGCTGGTGCAGATGGCGATCAGCCGCACGCGCGAATATTCGGCCGACCGCCGCGGCGCCGAAATCTGCGGCAATCCGCTCTGGCTCGCTTCGGCGCTCGGCAAGATCGCCCGCGGCGCCGCCCATGTGCCGAACGAGGATGCCGAGCGCAATCCGGCGACGGCGCATATGTTCATCATCAATCCGCTTTCCGGCGAGCGCATGGACAATCTGTTTTCTACGCATCCGGACACGGAAAACCGCATTGCCGCGCTGCAGGAGATGGCGCAAAGCGGCATGAATGTCTCGACGGGACCGGTTCGTGCTGTTAATCCGACGCGCAAATCGCGCTCTGTTCCGAATACGGGTCGCGGTGGTTCGCAACCGCCAAGAGGTCCGTGGTCTTGAATTCAGACGGCACGAAGAAGCCATTCCCTAAACAGAAACCCTCCAGCGACCGGCCGGCCGGCCGCTCGGCGCCAGTCAAGCCGGGCCTGCAGGCCCGGGCTGCGGCCGCAAAAATCCTCGCCGCCGTCGTCGACCGAAAGCTGCCGCTCGACGGCGCTCTCGATCACGAACATGGCAATCCTGCTTATAAGGCGCTCGGTGAAAGCGACCGGGCGCTTGTCCGCGCCATTCTGAACACGACGCTGCGCCATCTGCCGCGAATCGATGCGGCCATCGCCTCGCTGCTAGAATCGCCGCTGCCGGAGGGCGCGCGGGCGCTGCATCACGTGCTGTCGATCGGTGCAGCGCAAATCCTCTATCTCGACGTGCCGGATCATTCGGCCGTCGATCTTGCCGTCGAGCAGGCCAATCAGGATCCGCGCAATCGCCGTTTTGCCAAGCTGGTTAATGCCGTGCTGCGCCGGCTCGGCCGCGAAAAAGACCCGGTGCTGGCGGAGATCGGCAAGGTCGCGCCGATGCCGTCCTGGTTCCTTGCACGGCTGGAAAAGGCCTATGGCCGCGACGCAGCGCTGGCGATCTCGCAATCGCAGCTCGAACCGGCGGCGATCGACCTGACCGTCAAATCCGACGCCGAAGGCTGGGCAAAGAGGCTGAACGGCGTTGCCCTGCCCACTGGCGGCGTGCGGCTCGCCGCTTTCGATGGCGGTATTCCGTCGCTCGAAGGGTTCGATGAGGGCGCCTGGTGGGTGCAGGATGCAGCGGCAAGCATTCCGGCCAGGCTTTTCGGTGATCTCTCCGGCAAACGGGCGGCGGATCTCTGTGCTGCGCCCGGCGGCAAGACGGCCCAGCTCATCCTTGCCGGCGGCACCGTCACCGCCCTCGATCAGTCGGAAAGCCGGCTAAGACGGCTGCGGTCGAATCTCGACCGGCTCGGCCTGAAGGCGGAAACGGTCGCGGCAGACCTGACGACGTTCAAGCCGGCAGAAGGGTTCGATGCGATCCTGCTCGATGCCCCCTGCTCCTCCACCGGCACGACGCGCCGGCACCCCGACGTGTTGTGGACCAAGGGGCCGGAGGATATCGCCAGGCTGGCGGCGCTGCAGGAGCGGTTGCTGCGCCATGCGCTCACCCTGCTGAAGCCCTTGGGCACGCTGGTGTTTTCGAATTGCTCGCTCGATCCCGCCGAGGGCGAGGAGGTCGTCGCCCGGGTCCTTTCCGATACGGATGCAATCGAGCGCGTTGCGATCAGTGCAGGCGACTGGCCCGGCCTCGAGGCGGCGATCACGTCGCTTGGCGAATTCCGCACGCTTCCGACCATGCTGAAAATGCCTGAGGGCATTGCCTCCGGTTTGGACGGCTTTTACGCGGCCGTGCTGCGGCGAACGGGCTGATCAAGCTCAAACGCCGGCGCAACCATGCGGAGATTTGAAATCCTCGCATCATCGCTACGGTGCGTTGTGAACCGTCGAATGATCTCAACTGAAATGCAGCAATTTGCGTATATTCGAACTTTGTCACGAATTAATCCATTGCGGACGATGAAATCGGCCGCTTTTCACCTATTCTTAACCACGAGGGTCAATAGACAATAGAATATGCAGTCCGGTCGGCGTTTTGCGAGCATGTATGTTCGGGAAGCTTGGCGGCGCGCCTTGCGCCGCGTCGCGTTGCTGCGCCTGAAGATCTTTCGCCATTCGATCAAGGTGCCCGAGCGCCTGATCGTTGCGCCGACCGATCTTCGCGGCATCGATCCGCATGTGGCCGACGAAATTCTGAACGGGCGATTTCTGCTGGCCGGGCGCATGCTGGAAACGAACGGCAAATCGCCCTTCACCTTCACCCTGCCCTCGCGGCCCTTCGCGACCCGCCTCCACAGCTTCGGCTGGCTGCGGCATATGCGCGCCCACAAGACGGAACGCAGCGCCTCCGCCGCCCGCACGATCGTCGACAGCTGGCTCTCGATCCATGCCGGCCGCATGGAAGGAATTGCCTGGGACACCGACGTCACCGCCCAGCGCGTCATTGCCTGGCTGTCGCATTCGCCCGTGGTGCTGCAGAACGCCGACCGCGGCTTTTACCGGCGCTTCATGAAATCGCTGGCGTTTCAGGTGCGCTTCCTGCACCGCATGGCGCCCTACACGCTCGGCGGCCTGGAGCTGTTTCGCCTGCGCATCGCGCTTGCCATGGCCTCCGTCGCCATGCCGGCCCGCGCATCCACACTCAGAAAAGCGGCGCAGGCGCTCGACCGCGAATTCGATAGCCAGATTCTGCCGGATGGCGGCCATATCTCGCGCAATCCGCGCGTCGGCCTGGAACTGCTGCTCGATCTGCTGCCGCTCAGGCAGACCTATGTCAATCTCGGCCATGATCTGCCGCAGAAGCTGATCTCCGGCATCGACCGCATGTATCCGGCCTTGCGGTTCTTCCGCCATCAGGATGGGGACCTGGCGCTTTTCAACGGCGCGACCTCGACGCTCGCCAACGAGCTGATGTCGGTGCTGAGATATGACGAGACCGCCGGTCAGCCGTTCAAGGCTTTGCCGCAGTCGCGCTATCAGCGGCTTGCCGGAGGCAAGACAATCATCATTGCCGATACCGGCACGCCGCCCTCGGGCGGCGCGCTGCGCACTGCACATGCCGGCAGCCTCTCCTTCGAGATGTCGTCAGGCCGCCATCGCTTCATCGTCAATTCCGGCTCGCCGAAATTTGCCGGGCACCGCTACGTGCAGATGGCGCGCACGACCGCGGCGCATTCGACCGTCATCCTCAACGACACCTCGTCCAGCCGCTTTTCCCTCTCGCCCTTCCTCAACCATGCGATCACCGAACCGGTGCGGACGGTGACCGTCGAGCGTGTGGAAACGGAGGATGGACGCGACGGCATCAAGCTCAGCCATGACGGTTATGTGAGAACATTCGGCGTGCTGCACGAGCGTGAGCTGACACTCAATGCCGCGGGCTCGATCGTGACGGGCCACGATCGGCTGGTCGTCCGCGAGGGATATGACAGCGACGAGCCCGTAAAGGCGGTCGCTCGGTTTCATATCCATCCTTCGATCGTGCTGCAGCAGAGTGACGGGGAATCGGTGCTGCTGACGGCGCCGGATGGCGAAAGCTGGCTATTTTCCGCCCCCGGCAACGAAGTGCTGATTTCCGAGGACATTTTCTTCGCCGACAGCTCCGGCATTTGCGGCTCGGACCAGATCGAGATCGACTTCGATCTCGCCCAGAAGACGGAAATCCGCTGGTTTTTATCCCGCAAGGGGTAGCGCCTGTTTGCGCGGCGGCGAAGCTGTGCTAACGCGGCGCAAGCAGAACCGAAGCCCGAACGGAGAAAGTTCATGGCCGTCATTTCCAAGAAAATCCCCGCCCCGGACAAGGTCGAAATCAAGACCGCGCTCCTCTCCGTCTTCGACAAGACCGGCATCGTCGAGCTCGCCCAGGCCTTGTCTGAACGAGGCGTGCGCCTACTGTCGACCGGAGGCACCTACAAGGCGATCGCTACCGCCGGTCTCGCCGTCACCGATGTCTCCGACATCACCGGTTTTCCGGAGATCATGGATGGCCGGGTCAAGACGCTGCACCCGACCGTGCATGGCGGCCTGCTGGCGATCCGTGATGACAGCGAGCACCAGGAAGCGATGAAGAAGCACGGCATCGAGGGCATCGATCTGGCCGTCATCAACCTCTATCCCTTCGAAGAGGTGCGCGCGGCCGGCGGCGATTATCCGACGACCGTCGAGAATATCGATATTGGCGGTCCGGCGATGATCCGGGCATCGGCCAAGAACCACGCCTATGTGACCATTCTGACCGATCCCAACGATTACGCCGAGTTCAAGGAGCAGCTTTCGGCCGATGCCGGCAAGACGGCTTATGCCTTCCGCCAGCGCATGGCCGCCAAGGCCTATGCCCGCACCGCGGCTTATGACGCTGCGATTTCCAACTGGTTTGCCGAAGCTCTGTCGATCGACACGCCGCGCCACCGCGTCATCGGCGGCGTGCTGAAGGAAGAGATGCGCTATGGCGAAAACCCGCACCAGAAGGCCGCCTTCTACGTGACCGGCGAGAAGCGTCCCGGCGTGTCGACGGCTGTCCTCCTCCAGGGCAAGCAGCTCTCCTATAACAACATCAACGATACCGACGCCGCCTACGAGCTGGTCGCCGAGTTTCTGCCGGAAAAGGCGCCGGCCTGTGCCATCATCAAGCACGCCAATCCCTGCGGCGTCGCCACCGGTTCGAGCCTGGTCGAAGCCTATCAGCGGGCGCTTGCCTGCGATTCCGTTTCCGCCTTTGGCGGCATCATCGCGCTCAACCAAATTTTGGACGCCGAAACAGCCGAAGAGATCGTCAAGCTCTTCACCGAGGTGATCATCGCCCCCGATGTTACCGAAGAGGCAAAGGCGATCGTCGTCCGCAAACCGAACCTCAGGCTGCTGTCGGCCGGCGGCCTGCCCGATCCGCGCGTTGCGGGGCTGACGGCGAAGACCGTTTCCGGCGGTCTGCTTGTCCAGAGCCGCGACAATGGCATGGTCGAGGATCTGGAGCTCAAGGTCGTCACCAAGCGTGCGCCGACGAGCCAGGAGCTCGAGGACATGAAGTTCGCCTTCAAGGTCGGCAAACACGTCAAATCGAATGCCGTGGTCTACGCCAAGGACGGCCAGACAGCCGGGATTGGCGCCGGCCAGATGAGCCGGGTCGATTCGGCCCGCATCGCCGCGCTGAAGGCCGAAGAGGCCGCCAAGGCGCTCGGCCTTGCGGTTCCGATGACTAAAGGTTCGGCCGTTGCCTCGGAAGCTTTCCTGCCGTTTGCCGACGGGCTCCTGTCGATGATTGCCGCAGGCGCGACGGCGGTCATCCAGCCGGGCGGCTCAATGCGTGATCAAGAGGTCATCGATGCCGCCAATGAACACGGCATTGCCATGGTCTTTACCGGCATGCGCCACTTCCGGCACTGAAGAAGTGTCGGAAATGACCGGGCATTCCTATGCCCGGTCGGCCGGGTAGGGCGTGCGGACCAACAGTACCAGACCGCCGGCGAGGAACAGGACCAGCGTCGCCATTCCGAGCCGCGATGAGCCGCTGATATAGGTCACCAGCGAGAAGAGCAGCGTCGCCATGAAGCTCGTGGCGCGCCCTGACAGGGCGTAAATGCCGAAGTAGCGGCCGGCTTCCTCCAGGCTGACGCTGCGGGCGAGATAGGAGCGCGACGAAGCCTGCACCGGCCCGAAGGCCAGCCCGATCAGCAGGCCATAAAGGATATAGGCCTTTTCCGCCGCGGTGCCGAAGAGGCCGCCGGAATCGGTTGTCGGCAGCGCCATCAGGCCGAACAGCGTGTAGCCCGGCCCGGTCGAGATGATGCCGATGGTGGCGAGAAGCAGCATGGTAAGGCTGATGACGACGGTCACCTTCGAACCGACGCCCTTGTCGATCCGGCCGGCGATCAGGCAGCCGAAGATGGCGACAACGTTGAGGATGATGCCGTAAAGGCCGATCTCGATCGTCGCCCAGCCGAACATGCCGGCGGCAAAGACGCCGCCGAGGATCAGCAGGCCGTTGACGCCATCCTGATAGATCATGCGGCCAATCAGGAATTTCAGGATGCCGCGCCGCTCTTTCAGTTCGCCGAGGGTGTTTCTGAGCTCCCGCAGGCCGGCGCGGATGGCGGTGCCGAAGGGCAGGCCTCTGCCGACATCGGGCGTGAAGAAGAACATCGGCAGGATGAAGATCAGGTACCAGACGGCCGAGATCGGCCCGGTGATGCGCGCATCCTGGCCAGTCCTGGGATCAAGGCCAAAGAGAGGATCGAGGCCGAGAATCGTCTTGCCGCTTTCCGGGCTTGCCGCCAGAAGCGTGACGACGGCAATCAGGACGATCATGCCGCCGAGATAACCAAGCCCCCAAGCGGTGTTGGAAAGCCTGCCGACCTCGTGCTTGGCGACCAGCCGCGGCATCATCGAATCGTTGAAAACGATCGAAAACTCCGCCGAAATCGAGGCGAGGATCATGAAGATCACGGGATAGAGGACCGGTGAGCCGGGGGCTGCGAACCACAGGCCGAAAAGACTGGCGATCTTGATGATCGCGAAGAAACCGATCCAGGGCTTGCGTGCACCGGACTGGTCGGCGATCGAGCCGAGAACGGGCGAGAGCAAGGCGATGATCACCGAGGAGATCGTCGCCATGTTGCTCCACATTGCCTGAGCCGACACCGGGTCATCGGTCAGGCGCGAGACGAAATAAGGCCCGAAGATGAAGGTAGTGACCACCGTGAAGAAGGGCTGCGCCGCCCAGTCGAAGAACATCCACCCCCAGATGCCCTTCTCCGTGGCCTTTGGCGGCTGCGTCCCTGTCCAGTCAATGCGATTCAACATCCGCTCCTTTTTTGGCGGACTGTCTCACCTCGCCCGGTCGCGCGCAAGATCGGTCAGGATGCCTGCGGCCACGGTAATGCGCGCAAGATTGGGGTCGCCGCTATCGCTGAGGCTCGAAAGTTCCTCGACGATCCGATTGATGCGGACGCGATCCTGCGCATGCCAGGCCTGGACGGGCAGCTTCTCCTTGCCGTGGTCCGAAAGGGCCGAGATGACGATGTCGCGCCGGGCGCTGGCGATCTGGTCGATGCTGCGGGCAAGGGCCAGGTTTTCGTAGTGATCGGAGGTGAGGATCCGGCCGCCGGCCGCCAGCAGCCGGGCGATCCGGAAGGTCTTCGACACTGCAAAATAATTTTCGGCCGCACGCACCAGCGGCTCGCCGGTGCGCTCGGCAATCTGCATAATCTCCGGCACCAGCGCGAAGCTCTGGAGGTTGGCGATTTCGGCCGCGAGCTTTTCCGGTACGCCCGCCTGGGCAAATTCTGCCTGCCGGGCCGCGGCATCGCCGGCCGCCTGTTCGGCGAAAGCCGGCCTCAGCTTCTTCAGGGCTGCCTGCAGTCGGCTAATGACCTCGGCCATGTCCGCCCTGGTCATGGCGGTTTTCAACAGCAGGCGCGTCAGCACGATAAAGCTGTGGCTGATTTCCTCGTAGATGCGGTTCTGCAGCTCGCCCGAAATTTTGCCATCAAGCGCATCCGTCTCGGCCCAGAGCCGGGTGAGGTCGAAACCGTCGCGGGCAACGATTGCGGCGCGCACCACTTCTGGCGCAGAAGCCGCCGTCGCGTCCATCATGGCGACGGTGAAGCTCGGCCCGCCGCGATTAATCGCTTCGTTGGCAAGCACGGTTGCGACGATCTCTCGCCGCAAGCGATGGCCGGCGATATCGCCAGCGTTCGACTTCTGCATCTTTACGGGGAAATAATTCGACAGCGTCGCGGCAAAATAGGGGTCGTCGGGCAGATCGCTGGCGGTGAGCGCATCGAAGAGCACGATCTTTGCGTAGGACACCAGAACGCCGATTTCCGGCCGCGTCAGCGGCTTGCCGGCGGTATAACGTTCGGCGAGGGTCTGGTCGTCGGGCAAGGTCTCAACCTTGCGGTTCAGCTGACCGGCGGCCTCGAGCACGCTCATGAAGCGGCCGAGTTCCAGGCCGTTCGCAGTGCCCTTGCGCTCCGTCAGCGAGATCGCCAGCGATTGGAGGTAGTTGTTGCGCAGCACGAGGGCTGCCACTTCGCCGGTCATCGACGAAAGCAGCTGGTCGCGCTTTGCCCGCGTCAGCCGCCCATCATGCATGGCCGCCGCCAGCGCGATCTTGATGTTGACCTCGACGTCCGAGGTGTTGACGCCGGCCGAGTTGTCGATGGCGTCGGAATTGCAGCGCCCGCCGTTGAGACCGTAGGCGATACGGCCCTTCTGGGTGACGCCGAGGTTTGCACCCTCGCCGATCACCTTGGCGCGGACCTCCGCCGCGGTAATGCGGATCGGATCGTTGGCGCGATCGCCGACTTCGGTATCGGTTTCGGACGACGCTTTCACATAGGTGCCGATGCCGCCAAACCACAACAGGTCGACCGGGCTCTTCAGGATCGCCGTCATGATCTCGAAGGGTGTCGCCACGGCTTTGTCGATGCCGATCGCAGCGACTGCTTCCGGCGTCAACGTCACCGATTTTGCCGCGCGGGAAATGATCATCGCCCCTTTCGAAAGCACGCCCTTGTCGAAATCCTGCCAGCTCGAGCGCGGCAGATCGAAGAGCCGCTGACGTTCTGCCAGCGTCTTTTCCATGTCGGGATCAGGATCGATGATGATGTCGCGGTGGTCGAAGGCGGCGACGAGCCGAATCTTCGGCGAGAGCAGCATGCCGTTGCCGAAGACGTCGCCCGACATGTCGCCGACGCCGGCGACGGTGAAGGGGGTCGTCTGGATGTCGATGTCCATTTCGCGGAAATGGCGTTTGACGGTTTCCCAGGCGCCGCGGGCGGTGATGCCCATCTTCTTGTGGTCGTATCCGGCCGAGCCGCCGGAGGCAAAGGCGTCGTCCAGCCAGAAACCGGCTTCCTGCGCCAGCGCATTGGCGGTGTCGGAGAAGGTTGCCGTGCCCTTGTCGGCAGCGACGACGAAATAGGGGTCGTCGCCGTCAAGCCTCACCGTATCTGCCGGCGGCACGATCTCGGACCCGGAGATATTGTCGGTGATCGACAGCAGGGTGCGGATATAGGTCTTATAGGCCTCGCGGCCGGCGTTGAAGATTTCGTCGCGGCTGCCGCCGACGGGAAGCTTTTTCGGGTAGAAGCCGCCCTTGGCGCCGACCGGGACGATAACGGCGTTCTTCACCTGCTGCGCCTTGACGAGACCCAGCACCTCGGTGCGGTAATCCTCGGCGCGGTCCGACCAGCGCAGGCCGCCGCGCGCCACCTTGCCGAAGCGCAGATGCACGCCTTCGACCTCGACGCCGTAGACGAACATCTCGCGGAAGGGTTTGGGCTGCGGCAGACCGTCGACCAGATGCGGATCGAGCTTGAAGGCGAGCATCGCTTTCGGCGAACCGTCGGGGTTCTTCTGGAAGTAATTGGTCCGCAGCGTCGCGTCGACGATGTTGACGTAGCGGCGCAGGATCCGGTCGTCGTCGAGGCTCGGCACCTCGGCAAGCTCGGCTTCGATCGCCTGGTGCAGCTCGGCGAGCTTCTTCACCCGGGCCTTCTCCTGAAGCTTGGGATCGAGCGTATCGTGGAACAGCCGGAAAATGGCGGCGGCGACGCCGGGATACTTGTCGAGCGTCGTTGCGATATAGTCCTGCGAATAGGCGATGCCGGCTTGGCGGAGATAGCGCGCATAGGCGCGCAGCACATTCGTCTCACGCGCCGAGAGCCCGGCCGAAAGGATCAGCCGGTTGAAGCTGTCATTGTCGATCGTGCCGGCGAAGGCGGCGACGAAGGCTTCCTCGAGGGCGGCGCCATAACGGTGCAGGTCGATGTCGCGGCCGTTGCGAGTCTCGAGCTCCATGTCGTGCAGCACGACGAGCTTGGTTTGGCCGTCGGCGGGCATTCCGATATCGAAGGTGCGTTCGCTGACGACATTGAAGCCGAGATTCTCGAGAAGCGGCACGCGCCGTGACAGCGCCAGCTGGCCGCCGGCATGGAAGATCTTCAGCGAAAGGATACGGCCCTGGTCTTCCTGGCGATGATAGAACTGGATGCGCAGCGGCTCGCCGGCGGCGCAGGCGCCAATATCGGCGAGGTCCGCCACGGTTTCCTCCGGCGTGAAGGAATCCTGGAAGGCCTGGTCGACCGATATTTTCGGCGCCTTCGGCCCGGCCAGCACTTCGAAGCGGTCGTCCCAGCGGGCGGTGATTTCGCGGATCGTCTGCTCCAGCTTGGCTTGCGGAATGCGCGGCGTCTTGCCGCCGGATCGGCCGATGATGAAATGCACGCGCGCCACGCCGCCTTCGGGAAAAGCCGGGTAATAGGCGGAGACACGGCCGTCATAGACGGTCTTCAGATAGGTGCCGATCCGTTCGCGCACGATCGAGTCATATTCCTCGCGCGGCACATAGACGATCACCGAGACGAAGCGGTCGAAATGGTCGATGCGCGGCAGGGCGCGCACGCGCGGCCGGTCGGCCAGATCGTTGATCTGTTCGGCAAAGCTGGCAAGCAGCGTCGTGTCGATCTGGAAAAGATCGTCGCGCGGATAAGATTCCAGCGTATTATCCAGCATGCGGCCCGAATGGCTCATCGGGTCGAAGCCGAAATGCTCCTTAACCTTCTCGATCTTGGAGCGCAGCAGCGGGATTTCCGAGGCGAGCGACGTATAGGCCGTCGAGGTGAAGAGGCCGACGATGCGCAGTTCGCCGGTGACGTTGCCCTCGGCGTCGAAACGCTTGACGCCGACATAATCCATATAGGCACGGCGATGGACGATCGATTTCACGTTCGCTTTGGTGACGATCAGGAAGTCGGGGCCGTCGAGAAAGGCCAGAATCTCGGGCGTCGTCGTCACGGCATCCTTGCCGGTGCGCAGCACGAGAACGTCGGGATTGGACAGAATGCCGAGGCCGGCCCCCTTGTCCCGCTCGACCTTGGCGTCGGCGCCCTTGCCGGAATAGACATATTCGCGCATGCCGAGGAAGGTGAAATTCTCATCGCGCAGCCAGCTCAGGAAGGCGATCGCCTCGGCGTGTTCGGCCTTTCTGCGGCCCGCGCCGTTGGCAGCGAGCTCGGCGATCACGCCGTCGAGCTTGGAAAGCATCGGCTTCCAGTCCGAGACCGATAGGCGGACCTGTTCGAGCACGGTTTGGATCCGTTTGACGAGATCGGCCGCCTGGCTGGAATTGAGCGGCGCGATATGAAGCTGGATATGGCTGACGCGTGTGGCGGGATCGCTCGGCTGGTCGGCGGAATAGAGCGTAGGCGCCTTGTCCTTTTCCATCACCAGGATGGGATGCACGGCCATGAAGAGATCGCGGTGGGTGCTCGTCACTTCGCCCATGACCGATTCATAGAGAAACGGCATATTCCGGTCGGTGACCGAAAGCACCGAGACGGCAATGCCGTCAGGCGCAACACCGCCGATGGTGTCGATACTGACGCGCGGGGTCTTGCCGTTCCAGGCGGCAAGTTCTCTTGCCGAATGCACGGCAGAAAGCGCCAGCATTTCAGGTGTGTAGCGTTCGAGATCGTCATTGCTTGCCCGGCCGAAGAGAATTTCCGGATCGAGATGGGCCTCGCCCGTGGTCTTGGCGATCTGTCGTGCGCCTTCGATCTGTTTTTCTCGCTTCGGATTGTTTCTGACAGCCATGGATCGCCTCCCGCTATGGACTGATTTTCTGCAAGCTAGCAGAAGACTCTTCGAAAAAATCTCTAAAATAGGGACCAGCGGGATGGTTTTGGTGCTTTTTTGACGCCGGAAATGGGAAATTGTCGGAGATTTTTCCGATTTCGTAGCCAAAACCAACGTAGACGGACCTGTTTTCGTTTTTTCTACCGCCGCACATTTCCATGCCCGCATGAAGAATGGTTGACAGCGTGGCGTCAAAAATATCATCAAACGCCATCATCATGCGGACCTTGATACCATGTCGGAAAATGCAGCGGGCGCAGTCATCGTCATCTCCAGCCATGTCGTGCGTGGCTCGGTCGGCAACCGGGCGGCGGTTTTTGCGCTGGAGACGCTCGGCCATCCGGTCTGGGCGCTGCCGACCATCGTTCTGCCTTGGCATCCCGGCCATGGCCGTTCGACGCGGCTGACATTTGCTGAAGCCGACTTCGACGCGGCGATCGACGATCTGATCCGTGCGCCCTGGATCGGTGAAGTCCGAGCTGTGCTTTCAGGCTATTTCGGCAATGCCGCCCAGGCGCGCTCCGTCGCCCGGCTGATCGCTGCGCTCCGGCAAAACAATCCCGAACTGCTCTATGTCTGCGATCCCGTGATGGGTGACCTCGGTGGCCTATACGTGCCGGAAGCCACTGCCGAGGCCATTCGTGACCATCTCATCCCGCTCGCCTCGGTGGCGACGCCGAACCGCTACGAGCTCGCCTGGCTGTCGGGAGCAGCGCTCGACGACAACAGTGCGATCATGGAGGCGGCGCTGGCGCTCGGGCCGTCGCGCATGCTCGTCACCTCGGCGGTGCCGATGATGGCGGGTGGCACCGGCAACCTCTACCTTTCCGGCCGTCACGCGCTTCTTGCCGAGCACCGCGTCGTCGACAATCCGCCGAATGGTCTCGGCGACCTGCTGGCTGCGGTTTTCCTGTCGCGCCTGCTGTCCGGCCTCGAGGATGAAAAGGCCTTGCAGCTTGCCACTGCCAGCGTGTTCGAAGTGCTGGCGCGAGCCGTCAAGCGCGGCAGCAACGAGTTGATGCTGGCAAGCGACGCGTCCAGTCTTTCGACGCCGATGGCCATGGTGCAGATGCGCCGGCTCGTGCATCCGGCGCAGCGACGGAAAAAATGATGCATCTACCAGGATGCTCATTTTGCGGTGCAGCAGTTGATCTTGTCTTCGGCCCGCGCTAATCCAGAAGCATGCAGCGTTTTCCAAACACCCTTCTGGACGGTTATCGCAACTTTATGAACGGGCGTTATGCCGATGCCCGCGACCGGTATCGGCAACTCGCCGAAAACGGCCAGAGCCCGAGCACGTTGGTGATTGCCTGTTCGGATTCACGGGCGGCTCCCGAGCTGATTTTCGATGCCGGTCCGGGCGAGCTTTTCGTTATCCGCAACGTCGCCAATATGGTGCCGCCCTACGAGCCGGACGGTCACTTCCATTCGACATCGGCGGCGCTTGAATTTGCGGTACAGGCACTGAAGGTCACGGATATCGTCGTGATGGGTCATGGCCGCTGCGGCGGCATCCGTGCCGCACTCGATCCCAATGCCGAGCCATTGTCCCCCGGTGATTTCATCGGCCGGTGGATGTCGCTGGTCAAGCCGGCCGCCGAGCAGATCCAGAGCAATGACGTGATGACGGCGGCCGAGCGGCAGACGGCGCTGGAACGTGTTTCTATCCGCAACTCGATCGACAATCTCAGAAGCTTTCCCAATATCAAGGCGCAAGAGGAAGCGGGAAATCTTCATCTCCACGGCGCCTGGTTCGACATATCGACGGGTGAACTCTGGGTTATGGACGCCGAGACGCGTGACTTCATTCGTCCCGAGATCTGAGGGCCCGACGGGTTTATCAGTTTTTTAAGGATTGTTGTTAAGCTCCCGGAATTGGTCGCGCACGAGCGACGTCTTGATCACCGTGGCGATTGGCGATGAAGTTCGAAACCATCAAAAAGGTTATCCTGGCGGCTATCATGCTGCCCTTCGTGTTCATGCTGATCGAAGGCGTCGTCGTCATCCGGACTTCGGTCAACCATTACAGGAATCTCGAGAAAGACCGACAATTCGCTGACGTGCTTGCCCGCGGCGGGTCCATCGCCGCAACCGAGATCCTCAGCGAAATTGGTGCCACGCGCGAATATCTCGCTTACCCCAGCAGCCGGACTGCAATCGACATGCAGCGAAGCCGGGCGACGCTCGATGACGAACGTCGGGCCTTCTATGCCAGCCTGCCTGCCCGCGATGTGCTCGACGAAGGGCTCGTCGGTGAATTATCTGCTCTCAGCCTCGCCTATAGCCGCATCGTCGCCGCCCGAAGTGCAGTCGACCAAGGCCGATATAACGGCAGCGATCCCGGTTCCATCTACTGGTACGCGGCCCTCAAGCAGCTTGCCGTCGTCGATGCTCTCTCCCCGCTGATCAACGATCCTGTGCTGCTCGAGAAATCGAACCAGCTGATGGGCATCATGCTGACCTACTACGGCGAAAGGCTGATCACCGGCATCGGCACCCGTTACCTCGACCGCGGCCCTTCCGCCAGATTTCCGGTGGAGTTGTTCGTGCAGGGAAAAGTAATGATCGGCGAGGGCATGGATCACATGGTCTTCCACTCCGCGACGCCGATCGAGCGCGATATCGTCAGCTATCTCGGTCGCAGCAGCCAGGTGAAGGCGAATGCCATCACCGATGCGATCCTCGCCGGATCGCGGCCGACGCGCGCAGTTCATGACGTCTGGGCCGCGGCGCAGAACGAGCGCATGAGTTTCCTGCAGCAGAAGATGATCGAGGCCGCCAGAGACATTCATGACACCGGCGAGAACTATTCGACGCGTTCGCACCTGCACTTGACGCGGATTCTGGCGCTGTGTGCTGGTCTGCTGATCCTCGCCACTTTGGTGTTGGTGCTGGCGGCACGCGGTCTGCGCCTGATCGACCGGCTGACGCAGGATCGCGAGGCGCTGGTGGGGGAGTTGCGCAACGCTGCCCAGACCGACCTCTTGACCGGCCTGTACAACAGGCGCGGCTTCGAGGTCGCCGCGTCGGCGCTTCTTACCCAGGCCGAACACGGATCGCGCTGGATATCCGTCGTGCTGTTCGATCTCGATCATTTCAAGAAGATCAACGATCTCAACGGTCATGACGCCGGCGACGCCGTGCTTCGCCATGTCGCGGGCGTCGCGCGCGAGAATTTCCGTTCCTTCGATCTGCTGGTGCGTCACGGCGGCGAGGAGTTCCTGGCGCTTCTGCCGGATTCGACGCCAGACGGCGCTGCAGTCGTCGCCGAGCGAGTGCGGCTGGCGATCGAGATGGCGGAAATCGCTTTACCGAGCGGCGAGCGGCTCAAGGTCACGGCGAGTTTCGGATGTGCCGGCCGGGCAAACGACGGCGCAAGCCGGAACTTCGAGGATCTTGTCAAACGCGCAGATCTGGCGCTTTACGCCGCCAAGGCCTCCGGCCGCAACTGCGTCGTTTCGGGGCCGGTCGTGCCGGCTCCGCCGCAGGAGGAGCGCCGCAAGGCGGCTTCTGGCGGTGGTTTCGATTCCCGCCTATGAAAAACGCCGCATATAGCAGCGGCGTTTCGCAGGGTCGTTGTCTATGCAGGCTTATCTGCCGCCGTCGATCTGCTGGCCGATATAGGCAATCGCCTGCTGATAGACGCTGGCAGCGTTCCAGCCCTGGATGGCAACGAAATTCGGCTCTCCCGGCTGATAACCGGCGCCGGCCCGCCAGCCATGGCCCTTGAGAAAATTGGCGGTCGAGGCCAGCGCATCGGCGCGGGAACCGACCATGTCGACACGACCGTCACCATCGCCGTCGGCGCCGAAACGCACGACGTTCCTCGGCAGGAACTGCGTCTGGCCGATTTCACCATGGGCGGCGCCCTTGGCCTGCGGGCTCAGATACCCCTCCGAGACGAGCTGGAGCGCGGCATAGAGCTGGTCGGTGAAATAATCCGAACGACGGCAGTCATAGGCAAGGGTCGAAACAGCCGACAGCGTGTGCTGATTACCCATATAGCTGCCAAAACCGGTCTCCATGCCCCAGATGGCGATCAGCGGGCCGGCGGGAACGCCGAAGCGACGCTCGATCGAGGCAAAAAGCGCCTGGTTGGCCGCCTTCATCGAACGGCCGCGGGAAATGACGGCGGCACCGCCGCGCTTCTGCATGAAGGCGTCGAAGGACAGCTTGAAGCTTTTCTGGCCGCGGTCGGCGGCAATCGTCGGCTTGTTGTAGTTAACGTTGGCGAAGGCACGGCTGAGCACCGACTGGCTGACGCCGTTCGCGGCTGCCGTCTGTTTGAAATCGGCGACCCAGGCGTCGAAGCCGGCACTGGTATTGCCACATTGCGGTCCTTGCGCGAACGCCGGAACCGCATGGAGGACGCCGATTGCCGCAGCGGCCGCCAGAAACAACTTTGTCATGCGCATTGAGAAACCCCGCTCTCGATCTGCATAGCTTTTAGGCGGGCAAGAGAATGCCAGTCACCCGCGATTTTGTCACGATCCTTTTAGCGAACGCTTATACATCTGTATTTGCTTGGAAAAGCCCCGCTCATCGAGCAGGGGCTTTAACAGCTTAGGGTTTACAAATGGTATCAGGCGGCCTGCTTGCGCGGTTTGACCAGGCCACGATTGACCAGCAGCTCGGCGATCTGAATGGCGTTCAGCGCCGCGCCCTTGCGCAGGTTGTCGGAAACCACCCACATATTGAGGCCGTTTTCGACCGTCGCATCCTCGCGGATGCGCGAAATATAGGTCGCGTCTTCGCCGGCGGATTCGTAAGGCGTGATGTAGCCGCCGTTCTCGCGCTTGTCGATGACGAGGCAGCCCGGTGCATCGCGCAGGATGTCGCGGGCCTGGTCGGCGGTGATTTCGTTTTCGAATTCGATGTTGACCGACTCCGAATGGCCGATGAAAACCGGTACGCGCACCGCGGTGCAGGTCACCTTGATCTTCGGGTCGAGCATCTTCTTGGTCTCGGCCAGCACCTTCCACTCTTCCTTGGTGTAGCCATCTTCCATGAAGCTGTCGATGTGCGGGATGACGTTGAAGGCGATGCGCTTGGTGAACTTCTTGTTCTCGATCGGATCGGCGACGAAGACGGCGCGGGTCTGGTTGAAGAGTTCGTCCATGCCGTCCTTGCCGGCGCCGGAGACCGACTGGTAGGTCGAGACGACGACGCGCTTGATCTTGGCGAAGTCATGCAGCGGCTTCAGCGCCACCACCAGCTGGGCGGTCGAGCAGTTCGGATTGGCGATGATGTTGCGCTTGGTGAACTGGCTGATGGCATCCGGGTTCACTTCCGGCACGATCAGCGGCACGTCGGCGTCGTAGCGCCAGGCCGAGGAATTGTCGATGACGACGCAGCCCTGCTGGCCGATCTTCGGCGAAAATTTCTTGGAAACCTCGCCGCCGGCCGACATCAGGCAGATGTCGGTGTCGGAGAAATCGTAGTTCTCCAAATTGGAGACCTTCAATGTCCGGTCACCGAACGACACCTCGGTGCCCTGCGAACGCGCCGAGGCGAGTGCCACGACCTCATCGGCGGGAAAGCCTCGTTCGGAGAGGATGTTGAGCATCTCCCGACCGACATTTCCGGTCGCTCCCGCAACTGCTACTTTGAAACCCATTTCTCAAGCTCTCTTTCTCTTCTCTCCTCTTGTCCGGTGAGGGGGAAAGGCGCGACGGATCGCGTCTTCCTGTCCCCAGCCGAGCCGGGGAGAGAGCGGCAGGCCAGAGACGTCAGACGGTTTTCGTCGTCGTTTTGGCCTTGGTTTTGGCAGAAACCGGAACGGCAATATCCACCCCGGCAACTCGTGCCCGGTCATTGCATGCGGCAATGGCGTGTTCGTCGTGAACCATGGAGATTCCTTTTCCGCTGTTGCTCTTAGAAGGTTTTCCACAGGAGTCAAGGTTTTTGCGTCGGCGCTCGCAGGCGGAAGGAGCGGTGTCGTCCTGCGGCGTTTTGTCATGCCGCTGTCATCACCCGGGGGTATCCCGGCCCGGTTGTTAATATCTGCACCGAAAACGGGGGTTTTCCATGCGTATGCTTCTCGCCGCCTTTGCGGCCACCACCATTCTCGCCGGCGCCGCTCAGGCGACGACGGTCTATCCGCTTGATCGCGCGACGATCCTCGCCGGCTCGCCGTTCGACTTCAAAGTCGAGCTCGACAAGCAGGTTAAGCCGGAAGACGTGAAGATCACCGTCAACGGCCAGGATTACAAGACCGTCCTCGGTGGCGAAGCGCAATTCATCGAATTGGAAAAGGGCAAGGAAGACAAGCCCCTCGGTTCCGCTCTGCTGCTGCGCGGCCTGAAGATTTCCGCTCCCGGCGCCTACAAGGTCGAGGTCGCTGCCGGTGACGCAACGAAGTCCGTCACCTGGAACGTTTACGAAACCGCCGGCCAGCCGAAGGCCAAGAACATCATCTTCCTGCTCGGCGACGGCCTTTCCGTCGCCCATCGCACTGCCGCCCGCATCATGTCCAAGGGCATGACCGAAGGCAAAGCGAATGGCCGCCTGAACATGGACGATTTCGATCATATGGCCTTCATCGGCGTGTCGTCGACGAACGCCGTTGCCACAGACTCGGCCAACACCATGTCGGCCTACATGACGGGCCACAAGACGGCCGTCAACGCGCTCGGCGTTTATGCGGACCGCACGCCGGCCTCGCTCGATGATCCGCGCGTCGAAACCATTGCAGAAGCCGTTCGCCGCATGACCAAGAAGTCGATCGGCATCGTCGCGACGGCTGAAGTAGAAGACGCCACGCCGGCTGCCGTTGTCTCTCACACCCGCAACCGCAACGACAAGGCGGACGTGGTTGGCATGCTGCTCGAGGTCGAGCCGGAAGTTCTGCTCGGCGGCGGCTCGGCCTATTTCCTCGGCAAGGAAGTCGCCGGTTCCAAGCGCAAGGACAACCAGGATTACATCAAGCTGTTCCAGGATGCCGGCTACAAGCTCGCGACCGACAAGAACGAGCTTGCCGCCAATGCCTCGGCTGATGGCAATCTGCTCGGCCTCTTCCACACCGGCAACATGGACGTCACGCTTGATCGCGAATTCCTGAAGAAAGGCACCGTCGACAAGTTCCCGAACCAGCCGGGTCTCGTCGACATGACCAAGGTTGCGCTCGAGCGCCTCGCGAAGAATCCGGATGGTTTCTTCCTGATGGTCGAAGGTTCCTCGATCGACAAGATGTCGCATCCGCTCGATTGGGATCGCGCCGTCTTTGAAACCATCGAATTCGACCAGGCGATCGGCGTTGCCCGTGAATTCCAGAAGGCACATCCCGATACGCTAATCGTCGTCACCGGCGACCACACGCACGGCGTCTCCATCATCGGCACCGTCGATGACGAGAAGCCGGGCACGGAAATGCGCGAAAAGGTCGGGACCTATGCCGAAGCGGGCTTCCCGAACTACAAGGACGAAAACGGCGACGGTTACCCCGATAAGGTCGATGTCAGCCGCCGCCTCTTCCTCGCCGCCAATAACGGCCCGGATCATTACGAGACCTTCCGCCCGAAGCTCGACGGTCCGTTCGTTCCGGCTGTCCAGAACGAGAAGAAGGAATATGTCGCCAACGAGCAGTATAAGGATGTTCCCGGCGCGGTCTTCGTCCAGGGTAATCTCCCGAAGAGCAGCGAGAGCGGCGTCCACGCCGTCGACGACGTCGTTCTGCAGTCGGCCGGCCCGGGCGCTGAAGGCTTCCATGGTTACATGGAACAGAGTGATGTCTATCGCGTGCTTGCCGACACCTTCGCGCTCGGCGCCAAGCAGACGAACTAATCTCTAGATGCGGATGATTTTAGGCCGGATCGGCCTAAATCTGAATCCGCATCTAATCGAAAAAATAGAGCATGATGTCGTCCGAAAACCGCTCACACTTTTCGGCATCATGCTCTGGCCGATCCCGCAAGGCCGCTTGCCGGCCTTGCGTCTTTTGTCGATCATGGTCCCGGCCGTTCAGCGGCCGGGATTTGTTTCCCGGAGGTCGCCATGGACATATTCTCTTCGCTGCATCTCAGCCGCCGCCGGCTGATCGGCGCTGCCGTTGCGCTTCCCCTTGCCGCTTCTATCGTTCGCGCCGCCGACGCTTCGCTGAGTTTCGACGAACTCTATGGCAAATACGGCGTGCTCGGCCTCGAATTCTCCGACAAGGTGAAGCGCCTTGCTGGCCAGGAAATCAGTATGAGGGGTTTTATGGCGCCACCCCTCAAGGCCGAGGCGCAGTTCTTTGTGCTCACCGAAGTGCCGATGTCGCTCTGCCCCTTCTGCTCCTCGGACGCGGACTGGCCCGACAATATCGTCGTCATCTATCTCGGCGAAAAGCAGACCTTCGTGCAGCCGCGCCAGGCGATCGAAGTGCGCGGCACGCTGGAATATGGTTCCTGGACGGATCCGGAAACCGGCTTCGTCAGCCTGCTGCGCATCCGCCAGGCCGAATATTTTGCCGTGTGAATCCGACATGCTCGCGCTCGATATCGAAAACCTTGACGTTACCTTCCCCGGTCTCGCCTCGCCCGCGCTGGCGATCGGCCGCCTGTCGATCGATGCCGGCAGCAGGGTCGCGATCACCGGGGCGTCCGGCTCCGGAAAGAGCACCTTCGTCAATATCGTTGCCGGCCTGGAGCGGACGCGCCGGGGCCGCATCCGCTGGAACGGCGAGGATATCGCCGCTTTTTCGGAAAGCCGGCGCGACCGGTTCCGCGCCGCCAATATCGGCCTGGTGATGCAGGAGTTTCATCTTTTCCCGGGTCTTTCGGCACTTGAAAACGTGCTACTGCCCGCCCGGCTTGCCGGCGCTGCCACGGCCGCTCTCATCGAGCGGGCGCATTCGCTTTTGAACACGGTCGGCCTGTCCCGCCCCCGCCAGACGATCGAGACCATGTCGCGTGGCGAAATGCAGCGCGTGGCGATCGCCCGTGCGCTGCTGCGCAAACCCGGCGTCATCATCGCCGACGAGCCGACCGCAAGCCTGGACGCCGAAAGCGGCGAGGCTGTGGGCGATCTCATCCTCGATCTTGCCGTTGCCGAAGGCAGCACGCTGATCATCGTTTCGCACGATCAGCGCCTCGCGGGCCGCCTCGACCGGCGCATCATCTTCGGCTCCGGCCGGATCAAAGAGGATTCCGCTGCGACGGCGGGAGAAGCTGCATGATCCGCTTCATCCTTGCCGATCTTCGCCGCCTCTGGGCGGGATCGCTGGTCGTCGTGCTGCTGGTGGCGCTTGCGACCGCGCTCGGCGTTTCCGTCGTCCTGCAGGAGCGGGCGCTTCGGCTCGGCAGCGCGCGCGCCGCCGACAAGTTCGACCTTGTCATCGGCGCCGGCGGCAGCGAGACGCAACTCGTGCTGTCCTCCGTTTTCCTGCAGCCCTCGCCCCTGCCGCTGATGCCGGGCGAGGTGCTTGCCAGGCTTGCCGCCGATCCCCGTGTCGATTGGGCGGCGCCGATCGGCTTCGGCGATTCTTTCTCCGGCTATCCGATCGTCGGCACGACGGTGATGCTGGCAGACAAATTGTCCGGCGGCTTTGCCGAGGGCAAGGTTTTCGCGCATGAGGGAGAGGCGGTAATCGGCTCCGCGGTCAGGCTCTCGCTCGGCGATGAAATCAAGCCGATGCATGGTTCGGCCGAAGAAGGGGGCGAGACCCATACCGAACTCGTCTATCATGTCGCCGGCCGCCTGCGGCCGACGGGCACGGCCTGGGACCGGGCCATTCTCGTTCCCATCCAGGCCGTCTGGCATATTCACGGGCTGGAGGCGAACGAGCGTTCGGAGGGCGCCGAGGCGGCCGGACACGATCACGCTCGGGACGGCGGCGATCACGACGAGCACGAGCATCACGGCAAGCTCGACCCGGATGCCGCGCTCAACGAGACCTGGACGGCAGATACGCCGGGCCTTCCGGCCATCCTCGTCAAGCCGAAGACGATCGCCGCCGCCTATAAGCTCCGACAGGACTACCGCAGAGGCAATACTGTCGCCGTCTTTCCCGGCGAAGTGCTGACCAATCTCTATGCCACGCTCGGCGACGCCAAGCAGATCCTCGTGGCGGTCGCTTCCGGCGCGCAAGTGCTGGTCGCAGCCTCGCTCGTGCTCGTCACGGTCATCCACATCGGCCAGCGCCGCCGCCAGATCGGCGCGCTCAGAGCTTTCGGCGCGCCGCGCGGAGCGGTCTTCGGCATCGTCTTCCTGGAATTCTTTTTCCTGGTGGCGGTCGGCATCGCACTTGGATTCGCACTCGGTTTTGCTGCAGCGCTGATCTTGTCCGGCCTATTCTCCGAGACGAGCGGCATCGCCATGCCGGTCGGATTTTCCGGCGAAGATGCTGGACTTGCGGCCGTGCTGCTTGCCTTTGCCGCCATTCTCGCCGCATTGCCGGCGGTGCTTGCTTATCGGCAATCGCCGGCCCAGGCGCTGAGAGCCTAGCAGTTCCACCGTCACGGCCTGAAGACCCTCTGAAATTCTATTGCCGAAGAGGGGCCGACCGGCAGCCGGACCGGCAAGACAAAGCCTGCCGTCATTAGACTAAAGTCATAATCCCAAAGCATCCCTCTTTTTGGTCGGCCGTTTCTGGCACACTCTCGTCAGGCGTGTCGCGGCCAGGGGTATGCTTGAGGAGAGCAGGCCGCCCGCGTTGCTCATCACTCTGTGGAGGACAGACAATGGCAAATGTCGCAAGCATCGACGGCGCGAAGGCCGGTCCGATGACCGGCGAGGAGAAGAAGGTCATCTTCGCCTCTTCGCTCGGCACCGTTTTCGAATGGTATGATTTCTATCTCTACGGTTCGCTCGCCACCTATATCGGCGCGACCTACTTCACCCAATATCCCGAGGCGACCCGCAACATCTTCACGCTGCTCGCCTTTGCCGCCGGCTTCCTGGTGCGTCCCTTCGGTGCGCTGGTGTTCGGCCGTCTCGGTGATCTCGTCGGCCGTAAATACACCTTCCTGGTGACGATCCTGATCATGGGCATGTCGACCTTCCTCGTTGGTATCCTGCCGGGAGCCGCCAGCATCGGCATCGCCGCTCCGATCATCCTGATCGGTCTGCGCCTGCTGCAGGGATTGGCGCTCGGTGGTGAATATGGCGGTGCGGCAACCTATGTCGCCGAACATGCGCCGAACGGCCGGCGCGGCTATTTCACCTCCTGGATTCAGACGACGGCAACGCTCGGCCTGTTCCTGTCGTTGATCGTCATCATCGTGGTTCAGTCGCTGATGGGGCCGGTTCAATTCGCTGCCTGGGGCTGGCGCATCCCGTTCCTGGTGTCGGTCGTGCTGCTCGGTATTTCGGTCTGGATTCGCCTGAAGATGAACGAATCGCCGGCGTTCCAGCGCATGAAGGCGGAAGGCAAGGGCTCCAAGGCGCCGCTAACCGAAGCGTTCGGGCAGTGGAAGAACGCCAAGATCGCACTCATCGCGCTGCTCGGCGCCACCATGGGCCAGGCGGTCGTCTGGTATGGCGGCCAGTTTTATGCGCTGTTCTTCCTGCAGAACGTGCTGAAGGTCGACCTCTTCTCGGCCAATGTCATGGTCGCTATTGCCCTCTTCCTCGGCACGCCATTCTTCGTCATCTTCGGCGGCCTCTCCGACAGGATCGGCCGCAAGCCGATCATCATGGCGGGCCTTCTCATCGCGGCGGTGACCTATAATCCGCTGTTCAAGGCGATGACCTGGACGGCAAACCCGGCACTTGCCGAAGCGCAGGCCTCGATCCGCGCGACGGTCACGGCCGATCCGGCGGACTGCAAGTTCCAGTTCAACCCGACGGGCACGGCGAAATTCACCAGCTCCTGCGACGTTGCGACGGCGTTCCTGACCAAGAACTCGGTGCCTTATGACGTCGTGCCCGGCCCCGCCGGACAGCCGGCGACGGTGAAGGTCGGTAACGCGACCGTTTCGAGCTTCGACGCCGCTGCCGCCGGCGACAAGGCAAAGGGCATGACCGCTGCTTTCGAAAAGGGCGTCAACATCGCTCTTCACGATGCCGGTTACCCGCTGAAGCGCGGCGTCGCCAAGGTGCCGGATGCCAAGCTCGATGCCTTTATCGCCGCCAATCCGGAACTGGCGCTCAATGCCGAGGCCGTGCGCGCCGGCGAGAAGGAAACCATGCCGGCAGCCAAGTTGGTCGAAGGCAAGCTGCTGACGGCGGATGAGGCCAATGGCGTCACCGACATGGCGGTCTACAACATCGCCAACGGCGGCACCTTCGCCATGGTTGCCGACTCGGCCCGCGTCAACTGGATCGGTACGATCGCCATCCTGTTCGTCCTGGTGATCTATGTGACGATGGTCTATGGCCCGATCGCGGCCCTGCTGGTAGAGCTCTTCCCGACCCGCATCCGCTACACTGGCATGTCGCTGCCTTATCATATCGGCAACGGCTGGTTCGGCGGATTGCTGCCGGCGACGGCCTTTGCGATGAGCGCTGCGGCAGGCGATATCTATTACGGTCTCTGGTATCCGATCGTCTTTGCGGCGATCACCCTGGTGATCGGCCTGATCTTCCTGCCGGAAACGAAGAACAGGGATATCCACGCGATGGATTGATCCGCCGCAGGTGAGACGCTTGAATAAACAGCCCGGCGCTCACAAGGCGCCGGGCTTTTCTATGTCAGGGAAAAGCCGTTTTGCGATCGGCCAGCCGTCCGGAGCCTGCTTGAAGAGCAGGCCGCAGCGGGCATAGACGATCGCCGTCAGCAACGAGAACCAGCCGCCGAAGGCAAGGCCGGCGATGACATCGCTCGGATAATGGGCGCCGACCATGACGCGCGTCATGCCGAGCCAGATGGCGCAGGCGATGAACAGGACGCGGTAACGCGGGAGCAGCAGGGCGGAGGCGGCGAAGAAGGCGCCAACCGTGGTGGAATGGCCGGAGGGAAAACTTTCGAAAGCGGCATGGCCTGAAAAAGGCGTGAAGGAAAACATGCCCAAATCGTGGAAATGATCGGGACGCGCCCTGCCGATCGCCCGCTTCAGCAGATTGGCGAGGAGACCTGAGAAGACCACGGTAGTGAAGAGATAGGCGCCGATCCAGCTGACATAGAGCGCCTGAGCCCTGGAGCGTGCCGTCTTCAAAAGTTTGTAGCCGGCCCTGCCCTGAAAGAAGAGCAGGATGCTGGTGTAGATAAGCCAGGCGGAATCGCCGAATCCGGTCAGAGTCTGGCCGAGTTGTTTCACCGGCGCGGGAAATTCGCTGGCGCCGATCGGCGCATCGAAGAGCAGCATGGAAAGGATCACGGCATTGAGCGTGATGAAGAGGCAGGCCTGCCAGCGCAAAGGCGGCATGCCGACGCCGTTGCGGCGCCAGCGCCTGTCCAGGGAAGCCCAAAATGCCCGCATTCCATCGTCCGTTCGAATGTGCATGGCCGAAAATCGATGCCAGTTCTCGGTCGTGCGCTCGTGAAATCCGGCGCAAAAATACACGAGATTGTGGCCGAGGATAGTCCGCTTCGGAGAATTCGACCAAGCGGTGCGGCCGCCGACCTCAGATAAAAGGCCCTCCGCATGGAATGCGGAGGGCCGGTACTGTTTCACGTGAAATATATCAGGCGGAAAGCGTCTTGAACTCGGCAAGGATCGCATCGCCCATCTCGACGGTGCCGACCTGCCTTGCGCCCTCGGCCATGATGTCGCCGGTGCGGATGCCCTTGTCGAGCACGTTGGCGATGGCCTTTTCCAGGTCGTCGGCTTCCTTGACCAGATTGAAGGAGTAACGCAGGCACATGGCGAAGGAGGCGATCATGGCGATCGGATTGGCGATGCCCTTGCCGGCAATATCGGGGGCCGAGCCATGCACCGGCTCGTAAAGCGCCTTGCGCTTGCCGGTCTTGCCGTCCGGCGCGCCGAGCGAGGCCGACGGCAGCATGCCGAGCGAGCCGGTCAGCATCGCGGCGACGTCGGAGAGCATGTCGCCGAACAGATTGTCGGTGACGATGACGTCGAACTGCTTCGGCTGGCGCACCAGCTGCATGCCGCCGGCATCGGCGAGCATATGTTCGAGCTGGACGTCGGAATATTTCGCCTTGTGCGTCTCGGTCACCACCTGGTTCCAGAGCACGCCCGACTTCATGACATTGCGCTTTTCCATGGAGCAGACGCGGTTCTGGCGCGTGCGGGCCATTTCGAAGGCGACACCGGCGATGCGTTCGATCTCGTAGGTATCGTAGACCTGCGTGTCGATGCCGCGCTTCTGGCCGTTGCCGAGATCGATGATTTCCTTCGGCTCGCCGAAATAAACGCCGCCGGTCAACTCGCGGATGATCAGGATATCGAGGCCTTCGACCAGTTCCGGCTTCAGCGACGAGGCTGAGGCGAGCGCCGGATAGCAGATGGCGGGGCGCAGGTTGGCGAAGAGCTGCAGGTCCTTGCGCAGGCGAAGCAGACCGGCTTCCGGGCGCACCTCATAAGGCACGCTATCCCATTTCGGGCCGCCGACGGCGCCGAACAGAACGGCATCGGCGGCAAGTGCCTTCTGCATGTCGGCTTCCGAGATCGCCGCGCCATGTGCATCATAGGCGGAGCCACCGACGAGGCCTTCGTCGGTGACGAAACCGGCATTCATCGCCTCGTTCATATAGGCGATGATCTTGCGGACCTCGCCCATCGCCTCGGGACCGATGCCGTCACCCGGCAGCAGGAAAAGATTGCGCGCTGTCATGGAGCCCTCCTGGAAAAACAAGCTGCGGCTTCTTAGACCCCGGAAATGGGCATTTCAAGCGAGAGAACGGGTGAATCGGTACGCTTCGCTCTCAGCGCCGATGGTTGCTCCGACGCCTTCAACTGGAATAGAACGGTAGGCTCCAGCATTTATTTCGGGAATGTTTCCATGCCTTCAGCGCCTCTTCATCTCGACACGCCTCTGGCTCGAACAGCGCCTGATTACAGCGCCAGCGGCAAGCCGCTCTGGCTGAAGCTCGATGCACTGCAGCCCTCCGGCAGCTTCAAGCTGCGCGGCGTCGGCCGGCTTTGCCGGCACGAGGTGGACAATGGCGCGCGCGAGATCTTCTGTGCTTCCGGCGGCAATGCCGGTATTGCCGCGGCCTATGCCGGCCGGGCGCTCGGCGTGCCGGTCACGATCGTCGTGCCGGAGACGACGGCGGCCGATGTCCGGCAGACGATTGCCGCAACCGGCGCCAATGTCCTCGTGTACGGAGCCGTTTTCGACGAAGCCAATGCCCACGCGGTCGAACTCGCCCGCAGCCGCAAGGCAAGTTATGTGCATCCTTTCGACCATCCGCTTCTGTGGGATGGCCATGCGACGCTGATCGACGAAGTGGTGGCGAAGGGTGCAAAATTTGACTGTGTCGTCACCAGCGTCGGCGGCGGCGGGCTGCTTGCCGGCATTGTCGAGGGGCTGAAGCGAAACGGGCTGCCCGACGTGCCTGTGATTGCCGTCGAAACCGAAGGGGCAGCTTCGCTGCATGAGAGCCTCAAGGCAAATGAGCGCGTCGCCCTGCCCGCAATCACCTCGATCGCTACATCGCTCGGCGCGCGGCAGGTGGCCCCGCATGTCTTCGACCTGCCGAAACGGCATCCGATCGAAAGCGTTCTCGTCAGCGACGCCGACGCCATTGCCGCTTGCCTGAAATTTGCCGATGCGCAGCGCATCCTGGTCGAGCCGGCCTGCGGTGCCGCCCTTGCCGTTGCCGATGTGCATGCCGGGCTGCTTGCTCGCTTCGACAATCCGCTGATGGAAGTCTGCGGCGGCATCGGCGTGTCGCTGGAAAAGTTGAGGCTCTGGAAAGAGAAATTTCTCTGATCTCTAAAGCGCGTCGCGTTTTCTCAGATTCGCTCCTCGCGCTTTAGGTTCTGTGTTGCAGCAGGTCGTTGCCGCAAAACCGGTGGGGACTTTTGCGCGGCATGCTTTAGAGCAAAGAAAAAGCCGGGCGAAAGCCCGGCTCGATCGATCGTCATCCGTTCGGGTTTTAAGCGGCCCAGGGGTGCGAAGCGGCGTTCTTCTTTTCGAATTCGTCGATCGCCTTGCCCTTTTCCATGGTCAGGCCGATATCGTCGAGGCCGTTCAGCAGGCAGTGGCGCTTGAAAGCGTCGAGATCGAATTTGATCGAGCCGCCGTCCGGACCGGTGATTTCGAGGTTCTCCAGATCGACGGTCAGGATGGCGTTGGAGCCGCGCGACGCGTCGTCCATCAGCTTGTCGAGATCTTCCTGGCTGACCTTGATCGGCAGGATGCCGTTCTTGAAGCAGTTGTTGTAGAAAATGTCGGCGAAGCTCGTGGAGATTACGCAGCGGATGCCGAAATCGAGCAGCGCCCAGGGAGCGTGTTCGCGCGAGGAACCGCAGCCGAAATTGTCGCCGGCGACCAGGATCTTGGCATCGCGATAGGCCGGCTTGTTCAGCACGAAATCGGGATTTTCGGAGCCGTCTTCGTTATAGCGGGCTTCGGCGAAAAGGCCCTTGCCGAGGCCGGTGCGCTTGATGGTCTTCAGATAGTCTTTCGGAATGATCATGTCGGTGTCGATGTTGACGACCGGCAAGGGCGCTGCAACGCCCGTCAGCTTCACGAATTTATCCATGACCATGCTCCATTTCAGCAAACGTACTTTCCTGAATTTGCATCTAGTCCAGTTTTTCGCCGAAATGAAGGAGAATCTTTCGAAAGTGGCGGCCACGCGGCGTTTCGCGCGGCCCACCCGTTGAATGGGGCCGTTATTTGCTGGGCGCGTTCAAGCCCCAGAGGACGCCGAACGGATCGCGAAGCTGGCCGTAGCGGTCGCCCCAGAACATCAGTTCGATCGGCATGACGACTTCGGCGCCGGCCGCCACCGCGCGCTCCCACCAGAAATCGATATCGTCGATGACCAGTTGGATGGCGAAGCCTTCATGGCCTTTGAAGGGGTGTCCGTATTCGGGATAGGCATCCGCCAGCATCAAGGAGCTGCCGTTGATGTAGAGATGAATATGCATCGTCCGGCCGCTCTCATCGACCGGTACCCGATGGGCCTGTTCGGCGCCGAAGGCCCTCTTGTAGAATTCCGCGGCCTTCACCGCGCCGTCGACCGTCAGATAGGGCAGCAAGCCATTCTTGACCGGCGGCAGCTTGGCCGGATTGTTTTCCGTCGTCGTATCCATGCTCATCCTCCATCGTGTTCAAGCGCCGGCTGAATGCCTGGCTGCTTCAAAGACGTATCAAGGACGCATGATGCGACAATGTCGGTCGGTTTTTTTTAAGTGAAGCTGCTTAGAGATCGATGATCGTGCCGCGACCGTCGTTCCAGATGCGCATCTCGCGTTGGCCGTTATTTGCCTTGGCACGGACTGGAGCGGGCTTCATCTTCATCGAAAGGGCGCGGCCGACCATGAGCACGGTCAGGATGCCGCCGACAGCAAGCGTCACCGAAAAGGTGAAAAGCAGCATGGCGACAAAAACGGTGGCGCCGGCAAGCATGAAGAAGATGGAGCGAATGTTCTGCATGGGTTTGATACCTTTCTACAGAAAGGAATGTTGTCCTTCTTTTTTCTCTCTGCAAGGCAAGCATGGCTTTTTGTTGTCTTGCCGGGCTTTGCGAAGCTTGGCACTAATGATTGATGAGCCGAACAACCCCTCTCCGTTCCTTCAATCTGCGCCGCTCGGTGCTGAGCGTGCCCGCGATCAACCTGCGGGCGCTTGAAAAAAGCCATTCCCTTGATTGCGATGCGGTTATTTTCGACCTGGAGGATTCCGTGGCGCCCGAGAAAAAGGGGCAGGCGCGGGAAAATCTGCGGGCCTTTTTTGCCGGGCCGCCGCTTGAGGGCAAGGAAAGGATTATCCGCATCAATTCTTTGTCATCCGAATTCGGAGCGGCGGATCTCGATCTGGTCAAGGCGCTTTTGCCCGACGCCGTGCTGCTGCCGAAGGTGGACGAGCCTCAGGATGTCACTGACGTCAGCGATCTGCTTGCCGCTGCGGATGCGCCGGAGGAGCTGCGCATCTGGGCGATGATCGAGACGCCGCGCGGCGTGCTGAATGTCGGGTCGATCGCCGGATCCGGCCGCACGGCGGGTTCAAGGCTCGATTGTCTCGTCGTCGGGCTCAATGACCTGCGCAAGGAAACGGGCGTGCTTCCCCAGCCGGGGCGGACCTATCTCGTGCCCTGGCTGATGCAGGTCATTCTGGCGGTCAAGGCCTATGGGCTCGATGCGCTCGACAGCGTCTTCAATGATTTCCGAGATGGCGAAGGCTTCGACGCCGAATGCGGGCAGGGCCGCGCCATGGGTTTTGCCGGCAAGATGCTGATCCATCCCGCACAGATCGAAGTGGCCAACCGGCATTTCGGGCCGAGCCTGGAAGAGATTGCGGAAGCCGAGGCAATCATATCGGCCTTTGCCGATCCTGACGCCAGTGGCCTCAATGTCATCAATGTGAACGGGCGAATGATCGAACGGCTACATCTTGTCCAAGCTGAAGCTCTGGTTCATAAAGCTCGCCTGATTTCTGCAAGAAGGCCCGCCTGATGAAACTCTACCGCTTCCTGACCGGTCCCGACGACGCCTCGTTCTGCCACAAGGTCACTGCCGCCCTCAACAAGGGCTGGTTGCTGGAGGGTTCGCCGACCTATGCTTTCAATGCCGCAACCGGCGCGATGCAGTGCGGCCAGGCCGTCGTCAAGACCGTCGAAGGCAAGGATTACGATCCGGAGATGAAACTCTCCGAGCAGTGAATCCTACTTGCTTGAAAGTGATGGAGCGTCCTTAGCCCGGCCGAGGCGCGGTGCTTCAGCTCTTTGTTTTATGCATGTCATTATCCCCGACCGCTGCACACGTCCGGGCGATATGCATTAGCGCTCGGTGGCTTCCTCAGCGCTGGCCTCGATCCGCTCCATGTCCTCGTCGCTCAGCCCGAAATGGTGGCCGATCTCGTGGATCAGGACATGGGTGATGATATCGCCGAGCGTCTCGTCGTTCTCGGCCCAGTAGTCGAGGATAGGTCGCCGGTAGAGGCGGATGCGGTTCGGCATCTCGCCGGTTTCCAGCGTGAAGCGTTCGGAAATGCCCCTGCCCTCAAAAAGGCCGAGCAGGTCGAAAGGGGTTTCCAGCGCCATGTCCTCGAAAACGTCGTCATCGGGGAAATCCTCGATCTCGATCGTGAGGTTGGTCGTCAGCTGGCGGAATTCATCCGGAAGATGGCTGTAGGCCTCCATGGCCAGCGACTCGAAAGTGCTGATCGTCGGCGCATGGCGGTCCCGCCAATCATCGCTCTGGTCTATGCGGGCCATGAATATTCCTTCCTTTGCGGGCCCATATAGAACCTTTATCGCCGATTTTCGAGTGCGGAATCAAAGGCAGGAATAAATTCATAGAAAATGGTTGTTGACTCTTCTTCCGCTCTCTGGAATCCATAAGAACATAACAGGAACAAGACGGATCGGAGTAAACGCCATGGCGCAGAACGCCCTGGCGCGCGAGCGGCTTTTTGCGCTCCGCGAAACCATCGCCAGACTGGAGGGAAAGCCCGCGCCGGCACTTGCGGCGGCGGAGCAGGAAGCCTTGGCGCAAGGGCGCAAGACCCGCCAGGAACGCGTTCTGCCCCTCTTGCCGTTTGGGGTGGAGTTTGTCGATCGGGCGCTGGAAGGCGGCCTGCCCCTCGATGGGATTACCGAATTCCGCTCCGCGCTGTCTCGCGATGCCGGCGCGGCAAGCGGGCTGGCGATGGCTGTTGCCGCGCGGCTGCAGAAACAGGAATCAGCTGCCGGCAGGCTTATGCCGTTGCTCTGGATCGGCGATGCAGTCGGCACGTTGGAGGCAGGCCGTCCCTATGCTCCCGGACTTCGGGATTTCGGGTTGAGCCCGGAACGATTTCTCCATGCCGCGCCGCGCAAGCTGGACGAAGCGCTCTGGCTCGCGGAGGCGGCGGTGGAAAGCGCTGCTTTCTCGGCCGTCATCCTCGAAGTGCGGGGCAACCCTGCGCATTTCGGCCTGACCGAAAGCCGCAGGCTCAGTCTCAGGGCACATGCTGCCCGCCGTCCGCTCTTTCTTCTGCGGCAGGCCGGAATGGAGGAGGCCAGCAGTGCGGCCTTGCGCCTGCATGTCGAACCGGGACCGTCAGGTCCGCGGCCGTTGCCGGATGGATCGAAGCTTGCCGGCAGTATCGGCAATTCGATTTTCCGTCTCACGCTGGAGAAGAGCCGCAATCCGGCCCCGCTCTCCTTTCTCCTGGAGTGGAACCCTCATGAACACGAATTTTTCCCTGTCACCGAACCAAACCTCCTTCGTCCTCCAGGCGAACGGTCAGCGTATTCTGGCGCTCAGCTTCCCGCATCTGTCAACCGATCGTATCGCCCGCAGGCGATGGGGGCCCTCCTGGCGTTCGAAAGGGCGTCCTGAGGCGCCATCCATCGTCTGTTCGGGCAAGCTCAACAATGCCATGCGGCTGACGGCACTGGACGAATTGGCCGAGCGGCTGGGGCTGAAGAAGGAACAAGGCGTGGCCGAAGCGCGCGCCATGTACCCGACTCTCGATGTGGTGGAAGAGGATCCGGCGGCCGACCGCCGGCTGCTGGAAGCCATTGCCGACTGGTGCGACCGGTATACGCCTTTGGTGGCGTTCGACGGCAGGGACGGCCTGTTTCTCGACATTACCGGCTGCACGCATCTCTTCGGCGGCGAAAAGGCGCTTCTCAAGGATGTTCTGTCGCGGCTCTTTCATATGGGGATCGATGCGCGGGGCGCGATCTCATCGTCGCCGGGTCTTTCCTGGGCGGTGTCGCGCTTCGGGCAAAGCGGCGTGATCGAGAATGAGGAGACGGAGCAAGTGCTGATGTCCTTGCCGATCGCAGCTTTGCGGCTGCAGGGGCAAACCGTCGATGCGCTGAAGAAGCTCGGTCTGAAATATATCGGCGACGTCATCAATGCGCCGCGGGCGCCATTGACCCGCCGGTTCGGGCCGGAATTGCTTCTGCGTCTCGACCAGGCGCTGGGACATGAAGAGGAAGCGGTTTCGCCCCGTCGTCCCGTCGCCAGCCTTTCGGCCGAAAGCCGCCTGATCGAGCCGATCGGAACGGAAGAACAGATCCTTGCCGTCACCCGGCAGGTCGCTGTGTCGCTGCAGCCGTCGCTGGAGGCACGCGGCGCCGGCGGGCGAGTGTTCGAATTGGTGCTCTTCCGCGTCGACGGCAGGGTCTTCCGTATTTCCGTCGGCGCTTCGCAGCCGCTTCGCGAACCGAAATTTATCGCCGGGCTTTTTTCCGAGCGCCTGCAGGCGGTCTATGACGATCTCGATGCCGGTTATGGCTTCGAGATCGTGCGGCTGAATGTGGTGCGGCATGATCCCTTCAATGAAGCGCAGGCTGATTTCGAAGGCGATCGTCAGGGAGAAATCTCCCTTTCGGCTTTCGTCGACCGTGTCTCCGCCCGGCTGGGTGAGGATTGTCTGCAAAGTTTCCAACTTCGGGAGAGCCATGTGCCGGAACGCGCCGTCATCGCGGTTCCGGCGATGGACAATCTTTCCAGACGGGGGAAAGCCGAGCCGAAGGGGGTTCTTCCTTTCCGCCAAGAGCGCCCGTTGCGGCTTTTTGCAACGCCGGAGCCTGTCGAGACTGTGCTCGCCGAAGTGCCCGATGGTCCGCCGCAAATCTTTCGATGGCGGCGTATGCAGCATCAAGTGGCAAAAAGCGAAGGTCCGGAGCGGATTGCCATGGAATGGTGGATCGACGGAAGTGACGCGGAGGCGCGCGATTATTTCCGCATCGAGGACGAGAGCGGCCATCGCTTCTGGATCTATCGTCGAGGTTTCTATGGCCGGGAACTCGATCCCCGCTGGTTCATGCACGGGGTGTTCGCATGAAGGGCGAGCGCGCATTTTTCGAGATCGGCGCGAGGACGAATTTCTCGTTCCTCGAAGGCGCCTCCAGCCCGGAAGAGATGGTCTTGCAGGCCGCTTATCTCCGGCTCGGCGGTCTCGGAATCGCGGACCGGAATTCGGTTGCCGGCGTCGTGCGTGCGCAGGCGCAGGCGGAACAGATCGAGGAGAGATACAAGAACAGAGATGCGATCCTGGCCGAAGCGGAGAAGACCGGAAAAAAGGAAGGGATTTTCCATCCAATCCGGATACAGCCGGGCGCCCGTCTCGTCTTTTCCGACGACACGCCGGATATCCTCGCCTACCCATGCAATCGGCGAGGCTGGGCAAACCTCTGCCGCCTTCTCAGCGCCGGCAATCTGAAGGAGGAAGCGGTCAAGGGAAGCTGCATCCTGACGGAAGCGGAGCTCATGGAATGGGGGGACGAGATGATGCTTGCCCTCGTTGCCGATCGTACCCTTGTCGAGAGCCAGGCGGGCCAGACTGCGCTGGAGGATTATCTGGAGCGGTTTCGCAGACGTTTCCGCAAGGCTCTTTTTATGGTGCTGGCGCCGGCCTATGACGGTCGCGACAGGCAGGTGTTTGCAGTGCTTGCCATGCTTGCCGCCCGAAATCGCGTGCCGTTGATTGCGACTAACCAGCCGCTTTACCACCATCCCGAACGCCGGCCGCTTTCAGATGTCGTGATCGCGATCCGGGAGCATGTGCAGATATCACAAGCCGGATTCCTGCTGGCGCCGAATGCCGAGCGCTACCTCAAGGATTCACGTGAAATGGTCCGGATCTTCGGCGACTATCCCGATGCGGTCGAAAATACGCAGGTCTTTTTCGGCAAGCTGAGCTTTTCGCTGAAGGAGCTGCAGCACAATTACCCGTCTGAAAACGATCCCGGCGAAACGCCGCAGGAGACCCTCGAGAGGCTGACGAGGGCGGGAGCCGCAAAGCGCTATCCGCAGGGTGTCCCATCCAAGGTGGCGAAGCAGATCGATTATGAACTGAAACTCATCGGCGATAAGAACTACGCCTCCTACTTCCTGACGGTTCACAGGATCATTCAGCACGCCCGTTATGACCTCAAGGTTTTGTGCCAGGGACGCGGATCGGCGGCCAATTCGGTCATCTGCTATTGCCTTGAAATCACGGAAGTCGACCCTCAAAAGAGCACACTTCTCTTCGACCGTTTCATTTCCATGGACCGGGACGAGCCGCCGGATATCGACGTCGATTTCGAGCACGACCGGCGTGAGGAAGTCATCCAGTTCATCTACCGACGATATGGCATCGACCATGCCGGGCTGACGGCGGGAGTGACCACCTATCGCACCCGTTCGGCCGGCCGCGAGGTCGCCAAGGCTTTCGGCCTGTCGGAGGATGTTCAGTCGGCGATCAGCAGCCTCGTCTGGGGTTGGTCGGAGGACAATCTTTCCGAGAGGGATGCCAAGGCGGCCGGTCTCGACGTCAAGGATCCAGTGACCCAGAATGTGCTGCAATATGCCTCCGAGCTTCTCGGTTTCCCGCGCCACCTCACCCAGCATGTCGGCGGCTTCGTCATCACACGGGACCGGCTCGACGAGGTCGTGCCGATCATGAAGACGGCGATGCCGGATCGCTACATGATCGAATGGGACAAGGACGATCTCGACAACGTCAAGATCCTCAAAGTGGATGTGCTGGCGCTCGGCATGCTGACCTGCCTGCGGAAGGCTTTTTCGCTGCTTGAACTGCATTATGATGTCAAGAAGACGCTCGCAGACCTCGGCAACAGGGAGCATGGGGACGAGGGAAAGCCGGTCTATGAGATGATGGGCCGGGCCGATACGCTTGGCGTCTTCCAGATCGAAAGCCGGGCGCAGATGAGCATGCTGCCTCGCCTGAAGCCGAAGATATTCTACGACCTCGTCATCGAGGTGGCGATCGTCCGGCCGGGGCCGATCCAGGGCGATATGGTCCATCCCTATCTGAAACGCCGAGAACAGCGCGCCAGGAACATCCCGATCGAATATCCGAGCAAGGAGTTGGAAGCGGTCCTCGAAAGAACCCTCGGCGTGCCCCTGTTTCAGGAGCAGGCGATGCAGATCGCGATCACCGCTGCAGGCTTCAGGCCGGCAGAGGCCGACAAACTTCGCAGGGCGATGGCGACATTCAAGCGAACCGGTACGATCGGCGATTTCGAGAAGCGCTTCATCGAGGGAATGGTCTCAAAGGATTACGAACCCGAGTTCGCAAAACAATGTTTCAATCAGATCAAAGGTTTCGGTGAGTACGGCTTTCCGGAAAGCCATGCCGCGTCCTTTGCACTGCTTGTCTATGCCTCTTCATGGCTCAAGGCCTATTATCCCGATGTCTTCTGCGCGGCCATGCTGAATTCCCAGCCGATGGGATTCTACGCGCCGGCTCAGCTGGTGCGGGATGCACGCGAACATGGGGTGAGGATCCTGGCGGTCGACATCAATGAATCTGAATGGGACTGTACGTTGGAAGAGGCTGTCTTCGACCGAAAGACCGTCGATTTCCGGCATGGGCAGATGCGGGAGATCATCAAGACCCGGCATGCGGTGCGGCTGGGTTTCCGGCAGATCAAAGGTCTCTCGTCAGACGATATGAAACGGCTCGTCGGCAATCGAGGGCAAGGCTATGGTTCGGTGCGCGATCTCTGGCTGCGATCCGGCCTGCCGAAATCCGTCATCGAGCGACTGGCGGACGCGGATGCATTCCGATCCATCCATCTGTCGCGCCGCGATGCGCTTTGGGCTGTGCGGGCACTGGATGTGAAGAGTGCGGCCGAAGAACTGCCTCTTTTCGAACAGGTCCGTCATATCGACCTTCAGCCCGAACCCGCGGCGAAGTTGCCCGATATGCTACCGGGCGAACAGGTGATCGAGGACTATCGTTATCTTTCCCTGTCGCTGAAAGCGCATCCCGTCTCGTTTCTGCGGGAAGAATTGCGAAAGGCGGGCATCACCCGCAATGTCGATCTTCTCAGCGTGCCCAACGGCAAGAGGGTGACGATTGCAGGTCTGGTGCTGGTGCGGCAGCGCCCGGGTTCGGCCAAAGGCGTGATCTTCATGACGCTGGAGGACGAAACCGGCGTTGCCAATGCGATCGTCTGGAACGCAATGTTCGACAAATACCGGGCAGTCGTCATGGGAGCCAGGCTCGTGAAAATCCGCGGCAGGCTGCAAAGCCATAGCGGGGTGATCCATACCGTCGTCGAGCATATCGAGGACATGACGCCGGCGCTTGGCATCCTGCAACGCGAGGCCCGCCGTTTCGGCGCCTGCGAGCGGTCGGACGAGGTGTTGAGACCGGGAGGCGACCCGCGGCAGGCGGCAGAGGTGCGCAAAGGGGCGGGATTGGAAAAACGCATGATTGCCGAAGGCCGTCATGCGGGCGTGGCGGAAACCGCCCAGGTCATGCCGCGCGGGCGCAATTTTCATTGAACTTGTCGCGTCGATCGAAATCATGCCGCATGAGGATCATGCCCGCACGATCGGGATCATGCGAGCACGATCGGGATCGTCTGGTCATCGTTCGTGACCATACAATTCGCAACAGATTACGCCCATCGCTGCTGCCGACGGCGTCGGACTCGAATTTTTTCTTGACAGCCACCGTCTTCTTTAGCAGAAAACACGATAGTCAGTGTCATGTTTGGAATGAAGACGTGCTTGTCTGCAGCTGCAATTATATAACCGACAAGGAAATCCGGGAGGTTATCACCAACCTTCTCGACGAAGATTGTTGGCAGCTTATCGTGCCTGCAAAGGTCTACCACGCGATGGAAAAACGCGGCCGTTGCTGTGGCTGCTTCCCTAATGTGGTCGATATCATCATCCAGACGACCGAGGAATATCACGCCCGTCGCCACTCGACTGAGACGGAAATATTTGATTTCATGTCACGCTTGAAGCAGTTCCATGAGGAAAACAGGAGAGCGGACATTGAAAGGCGACAAAAAGGTCATCGAGCGGCTTAACGAGGCACTGTTCCTCGAGCTCGGGGCTGTCAATCAATATTGGGTTCATTATCGGCTGCTCGAGGATTGGGGCTACACCAAGCTCGCCAAGAAGGAACGCGCCGAATCCATCGAAGAGATGCACCATGCCGACCGGCTTGTCGCGCGCATCATCTTCCTCGAAGGTCATCCCAACCTGCAGACACTCGCGCCCCTGCGCATCGGCCAGAATGTCAAGGAAGTGCTGGAAGCCGATCTGGCCGGCGAATATGACGCCCGCACGGCCTACAAGAAGTCGCGCGATATCTGTTCCGAGGCCGGCGACTACGTTTCCATGAAACTTTTCGAAGAACTGCTGGCGGATGAGGAAGGCCATATCGACTTCCTCGAAACGCAGCTCGACCTGCTCGAGAAAATCGGCGAGAGCAAATACGGCCAGCTCAACGCCGATTCCGCCGACGAAGCCGAATAATTCGAACGGGAATGCCGGCCGCTCCGCGCGGCCGGTTTTTTCAATCTATCTTGCGGCGGCAAGCAGCCGGTCAGTCTTCCGACTGCAGCGTCGCCAGATGCCGGAACTCGCCGATTACCTGGTCATAGACGGCGCGCTTGAACGGGACGATCAGGCCCGGCAGTTCCTGCATCGGCTTCCATTCCCAGGCATCGAATTCCGGATCATGACCGCCCGGCGGCGGGTTGATGGCGATCTCGCTTTCGTCGCCCTCGAAGCGGAAGGCGAACCAGCGCTGCGTCTGGCCGCGGAATTTCCCTTTCAATCCGATGCCGATCAGCGCCGGCGGCAGATCATAGTTGATCCAGTCTCTTGCTTCCGCCAGCAGGGTCACTGTTCGGATGCCGGTTTCCTCGTAGAGCTCACGATAGGCGGCATCCAAGGGATCCTCGCCTTTGTCGATGCCGCCCTGCGGCATCTGCCACAGCTGCGGCGAGCCATCATATTCGGAATTGCCGTCCGGGATCCTCCGCCCGGCCCAGACCAGGCCATCGCGGTTCAGGATCATCACGCCGACGCAGGGACGATAGGGCAGATCCTCGGCTTTCACGGTCGCCTGGCTCATCTTCTTCTCCGTTCAGAAATTATCTCAGGGGCTTCTCGGGTCGTTGGAAAGCGCCGCGACGCCGACGATCTCGATGCCGCGCATGGACGCTTCCTCGCTCCATTTGGCGATGGCGTCGACACTTTCGTCGAAAGCCGAGGCGATGCCGATCGCCTGGCCGTTCTTGCGGGCGATGCGCTCGAGTTCGTCGAGCTTTTCCAGAATGGCATTGATATCGAGCTGGCCGTCCAGCTGCAGGTCGGCAAAGGCATAGGGCAGTTCAGCGCCCTTGGCGACCGTCGCCGTTTTCGACTGGGCCGACGTGCCGTCGTCAAGAAAGAGCAGGCCGCGCTTGCCGATATCGCGCATAACAGGTTCCATGGCGGCGGGGTCGGAGAGGAAACGGCCGCCGAGATAGTTCATGACGCCGGTATAATTGGTGATTTCCCCCATCGCCTTGTGCAGGTTCTCGATGTTGCGGGCGACCGGCTTCGACGTCAGTAGCGTCTCCGGACCCGGATCATTGGCCGGGTAATCAAATGGCTCGAGCGGCACCTGCAGCAGAATCTCGTGGCCGCCGCGGCGGGCCTCCTGCATCCAGCGCTGCAGGCTGTTGCCGCTTGCAGCAAAGGCGAGGGTGATTTCCTCCGGCAATTCGGCGATGGCGCGCTGCGTCCCCGTCTGGCTGAGCCCGAGGCCGCTGACCACGATGGCAATGCGGATGCCGCGTACGCCGGACGAGGGACGAGCATATTGGTCCATCGGCCGCCTCCCGTCGGGGCCGACGATCGGCAGCCTGCCAAACGCGGTGTCTTCGAGCAGCGCTTCATTGGGCTGGGCTGCCATGCGCGGATCCTGGCCGATCTGCATGGCATCGACCAGCACCGGTCCGCTGCCGTCGCGCGGGCGGGGACTGTATTTGGTAACGACGGAGCCATCGCCGGTGATCATCTGTTCGACATTGGCGCCCGAGCGCGGATCGGCGCGTGGCATGCCGTTCGCCGCCTGGTCGGCAGTGGCCGTCGGCGGCTTGCTGAGAGTCTGGCTTGCGGCCTGTTCGGTCGCCGGCGGTTTGGCGCGCTCCAGCCCCTCGCCCCGAAAGGCGGTATAGAGAGAAAAGCCGCCTATCGCGAAAAGGCACAGACTGGCAGCAATGCGACCGAGGCGCAGCACACCAGGACGCCGGCTGCCGGTTTTGCGGTTGCGCCCCAAAGGCGCATGCAGGTCCGTTCCCAATTTTCTCGCCCGCTCCAAAACCGGGAAACAGCAGAAAGGGTCAAGGCCGGACGACTGCCCGGCCTTGCGATGATCAATTACTTGGCGACGACGGCCTTATCGGGGTTCGGCGGAAAGGCCGGATCGGTCTTCTTGCCGCGCAGGAGGTCGAGCGCGTAGTTCAGCTGGACGTCATCCTTCGGATCCGGCGGCACATAGGCAACGGAGCCCGAACCTTCATCGGTTTCGCTCTGGCCCTTGATATGACCGCGCAGGCTGGATTCGCCTTCGGTCACCATCTTGCCCTGCAGTTCTTCCGGCAGCGGCTCTTCGACCTTGATGTCAGGCGTGATGCCGGTGCCCTGGATCGAGCGGCCCGACGGCGTGTAATAGAGCGCCGTGGTCAAGCGCAGCGCGCCGTTCTCGCCAAGCGGGATAATCGTCTGGACGGAACCCTTGCCGAAGGACCGGGTACCGAGCACGGTGGCGCGGCGCAGATCCTGAAGCGCGCCGGCTACAATTTCCGATGCGGAGGCGGAACCGCCGTTGATCAGCACGATAACAGGCTTGCCGTCGGTCAGGTCGCCCGGGCCGGCATTGAAGCGGCGGGTTTCATCCGGGTTGCGGCCACGGGTCGACACGACCTCGCCACGCTGCAGCAGCGCGTCGGAGACATTGATCGCCTGGTCGAGCAGGCCGCCCGGGTTCAGGCGCAGGTCGAGGACGTAACCCTTCAGTTTGTCGGCTGGAACGGTGTCCTTGATCTTCTTGATCGCCTTTTCCATGTCGGGATAGGTCTTCTCTGTGAAGGAGATGATGCGGAGGTAACCGACATCGTCCTCGACGCGTGATTTGACCGCCTGGACGGCGACGACGTCACGGACGATCGTCAGCTCGATCGGCTTGTCAGCGCCCTTGCGGATCAGCGTCAGCTTGATCGGCGTGTTAACGGCGCCGCGCATCTTCTCGACCGCGTCTTCCAGCTTCAGGCCGCGCACGGACTGGCCGTCGATCTCGGAGATGTAATCGCCCGCGAGAACGCCGGCCTTGGCGGCGGGCGTATCGTCGATCGGGGTGATGACCTTGACAAGCTCGTCTTCCATCGTGACTTCGATGCCGAGGCCGCCGAACTCACCCTTGGTCTGGGTGCGCATGTCCTCGGCGTCCTTCGCATTCATATAGCTCGAATGTGGATCGAGCGAGGAAAGCATGCCGTTGATGGCATTCTCGATCAGCTTGTCTTCGGCCGGCGGCGTGACGTACTGCGCACGCACGCGTTCGAAGACGTCGCCAAATACCGAGAGTTCCTTGTAGGTAGAGGATCCGGCCGCTTCTGCCGGCACACCTGCCGAGTAAATGACGCTCATCGCGGTCGCACCCATCAATGCGCCGACCAGAACAAGAGAAGCCCTACGAATCATTGCGTGCCTTTCCAGTGTCCTTGGCGGTCCACCACGGTCGGGAATCGACCGGTTTACCGTCTTTTCGAAATTCAATGTAAAGCGTTGGCCGGTCCGTTTCCAGCGCCAATGCAGTTGCGCTTGCCACTCTTTTCGCTCCCATCACGGCGAGCGGCTCGCCGGCGAAAACGAATTTTCCCTGGCGGGTATTGATCGTATCCATTCCCGAGAGAACCAGGTGATATCCATCGCCCGCGTCAAGGATGATCATCTGGCCGTAACTGCGGAAAGCGCCGGCAAAAACCACCAGGCCGTCTGCAGGCGCCGTCACCACTGTCTCCGGGTTGGTGGCGACCGTCATTCCCATGGCTTCGTGCCCGGTGCCGTCGGCATCGCCGAACTGGCGCAGGATGTCGCCTGCCACGGGCAGCTCCAATTTGGCCCTCAATTCTCCGAACGGATATGCGGGCGCAATGCGGTTTTTATCGGGCACGCCGCTGTCGGCCAGAGCCTTGGCCTGAGCTCGCTGCTCGTCGGTCAGAAGCTTGCGGTTCTCTTCGGCCTGGCGGGCGGCGGCAGCCGCTTCGCGCACCGAAGCGATCTCGGATTCCATCGAAGCGACGAGGCCTTCGAGGCTGGTCGCCTTGCCCGCCAGCTCCTCCGAACGCTTCCTTTCGGCCTGCAGTTCGGTGGCGCTGCTGCGGCTGAGCTTGTCGTTTTCGGCAAGAAGCAGGTCCATGCGCCGCTCTTCCTCGATGCTATCGGTCATCGTCGCCGTCAGGCCGGCCTTTTCGGCCGCACTTGCCGTCTGCAGCGCGGCGAGGCTTGCAAGGTCTGCGGCGAGCTTGTCGGTTTCCTTGCGGATGCCGGGCACGACGGCGCCGAGCAGGATGGCGCTGCGCACCGAAGCGAGCGCGTCATCGGGAGTGACGAGCAAGGCGGGCGGCGGGTTGCGGCCCATGCGCTGGAGTGCGGCCAACACCTCGGCCAGTAGGCCGCGGCGCTCGTGCAGCGAACGGCGGATGCCATCCTGCTTGACGCCGAGATCGGCGAGTTTCTTCTCGCTTTCGAGGATCTGCTTCTCGAGCCCCTTGCGGCGGCCGGCAGAATCGATCAGCGCCTGGCGGATGCTCTCAGTGCTTTTTTCCAGATTGGCGATGCTTTGCTGGAGTTCACTCACCTTGTCCGAGTAAAGGCTGATCGATTTCGACAAGGTTTCGAGCTCGGCGCGGGTCTGATCGCGTTTGGCGGCTAGCTCAGCGGCCGGATCGGGTGGCGGCGGCTCGGCTGCCGGCGGCGGCGTTGCAGATTGTGCCGCTTCCGGCGCGGCTTCCTGAGCGCGGACGGTGACGGTGTTTGCGGACACGACGGTGACGGCGATACCAAAACCGGCCACAAGTGCCGGCAGAATCATGCGGTGTCGCCTGGTTGGTGTCGTCGTCATGCGTGTCGGAGCACTCTCTCAAATCGCGCGGAGACTAAGCTGATTTGGCACGCTTTGCCAGAAAGTTTGCAAGCGAAGGGCGGCCACACGAAACACGGCTGCGTGACAATGCGACGCATCGCCAAGGGCATGGGTTCCACGTGGAACAGGTCAAACGCGGTGATAGGGATGGCCGGACAGGATGGTGACGGCGCGATAGAGCTGTTCGGCGATCAGCGTGCGGACGAGCTGGTGCGGCCAGGTCATTTTGCCGAGGCAAAGCGTGACGTCGGCACGATCGTAGAGCGCGGGATCGAGGCCGTCGGCGCCGCCAATCGCAATCATCAGATCGCGTTTGCCCTGGTCGCGATAGGCGCCGAGCAGATTTGCGAAGGCTTCGCTGTCGAGCGCCTTGCCGCGTTCATCGAGAAGAATGAGGACGCTGCCTTCGGCAAGCGATTTCAACAGTATCGCTGCCTCCTCGCGTTTGCGGGTCTCTGCATTGGAGGCGCGGCTTTCGGCAGTTTCGGCAATACGGGCAAGTTCGAGGCCGACCGCAGGGCCGGCCTTGGCGAAACGATCAAAATAACGAGCCGCAAGATCCTTTTCGGGGCCGGATTTCAGCCGTCCCACCGCAAAAAGACCAACTCGCATTCACCCGCTCCCGCTTATCAGGCATCTGCGACGCGCAAAGCGCGCCTACCGGCCGGTTTCGATGTTTCCCGGCCAGTCAATGCCACTTTCAGGTACCGGTCAGAATGCCGGCCCGCCTGTCAGTGCCGTGTCTCTTCATCCATGTCAGGAGCCGCCCACATCTTTTCGATGTTGTAGAACTCGCGGATTTCAGGACGGAACACATGCACGATAATGTCACCGGTGTCGATCAGGATCCAATCACCGCCCTCCTGACCTTCGACGCGGGCCGTACCGAAGCCTTCGTCCTTCAGATCGGTGAGCAGGTGGTCCGAGATCGCCATGACATGCCTGTTCGAACGACCGGAGACGACGACCATGTAGTCTCCGAGCGCCGATTTTCCGGCAATGTCGATGGTGACGATATCTTCAGCTTTGGAGTCCTCGAGGCTGGCGAGGACGGCTTCTAGGGCGCGGGCAGCGGCATCGGCGCCACGTTCTGCGCTCTTCGGGAGAACGGCGAGCGTTTTTCCCTTGGCGTGTACTGTTGTCAGTGCTTTCCCTTTCCTGGAATGACAAACCATGCACAACACGAGATCCGATCACGACCGGATCATGGTTAAGATAGGCATCAAACCATTAATGTTTCAAGACGTGCTAACGTACGGAGCGGCGGAAAATCCGATCTGGCGACCGATTTGAACACTATTGCTGCCCTCGCTGCTTGTCCGGGCGGTGTACAGTTTTCGGGCCGGAGCGTAAAGTGCCGGAAATTCCACCATCTGCAGATTCGAATGACCGATACAGCCGCAAAAACACTCGTTCCCATCTTGCGAATCAGCTTCCCGGATGAGGATCGGCTCGGACGCGGCAAGATGGAACTGCTGGAACATATCCGCACCACCGGATCGATTTCCGCAGCAGGGCGGGCGATGGACATGTCCTATCGCCGCGCATGGCTGCTGGTCAGCGAGATGAACCGGATGTTCTGCGAACAGGTGGTGGAATCACAACGCGGCGGCCAGAAGGGCGGCGGTGCGGCGCTGACGCCGTTCGGCGAGCAGTTGCTGGCGCGTTTTCGCCGGATGGAAAGCATATTGAAAGCGAGCCTTGCCGAGGATCTTGCCTGGCTTGAAGCAAAGCGCAACCCGCGGCAGGACGGGCAGGGCTGATCAGGCCTCCAGGGCAACCGTCTTGATGACGGCGAAGACGGTCTTGCCGGTTCGAAGGTCGAGGCGCTCGCAGGAGAGCGCGGTGATGCGCGAAAGGATGGCATCGCCGCCGCAGTCGAGCTGGATTTCAACCGTTCCGTCCGCATCCCGCGATAGCTGTTCGATCTTGCCTTCGACAATGTTGAGGGCACTGAGCCCCTCCGGTCTTGCCGTCGCCAGCATGACGTCGCGCGACGGGATGCGGATGCGGACCGGCGTGCCGGGCGCGAGTGCGGCGCCGGGAATATGCAGCCGGCCGGATTTGAGGGCGACGGTCGAGAGATGGTGACGCGCGTCGAAGCTTTCGACGATGCCTTGCAGCAGCGCGCCCGCCTCTTTCCGGTCGAAGGCCGCAGAGGCGCGGCTCAAAATGTCGCCGGCCGGGCCAACCGCCTCCACCCTGCCATCGCGCATGACCACCACTTTGTTTGCGAGCCGCGCCACCTCGGCGATCGAATGGCTGACATAGACAATCGGGATTTCGGTCTGATCGCGCAATCGCTCGAGATAGGGCAGGATCTCCGCCTTGCGCGCCTCGTCGAGTGCGGCCAGCGGCTCGTCCATCAACAGCAGCCGGGGCGAGCAGAGAAGGGCGCGGCCGATCGCGACCCGCTGCTTCTCGCCGCCGGAAAGTTTGGCGGGGCTGCGATCCAGCAGCATTTCGATGCCGAGCAGGTCGACGACGTGATCGAAGCTCTCGCCGCCTGCAGCTCTTGGCGCGAACCAGCGGCCATAGGAAAGATTGGCACGGACGCTGAGATGCGGGAACAGCCGCGCCTCCTGAAAGACATAACCGAAACGACGGCGGTGTTTCGGAACGAAGAGACGGGCTTTGGTTTCGGTCAGGGTTTCGCCGTCAAGGATAACGCGGCCCTCGTCCGGGCGGGCGAGGCCGGCGATGATGCGGATCAGTGAGGTCTTGCCGGAGCCGGAGCGTCCGAACAGCGCGGTCACGCCGCCGTCGGATGTGAAGGCGGCGTCGAGAAAGAACCCGCCGAGCCTCTGTTTTGCCTCGACGATCAACGTCATTCCGGATCAATCCTTCGGCCGGCGAAACGCGCGAGGAATTCGGAGGCGAGCAGGGCGGTCATGGAAATGATGATGGCGACGAACGTCAGGCGCAGCGCGCCGGCATCGCCGCCGGGCACCTGGGTAAAGGTGTAGATCGCCGACGATAAGGTCTGGGTCTCGCCGGGAATGTTGGAGACGAAAGTGATCGTCGCGCCGAATTCGCCCATCGCCTTGGCGAAGGACAGGATCATGCCGGTGATGATGCCGGGCAGCGTCAGTGGCAGCGTCACCGTCAGGAAGACCAGGATCGGGCCGGCGCCCAGGGTTCCGGCCGCCTCCTCGAGCTTGCGGTCGACCGCCTCGATCGACAGGCGGATGCTGCGCACCATCAGCGGAAAGGCCATGACGGCGCAGGCCAGTGCCGCACCCGTCCAGCGGAAGGAAAAGACAATGCCGAAATGCTGGTCGAGCAGGCTGCCGATCGGACCACGGCGGCCGAAGAGGATGAGGAGAAGAAAACCGGTCACAACAGGGGGCAGGATCAGCGGCAGGTGAACGATGCCGTTCAGCACCGACTTGCCCCAGAAGCGCCCGCGGGCAAGCAGCAGCGCGACGAGAATGCCAAGCGGCAGGCTCGCCAGCATGGCGACGACCGAGACGCGCAGGCTGAGCAGGATCGCGGTCCATTCTTCAGTGCTCAGGCCGAACATATCCAAACGCAGTTGTCTCCCTGGAAAATCCGGTGTCACCTGATGCCTGCCCCTCATCCGCCTGCCGGCACCTTCTCCCCGTAAACGGGGCGAAGGGGATATGCCGCACCCTCTCGGTCCCCACCAACGTCTCGCTGGGCACGTCCGCTCGCCCCGTTTACGGGGAGAGGGTTAGGGTGAGGGGCAGCTTCACGCTAAGCTGTCACCATCGATTCCGCAATCAATTCAGCCCATCATTTCAAGACAGTAAATCCCTGCGCCGTGAAGAAGGCGGCTGCCTTGTCCGATTTCAGGAAGTCGAGATAGGCCGTCGCATCCGGGGTCTTGCTCGCGGCAAGGATGGCGATCGGGTAGATGATCGGCGGGTGGGATTCGGCCGGGAAGGTGCCGACGATGGCGACACCCTTATCGGCGGCGGCATCCGTCTGGTAGACGATGCCATAGGGCGCTTCGCCGCGGGAGACCAGCGCAAGGGCGGCGCGCACGCTTTCAGCGCCGGCGACCTTGGTTTCGACCGATTTCCAGACGCCGAGTTTGTCGAGGGCGGCCATGGCGTATTTGCCGGCCGGAACCGATTTCGGCTCACCCATGGCCAGCTTGCCGTCACCGAGCAGACCGGCAAGATCGAAGCCCTGCTTGATCTCGACCGGTTTGGCTTTGTCCTTTTCGGCAACAAGCACGATCCGGTTTCCAAGCAGGTTGGTGCGGCTGTCGGCCTTGATCAGGTTTTTCTTGGCGACGTAATCCATCCAGTCGAGGTCGGCCGAAATGAAGATATCGGCCGGGGCCGCGTTTTCGATCTGTTTGGCGAGCGCGCCGCTTGCCGCATAAGAGGCGACGGCTTCCTTGCCGCTCTCCTTGGCCCAGGCAGCATTGGCGGCATCGAGCGCGTCCTTGAGGCTCGCCGCGGCAAAGACGGTCAGCTTTTCGGCGGCGTCGGCCGGTGTCGGCAGCGCTGCCGCGCCGAACCAGAGAGCTGCGATCGCGGCGGTTGCCAGTTTCATCCATTTGCGGCGGTTCTGCATGATTCTATCCCCGGGGTTCGAAATATTTTGACGAATATAACGAGACTGCTGTTTTGGCCAGGGATATATCCATGGAAATATAACCCTATTTGCCTGGCGATAAGCATCCACGCGTTCATGAAGCGCATGGCTGTTCCGAGAACAGGAGGTTCGGCGGTGCTGATATGCCTGGGAAAGCCGGCGACAAACCACAAGACCTGTCGTGACGATGAGCATTTTCGTTCGCCTTGCCGATAAAATCGGCAGCAGTCGAAGCCTCTCGCCTTCAGCGTTGCATCGCTGGCATTGCTGCATTGCACAAATCGATATTCACCTTCCTCAGGAATATGGTACAACACACTCATCGAAACGGCTTTCTCCTCCTCCCATAAGCCGTTCGACAGGATCGACAACACTCCTCCTCCCAGTTGTCGATCGAGTTTATAAGCCCGACGGATCTCCTCCCCCGTCGGGCTTTCTCATTTCTGAGATTTCCCTGAAAATCAGCCTATTTGACTGCGCCCGGCACAGCGCCGTTGCGGATCGCCGTCGAGCTCAGGCCGGAGCGCGGTCCGTGGATGAAGGTCCAGGCCGGCGCCGGTTTCCTCCAGAGAATGCGGGCGTCATCTTCGTCGACGCGGGCAAAATCGAAGGTCCGCGTCATCTTCGAGGAGAGATAGGAGAGTGTGGCGCCCGGGCGGTCGACCACGGCGATCGGGAAGGTGCGGGCAATCTCCTGCCACTTCTGCCATTTGTGAAAGGTCTGCAGGCTGTCGGCGCCCATGATCCAGATGAAGTGCACATGCGAATTGCGGGCTTTGATGCGGGCCAGCGTATTGGCGGTGTAGCTGACGCCGAGCGCCTGTTCGAAGGCGGTGACCTTGATGCGCGGATCGGCAGCCACACGCTCGCTTTCGGCAATGCGTTCGGCCAGCGGTGCGAGCTGGTTGCGGCTCTTCAGCGGATTGCCCGGGGTCACCATCCACCAGAGCTGGTCGAGACCGAGGCGCTTGATGGCGATCTCCGCGACAAGCGCGTGGCCCTGATGCGGCGGATTGAACGAACCGCCGAACAGCCCGACGACCATGCCGCGTTCGCTGTGCGGCATGCGGAGGTAGCGCCGATCCAGATTTTCCGTCGTCACGTCAAGGTCGTGTCTGTCCGGCACCGCGCACCCGGTATTTGAAGGAGGTGAGCTGCTCGACGCCGACGGGGCCGCGCGCATGCATCTTGCCGGTAGCGATGCCGATCTCGGCGCCCATGCCGAACTCGCCGCCATCGGCAAATTGCGTCGAGGCATTGTGCAGCAGGATCGCCGAATCGACTTCGGTGAAGAAACGCTCGACGACGGCGGGGTCCTCGGCGATCACGGCCTCGGTGTGGTTCGACGAATAGGTCTGAATATGGGCGATCGCGCCCGATATGCCGTCGACGACGGCGACCGAAATGATCGCGTCGAGATATTCGGTCGTCCAGTCCTCCTCGGTCGCCGGCTTGATGCCGGGGGCGACTTTCAGCACCGCCGCGGAGCCACGGATCTCGCAGCCGGCTTCGGTAAGGACGTCGAGCAGCGGCGTCAGATGCGTGCCGATCGCGGCACCGTCGACCAGCAGGGTTTCGGCCGCGCCGCAAATGCCGGTGCGGCGCATCTTGGCATTGACGACGATCTTCTTCGCCATTTCGATATCGGCGGAGGCATCGACATAGATGTGGCAAAGGCCTTCGAGATGGGCAAAGACCGGCACGCGGGCCTCGCTCTGCACGCGGGCCACCAGGCTCTTGCCGCCACGCGGCACGATGACGTCAATCGATCCGTCCAGGCCACGCAGCATGGCGCCGACGGCGGCGCGGTCGGTCACCGGAACAAGTTGGATAGCATGCTCTGGAAGTCGTGCCGCCTTCAGGCCGTCGACCATGCAGGCATGGATAGCCTGCGATGAACGGCGCGAATCCGAGCCGCAGCGCAGGATGACGGCATTGCCGGCCTTGAGGCAGAGGGCGCCGGCATCGGCCGTGACGTTCGGCCGGCTTTCGAAGATGACGCCGATGACGCCGAGCGGCGTGCGGACGCGCTCGATCTTCAGGCCGTTCGGCCGGTCCCAGGCGGCGATGACTTCGCCGACCGGATCGGCAAGGGCGGCAATGGCGCGGATCCCTTCGGCCATTTCGGCGATGCGTTTGTCGCTCAGGGTAAGCCGATCAATGAAGGAGGCGAGCATCTCGCTGCCTTCGACGTCCTTCAGGTCCTTGGCATTTTCGGCCAGAATATGGGCGCTGTTGGCCAGGATGGCATCGGCCATGGCGTTCAAGGCGCGGTTCTTCGCCTCGGTGGAGGCGAAGCCCAACGGTCGCGCGGCAGCCTTCGCCTTGCGGCCGATGTCGTTCATCAGCGCGTCAATGTCAGGGCTTAGCGTCACGGTATCAAGCATGGGCCGCGTCCTTCTTCTGCCTTTCCGATTTCTGTCTGAGCTGGGCGCTCATCACCATGTCGTCGCGATGGACCATAGCGGCGCGTCCGGCATAACCGAGGATGGCCTCGATCTCGGCCGACTTGCGGCCGGCGATCCGGCGAGCGTCCTCGGCATCGTAGCTCACCAGCCCGCGGGCGATCTCACGGCCTTCAGGGCCGACAATCGCCACCGTATCGCCGCGGCTGAAGAGGCCGGACACGCTGCGCACACCGGCGGGAAGCAGGCTCTTGCCGGCCCCGAGGGCGGTGACGGCGCCGTCATCGACATGCAGTTCGCCGGCCGGCTGCAGCTGTCCAGCGATCCAGATCTTGCGGGCGGTCACCGGCGTGCCCGAGGGGGCGAACCAGGAGGAGCGGGCGCCGTTCTCGATTGACGACAGCGGGCTGTCGGGCTTGCCGGAGGCGATGATCATGGCGCAGCCGGATGTCGTGGCGATCTTGCCGGCATCGATCTTCGTGCGCATGCCGCCGCGTGAGAGTTCGGAGGCGGCACCGCCGGCCATCGCTTCGATGTCAGGGGTGATTTCGGCGATCGTCTCCAGGAAGGTCGCATTCGGATCGAGATGCGGCGGCGCGGTATAAAGGCCGTCGATATCGGAAAGAAGAATGAGCAGATCGGCGCCGGTCATCGTCGCGACGCGGGCGGCCAGGCGGTCGTTGTCGCCATAGCGGATTTCGCTGGTCGCGACCGTGTCGTTTTCATTGATGATCGGTACGGCGCCGATTTTCAAAAGCTGGTTGATGGTGGCGCGCGCATTGAGATAGCGGCGGCGCTCTTCGGTATCGCCGAGCGTCAGCAGGATCTGGCCGGCGACGATCTCGTCGCGCGACAGGCTTTCCGACCAGGCACGTGCGAGCGCGATCTGGCCGACGGCCGCCGCCGCCTGGCTCTCCTCGAGCTTCAGCGCGCCGAAGGGCAGGTCGAGCACCGACCGGCCGAGCGCGATCGCGCCCGAGGAGACGACGAGCACATCGATCCCCTTCGCCTTCAGCCCGGCAATATCGGCGCACATGGCGTCGAGCCAGGCCTTTTTCAGGCCGGCCTTGCGGTCGACGAGGAGGGCCGAGCCGATCTTGATGACGATACGGCGGTAGCGGGCGAGCGGCTTACGGCTGGTCATCGGCCCCATCCTCGCCCTCGCCCTCGTCGGAGACGATCATGTCGCGATGCCTGAGCTTCGGCACCTTGGCCGGCTTTTCCTCGGCATTTTCTTCGACGATGACATCGCGCAGCGCCCGCAGGACCTCGGTCATGCCCCTGCCGGTGACGGCCGAAATCTGGAACGGCGTCTTGCCGCAGGCCTTGGCCAGCTCTTTCGTCTTCTTCTTCAGTTCGGCTTCGTCGAGCACGTCGATCTGCGACAGTGCGACGATCTCCGGCTTGTCGGTCAGATCGTTGCCATAGGCTTCGAGCTCGTGCTTGACCGTCTTATAGGCTTTGCCGACCTTTTCCTCTTGGGCGGAGACGAGATGGAGCAGCACGCGGGTGCGCTCGACATGGCCGAGGAACCGGTCGCCGATGCCGACACCTTCATGGGCGCCTTCGATCAGGCCGGGAATGTCGGCCAGGATGAATTCCCGTTCGTCGATGGTGGCGACGCCGAGATTGGGATGCAGCGTGGTGAAGGGGTAGTTGGCGATCTTCGGCCGGGCGCGGGTGACGGATGCCAGGAAGGTCGATTTGCCGGCATTGGGTAGGCCGACGAGGCCGGCATCGGCAATCAGCTTCAGGCGCAGCCAGATGGTCTTTTCCTCGCCGGGTAGGCCGGGATTGGCCCAATCCGGCGCCTGATTGGTCGAGGTCTTGAAATGGGCGTTGCCGAAGCCGCCATTGCCGCCATGGGCGAGGCAGTAACGCTGGCCTTCGACGGTGAGGTCGCAGATCAGCGTTTCCCGATCTTCCTCGAAGATCTGAGTGCCGACAGGAACTTTCAGCGTCACATCGCTGCCGTTGGCGCCGGTGCGGTTCCGGCCCATGCCATGGGTGCCGATCGTCGCCTTGAAATGCTGCTGATAGCGGAAATCAATCAGCGTGTTGAGGCCATTGACGGTTTCCACCCAGACATCGCCGCCGCGTCCGCCATCACCGCCATCGGGGCCGCCGAACTCGATGAATTTCTCGCGCCGGAAGGAAACGCTGCCCGCGCCGCCGTCTCCGGATCGGATATAGACCTTTGCTTCGTCGAGAAATTTCATTTTACTTCCAGTATCCGGTGGCAGTTGGACGGCCCGTCTTGGCCCATTCGATATAGGCGGTTCCGACGGAGGTCAAAGATTATCGTGAATTTTGCGAGCTATAACATACAGTACGGCTTCGGTCTCGACGGCAGATACGATCTCCCGCGTATTGCCCGGAGCCTCGAAGGCGCCGATGTCATCGCGCTGCAGGAGGTGACCCGCGGCTTCTCGCGCAACGGTTTTGCCGACATGGTGGCCGATATTGCAGCGCTCTTTCCCGACTATTTCTGGGTGTATGGGCCGGCCTGCGACCTGCATGTCGAGGCGCCTGAGGGTGGGCTTTCGCCAGTGCGCGGCATCCGTTTCCAGTTCGGCAATATGGTGCTGTCGCGCTGGCCGATCGCCTCGACCCGGACGCTGCTCCTGCCACGCAGCCGCACGCTCGGCAAGATCAACCCGCAGCGCGGCGCGACCGAGGCGGTCATCAATGCGCCCGGCGGCGCGATCCGCGTCTACTCCGTCCATCTCGACCACGTCTCTCCCGACGAACGCATCCGCCAGCTGCAATTTTTGAACGCGCAGATCAATGCTTTCGTCCAGGAGGGCGGGTCGCTGACGGGGGCGGCCGAATTCGATCTGCCGGAGCCGCCGTTGCCGGAGGATTACGTCATTCTGGGCGATTTCAACATGGAGCCGGAATCGCCGGAATATTGCGCGCTTGCCGGTGCTGCCGGCGGATATTACGGCCGGGTCGCCCGGATCGGCACGCCGATCGACGCCTTTGCAGCGCTCGAAGCCTACCGGCCGGAGAGCTACAGCTGGATGAATCCCGAAAATCACGGCGAACGCATGCATCTCGATTATTGCTTCGTCAGTTGCGGCCTCGTGAGCCGGTTGCAATCCGCCCGGATCGACACACAATCCCCGGGCTCCGATCATTTCCCGCTATGGGTCGAGATCGGCGATTGACGAAGACGCCGCCGGTGTCGGCGGCGTCTTCCTTCGGTTAAGCGACCTTCCGTGGCTGCAGCATGCCCGGCTGCAACACGGTTTCGATGTGCGAAACCATGGTGTTGCGGGCGAAACAATAGATTTCGCCGCAACCCGTCATGCGGAAACCGAGCTTCTCCTGCAGTCGCAGTGATGCCGGGTTGTCGGCGAAGACGCCGGAATGGACCGGCGTCTCCGGCATGCGGCGCGAGAAGCGCTCGACGATCGCCGCCACCGCCTCGCTCATATAGCCGCGCCGCCAGTAGTAGCGGTTCAGCCAGTAGCCGAGGTGCCAGCGGCCGTGGCGCAGCTCGATCGAGACGTTGCCGATATGGACATCGTCCTGACCGGTGATCGCGAGCGGCCAGTCGGGCAGGGTGCCCGAGGTGACTGGGATCAGCCAGTCCAGCGCATCCTGCCGGTCGAACGGCGCGGGAACGCGGGACAGCATGCGCGTGACCGCGAAATCGGAAAGCGATTCCGCGATCGCAGGCGCATCGCTCAGCCGGTGGGGGCGGAGCGTCAGCCGGGCGGTCGAGATGACAGGCGCGGGGCCGGGCATCATCGGCCTGGTATCCGGCCTTTGCAGCGCGGTCGTGCTCATGCGATGTTCCCCCAGCTTCTCAGCGACATCCAGGTCTTGCGGTCGAGCCTGTACCATTCCACAGGCACGTTGCTGCCGAGTGCCAGCGAGGCGGCAAGCCCCGAACCCTGGAACTGGAAGCCGCACTTCTGGATGACGCGCCGCGAGGCGACGTTCATCACCCGGCAGCGGGCGTCGATCTGGTCAACGTCCTGACGGGTCCTGAACACCATATCGACCAGCGCATGGCAGGCCTCGGTCGTATAGCCCTGGTTCCAATAGGGCTCGCCCAGCCAGTAGCCGATTTCGACGGTTCTGCCGTCGGCATGGGGTTCCACGCCGCAGCAGCCGATAAAAGCGCCGTTTTCGGCTTTGGTGATGGCATAGACGCACTTACCAATCTCGCCATTTCGCGTACGCCAAACAAAGTCGGCGGCATCATTGGCGGTATAGGGGTGCGGCATACGCGATACCATGGTGGCGACTTTGGCGTTGTTGGCGAGATGGGCAAGGGCGTCGATGTCTTCTTCGTGGGGCGCGCGCATGACGAGCCTTTCCGATAACAAGACAGGGCAATCGGTCCTTAACCGTTCCGGCCTCAGCCGTTCCATGGAAGACCGCTGGTCTTCCCGGGATGACCGTGATTGGTCAACCCTTATCAATTCGCCTTGCATGTTCAGTCCTCCTGTTTGGACAAAGAAAAAGGGGAGATGGCGCCCCATCTCCCCTGTTTTCTGGACTGAACCTGGTACGGCCAGCCGGGTCGATGAGACGCCGGCTGTTTTAGAGCGCTACCGGCTTATTCCGCTGCTTCCGCTTTCGGCATGACAGACACGTAGACGCGACCGTTGGCCTTCGTTCGGTAGTCCACATTGCCGGCGGTAAGTGCAAAGATCGTATGATCCTTGCCGAGGCCGACGTTGGAACCGGGATGCCACTGCGTACCGCGCTGACGCACGATGATGTTGCCTGCGATGACGGCTTCGCCGCCGAACTTCTTCACGCCAAGGCGCTTGGATTCGGAATCGCGACCGTTGCGCGAGGAACCGCCAGCTTTTTTGTGTGCCATTGGAGTTCTCCTTTAAACCTTGTCCCGTTGATCTTACTTGGCAGCCACGATGTCCGTGATACGGACGACCGTGTGATGCTGACGATGGCCGCGCGAACGCTTCGAATTCTGACGGCGGCGCTTCTTGAAGGCGATGACCTTCTTGCCGCGGTTCTGTTCGACGACTTCTGCCTTGACAGAGGCGCCGGTGACGAAGGGCGCACCGATCGCAGCGTCGGCGCCTTCGCCGATCACGAGCACTTCGGTGAATTCAATGGAGTCGCCTGCGGCAGCTTCGAGCTTTTCGATGGTCAGCACGTCATTGGCTGCCACTCGGTACTGTTTACCGCCGGTCTTGATGACTGCGAACATTTTTTATCCTTTCATGTTCGTTCCGGCGCTCCCCGCTATCGAGCAGGTGGCCGTCTTTTTATCAGTCGAGGTTAAGCAGGGATTTCAGGGGTCTAGCCCGGAACTCTGGTCTGCCGGTGAAACCCCGCGCGAGCGCGGGGCGGGCAAGGGGCGGATTACTCCACTCCTATTGCGGATGCGGGATACGCGAGTGACAGAAAGGTGTCAAGGCAAAAGGATGGAAAAGCTTGAGATTTCGGCTTGCCAACCCGTCATATGCTCGTTATGAGAACGCCCGCGCCGAACAAGCGCCGACCTGACCGCGGAGAGGTGGCAGAGTGGTCGAATGCACCGCACTCGAAATGCGGCATACCTGCAAGGGTATCGTGGGTTCAAATCCCACCCTCTCCGCCATTATTTAAATTGCTCGCGCCTGCTCGCAGCTTCCGATTCTTCAGGGGAATCGGCGTGCGGCTTTTCGCGTCTCTGCGAAATTCATTCCCGATCAGGGTCGGCGGTATTTAACCGCCAGCAGCGCCGCCAATTCGGTGCGGCAGTCGTTGAGCGGGCTGACTTCCTGGCGGGCCTTCGCCATTGCCATGGCGCCTGAGTAGGCGGCGACGACCAGCATTGCGGACGCCGACGTCGCGGTCGCTTTGCGGGTGGTAAGCGACCTCGACTAGTCTCGACCGAGGTTCCCAGGAGAAGCCTTCCACCAGCTGATTCCGGGTCATCGATCCCGGCTGACACTCGAATGAAATTTGTTCCCTTATTGCGGTTGATCGGCTGGTTTTGCGAACTATCATCAGGATCAAAGAGCGGCGGCGCGATCGTCGGATTAACGCCCCTCTTCAGCTTACCGTCACGCCTACCTTCCTGATTGCTCTCATATCAACCGAGGTTTCCCATGCGCATCGCCGTCGGTGGCATTCATATCGAGTGCAGCACATACAATCCGGTTCTGAACGAGGAGAGCGATTTTCGGGTGTTGCGCGGCGCGGGGCTGCTGGAGTCGCCCTACTTTGCCTTCCTCAGAGACTATGACGCGGAATTTCTGCCGACGATCCATGCCCGCGCCATTGCCGGCGGGCCGGTTTCGCGTGCCACCTATGAGGCGTTCAAGAGCGAATTCCTCGAGCGGCTGAAGCCGCTGCTGCCGCTCGACGGGCTCTATCTTGCCATGCACGGCGCCATGTATGTCGACGGCATGGAAGATGCCGAGGGCGACTGGATCGGTGCCGCCCGCGCCCTGGTCGGCGAGGATTGCATGGTTTCGGCGAGCTATGACCTGCACGGCAACGTCACTCAACGCATCATCGACGCGCTCGATATCTATTCGACCTACCGCACGGCGCCGCATATCGATGTCGAGGAGACAATGCGCCGCTCGGTCGCCATGCTGGTGAAAAGCCTGAAAACACGGGTGAGACCGCTTGTTCTCTGGGCGCCGATCCCGGTCGTGCTGCCCGGCGAACGGACCAGCACCGTCGATGAGCCGGCCAAAAGCCTTTATGCCCTGCTGCCTGAGATCGACGCGATCGACGGCGTCTGGGATGCATCGCTGATGGTCGGCTACGTCTGGGCCGACGAGCCGCGCGCTACCGCCGCCGCCATCATGACCGGTACCGATCGCGCCGTGCTCGAGCGTGAGGCCAAACGCCTCGCCCAGGCCTATTGGGATGCACGCGAGGACTTTGTCTTCGGATGCGAGACGGGCTCCGTCGCAGAATGCGTCGCGAGAGCCATCGCCAGCCCGACGGCTCCTGTCGTGCTCGCTGAATCCGGCGACAACCCGACCGGCGGCGGCGTCGGAGATCGAGCCGACGTCCTGGCCGAGCTGATGTCCAGAAACGCCACTGGCGTCGTCTTTGCCGGTATTGCCGACCGCGAAGCGACCGAGGCCTGTTATGCTGCGGGCGTCGGTCACGAGCTGGAACTCAGCGTCGGCGCTTCGCTCGATACCCAGGGCAGCAAGCCGGTCCTTGGCCGTTTCACCGTCAAGTTCCTGCACGAAACGTCCGACCCGTCAGACCGTCAGGCGGTGGTCTCGCTCGGCGGTATCGATCTGGCGCTTTCGGCCAAGCGGCGGCCTTATCACAATATAGCCGACTTCACCCGGCTCGGGCTCGACCCGCATGCGGCCAAAATCATCGTCGTCAAGTCGGGCTATCTCTCGCCGGAACTGGCCCCGATTGCCAATCCGAACCTGATGGCCCTGTCGGAGGGCGTCGTCGATCAGTTCGTCGAGCGCCTGCCGCGGCTGCGCAAGCAGCATCCGACCTATCCTTTCGACAGGGATTTTGCCTTCGAGCCGCAGGTCTTCCTCTCTGCGCGGTCACCGCAGGCTTGAGATTTCACCGACGCCGATGAGAGATGATTTCCCGAGAGAATGTTCGGCGCAGACTCCGCGACCCTCAAGGACTTGCGACTGGGCCAGGCGATCGGTCGAGAGGGCCGCTTGCGGGATGCCGCAAGACGGCAAGTATTGCCTGAGATGAGCTGTGCCGCCGCGGCGGGGCCCCCTCATTTTGCTGCACCGCTTATATGACTTATGCTAGATATTATTTCACCGATAATTGTTAACGACCAATAGCCGCCGTTTGTGTTCTCTTATCCTTGCGAATCAAAAAGGTTTGATTTGCCCGGGGGCCGGCCCTCATGTTCCAACCATGGGGGCGATGCAACAGTTGGGTAGGAGCCTATGCTGCAACGGATTGAAGATATTGATGCAGCCCTGGTCGACAGGTTGCAGTTTTCGGCATTCAAGTACTTCCTGAAATATTCCAATCCCGAGAATGGCCTGGTGGCGGATACCTCGATCGGCGGCGTGCCGGCGAGTATCGCGGCAGTCGGCTTCGCGCTTTCCTCCTATCCCGTCGGTGTCGAACGTTGCTGGATCACCCGCAAGGAAGCGGCCGAACGCACGGTCAATACGCTGCGTTTCTTTGCCGAGGCGCGCCAGGGCGAGGAGCGCCATGCGACCGGCCACCGCGGCTTCTTCTACCATTTCCTGCACATGGATACCGGCAATCGCGCCTGGAACAGCGAGCTTTCGACGATCGACACGGCGCTGCTCATTGCCGGCATTCTGACCTCAGCCCAATATTTCGATCGCCCGGACGAGATCGAGACTGAAATCCGGCAACTTGCGACCTTCATCTACGAACGGGTCGACTGGCGCTGGGCGCTGAACAAGGGCGACACCATTTCCATGGGTTGGAAGCCTTCCTCCGGCTTTTTGCGCTGGCGTTATCACGGTTTCGACGAGGCGATCATCCTTTATGCGCTGGCGCTGGCATCGCCGACGCATCCCATCCCGCAATCGTGCTACGACGCCTTCACGGCAAGCTATTCCTGGATGATGCACGGCGAACAATCCTATCTCTATGCCGGCCCGCTCTTCATCCATCTCTTCTCGCATGCCTGGATCGATTTCCGCGGCATTCGGGATAAGCCGATGGCGGAGCGCAACTGGGATTACTTCCGCAACACCCAGGTCGTCATCAACGTCCAGCGCGATTACGCTGAGCGCAATCCCGGCCAGTTTGTCGGCTATAACAGGAATATCTGGGGCTTTTCCGCCTGCGACGGCCCGCCGCCGACACGGCGCATGCGCGGCGGCCGCCAGCCGAAGGTTCTGGGTTATGCCGCCCGCGGCGCCCCGCTTGGCCCGGATGACGGCACGATCGCGCCCTGGGCGGCCCTCGCCTGCCTGCCCTATGACAAGCAGGCGGCTCTCGATGGCACCAAGGCACTTTTGACCAGCTATCCGAACCTGCTCTTGGAAGGCGGTTTTCCCGGCGGCTTCAACCCGACTGTCAAGACCAAGCGACCGGAAGGCTGGGTCGACGACCGCACCGTCGGCATCGACCAGGGTCTTGTCGTCATGACCATCGAAAACGAGCGCTCCGACTTCATCTGGAAGCTGATGCGGCAATCGCCGACCATCCGCCTTGGGCTCGAGCGCGCCGGCTTCACCGGCGGCTGGCTGGAAGGCATCGAGCCGGAAGAGCTGGTCCGCAAGGTCGGCTGAGCAATGCATGTCGCCCGGAAGTGTGCAGCGGTTCCGGGGTAACGACATGCATAAAACAAAGAACTAAAGCGCGTCGCATGCATCAAACATGCGACGCGCTTTACCGTTCGAATACATGCGCATTGCCTGAGATATCCAAGCGAACGAGATCGCCGCGCGAGGGAAGGGCGACGCTCGAGGTCTTGATCCGGATCGGCGGCAGGGCAACGCCGTCGAGCGAAACGGCAACGGTGCAGACCGCGCCGCCGAATTCCACCTCGACAACACGTCCGCCATAGCTGCGATCGCCATCGTCGGCAACGACGCGAATCTGCTCGGGCCGCAGCATGATCTCCGCCTTGCCCTGACGATTGCCCTCGACGGCGACGCGGCCGAGGGCGCAGTCGGCCAAGCCGTTTCGGATGATGGCGGGAAGCAGTACGGCATCGCCGAGGAACAGTGCCGTCTCTCGATCCTTGGGATGCAGATACAATGATTGCGGCGATCCGGCCTGGATCAGCCGCCCTTCCCTCAACACCGCCACCTGATCGGCAAAGCTCAGCGCCTCTTCCTGATCGTGCGTGACCAGAACGGCAGTGATGCCGGCCGCCTGCAGCACACGCGCCACCACTTTGCGCATGTTCTCACGCAAGCCGGTATCGAGCGCCGAGAATGGCTCGTCGAGCAGCATCAGCCGCGGCTTGCGGCCGAGCGCGCGGGCGAGCGCCACGCGCTGCTGCTGGCCGCCGGACAGCTGGTGCGGGCGGCGCGTCAGCATGCCGCGATCGAGCTCGACCATGTCGAGCAGGTCGACGATGCGCTGCTCGCGATCCACGGCCCCTTTCTCGAAACCGAAACCGATATTCTCGGCGACGCTCAGATGTGGAAACAGTGCTCCGTCCTGCGAGACGATGCCGATGCCGCGCTTGTGGGCCGGCACCGCAGCCGGACCGTCCGCCAGCACGCCGCCATCCAGGGTTACCCTGCCGATGTCGGCCTGCTCGAAACCGGCAATGATGCGCAGCAGTGTCGTTTTGCCCGAACCGGACGGCCCGACGACGGCGGTGCGGCTGCCCGCTTGCACTTCAAGCGAAATATCCTTCAGCGCCTGGACCGGGCCGTAACGCTTGCTGATGTTCTCGATCGTAAGCAGCGTCATTGGCCGGCGGTCCGTTTCGATTGCGTATAGAGCGTCAGGGTGAGCGGCAGCGACAGCACGATCATCATGAAGGCGTAAGGGGCGGCAGAGACATAATCGATTTCGCTGGTCAGCGACCAGAATTTCGTCGCCAGCGTGTCGACGCCGTTGGGCGAAAGCATCAGCGTCGCCGTGAGTTCATTGGTAATGCCGAGTGCGGCGAGCGCCACGCTGGCGGCGGCTCCGGGCGCTGCAAGCCGCATGGTGATCTGCCGCACCGCCTGGCCGGGGGTGCGGCCGAGACCCATCGCGGCGCGCTCCAGTTCCACCGGCGCCTGGGCGATGCTGGTGCGCAGCCCGACCATGGCGCGCGGCAGAAAAAGCATCACATAGGCGACGAGCAGGGTTGCGAAGGTCTGATAGAGCGGCAGCACAAGGCGCACGGTGATCGTCACCAGCGCCAGCGCGACGACGACACCCGGCAGCGAGCCGACATAATAGTGGCAGGCTTCGAGCAGGCGCTGCAAGCGCCCGGGTGCACGCACGGAGAGCCACGCCATCGGAGCCGCGGCAACCGTCGCCAGCACGCCGCCGGCAAGGGCGAGCACGATCGTCTGCACGAAGGCGCTGGCGACGTCGATACGCCAGATCTCGCTGCCGCCGAGATAGAGCCAGCGGCCAAGCGTCACCAGCGGCACGCCGAGCGTCAGCGCCGCCAGGACGACGTGCAGCGCGATGGCCGGCACCACGAACGAGCCGAGACGCCGGCGATCGGCCGGACGCGGCGAGCCGGCGCCGACGCGGGCATAACGTTCGTTGCCGCGCAGCAGCACTTCGAGGCCAAGCAGGAAAAGACAGCAGGCGACGAGCACACCGCCGAGCATGTTGGAGGCCGGACTGTTGTAGGAAGACTGGAACTGGTCGACGATCGCCGTCGCGAAAGTGTCGAAACGGATCATGACGAACAGGCCGTATTCCGAAAGCAGGTGCAGGGCGATCAGCAGAGAGCCGCCGCAGATGGCGAATCTCAGCTGCGGCAGCACGGCGCGGAAGAAGACACGCCAGGGATTGAGACCGAGCGAAGCGGCGGCATCCTCGATGGCCGGATCGAGACGGCGCAAGGCTGCGGCGACCGGCAGGTAGAGGAAGGGGTAATAAGCGATCACCGAAACGAAGACGCCGCTCTGCAGGCCGCGCATGCCGGGAAGGAGGCTGACCCAGGCATAGCTGTGCACGAAGGCCGGCACGGCAAGCGGCGCGATGGCGAGCCAGGCCCAAAGCCTGGCGAAAGGAACATCCGTGCGCTCGGTCAGCCAGGCAAGCGTCACGGCGAGCGCGATCGACAGCGGAATGGTGATCGATTCCAGGAGAATCGTATTGATGAGGAGGTCGCCGACGCGCGACCGGAAGACGAGCGCCTTCACGGTCTCCCAGCCGACATCATAGGTGATCCAGCCGATAAAGCCGAGCGGCACGAGACTGAACAGCGCGACCGCGGTTGCGAGGAGCACGACGGAGGCGTGCGGCATGCGCCCGCGCGGCAATACCATTCGCATGGTCCCCGGCGCGGCCGGCGCCTCGGTACCGGATGCGAGCAATCTGTTGTCCTGCAGCAAGGCCGATGCCTTCACACGCTGAAAAAGGAAGGCAACCGCCTTTGAAGGACGGTTGCCGGATTTCGTCATGCCCTAAGGTTTTCTTGAGCCAAAAGCAATAGTTTTGGCTGCTGCAGGCCTGCGGCAGAAGTGTCAGAGCAGGCCGGCGGCGGTCATCAGCTCCACGACCTTCTTGCTGTCCAGCGTCGAAGCCTCGACTTTCGGCGCGTTGAGATCGGCGAGCGGCGTCAGCTTGTCGTTGGAGGCTGCATCCTTGCCGACGGCATATTCATAGGACGTGCCATTCTTCAGAACCGCCTGGCCGGCCTTGCCGGTGACGAACTTCAGGAAGGCCTGGGCTTCCTTCATATGCTGCGTGGACTTCAGGACGCCGCCGCCCGAGACGCTGACGAAAGCGCCCGGATCCTGGTTCTTGAAATAGTGCAGCCCGACATTCTTGCTGTTCTCACCTGTTTTGGCCTGATCGCCGAACCAGTAATAGTGATAGATGATCGCGCCTTCGACCTCGCCCGCGTTGACCGCCTTCATGGCGACACTGTTGCCCTTGTAGGGGGTAGCGTTGTCCTTGAGGCCCTTCAGCCATGCCTTGGTGGCATCTTCGCCCTTGAGTTGCAGCAGGGAGGCGACGATGGCCTGGAAGTCGGCGCCGGCGGGCGCTGCACCCCAGCGGCCCTTCCAGGCGGGGTCGGCGAGGTCGAGCAACGACTTCGGCAGCTTGTCCTCGGTAAGCTTCGTCTTGTCATAGGCGAAAACCGTCGTGCGGGCGGCAATGCCGGTCCACATGCCGTCAGCCGGGCGATACTGATCGGGAACCTGATCCAGCGTTTCCTTTTCGACCGGTGCGAAGAGGCCTGCGCCGTCGACCAGCGCCATCGCCGGCGAATTTTCCGTCAGGAAGACATCGGCAGGAGAGGCGTCGCCTTCCTGGATGATCTGGTTGGCAAACTGCATGTCGCCACCCTGGCGCATGGTGACCTTGATGCCCGTCTCCTTGGTGAAGGCATCGATCCATTCGCGGCCCAGGCTTTCGTGCTGGGCATTATAGACGACGAGGCCTTCATCCTGCGCATTGGCGCTGCTGACGAGCGCCGTGGCGGAGAGAAGCGAAGCGGCAAGCGCCAGCAGGTGGGAGAAACGGTTAAGAGCAATAGTCAAGATGACCTCCATGGCAATGTCACCCGGGCTTCCCCGGTGGTAAGAGGCGTATATTTTTCTTGACTAGCTATTTCAAGTTTGATCGCGACGAAAAAAGCATCACAATATCTTGACTGATTATTACATATTTCCAGGGAATAAATCTCAATGCAGTGAAAAGGCGGCGCCGCGCGAACGCCGCCTTTCTCGTCACCGTGCCTATTCGACGTCGAACTTGACGCCCTGCGCAAGCGGCAGCGTGCTGCCGTAATTGATCGTGTTAGTGGCGCGGCGCATATAGGCTTTCCAGGCATCGGAGCCGGATTCACGTCCGCCGCCGGTCTCCTTCTCGCCGCCGAAGGCGCCACCGATCTCGGCGCCCGAAGGCCCGAGGTTGACGTTGGCGATGCCGCAGTCCGAGCCGCGTGCCGAGACGAAGGTTTCCGCCTCGCGCATATCGTTGGTGAAGATCGACGAGGACAGCCCCTGCGGCACGGCGTTATGCAGGGCCAGCACCGCGTCGAAATCGCTGTATTTCATCACGTAAAGAATGGGCGCGAAGGTCTCGTGCTCGACCGGTCCGGTCTGATCGGGCATTTCGACAAGCGCGGGGCGAACATAGAAGGCATCGGCCGAACCGTTGTCGACGCGACCGCCGCCGGTCACCGTGCCGCCCGCCGATTTCGCCTCGCCAAGCGCTGCCTGCATCTTCTCGAAGGCCTGGCCGTCAATCAGCGGCCCGACTAGCGTGCCCGTTTCGAGCGGATTGCCGATGGTGACGGAGCCGTAGGCCTTCTGCAGGCGCGGCACCAGCTGGTCGTAGACGCTTTCATGCACGAAAAGGCGGCGCAGCGTCGTGCAGCGCTGGCCGGCCGTGCCCATGGCGGAGAAGGCGACGCCGCGCAGCGTCAGGTCGAGATCGGCGCTCGGGCAGACGATCGCGGCATTGTTGCCGCCCAGTTCGAGGATGGCGCGGGCAAAACGCTGCGACAGGCGTGGGCCGACGGCGCGGCCCATGGCGGTCGAGCCGGTGGCGGATACGAGCGGGATCTTCGGATGATCGACCAGCACCTCGCCGACCTCACGGCTGCCGATGATCAAGGTCGACAGATTGGCAGGCGCCGTGCCGCCCTCGGCAACAAAGCGCTTCAGCGCTTTCTCGAACAGCGCCTGCACGGCAAGCGCAGTCAATGGCGTCTTTTCCGAGGGCTTCCAGACGGTGGAATTGCCGCAGACCATCGCGAGTGCTGCATTCCATGACCAGACGGCGACGGGGAAGTTGAAGGCGGAGATGATGCCGACCACGCCGAGCGGATGCCAGCTTTCCATCATCCGGTGCTCGGAGCGCTCGGTGGCGATCGTCAGGCCGTAGAGCTGGCGGGACAGGCCGACGGCGAAATCGCAGATATCGATCATCTCCTGCACCTCACCGAGGCCTTCCGAGGTGATCTTGCCGACCTCGATCGAGACGAGACGGCCGAGCGCCGTCTTGGCGGCGCGCAGTTCCTCACCGAGCAGGCGGACCAGCTCGCCGCGCTTCGGCGCCGGCACCGAACGCCATTCGAGGAAAGCCTTGTGCGCCGCTTCGATCGCCGCCTTCGTCTCGGAAACGGTGTGCTCTCTGAGTTTGCCGATTTCCTTGCCCGTCACCGGCGAGGTGACGGAAAGCGTGCCGCCGTGATAGCGGCTGGCGTCGACGCCGAGCTCGGCGAGCAGCTTGGCGGTTTCGGTGGCGAGATCGAGGACGGCGATATTCATTGTCGTGGTTCCAATCTTGTTATTCCAGAAGCGAGTTCGCTTCTCAGAAGCGCTTGTCGGTTCTCAGAAGCGGGCATCGGCGAAGTGGGCAACCTGAGCGCCGGCTTCGTACCATAATTCCTTGAGCGCCCGGAAGCTCGGTTCGGTGGGCGAGGTCAGTGGCAGCGGCAGATCGGCTTCCGAAAGCTGGCCAAGAATATGCTCGGCCAGTGTCCGGCCGAAAATCGTGCCGGGGGCAATGCCGCGGCCATTGTAACCCGAAAAGCCGATGACACCGGGGGCGAATTTATGAAAGCGCGGCAGCGCATTGTCGGTCATCCCGATCTGGCCGTACCATTCGCATTCGAATTCGACATCGCCGATTATGGGGAAGAGCCGCTTCAGGGCGCGCTTGGCCCAGCCCTTGTGCACGGCAAGCCCGGTATTGCGCAGCGCCCCGACACTGCCGAAAACGAGACGACCTGCCTGGTCCATGCGGAAGGAGGACAGAATGTCCTTGGTATCCCAGGCGCCTTCCCGTCCCGGCAGGATCGATTGACGCAGATTGTGGCCAAGCGGCACGGTGGCGAAATTGAAATAGGGCAGATAGACCTGTTCGTTGCGCACCTGCTCGAAGGGGCCGGTGCTATAGGCATCGGTCGCGACGATGATCCAGTCCGCGCTGACCGCGCCGTTTTCCGTCTTCACGGTCCAGCAGCTGCCGCTGCGCTCGGTTGCGATGACGGGGCTCGACGTATGGATGGCGACACCCGCCCTGACGGCAGCATGGGCAAGGCCGCGCGCATAGGCCAGCGGCTGCAGCGTTCCGGCGCGCAAGTCGAGCAGCGCACCGGTATAGGCGTCGCTGCCGATGCGTCTGGCCGTCTCCGTCGCATCGAGCAGCGTCACGGGCGCGCCGCGTGCGGCCCATTGCGCCGCACGCGCCTCGATTTCCTTCAGCCCGTCGGCGCCGACCGCGCAGTGCAGCGTGCCGGCGCGTTCGAGTTCGCAGGCAATGCCGTGCCGGTCGATCAGTTCCATGACGAGCTTCGGCGCATTGCCGAGCAGCTCGAGCAGGCGTTCGCCGTGCAGCGGGCCGAGCACGCCGGGCAGGTCGTCGGGCATCACCCACATGCCGGCATTGATCAGACCGACATTGCGCCCTGCGCCGCCGAAACCGATTTCCTTCGCCTCCAGCAGCACCACCTTCGAGCCGGCTTCGGCAAGATGCAGGGCAGAGGAAAGGCCGGTATAGCCGCCACCGACGATGACGACGTCGGCCGATACCGCGCCTGCGAGAGGCGAGGTAGCAGGCGGTTCGGCTGCGGTCTTTTCCCAGAGGCCATGGGAGCGCGGATCATTCAGCATGGTTCAGTCCGATCGGAACGAAATCGCGGTAGTTTAGCGGATATGACGAAGGGTTGAAGCGCGCATTTCACGCAACGGTCTTCAACGGCACTCCCGCGAGGCCGAGCGCTTCCATCGCTGCATCCAGCGATGCGGCCTGGCGCTCGGCATAAAGCACCAGCTCGTCCTGAACGGTAGCGCCGAGTGCTGCCTCGAAGGCGTCGCGGTTCGAGCGCGTCGCATAATTCTGCTGCTGATCGGTGCCGAGATTCGACTGGAAGATGCCGGCCGCGCTGACGGGCAAGAAGTCCTCGTAGACGATCGGCGAGAAGGCAAGGTGACCCTTGGCGATCAGCGCTTCCGGATCGCCAGGCAGCGTGCCGTTGACCGCGGCGGCAATGCCTGCCGGCGTGGCGGCATAACGGAAGAAGGCGAGATCTTGTCTGCGCAGCTCGTCCCAGCTGTCCGGCAGCGCCTTGAAACGCTCGGCAAGTTCCCGATCGTAGGCGCCGGCCTTGGCGCCGCCGGCGCCGACCTGCACCTCGCCGCGAACCCAGGCGAGCAGCCTATCATAGAGCGTCCGGCCCTTGGCCGTCAGCGCCACGCCGCGCTGTTCGATCTCGCCGAAACGGGCGGTATGCGTGCCTTGGACTGCTTCCGCCTCACCGGCAAAGACGATCGCTTCCTCCAGCGCCTTGAAGCTCGTCTGCCGCAGCAGGATATCGCAATGACGGCGCGGCGGCCCTTCGATGACGGCCTTCGGTGTGATGCCGCGTTCCGGCATGCGGGCCTGGACCGCGTCGATATCGAGCGTGCGCGGCGTCAGATGATTGATGTGCGGGCCTTTGAAGCTGACGACGTCGGCGATCAGCCGATGCGCGTCGTGCAGGCGCTTGTAGGTTTCGGCACTGACCGTCGCCTCGCCGTGCCAGCGGAAGGTTTCAAGCGCCTCGGCGACGAATTCCGCCGCTTCGGCTTCGGTCAGACCGCCATTCTGCTCGTGACGCTCGATCAGTGCTACCGTGCGCGGTGTATAGATGCGCCGCTTTGCCAAAATTGCCTCGGCTTCGCTGCGTAGGCCTTCGTCCTCAATCAGCTCCAGGCGCAGCAGCGAGGTGAAGACGCGGAACGGATTGACGTTGAGTGCCGCCTCGTCGATCGGCCGGAAGCAGGTGGAATGAACCGGCACGCCGGCAACCGAAAGATCATAATAGCCGACCGCCTGCATGCCCATGACGGCGAACAGCCGGCGGATGGTGAAAAGTTCATCCGCCGTGCCCAGGCGGATGGCGCCGTGGCGCTCGACATCGATGCGCTCGAGCTCGCCGGCGCGGGCCAGGCGCTCGCGCAGAGCCGGATCGCGTTCGAGGCAGCCGGCATTCACATCGGCGACCAGTTCGATCAGCGTGCCGTATTGCGGCACCTCCGTCCGGTACATCTGCGACATCGCCTCGGTGAAAAGCGAACGGATGCGGTCAGTGGAAACGAAGGTTTGCGGCATCTTGAAAACTCCGGATCATTCCGTTTTTGCAGGATGAAACTCTTTACAATCGCTGCGCAGCCGGAAATATCGCTATTTCGGAAATAGCTCATTCTGAAATGGAATGATCATGCTTGGCTCGAGACGTTTTCTGCCGTCGATTTCACATCTCGCCGCCTTCGAGGCGGTCGCCCGCACCGGCAGCGTCACGGCGGCCGCACGCGAGCTCGATCTGACGCAAAGCGCCGTCAGCCGCCAGGTGAGCGCGCTGGAAGAGCAGCTTGGCGTCGAGCTCTTCCTGCGCGAACGCCAGACCATGCGGCTGACGCTGGCCGGCGACAGCTACGCCCGCGAAATCCGCGAGGCGCTGCGTCGCATCTCCAGCGCCTCCTTGAACCTGCGTGCCAATCCGCATGGCGGCACGCTCAATCTCGCCATCCTGCCGACCTTCGGCACGCGCTGGCTGGCGCCGCGCCTCGGGCGCTTCCTCGCTGCCAATCCCGGCGTAACCATCAATCTGGCGACCCGGCTCTCGCCCTTCGATTTCCGCCTCGATTCGATCGATGCGGCGATCCATTTCGGCCACCCACACTGGCCGGGGGCGGAACTGACCTTGCTGATGTCGGAGCGCACCGTGCCGGCCTGCAGCCCTGACTTTCTCGAGCGACACACGATCACCGGGCCGCAGGATCTGTTGTCCGTTCCGCTTCTGCATCTGACGACGCGCCCTGATGCCTGGGAGCAGTGGTTCGCCGGCAACGGCGTTTCCTTCGAAAGCGTGCATGGCATGCTCTTCGACCAGTTCGCCACCGCCGCCCAGGCGGCAATCGCCGGTCTCGGCGTCGCGCTGCTGCCAACATTCCTGATGCAGGAGGAACTCAAGCGCGGCGATCTTGTCGCCGCCGTCGATCGGGAGATGGAGAGCCGTGAGCGCTATTATCTCGCCTTTCCGCGCGAGCGTGCCGACTATGCGCCGCTTGCCGCTTTTCGCGACTGGATCGTCGCGGAAGCCGCCGCAGACCCGGCTGCGTGAGGAACGGCTTGCATCGGCATGGCGCTTTCGACCATTATATCAGCCAAACAAACTCTGCAGGAAATCTCATGAAGCCGATCTTCATCCAGCTCCAATGCGCCCCCGGCAAAACCTATGAGGTTGCCGACGCCATCTACCAGACCGAACTGGTTTCGGAGCTCTATTCCACCAGCGGCGACTACGATCTGCTGCTGAAGGTCTACATTGAGGAAGGCCAGGACATCGGCAAGTTCATCAATGACAACATCGCCAATATTCCCGGCATTGTCCGATCGCTAACGACGCTGACCTTTAAGGCGTTCTGAGCTCCGTCAGACGCGGTTAACCCTTTTCGCGAAGAATCGCCTGTCCGAACGTCGCTGAAACTGCGGCTTAACGCCAGAGATATCTCATCGTTGCTATAAGAAAGCCGCCTCGACAGGAGGCGGCGTGCACAGCGATAGGTGGGAAATGGCGATCGTCGAGGCAGGCAGGGTGCACGCGAGGCCGCAGCTGGACACGGGGCCGCTGATCGTCCATGTCGTGCGGCAGTTCCTGCCCAATCGCGGCGGCCTGGAAGATGTGGTCGCCAATCTCGCCCGCCAGACCGTCCGGCGCGGTTATCGCGTTCGCGTCGTCACACTCGATTCGCTGTTCACCGCACCGAAGGATAAACTGCCGGCGCGCGAAGACATCGACGGCATCGAGGTGGTGCGCATTCCCTGGTGCGGCAGCAGCCGCTACCCGCTGGCGCCGGAGGTTTTCCGCCATCTCGCCGATGCCGATCTCGTGCATGTCCATGCCATCGACTTCTTCTTCGATGCGCTCGCCTGGGGCCGGCTGCTGCATCGCAAGCCGATGATCGTCACCACCCATGGCGGCTTCTTCCACACCCGCAAATACGCCGCGATCAAGAAGATCTGGTTCCGCACGCTGACCCGCGCTTCGGCGCTGGCCTACCGACGCGTCGTCTGCTGCAGCGCCTCCGATCTCAAGCAGTTTTCCGCCATCGTCCCGGACAGCCTGCTGATCGAAAACGGCGCCGATATCGGCAAATTCGCCGATAGTGCCTCGCAGCGGCCAAGGCGCCGCATCGTCACCATCGGCCGCTTCTCGGTGAACAAGCGGCTCGACCATCTGCTCGACGCGATGGTGGTATTAAAGGATCGTGATCCGAAATGGCATCTTGATATTGTCGGCGCCGAATCCGACCTGAACCGGGTTGATATCGAAGCCGCCATCGAAGGCCGCAATCTTTCCGGCCGCGTCACCCTGCACGTCTCGCCCGACAACGGCGCCATCCGGCGCATTCTCGCCGAGACCTCGCTGTTTGCCTCCGCCTCGGAATATGAAGGTTTCGGCCTGGTGGCGCTGGAGGCGATGAGCGCCGGCCTGCTGCCGGTGCTGAATGCCAATGACGCTTTTACGACGCTTGCCGGCCGGCATCCCGTCATCAGGCTAGCCGATTTCACCCATCCGGCGAGCGCCGCGACAATGATCGAAGCGGCCCATGAAACGCTCGCGCGCCAACCGGATGTCGTTCGCGCCGAGCTGGTCGACGCCGCGCGCGGCTATTCCTGGGATATCGTCGCCCGGCGTTATATCGATCTCTATCGGTCGCTGAACGTCGTCTCTGCTGACCGGATCTAATCCTGCCAGCCTGAAATCCCGTCATGCTTTGGCGAGACGAATGATCTCATCGAGCACGAACCGGCGTGATTGCGGCGGCGTCAAATTATGATCGGCATCCGGCAGCATCAGCAGCCGCACGTTCGGATAGCGGGACAGCTTGGCGCCACGCGGTCCAAAGTGGAAATAGACGTGATCGAGGCCGACATCGCCTTCGCTGTAGATCAGCGTCAACGGCACCTTGCGCCTGCCGAACTGGGCAAAGGAATGCCGGACCTCGCGGGCGATGTGGCGCCGGTCGGGCAGCAGCTCGAGCAGCGGCGCGACCCACGGGGACAGGCGGCGGCCGGCAGCGATGACCATATTCTGCAACGCCGAGACGACATCCACCTGGCCGCGCAGCAGCCGTTTTAGCGTATCGAGCCGCGCCAGGCGCTGGCCGTAATCATCGAGGCTGCGGGGAACGGAAACGACATGTTCCTTACGCACCGGTATCTCAGGATCCCAGTAATAGACGAAGGGATTGATCGACACGACGGCCTTCAGCCGCTCGTCGGCGACGCCGGCGCGGAAGGCGACATAGCCGCCACTGCACCGGCCGGCCACCATCACAGGGCCGGCGGTGATGGCTTCGAGCAGATCGAGCGAGGCGACTGCATCGGCGGTTTGTGTATCGGAATAGAGCACCTGCTCCGGCGCATCAGGCCGCGGCGGACTGTCGCCGACATTGGCGGAATCGAAGCGCAGCGAAACCACGCCCTGGCGCGCAAGCTCGCGTGCCATATCAACCGTCGTCCGCCCCCAGCCGGCATGCCGGTCATAGGCCGTCGACAGGAAGAGCACGGCACTGCCCTTGATCTCGCCGGGCGGCCGGCTGACGACGCCGACTAAGTGATCGTGGCTTCCGAAACGGACCGGTATTTCGACAAACCCATCGCCGGCCAGCGTCGGGTTCTCGATTTCTGCCGGCGAAGGGGCGGCTGATGTCTCCACCGTGGCTCCTTCCAGCCACGTCGTCAGCTGCGCGACGACAGCCATCGGCGTCTGGGCGAAGAGCGGATTGGTGACGAGTTCATCATAACCTTCGAAAGCCCTCTGCTCGACCTCGGCGCCAAGCGCCGTCAGCGTATCGGCAAAACCGGTATCGTCGGCCTTGGCGGGACGTTCGAGGATCAGATAGCGGGACGCCGCCAACCCTCGCGGCGAGGCGATGTTGAGCTTGCCGAGCTCGCCGGCGATCTCCTCGGGCATGACGAGCCCGGCGATCTGCACCTTGGCGGTCTGGACATGCTCCTTGCCGAGGCCGAGATCGGCATCGATGATCTTCGACCACATGTTGAGTTCGCGCAGATAGGCCCGGCCGCTCAGCACCGGCGCCAGCATGACGAGGCTGTCGACGCCGTCGATCGAGGCGCCGATGCGCTGAGCAAGTGTTGCGCCGAGGCCCTGTCCGATGAGGACGATACGGTCGCAGCCGGAGAGTATCTTCAGCTTGGCGGCCGCCGCGCGGATCGAGTTTTCCCAGGTTTCCAGCCTTGCCGGCAGCGCGTCGAAATCCAGCGCATCGCCGGTGCCGCGATAGTCGAAGCGCAGGCTCGGCACGCCGATATCGGAGAAATGCTCGGCCGCAACGCGGAAAAACTTGCGGCTGCACATCTCCTCGAAACCCCAGGGGCTGACGAAGAGCACGGCGGCCGAACGCTTCTTCACCCGTGCATTTTCAGGCATGAACAGGCCGATCGTACCGTCGAAGACGACAGGCAGGGCAGCGCTGCGCCCAGCCCCCTCAGCCGGTTCGAGCGAGAATTCGCCGGGGGCGACCTTGGCGCGATCGGGATCACCGGGAAGCGCCGGCGCAATGAAATTGATGGCGTGCCCGACCGGCTTGCGCAGCATGGACGGCATCTTGTCGAGAATGGAGCGCACGACATCGACATCTTCGGCCGGTACGGCGCGCAGCACCCGCAGCGCTGCGAAATAGCACAACGTGCCGGCGACGATCGCACCGACGAGTCCGGCCGGACCCTGGACAAATTCCAGCGCGGAAATGGCTCCGCAGGCGCATAACACGGAGGCGAGCGTCACCTTCGTGAGGCTTCTGTAGAGACCCGAAAGCTGAGATCCGAATCCTGTCTGTCTGATCATCATCACCGACATTGCAACGAAGACGAGGATGCGCACCAGCGCGGCGCCCTCGGCGGCAAGCCTAGGTACGATCAGTAAACAACCGGCTACCATCACGAGGCCACCTATCACACTGATTTTCAGGCGGGCGCGGGCCCTGTCCATCGATAGGAGGTAGAGGCTGAGGATCTGCATGAAGGTATAGGCGGGCGCCACCAGCGCCAGCAGCGCCACCACCGTGCCGCTGCGGCCGAACGCCTCGCCGAACACGACCCGCACCAGCTCGCTGGAGATGGCAGCAAGCCCGAGGCTCATCGGCAGGACGATATAGGCCATGCTGCGGGTGACGGCGGCGAAGACCTCGACCGGCAAGGTCGAATCGTCGCTGTTGTGCCGCCGCTCGGAGTAGTAGGGCAGCAGGCTGCCGGTCATCTGGATCGGCAGTTGCAATGCGATATTGGCGATCGACAGGCCGACCGCATAATAGCCGACCATCTCCACCGACCAGAACTGCTGCAGAAACAGCAGTTCGAGCCGGTTGAGGAAGATGGAATCGATGATGAACTGGAGCGAGAGGATGACCGAGGAGGAGGCCAGGTATTTCAGCGACACCCCGCACCAGTCGCGGCGTGCAAGCAGGATCGGCAGCGTGGCGAAAAACAGGACGAGCTGGCCGAGCGCGTAACCGATCAGAACACCCTGGACCCCATAGAGGACGGCGCCGACAGCGACGCCGGCAAGCTGGACGATCGAGACGACGACGGTCAGCCGGAAGAAGGCGCCGAGCTTCTTCTCTCCGATCAGGTAGAATTTGACGAAGGAGCCGATCGCCTGGACGAAGAACAGAACGCCGGTGACCAGAGCGACGGACGGCGCGGTTTCGGCCCAGTGCATCTCCTCCGAGGTCAGGAAAAACAGCGCGTAGAGGGCCAGCAGCACGACGGTCGAAAACATCATGAAGCTGACGAGGATGGCGGCAAAACCGCGTCGGCGGCGCGCGTCGTAACCTTCCGCCGACAGCTGCGGCAGCGTCTTCAGGAGCGTGATGCTGGAGCCGAGCTCGGCGATCGAGGCGCCGGTCACCACCAGCCAGAGCGAGAAAGCGACGATGCCGTTGGCTTCCGGTCCCAGCAGCCGCGCGGTTATGATCGACGAAACGAATCCCGTCAGCAACAGCAGCATGCCCGCCGCCGCATTCACCACCGAATTTGCGATAATACCCTTCGACATCTGTCCATCCGTCAGGATCGGCCGTTGCACGGTTCTGCGTGACATGCCGTAATCCGCATACCCGCCATCTCTAATGCGAAAATGTTAAAATAAAGCGGAGTGGCGACCTCAGCTTAGCCGGTTTGCAGCTCCGCCAGCCTGTGAAGTGCCTTCTCGTAGCTGTTCTCGGCGAGATAGCGCAGCAGGAATTCCCGTGCTTTCTCCGCCTTCGCGCGCGCCCGCTCCGGCGCAAGGAGGATTCCCCTGAGATGCGCGGCCGCGGTCTGAGGAGAAGGATCCGCCCAGACCGCATTTCCGAGCCCGGCAAATTCAGGATGGGTGTCGACAACCGGAATGAGCGCAGCGTCAACCAGCCACGTATTGTGCGGATCGCAGAAATCCGCCGTGCCCGACCATGCGGTGGAAATGACGGGCGTGAGCTGCATGATCGCTTCGGCAACGGTCAGCCCGAAGCCTTCCGAACGATGCAGCGAAAGATAGGCGTCGGACGATCGGATGAGGCCGTTGATCTCGGAATTCGACAGCTTGTCGGTGACGATCCTGATCCGGCTGTCGTCCTTGACCAAAGCGACCAGGTCGCGCAGGCCCTCGTCCCTTGCGATATCGCCACTGGCTTTCATCAACAGGACGGCGCGTGGGGCTTCGGCGGCAAATATCCTGAAGGCCTCGACGACGGCCTGCGGATTCTTCCGGTTGATCGAAGAACCGGCACTGAAGATGAAGCTGACGAGAAAGGCGTCCTTGTCGATGCCGAATTTCTCGCGCATGCCGTCCGCGGCCGGCTTCTCGGTGACGGGATGCGGAACGACGATAACGGGCGCGCGGGTCAGCGGCGCAATCGCCCGGCGGGTGAATTCCGAAGGCACGAAGACGGCGTTCATGTAACGCATCGCGTTGCGCCACTCCGCCGGCACGGTTTCGAGCTCCCAGGCGAAATAGCCGATATTGAAGGCCCGGGAGAAATTCGCCACGCCCTTCTTCAGAATGGCGCGCGGCAGCATCGGTGGATTTAGATGCCAGATGCGGCTTCCCGGTGTTTCAGCGGAGGGAGACAACGGCCTCCATCCGGCAAAGGACGTTTCGTCGGGATGGGTGCTGACGTCCGAAAGCGATATCGCCCGGCCTGCTGCGGCGAGCGCGTCGGCGCACAGCCTTGCCGACTCGCCGACGCCGACGGCCATCGAGAGATAGCCGGCGATTTCCACCGGCTTGCGCGGATTGAAGGCGACACGTGAGCGTGGAATCAGCCGCTGCAGGGCATGGGCACGCAGAAATCGGTATAGCGTTCTCAAATCACGGATCTCTTTCAATGCATCGGCATTGTTGTTGGCGGGGTCAGCTTTGGAGCATGAGGCGATGTGAACTGCCGAGATGTCTGATTTCGCCGGACGGCGGACTATCGGTCTCCGTGCCGGGCAGCCTTTGGAGCCGCACGCGCCGCGCCGCGCCGGGAGCGAGATGAAACCAGTCATCCTCGGCCCGATAGCCTTCGACGTCGATATGCACCGATTGCGCCAGCCGGTCGGTCCTGAGATCGACGAACCAATCGTCGCCGACCTTGCCGAGCGACGCCTCGATGCCCGCATCGTGAAGCGCTTTGCCGCGTCCCGAGGGGAAGTGGAAGCTCTCGGCAAGAATGGCGCCGTCAGCGAGTGAGCGCAGTCGCGCCACGTTCACATCATGCGCTGGCGGGCCGAAGCGGAAGGCGTAGGTCGTATCGAAGAAGGCGCCAAACAGCGCGGTGGAGGCAAACCGTTCCACGCTCCGTGCCGCCAGCTTGAAGCCCGTGTTGCCGCTGACGACCTGCTGCTTGCCGTCGCGCAGGCAGAAGACTTCGAGCTCGACGTCGAGTGCGGCGTCGGTCTCGTTGACGACATGCACATCGAGGCCGTTGGTTCCTTCATCGAGAAAGACGGTCTGAACCGGCCGGAAGGCACGGCGCATGGCATACCAGACCGGCTTTGGCTCGCCGGTCGAATCGATCACGCCCCAGCCGGGGCCGGGCAACAGGTCCTGCAGCGTCCAGATGAGCGCGCCGCTGCAGCTCGAGCCCTTGCGCCGCCATTCGGCAAAGGTTTCCTCGAGCACCTCGCCGGTGACGGCGCGGGAGAGATCGAGATAACGTTCCGGATCTTCGCGGCGCAACCGGGCCGGATCGAACCCGTAAAGGAGCTCCAGATAGAAGTCGCGAACGTCCTCGAAGTCCCACGATGCGCTGCGGTCGCGCGGCACGCGCGCCTTCCAGAGCGGGCTGTGGACGGCCGGCACGTCGAGATGACGATGCAGCGTCCTATGCTGCGGCACATGCGCGAAGGCGAGGCTTTCGGAGGCAAACCGCACCTCGGCGCGGCGGGCATCGGCAATCGGCCGCATATAGGCGCCGACGCCGTAATAATGCGCGACACCGGCGTTCGGCGAAAAAGGCAGTGCGCCGCCATAGGGCGAGTTCGGGACATAGGGCACGTCGGGACGCATGCGCGCGATGACGGCCGGGATGATCTCATCGGTGATCGGCCCGCTCCAAAATTCCATCGACAGGCCGAGCATGGCCGCTTGCTGGTGGATCTCGCTGCCGCCGCAGAGCACCGCGAGCGAAGGCGATGCTTGAACGCTGTGCAGCATTTCCTCGATCTCGGCGTGCACGTGACCGAGAAAGGTCTTGTCATTGCGTGGATAATCAAAATTGGCGAACATGAAGTCCTGCCACACGAGCAGGCCGAGTTCGTCGCAGAGCGCAAAGAAATCCGGCGTCTCATAGGTCATCGTGCCGCCGATACGGATCATGTTCATGCCGGCGTCAGTGGCAAGACGCAGGAACGGCTCGTAGTCCGCTCGTCCACCCGGCAAGCGCGCGATATCCGCTGTCGTCCACACCGCGCCGCGGCAAAAGACACGCTCGCCATTGACGAGCAGTGCGAAGTCATCGCCGTGATCGCCGCGGTCGACCTCGATACGCCGGAAGCCGGTGTTGCCCAGCGAGTACTCGGTGCCATCCGAAACCAGCGTCAGCTCGTAGAGACGGGGAGCGCCATGTGTGTGCGGCCACCAGGGCTCGATGTCGGCAAGCTTGAGGATAGAAGAGTAATGATTGTCGCCGACCTTTTCGAACGGCTGTTCCATCCCGCCGCAGCGCAGCAGCATCGAAGGGTTCTCGGCCTTGTTGTGCAGGGAAACGCTGAGCCGGCCGACGCCGCTCTCCTCCAAAACAGCGCGGATCGAGACATTGTCGAGCGATAGGGGGTTGCGCCGCACCAGCGAAATCGGCCGCCACGGGCCGACCGCATGAACATCGGGGCACCAGCCCGGCATATGGCCGAGCAGCGTCGTGCGGAAATTTTTCAAGCCCGGCGGCGTGATCATCTGTGGCCGCCAGCGGGCGCGCGGGCCGGGCTCCGACAGACGGGGGCCGAGCGCCCGGAAACAGAGCGCCAGCTCGTCGCCGCCCGAAAGTGTCACCGGAATCTCGTGCGCCGTAAACATGCTTTCGGAAAAGAGGATTTCCTGGCCGTTCAGGAACACATGGCACAGCGTCGCCAGCCCCTCGAAACGCAGGATCGCGTCGCCGGGCTCGGCATCGAAGAGGCGGCAGAGATACCAGGCGTCTTTGGTGTTCAGCGGTTCCGGATTTTCCCGGTCGAAGAGACCGGCTCTTTCGAGTGCGGCGGCTACGGTGCCGGGAACAGGTGCGGGAATGAACTGCGCGGAGAGCGGAATGTCGTGCGGCACCGCACAGGCATCCGGTTCCGTCAGGACCAGGTTCCAGCCTTCGGAAAGCACGCTTTCCTCGGCTCCGATGCTTGCCAAACGCCCCCGCATGGTCTGATCTCCGGCCTCAGATTCGCTCTGCAAGCGATGCCATCATCAAATCCCACGCATCGGCGGCCGGATCAAGGGCTGCCTGCAGCGGCTCGAACTTCCGGCGGGCGACGGCGCGGGCAAGCTGGAACTGCACGGATTTCGCGGCGTCCGAAATGCGCCGCGCATGGTCGGCGGCGTCTGCGAATTCATCCGCGGAGAGCCACGCCAGATGATCGGCCGCCAGTTCAAAATTGGCGCCGACCTGGCGAAGCGTATTAAAGGCATATTTGTGAAAGAAGCCGAACGGCCGTTCAGCCACCGCTTCTACCTGTTGCGGAAAGACGGCGGCGAAGGCGCGGATCGGATTGTCGCTGGGCCGCCTGTTGAAATGAACCCCGGCAAGCCGCCGCGCGGTCGCGCGCAGATGCGCTTCGTCGGCGGGCTTTTCCGGGAATCGTGCAAATTCCGCATAAGGCAGGAAGGGCAGGTCGTTCTCGGTCAGCTGCAGCTGGAACAGCCCGTCGAAATCCTCGCCTTCGAGGCTGAAATAGCCGGCATTGTGGAAATACTCGACGCGTTTTGCCGCAACGTCCAGCCGATTGACGGCAACCGTCGTCTTGCCGTGCTCCTGCCGGTAGGCGGTGCCGCGCGTATCCGGCATATAGAAGGAATCCATCTCGATCAGGCAGAGACGGCCCCGCGCGATCTGCACGTCAACATGCCGCTCGACCCGGTCATAGATGGCAAGTTCGGTCGCGCGGATGCCATAAAGCGTCTCGAGATCCTCGAGCGGCACCTTGAAGAAGGTGAACTGGTCGCCTTCGAAATCCTGCGCCAGGGTGAAGCCGAGCATTGCCTCGGGCGCAACACCCGATGTCGCCAGCACCTCAATCCACAGATCGACGTAACAGTTGGTTTCCGGCCAGGCACGCTCGCCGGAATGCAGCGCATGCTGCCGATAGGTTTCCGGGCTGATCCCCGGGAATACCGATGTCATCGCGTAGCTCAGCCCCACAGTGCTTTCCGCACATTGGCCGGCCATGTCTTCACGTCGAGCCCGTGATGGTGGAACAGGGCAAGTGCGATGCGCTCGAGCCCGAAGCCGACACAGGCCGTGTGCGCAACGCTGCCGTCTTCGAGGTTGAGGCCCCATTTCGTGCCGAAGGCGTCCTGATGATAGTTAAAGCTCATGCAGGCGGTCGGATTGGCGGCCGAGGTGATCGGGATCAGCAGTTCGAACTTCAGGTTCTGGTCGCGCTGATTGTTGGCGAGCATCTTGCCGGCGCGGCCGAAGAACGGATCGTTGGCGATATCGATCGTCACCTCGAGGCCGACGGCCTTCATCATCTCGACGCCGCGATCCATCCAGCGCTGGCGGAAATCGGTGACGTGCTCTTCGGTGCCCATGCAGACATATTCGCGCATGCGAAACAGCTGCTGGCGGGCCGGATCTTTCGACGGCTCGTGGCGGAAGCAGTAGGACTGCAGATCGAAGAGGCCGCCGGTCTTCGGCAGATTGCCGCGCTTGGCGACTGTCGGATAGAGCGGATAGCAGGCCGCCGGCGTCAGCACGATGTCGGTCGCTTCCTGCCCCTTGGTCCAGTCCTCGCCGACTTCCATGCATTGCAGCAGGCTGACATGGTCGAGTTCGCTGCCGCAGAAGCTGTGCACGGTTCCGGCCAGCTGCGGGAAGCTCTTCATGTAGCCGCTTTTTTCGAAGAAAGCACGGTTCATGCCGGGCGGAAAGCGCATGGCTTCCGCACCATCGGCGCCGCCGACCTTGTCGATCAGGCGCTCGAAGGCAGCGATCACCTCTTCAAACTGGCCGCTGCGGCCATAGAGCCCGTCGATGCCCGTATCGATCAGCAGCCCGGCTTCGAAAAGCCGGTCGAGAAACGAGGTCTGCATATCCATGACTGTTACCCCAGTAGGCTAGTGTCCTGCTTATGGACAAGAAGCATGCTCGACGTATTGCCGAGGATGCGGTCGTTCGAGATCATGAGCTGTGCGGAATGGGCGTCGCGCAGATGGCGTCCGAGGCTGAAGGGTGTGCCGTTCTTGTAGCCCATGATGCCGCAGATCAGCATGGCATGGTTGACGATCTCCAGGATCGTCTCGGAAGAGGCGATCTTGACGTTGTTCATCGCCACGGCAAAGCCCATCGACGACAGCCTGTCGGGATCGGCCTTGGCATGTTCATAGGCCTTCAGACCGGCAACCACGTTGGATTTGACCATCTGCAGCAGGTTCGAAACCTCGGCGAGGCGAAGCGCGCCGGGCGGCTGGGCATCAGGCGCCTTGCGGGCGGCGGCGCGCACGAAGGCCTGGGCCCGCGCGACGGCGTCGACTGCGATGCCATACCAGACGCCGCTCCACAACAGATGCGAAGAGGCGAGCATGGATTGCGCCGCAATCTCTGCGAAAGGCTTCGGCAGGATCTGCTGGGCCGGTGCCCGCCCCTTGAAGAGGAAGCCATCGGAGCAGGTGCCGCGCATGCCGAGCGTGTTCCAGGCGTGCGTCTTTTCGAGCGTGTACTGGTCCTTGAGGAAGGCCGTCAGCACCTGATCGGAAGAAGCCGCCTGCGCGTGGGCGCGCGAAGTGATGAGAATGGCGTCGGCATGCGAGCCGTAGGAAATGACGGTCGCATCCTTTTCGAGGCGGCAGGTATCGCCATCGACCTCGATTGCGCAGATGCTGTTGCGCAGGTTCCCGCCGATGCCGCCCTCGGTCGTCGCCGATGCGATCAGCAGCTGGTCGGCAGCAATGCTATGCATGAAACTGCGGTGCCAGTCGCTGTCGGCGCCATGTTCGACGAGGCTCGACAGCTTGATGTGGTGCATGGCGAAGACCATGGCGCTTGCCGCGCAGGCCTGGCCGAGCATCGAGCACAATTCGGCGATTTCGGTGATCGAGGCGGATTCGCCGCCGAGATGGCGCGGGACCTGGATGCCGAGCAGCCGTTCGGCCTTCATCGCATCGACGGCTTCCCGGGGAAAGCGGCCTTCGGCATCGACGGCATCGGCGTGTTTGGCCGCGATTTCGGCGACACGGGCGACCCTTGCGGCAAGACCGTCCTGATTGATCTTGACGGGGAAGTTCATCAGGCGACCTTCCGGCTGTCCTGGATGATATCGACCGTCTTGGCAATCGCCGAGATGCTCGCGAACGACTTGCGGTTCAGGAGATTGTCGGGAAATTCGATGTCGAACGCCTCTTCAATGCCGAGCATCAGCTGCACCGAGGCAAAGGACGTCAGACCCGCTGCATAAAGATCGGCGTCGTCGGCGACCTGGTCGATCGACACGGGCAACTTGCCGAATTTGGCTACGAGGTCGCGGATTGTCTTATTCATCCCATCACTCCAAGATTCTCATGATCCCGAACCGGCGTTCATCGCCTTGTCATGAGCGTTCTTTTAGTGCGGAAAACAGAACATTCCGCTAATTTGTTGGGTTAAATATGATTAGCACTCACAGTTAGGATTTTAGCGATCGGCCCGGCTGGAGTAAAAATAACAATTCTACATTAATAATTTAATAGAGTTTCGACGACGAAACTTGCGGCGTCTCTCAGACGCGACGAGTACAGAAATGACACGCAAAGCGCCATTTTGCGTCAACCGGCGGGGGGATAGGAATGTTCGCCGCCGCGATAGTCCGAGACGGAATAACATCCGTCCCCTGTCGCCCGGATAACGCTTTCGCCGATGACGGCCTTGCCGTGACCGCCCGGGATATCGAGGATATAGGCCGGCTGGCAAAGCCCGGAAATCCGTCCGCGCAGCGCCGCGACGATCCGCTGCCCCTCGTCGATCGTCAATCTGAAGTGGCCGGTGCCGGGTGCCAGATCCGGATGGTGCAGGTAATAGGGCTTGACGCGGATCTCGACGAAGGCCTTCATCAGCTCGGCAAGCACGTCGGGATCGTCATTGACGCCCTTCAACAGCACCGACTGGCTGATCATTGCGATGCCGGCGTCGACCAGGCGAGCACAAGCCGCGCGCGCTTCCCTTGTCAGTTCCCTCGGATGATTGGCGTGCAGCGCCACGTAGACCGTCTTGCCGCTCGCCTTCAGGGCAGCGATCAGCGCCGCATCGATCTTTTCGGGATCGACCACGGGAACGCGGGTGTGGAAGCGCACGATCTTTACATGCGCGATTGCCGCCAGCGCCTCCATGATATCGCGGAGCCGGCGCGGGGAAAGCACCAGCGGGTCGCCGCCGGTGAGGATGACCTCCCAGATCTTCTGGTGGTCGGCTATGTAATCGAAGGCTGCCTGCATTGCGGCGGCATCGAGCGTGCCGAGGCCCTGCGGCCCGACCATTTCGCGCCGGAAGCAGAAACGGCAATAGACCGGGCAGATATGCACGGCTTTGAGCAATACGCGATCGGGATAGCGGTGGACGATGCCTTCGACGGGGCTATGGGCATGGTCACCGATCGGATCGGCGCGTTCCCCGGTTACCACCGTCAACTCAGCTGGATCAGGCACGAATTGCCGTGCGATCGGATCATCAGGATCGGCGCGATCGATCAGCCTCGCCATCACAGGCGTCAGCGCGATCGCGTAACGTGCGGCCACCTCGTCGAGCATTGCACGATCGTCGGGCGTGGCCAGCCCCGCCTGCAGAAGATCATCGACGGTCTTGATCGGTTTTACGGCGTTCATCGCCCATACTCCGCAACCGGCGCCCAAAGCACTTGATCGATGCGCGAAGCCCCCGTCGCCAGCATCACCAGCCGATCGAAACCGAGGGCAATGCCGCTTGCCTCGGGCATCGACGAAAGGGCGGCCAGGAAATCGTCGTCGATCGGGTAGGTCTCGCCATAGACCCGCATCTTCTCAGCCATCTCGATCTCGAACCGCCGCCTTTGTTCGGCGGCGTTGGTGAGCTCGCCAAAGCCGTTGGCGAGTTCAACGCCGCAGGCATAGAGCTCGAAACGCTCGGCAACACGGGGATCGCGGGCTGATGGCCGGGCAAGGGCCGCCTCCGACACCGGATATTCGTCGAGAATGGTGATGCGGCCGAAGCCGAGATGCGGCTCGATCTTTTCCACCAGCACCCGGCTGAAAAGATCGGCCCAGCCATCGTCATCGGCAACACGAATGCCGACGCTTCTCAGCTCGGCCGCCAGATGCTCGCGATCGGTCGAGCCGTCGGCGGCGACGGAGGCGAGAAGATCGATCCCGGCGTGGCGTTCAAACGCTTCGGCGACGCTCACGCGTTCCGGTCCGGCGAAAGGATCGCACGCCGCACCGCGATAGCCAAGCTTGTCGGTCTTCACCGTCTCGGCTGCGAGCGCCAGAATCCGCACGCAATCCATCATCAGGCTATAGTAGCTTTCGCCGGCTCGATACCATTCGAGCATAGTGAATTCGGGATGATGCAGCGGCCCGCGCTCGCGGTTGCGATAGACATGGGCAAAACACGAAATGCGCTGCTCGCCTGCGGCAAGCAGCTTCTTGCAGGCGAATTCCGGCGAGGTGTGCAGATAGAAGGGCGCCTTTTGCCCGTCCGTCGTCAGCGCTTCGGTGGCGAAGGCATGCAGATGCGCCTCGTTGCCCGGCGAGATCTGCAGCACCGCTGTATCCACCTCGATGAAATCCTCGCGCGCGAAAAAACCGCGCAACGCCGCCTGGATCGCATTGCGCCCGATCAGGAACGGGCGGCGATCGGCATGCACGGACGGGGTCCACCAGGGGGACGCTTTGGCCGAAGAGTTCATTCCAAGCTTTCTTCGCCGGAGAAGCCGGTATGGGGGTGGCTATTTCCCGGATTTTAGGTTAGTTGCGCCCCCAAAGAAAAATATTTGCGTCTTCGGGGCGTCTCGACAGTCCTCTACGACGCCGAAAGCCGAGTTACAAGGAAGTCTTATGGTCAAGGTCATCGCCTCTTCGGTCCGCAAGGGCAACGTTCTCGATGTCGACGGCAAGCTCTATGTCGTTCTCACCGCCCAGAACTTTCATCCGGGCAAGGGCACGCCGGTCACCCAGGTCGACATGCGCCGCATCGTTGACGGTGTGAAGGTTTCCGAGCGCTGGCGCACCACCGAACAGGTCGAGCGCGCCTTCGTCGAAGACGTCAACTTCCAATACCTCTATGAAGACGGCGAAGGCTTCCACTTCATGAACCCGGCGAACTACGACCAGGTGGTCGTCAGCCAGGAAACCATGGGCGACCAGAAGGCTTATCTCCAGGAAGGCATGACCTGCATCCTGTCGATCCATGAAGGCATTCCGCTGGCGCTCGAGCTGCCGCGTCACGTCACGCTCGAGATCGTCGAGACCGAACCGGTCGTCAAGGGCCAGACGGCATCCTCTTCCTACAAGCCGGCCATGCTCTCCAACGGCATCCGCACATCAGTCCCGCCGCATATCGATGCCGGCACCCGCGTCGTTATTGCAACGGAAGACAATTCCTACGTCGAACGCGCCAAGGATTAATCCTGGTTTTGATCCATTCGAGAGGCCGGCTAACGCCGGCCTCTTACTAAAAGGTGGAATTTCGGGCAGAGGTCGATGTCGCATCAACTCGGGGCCCTGCGATTGTTTCGGACGGCTCATTTTGCCGGAAATATCTTCGTTCAGCTAAAGCTGCACGCAATTCCAAGGTCCGAACTCAGATTACCTTTCGGACCTCGCTCTCGAAGCTCATGACATGAGCCATTGCGATCCTTTCGGCCTCATCCGCGTCACCTCTGCATACGGCCTCAAGCATGAGAACCTGATCATGCAAGACGTCCTCAAGACGCGGTACCAGTGTCGGAAACCGCTTCATGGCGACGTACAGGATCCTCAGCGACAGATTGTGGTAGTGATCCAGCGTGTCGAACAGAAAAGGGTTCTTGGCCACTTTGTAGATGAAGCGGTGAACCCGGCGATCTAGGGCAAGGATGTCTTCCAGCGCCATCGGACCGGTTGTCTGCTTGAGCTCATCGATCAGTTGCCGCGCTTCTTGCCGCTCGAACTCGCGCAGCCTTTCCGCAGCCAGTCGAGTCGCCCAGGATTCGATCCGTGCTCGTGCCTCATAAACGGCGGTAAGATCATTGATGTCGACCTTGCTGACAAATGTGCCGCGCCGCGCGCTGACGACGACGAAACCGTCATATTGCAGACGCTGAAGCGCCTCCCGGACCGGCGTGCGTCCGACTTCCATCCGTTTCATAAGCTCGGCCTCCCGCAGAAGCGTGCCCGGAGGAAGCAGTGTCGTGATGATGTCGTCGCGCAGCCGAATGTATGTCCGCTCCGCCAGCGTCGATTCAGCCGCTTCGTACTCCGCCTCGAATACCGACATATTCAGCGCATTCCTCTCGCTCTGTGCTTTCCAAATAGCCAAACACCACTCCGCCTAAACAAGCGCTCAACGAATCTGCTTGACTTCGTATAGTGTCGGCATATCTTCAATATATCAGCAATATATAATCACAAAGAGGGGTTCAAATGAAACATGCTGAATTGACAAAAAAATCGCAGGCGAAAGCGATCATGGCCTTGGCTGTATTGGGTTTTGGATTGTTCGCGACGGCCGCGCCATCCGCTGTGACCGCCGGCGATCTGGAGCTGATGAAGCCCGGCACGCTCCTCGTCACGGTGCAGCCCTACATGCCCTACACGGCGGTCAAGGATGGGAAGCTTGTCGGGCTTGACAGCGACATCCTGACAGCCATCGCCGATGAGCTCGGCCTCAAGATCGAAATCAACGTCACCGACTTTCCGGGCATGCTGGCCTCCGTCCAGACGCAGCGGGCGGATATAACCATCGGCGGAATTGCATGGTCCGATGCTCGCCAGAAAGTCGGGCTGTTCACAGACCCGCCGTATTATTCGCCGCCGGCCATGGCCGTAAGCGGCACGGCGAGCTTTCCGGATGTTGCGAGCCTGGAAGGCAAGAACCTCGGTACGGTCACCGGGTATGTCTGGGCAAAATCCATCGCGCAGGTCCCGAAAGCGTCGCCCCATACGTTCCCGAGCGCCGATGGTGTGTTCCAGGATATTTCCGCCGGGCGCCTCGATGTCGGCTTTCTCGATCCGCTGCTGATCACCTATCAACAGCAGCAGCGCCCCGACATGAAGGTCCGCATCGAATATCTGAAGCCGCCGACCGACGAACAGGTCGCCGCGCACCCCGATTACAAATATTTTCAAGCCTATATGACCGGATTCTACCTTCCAAAGCAGTCGCCGAAGCTGGCCAGGGCTGTTTCCGATCAGATTGATGGCATGTACAAGGATGGATCGCTTGCGGCTTTGATCACGAAATGGGGCGGCGATCCCCAGCAGTTCCTGGTCCCATCGCCCGAAATGGCGGCGCAGCGGCGCGGCGTTGACCGTCCCGCCGACTGGAATCCGCCTTCCATCGCGAAGTGAGATCGAAGAATGACCGCGTTGTCATCCTTCACCGATATGTTCCAGGTTCCCTGGAACGACTATGTCGGAAACATTGCCGGGGGTCTGCTCAAGACCCTCGGCTACACCATAGCGAGCTTCGTCGGTGCAACGATCCTTGGTCTCGCACTTGCATTGATGAGGCTCAACCGGCTCCGGCTGGTCCGCGTCCCTGCGGCGCTCTATACGGAGCTTTTTAAAAACGTACCGCTGCTTGCGATCATTTTCCTCACCTACTTCGGCCTGCCTTCCGTAGGCATCAGGCTGGAGGTTTTCGAGGCTGGAGTATTGAGCCTGGTGCTCTTCTACGCGGCTTACCTCTCCGAGATCTTTCGGGCAGCTATCGCCGGCGTCCACAGAGGACAGCAGGAGGCGTCTCAAGCTCTCGGATTAGGGCGCGGCAAAACTTTCAGCCATGTCGTTCTGCCGCAGGCGGTACGGCTGGCGCTTCCGGGTACAAACACCATGTTCGTCGACCTGATCAAGTCGACCTCGCTGCTTGTGACAATCTCGGCTGCCGAGCTGATGACGCAGGCCCAGTTGATAGCCTCGGAAACCTTCCGAGCGCTGGAAGTGTATCTGGTGATCTCGGCCGTTTATTTCGTGATCTGCTACCCGGTGTCACAATGTCTGCTTCTGCTCGAGCGCAAGATCCACGCGGGTGTGCCACTGTCATTGGCCAGACGACGTCGGCTCAAATTGGCCAGGACCTATCTCGCCGAGGGGAAAGTCTGACCCATGACCACCACTCCTGCAAAAACTGCCTTCATGTCAGAGCAGCCGGTCGGTCGCCCTGCCGTTAAAATTAGCGGATTGCGCAAGTCTTTCGATGGGCGCCTGGTGCTTGACCGCGTCGACCTCGATGTTCCGGCCGGGAAAATCGTCAGCATCATTGGTCAGAGCGGTGGAGGAAAGACCACCCTCATGCGCTGCGTCAATTTGCTTGAGCGTCCCGATCAGGGAACGATCACCGTCGGCGATGAGACGATCTTCACTGACGGCAAAGTAACCTGCCGCAACCTTGCAAAGCTTCGACAACGCGTCGGCATGGTGTTTCAGCGTTTCAATCTGTTCCCGCACCTGACGGCTGTGGAAAATGTCATTCTCGCTCAGATGCAAGCCGCCGGGATTGCTGAGAGACAGGCTGTGGAACGGGCCGTGAAACTTCTGACGAGAGTAGGCCTTGCCAAACGGGCGATGGCCTATCCGGAACAGATGTCGGGCGGCGAGCAGCAGCGTGTGGCGATCGCACGCGCTCTGGCGCTGGAACCAACGGTGTTGCTGTTCGACGAGCCGACGTCGGCGCTCGATCCTGAATCGACCGGCGAAGTTCTCCGCGTCATGCGAGAACTGGCCGCCGACGGCATGACGATGATCCTGGTCACCCACGAGCTGCCCTTTGCAAAGGAAGTGTCGGACTGGGTCGTGTTCATCGACGGCGGTCTTATCATCGAGCAGGGAACGGCCAGAGATGTGCTTGACCGCCCAACGGAAGCACGCACGGCTGCCTATGTCGCGCGCTACGCTTCCCCAGGCTAGCTTTGATCGGCCTGAACGCTCCGGCAGCGCATGGCGCCGCGACAAGGTCCGGTCGGCATCAGGCCTCCTTCTCTAAGGTAAACACATATCTGATGAACAAGCTCACAACAGATATCGCCGTCATCGGCGGCGGTGTAATCGGCGTGGCAACCGCTCTGCGGCTGCGTGCCGACGGTCGCGATGTCGTGCTGATCGAACCGAACAAACCCGGTTCGGGCGCATCTTACGGCAATGCCGGAACGATCGCCGATTATGCTATCATTCCCGTCGGCACGCCGGCTGTCCTCAAAAACCTGGCCGCGCTGCTTCTCAATTCCGACAGCCCCTTATCCATCCGCAAGGCCGCATTGCCGACGTTGTTTCCATGGCTGGTGCGTTTTGCCTACGAATCCCTCCCGCACAGATACAGAGACAATGCGAGCCGCATCGCCAACCTTCTGTCCGACGCTTCATCACAGTGGCTCGAACTCGCAGCAGAGATCGGCGCATCCGATCTTTTAAGCGCGAAGGGATGCCTCTACCTCTACCAAACATCTGAGGCCTTCAAGGCGGCCGCCTCGGATGTCGAGCTTCGCCGAAACTACGGGATCGCGCAGCAGTTCCTCACCCCCGACGAGGTGCAAAGCCTGGAGCCCCGGCTGCCGCAGGTCCATGGCGGCGGGCTTTTCTTTCCGAAAGCGATAAACTTCACCGATCCCGGCGAGCTCATGAGCGTGATGGAAGCCGCCGCCAGACAAGCGGGCGTCGAGTTCGTCCGAGACTCCGTGACGACTATTTCGCGTGAACGGAATGGAGTGAGGATGCTGACTTCAGCCCACAGCATTCATGCCCGAGCAGCCGTGATCGCCGCCGGGGCACATTCCCGCGGACTGGCTCTGCAGCTGGGAGAACGGGTCCTGCTGGATACTGAGCGGGGTTATCATCTCGAATTCGATATGGAAACACCGCCGGTGGAACGACCGGTATGCCCGACGCATCATGGATTTTACTTTTGCCCGATGCGTGGCCGCTTGCGCGTGGCCGGTACCGTGGAGCTCGGGGGCATTACTGCTCCTTCGAACCCAAGGCGCCTCGAAGTGTTGCTCGCAAATGCGCGCAGGATTTTCCCAACGCTCGGTGAACCAAGTCGGGCATGGATGGGCTTCCGCCCTTCCATGCCCGATTCCGTTCCCGTTATCCGGCCTTCAAAAGGAGGAAGGGACGTCGTGTTTGCTTTTGGACACGGGCATATCGGTTTGACGCTGGCACCGCGGACTGCCCGCATGGTCAGCTCCATTCTCGCCGCTTGATCGCGTCATGTGCTTGCGACAGCGGCAGGCCTTTTATCCGCTCTCTCAGAGATGCGGGTTGCGCGGCCGGTATTTCTTGACCAGCTTCTGGTTGATCTCGGCGGCACCCGGCATGTTGGCGCTGAGATAGACCGGCGCATCGCCCGATTTGGAAAGCTCCGAGGCGACCTCGGCAAAGATCGCATTGATGACCGTCACCCCGACCGCCGTGGAGACCGGCCCGACCCGAAGCCCGGTGCCTTCCAGATCGATGACCGCGTCGCCCGGCGGCAGTCCATTGTCGAGCACGATATCGGCAACTTCTGCGAGCCGCCGGCGGCCATTGGCGATCGCGGCGGAATAGGCGATCGAGGTGATGGCGATCACCTTGGCGCCGATTTCATGCGCATAGTCGGCGGCTTCGATCGGCGCGGCGTTCACGCCGGAATTCGACGCAATGATAATGACATCGCCCGGCTGCATGCCGTAACGCTCCAGCATCGGCCGCACCAGGCCCTGGGTCCGCTCATAGACCGAGCTGATGACCGCACCCTCATGTAGCATCGCCGAGCCGACGAGCACCGGCACGGTGAAGGCAAGCCCGCCGGCACGATAGTGCACCTCTTCGGCCAGCATGTGCGAATGGCCGGTGCCGAAGACATAGACGCGCTTGTCGCCGCGGGCAGCATCGAGGATCACTGACGCTGCCTGCGCCATCGGCTCGGCAAGCGCCTGCTTCAGCGTCTCCAGCCGACCGATCAGATTGGAGAAATAGGCATCGGTGATATCAGTCATCCTACGTCTCCTTGAGGGTCAGGCCACTTCGCCGGCAAGCCAGGTGGCGGTAACAGTCAGCGCGTCGGTGAGATGGACGAGATCGGCACGCGCCCCCGGCGAGAGATGGCCGCGATCGGCAAGCCGGAGGAAACGTGCGGGATAAAGGGTCGCCATGCGCAAAGCCTCGGCGAGCGTCAGGTCGAGATAGGTGACGCCGTAACGGATCGTCGAGATCATGTCGACGTCGGAGCCGGCGAGCGTGCCGTCGGACAGCACCAGCTTCGAGCAGAAGCCGCCCCTTTCGCGCCGGACGGTGCGCCCGTTCAGCGTGAACGAATCCTTCTCAGACCCTACGAGCGACATCGCGTCGGTGACAAAGAACAGTTTGCCTTCACCGCGCTTGGCGCGCAGCGCCGTGCGCAAGGCCTTCGGATCGACGTGATGACCGTCGGCGATGATGCCGCACCAGGTGGAGGGATGATCGATCGCGGCGCCGACCAGGCCTGGCGCACGGTGCCCCAGCTGACTCATGGCGTTGAAGAGATGCGTGACGCCGCGCGCTCCGGCATCGAAACGTTCCTCCGCCGCCTCGCTGGAACAATCGGAGTGACCGATGCTGACGGTGACGCCCGCTTCCGCAAGTTCGCGCACCTGGGCTACCGTCACCTGTTCGGCGGCAATCGTGACGAGCAGCGTGCCGATCGCCTCGCGCGCCCGGATGAAGGCCTTGACGTCGCGGTCCTCGACCGGCCGCATCAGTTCGGCCAGGTGCGCGCCCTTGCGCGCGGGCGCCAGATGCGGCCCTTCGAGATGCAGGCCAGCGACACCGCGGCCCGCCTTGACTGCTTCCGTGGCGGCCTCGATCGCGGCGATGGAAGCTTCCGATGTGTCGGTGATCAGCGTCGGCAGCAGCGCGGTCGTTCCATAGGGCCGGTGGCCCTGTGCGATGATCTCCATCGAGGCGGCGGATGGTTCGTCGTTCAGCATCCGTCCGCCGCCGCCGTTGACCTGTGCATCGATGAAGCCGGCCGACAGCACGCCGCCGGCAAGCGTCTCCGTCTCGCCGTCCGGCAGATCGTTTGTCGCGACAATCGCTTCGACGCGGCCGTCGGCAACGATGAGCGCCTTGTCGTCATGAAAGCGCTCACCGTCGAAGATGCGGGCGCCGATGAAGATCTTGCGGGCCATCAGACCGTCTCCGTCACCTTGAGCAGGTTTGCCGGCTTGTCCGGATCAAAACCCTTGCGGCGGGTCACCGACTCGATCAGCCGGTAATAGACGAGCAGCGACACCAGCGGATCGATCAGGCCGTTGCCGGTTGTCGACACCCGAAGATTGATCCCGGAGAGCGGCTGCGTGGAGAAACCGACGGTGGTGGCGCCGAGTTTCTGCAGGCGCTCCAGCGCCTGGCCGTTATTGGCGAAGGCCGCATCGTCAGGCGCGAAGGCGACGATCGGAAAGCCCGGCTGCACCAGGCGCATCGGACCGTGCATCAGTTCCGCCAGCGAGAAAGCTTCGGCATGCAGGCCGGAGGTTTCCTTGGCCTTCAGCGCCGCTTCGAGCGCAATCGCGAAGGCCGGACCGCGGCCGGCCGTATAGAGCGAGGTCGCATTGAAGAGCACCTCCTCGGCTGCCGCCGTATCGATCCCCGCGGTCGCCGAAAGCGCCTCCGGCAGCTTGGCGAGAGCGGCCTGCAGCTCAGACGCGCCGCCGATCGCAGCCGTGACGCCGGCAAGGGCGGCAACGGAAGCGATGAAGGACTTCGTTGCCGCAACGCTCTTTTCCACGCCGGCGTTGAGGCCGAGAACGATATCGGCCTGTTTTGCGAGCGGGCTGTCGATGACGTTAACAACGGCGATCGTCGTTGCCCCGCCCTTCTTGGCCGCCTCCTGCAGCGCCACGATATCGGGGCTCGCACCCGACTGCGAGACGGTGAAATGCACGCCGCCCTTCAAATGGAGGGCGGCACCGTAGACGGACGCGATCGAGGGACCGACCGAGGCGACCGGAATGCCGCAGGTGATTTCGAAAAGATATTTGAAGAAGGTGGCGGCATGGTCCGAAGAACCGCGCGCCGCCGTCGTCACCACGCTCGGGCGAGTGGAGGAAATCAGCCGGGCGATCTCGGCAAAGACCGGCTTTTCCTTTTCAAGAAGCGTGGCCACCACCTCCGGTGACTGGCCGGCTTCCTGCAGCATCAGCGACTGGGTTTCACTCATAGGTCATCTCCAATTCTCAATTCGGCAACGAAATCATAGGCATCGCCGCGGTAGTGCGAGCGGGTGTATTCGACGACACGCTGGTCTTCCAGGCGCGAGACGCGTTCGATCAGAAGCGCCGGCGCGCCTGATTTGACGTTCAGGATCGCCGCCGACGATGGGTCGAGCGTGACAGCGGTCAGCCGCTGCAACGCGCGCACGGGCCGGTGGCCGCTGGCCGCCAGCGCGTCGTAGAGCGATCCTTCGCCACCCGCATCGACGCCTAAGAACTTGATCGGCACCACGGCGCGCTCGATCGCCAGTGGCAGGCCGTCGGCAAGACGCAAACGGTCGAGCCTCAGCACCGGTTCGTCGCCGCCAAGACCGAGCAGGAAGGATTCCTCCGGCGATGGCGTATTGATGGTCCGCGACAAGATCCGGGCAGCCGGCAGCCGGCCGCGTGAGCGCATATCGGCGGAGAAAGAAGAAAGCCGCCAGAGCGACTGCTCCATGCGTTCCACCTTGCTCGATACGAAAGTACCGCTTCCGTGGCGCGATTCCAGTACGCCCGCCGCCATCAGATCACGATAGGCGGTGCGCACGGTCACGCGGCCGAGCTTCAAGGCCTCGGCGAGATCACGCTCTCCCGGCAGCGCCGCGCCGGGCTTTAGCAGGCCTTCCTGAATAAGACCGGTCAGCGCCTGCGCCAGCCGCTTATAGAGCGGGCCTGTCAACGCCTCGTCCCGCAGGCCGCGGCTGCTCAGCTCCGCTATCAGACTGGTTCTATCCATAGATCCACAATAGAACCTATATAGGACCAATCGGCAAGGCGAAATCGCGCGCGGCCAAGAAAAAACCTCCCCGGCGGGCCGAAGAGGTTTCATAGCGCTCAAATTTGACAGTTGTGCGTCGACTCCCTGCGCCTCCGAAAAGACGTCAGCTCTTGGTGAAGATATAATCCGTCTCCTGGCGCAGCACTTCGCCGGGGCGCAGCACCGCATTCGGGAAACCTTGGTGATTGATGGCATCCGGCCAGACCTGCGTCTCCAGGCAAAAGCCGGCGAAGGGGCCGTATTTGCGTCCGCCGAGGCCGGGCGCCCCGGTATTGAGCTTGAAACCGGCATAGAACTGCACGCCCGGCTCGGTGCTGCGCACCTCCATCGACACACCGGAATAGAGGCTGCGGGCGAGCGCGACGCTGCGCTTGGCGGTGCGCTCGGGCGACAGGCAGAAATTATGGTCGTACAAAGCCTGTTCGCTGCCGGCGAAACGCTTCATCGGCGCCATCTCGCGGAAATCGAACTCCGTGCCGGCGACGGAACGGATCTCGCCGGTCGGCACCTGCCTCTCGTCGGTCGGCAGATAGTGGTCGGCAGCGATCATGATGTCGTGGCCGAGCGCGTCTTCGCGACCGTCGAGATTGAAATAGGCGTGCTGGCAGACATTGGCGAGCGTCGGCTGGTCGCTGGTCGATTCGTAGGTGATCGACAGTTCACCGTTGCCGTGCACCCGGAACGTCGCCTGGATGGTGCAATTGCCGGGATAGCCGGCGCGGCCATCGGGATCGACGATCTTCATCACCAGGCGGTCAACGTCATGCTCGACGATCGTCCAGTTGCGCTTGCCGATATTATCACTGCCGCCATGCAGATGCGTGACGCCGTTTTCGTTCGGCTCGAGCTGATAATCCTTGCCGTCGAGCGTGAATTTGCCGCCGCCGACACGGTTGGCGCAGCGGCCGGGTGTCGCGCCGAAATAGGCCGAATAGAGAGGGTAGCTGTCGAAATCCTCAAAGCCGAGCTGCAGCGGCGCCTCATGTCCCTCAAGGCGCAGATCCTGGATGACCGCACCCCAGGTGATGATCTTGGCCGTCAGCCCGCCGCCCTTGATAACGACGCGATAGACGGTTTCGCCTTCCTTCGTCTGCCCGAAAACTTCCCGCTCCAACTTGTCCGACATGATGACATCCGTTCCGTTCTATCCTTGGGGTCCAGGACCGGAACCTGCCCGCATTTGCTCCAAACCGCAACCGGTCGGCACAGAAAGAAATGCCGCGGCGGAGATGCCGCGGCAATGCCTTGGGGTGCGACGGGTGACGCTCAGAGATCCATGCCGATCTCTTCGACGTCGTAGGGCGTCGTCTGGTAGATTTCGTTGATCCAGTTGCCGAACAGCAGATGTGCGTGGCTGCGCCAGCGGTTCTGCGGCGCCAGCGCCGGATCGTTGTGCGGGAAGTAATTGTGCGGCATCTTGATCGGCACGCCGGCGTCGACATCACGGAAATACTCGTCCGAGAGCGAGGTGGAATCATATTCGACATGGTTGAACATGTAGAGCCGCCGGCCCCTTTTCTCATGCACGAGGCAGACGCCCATCTCGCTCGATTCCATCAGAATTTCCAGGCTGTCGGATTTCTCGATGTCAGCGCGCCGCACCTCCGTCCAGCGCGACACCGGCACCTCGAAATTATCGGAAAAGCCGTTGAGATAGATGGAGGAAGGCTTCAGGTTCCGGTGGCGGTAGACGCCGAAGGCCTTTTCCTTCAGCTCGTATTTCGGAACGCCGTGGAAATGATAGATCGCCGCCATCGCGCCCCAGCAGACGTTCATCGTCGAATGGACGTTGGTTTCCGTCCAGTCGAGAATTTCCTGCATCTCTTTCCAATAGGTGACGTCCTCATAGGGCAGGAGCTCGATCGGCGCCCCGGTGATGATGAAGCCGTCGAATTTGCGCTGTTTCACCTCTTCCCAGGTCTGATAGAAGGCGAGCAGGTGATCTTCAGAGGTGTTCTTCGCCTTGTGCCCGCCAATGCGGATCAGCGACAGCTCCACCTGCAGCGGCGAAGCGCCGACCAGGCGCGCCATCTGCAGTTCGGTCTTAATCTTGTTCGGCATCAGATTGAGCAGCCCGATCTGCAACGGGCGGATATCCTGTCGGATCGCCATCGTCTCGGTCATTACCCGCACACCTTCCTGGACCAGGGTTTCGAAAGCGGGCAGCGTATCGGGGATCTTGATGGGCATTGCGGTCACTCGATCAAAAACAAAAAACCGGCGGCGACAAAAAATCGCTACCGGTCCGCACGCGGCCCTTTAGCGACTTTTTTAACGTGGCTGCAAGCCGGCCGGCCAAATCACCACGGAGTGCCTTAATTAGTCCCAGTTGAGCCGCGAATCAACTGCCGAATGCATGCAGCGGCGACTCAGGCAAGCCTCATCACAGTTTAATGACTGATAGAATCTGTTGATAGACCGGTAACGCCACCATGTTAATAATGACAGTATGGGCGGTGTTGGAAAAGCGTGATGGCAGATAAGACCAAGGGGAGGCCGGGGACCCGGAGGCAGGATAGAGTAGGGTATGATTTCAGCCTGACTTATCGCCTCGGGGTGATGTTCTCCGCATTCTGGAATTCTCAAGTGCGCGGCAAGGTGCTGTTTCTGGCGACCGTGCTGATCCTCGTCATCCTGCTGACGGCCTATGGTCAGGTCATTCTCAACGAATGGAACGCCCCCTTCTACGATTCGCTCGAGCGCCGCGACCTCGGCGAATTCTTCCATCAGCTCGAAATCTTCGCCATGATCGCCGGTACGCTGCTGTTGCTCAACGTGCTGCAGGCCTGGCTGAACCAGATGACCGCGCTCTATATGCGCGAAGGCCTGTCGCGCGATCTCGTCGACCAGTGGCTGAAGCGCAAGCGGGCGCTGCGGCTCGCCTCCAGCGGTCTGATCGGCGTCAACCCGGATCAGCGCCTGCACGAGGATTCCCGCAACCTCGCCGAAAGCACGACCGGGCTCGTCCTTGGCCTGCTGCAATCGACCATTCTTCTGGTGAGCTTCATCGGCGTGCTCTGGGAACTGTCGAGCGGCTTCATCTTCCACATCAGCGGCCACAGTTTCTCCATTCCCGGTTACATGGTCTGGGCCGCAATCTTCTATGCCGCCTCGGCCTCGGTGCTGAGCCAGGTCGTCGGCCGCAAGCTGGTCAAGCTCAATGCCGACCGCTTCTCAAAGGAGGCCGAGCTTCGTTTCACGCTGATGCATGCCAATGAGAACATGCCGGCGATCACCGTCGCGCGCGGCGAGGAGAACGAGCGCCGGCGCATCAATACCGACATCAGCTCGGTGCTGAGGGTCGTCAAGCGGCTCGCCATGGCCAATACCAATCTCACCTGGGTTTCGGCCGGCTACGGCTGGCTGGTGATCGTCATCCCGATCATCGTCGCGGCACCCGCCTATTTCTCCGGCGGCCTGACCCTCGGCCAGCTGATGATGTCGGTTGGCGCCTTCAACCAGGTCAACACGGCGCTGCGCTGGTATGTCGCCAATTTCGGCCCGATCGCCGAATGGCGCGCCACGCTGATGCGCGTCACCGATTTCCGCCAAGCGTTGCTCGACATGGACGAGGACTACGACCTAAAGGATAGCATCGCTTACGAAAACACCGCACCCGACACATTGACGCTGAAGGATGTGGTGATCAACGCCAAGATCGGCGAAGACATCGACGAATGCGGCGGTTTCCGCCTGCGCGAAACCGATGTCGTGATCAAGGCCGGCGAGAAAGTCATGATCAACGGCGATCACAGCGTCAACCGCAAGCTGCTGTTCCAGGCCATGGCCGGCCTCTGGCCATGCGGCAGCGGCACGATGGGTCTGCCGCCGGTCGATGACATACTGTTCGTGCCGCAGATCGCCTATGTTCCCGGCGGCACGCTGCTCGAAGCGTTGGCTTTCCCCGAAAGCGCCGATGCCTACGAGAAATCAGCCGTCGAGGCGGCGCTCGAAAAAGCCGGCCTGCATTCGCTGATCACAAGGCTCGATACCCGCGCCCGCTGGGACAAGCTGCTCGACAGCGACGAACAGAAGGCGATCGGCTTCGCCCGCCTGCTGCTCGTGCGCCCGCGCTGGATCGTCTTCGACGAAGTGCTGGAAGGTATGGAGCCGGAGTGGCAGGAAACGATGTCAAAGCTGCTGACCTCCATGCCCGAAACCGGCATGATCTATATCGGCCGCTCCGAAGCCTATCTCGAGGCGCTGCAGCCGCGGGTGCTGCATCTGCAGGCGCTGCCGTCAAAATCCGAAGAGCCGCCGCCGCAGGTCGTCGAGACGGGCGCCAGCGCCAGTGTCGGCGCCGCCGCCGTCCCCGCCCCGGCGCTTTAGAGCCTCTGGCCGCCGGACTCCCGATTACGTGGATGACGCGGGTGGCTGAGCTGTGACACTCAGCCCTCCAGCTCTTCCCGCAGCATTTCGAGCTCCAGCCACTCCTCTTCCATGACAGTCAGGCCGGCACGCAGCTTCTCCATCTCGGCCGCAAGCCGGTTGAAGGCAGCCGGATCGCGCGTGAAGAGATTGGGATCGGCCATCACCTGTTCGCGCTTGGCGATCTCGGCTTCGGCTTTGGCCATCTCCTTCGGCAGGTTTTCCAGTGCGAATTTCTGCTTGAAGGAGAGCTTGCCCTTCGCGCCTGCGGCGGCCGGCGCCGTCTCCTGCACCTTCGGCTTTTCCGCCGCCTTCTCGGCCTTCCTGCGCTCCTCGAGCGCGCCCTTGCGTTGCGCAAGCATGTCCGAATAGCCGCCGGCATATTCGATCCAGCGGCCGTCTGGCGCATCCGGCACGGCGGGTGCGATCGTCGAGGTCACGGTGCGGTCGAGGAAATCGCGGTCGTGGCTGACGAGAATGACGGTGCCGGGGAAGCCGGCGACGATTTCCTGCAAGAGGTCGAGCGTCTCGATATCGAGATCGTTGGTCGGCTCGTCGAGGATCAGGAGGTTGGCCGGGCGCGACAGGATACGGGCCAGCATCAGCCGGGCGCGCTCACCGCCGGAGAGGCTCTTGATGGGCGTCCGCGCCTGTTCCGGCTGGAACAGGAACTCCTTCATGTAGCCAGTGACGTGCCGCTGCTCGCCGTTGACGATCAGGTTTTCGCCACGCCCGTCCGTCAGGTAGTTTGCAAGCGTATCCTCCGGATCGAGATCCTCGCGCTTCTGGTCGAGTGTCGCAATTTCCAGATTGGTGCCCAGCTTTATCGTGCCGCTATCCGGCGAAAGTTGTCCGGTCAGCATTGTCAACAATGTCGTCTTGCCGGCGCCGTTCGGGCCGACCAAGCCAATGCAATCGCCGCGATGCACGCGGATCGAGAAGGGCGTGACGATGGCGCGCTCGCCGAAACTCTTGGTGATCTTGTCGGCCTCGATCACCAGCTTGCCGGATTCCTGCGCGTCGGAGACCGACGCCTGCACCGTGCCCTGAGGGCCCTTGTGGCCGCGATACTGCGAACGCATCGTCTGCAGTTCACCGAGGCGGCGCATGTTGCGCTTGCGCCGCGCCGTGACGCCGTAGCGCAGCCAATGCTCCTCGCGCTCGATCGCCTTTCCGAGCTTGTGCTGTTCCAGCTCCTCGGCCTCCAGAACCTGGTCGCGCCAGGCTTCGAAATGCGCAAACCCCCTGTCGAGCCGGCGCGAGGTGCCGCGGTCGAGCCAGACGGTTGCAGTCGAAACCTTTTCCAGGAAACGCCGGTCGTGCGAGATCAGCACCAGGGCGCTGCGCGTCTTCTGCAACTCACCTTCCAGCCATTCGATCGTCGGCAGATCGAGATGGTTGGTCGGCTCGTCGAGCAGGAGAATATCGGGCTCGGGCGCCAGCACGCGGGAGAGGGCGGCCCGGCGCGATTCGCCGCCGGAAAGAGTGTTCGGATCTTCCTCCCCGGTCAGCCCGAGATGCGACAGCAGATAGGTGACGCGATAGGGGTCGTCACCCGGTCCGAGTCCGGCTTCCGCATAGGCCTGCACAGTGCTGAAGCCGGCAAAATCCGGCGCCTGTTCGAGATAACGCACCGTCGACGAGGGATGGCGGAAGACCTCGCCCGACTGCGCTTCGACCAAGCCGGCGGCAATCTTCAGCAGCGTCGATTTTCCCGAGCCGTTGCGGCCGACGAGACAGATCTTGTCCCCGGGCTCGACCTGCAGCGAAGCACCCGCCAGAAGCGGCGCGCCGCCGAAGCTCAGGAAAATATCGTCGAGTTTCAGAATGGGAGGTGCCAAAAATCAGACTCCGGAAAGATCATAAGGCCGGGCAAGCACGATCGCCCGGCCGCTGCTGAGCGAAAAACGAACCTTGCCTTCCGCCACGTTGGAAATGGTGCGCGACGAGCCGAAGGGCAGGTGGAAATCTGTGAGCGGATAACGCGCATTCTCAATCGAAAGGCCGGCCAGCGGGCCGAATCCGGGCACGGAAAACAGGCTGCCTTTGGGAAGATCGAGCTCGATGGTGCCTGATATCAGCGGCACCGCTTCCTCTTTGCCCGAAGTCAGCAGCACATCGAAACCCGCTTCCGCCAGGCCGACGGCCGACAGCAGATGCTGAAGGGCATGGTCGGAGCGTTCGCCGCCGAGCGCGCCGGCGAGGATCAGCCGCCGCGCGCCGCGGGCGATCGCTTCCGATACGGCGATTTCGCCGTCCGTTGCCGCCTTTGCCGCCGGGTAGGGCTGTCTCGGCACATTGGGAAACGCCCCGTCGAGATCGGCCGGCGTCGAATCGAAATCGCCGACCCAGAGCTCGGGTGTCACGCCGAGCGCTGCCGCATGCCGCATGCCGCCATCGGCTGCAATGAAGCGGCTGCCGCCGACCGCCTGGCGCAGGCGCTCCGTCAGGCTGAGTTCGCCGCCGAGCAGAATGGTGAAGGTGGATTGGCTCATGGGCATTGCCCTTAGCGCAAACGGGGGGGCGAGGGGAAGGGGCGCGCCGGCGGATCGGCGGCCTTCGCCTCAACCGGGCGTATCTTTGTCGCGAGACAGGAAGATTGCTTCGTAGCCACCGATGAACCGTTCGAACAGGGTCGCGAAACGCTCGATATCCTCACCTGGCCAGTCGGAGACGATCTCCGAGATAATTGCGAGTTTCTGCGCGTGGATCTCGGCAAGCAAGGCTTGGCCGGCGTCGGTGATGACGACGACGATCCGCCGCGCATCGGCCTGCGAGGCCTCGCGGCGCAGCACGTTGCGCCCGACCATTTCGGCCACGACTCGGCTGGCGCGTGACGGATCGATGCGCAGCATCTCGGCGATCGTGCCGACAGTCACCTCGCCGGCAGGCTCGGCCCGCCGCACGGCATCCAGCACGTCGAGATGAGAAAGTTCAAGACCCGGCGCCGCACTCTGGATTGCTAACCGGCCGATCAGCCGCCGCCCGGTCATCAAACGCATGCGCGCCATGCTCCGGCCAATGCGAGGCAGATTCACGTCCGGATCGGTCGGGCTGGTGGACAGGATCTTGGTCAGAGTTTCATTCATCACGGAATCATAACAGAGCCATCGCGAAAATTGAATATGCCGATGTCATTCATGTGCCATTGACAATTGCATGCTGAAAGCACATAAATTTGCACGAACCCGGAAATCCACCTCATGGACATGCAACTCGCGCCTGCGCCGCTCGTGACGGATCCTCGTCGCCGGCTAATCCTCTTCTTCTTTCTGATGACCGCCATGTTCATGGCGACTCTTGATAATCAGATCGTCTCCACGGCGCTGCCGACCATTGTCGGTGAATTCGGCCATCTCGAACGGTTCGGCTGGATCGGTTCGGCCTATCTTCTGGCGCTCAGCGCCGTCATGCCGCTCTATGGCAAGCTCGGCGATCTGTTCGGCCGCAAATATGTGATGATGACGGCGATCGCAATCTTCACCGTCGGCTCTGCGGTCTGCGGCCTCGCCGTCTCGATGGATACGCTGATTGCCGCCCGCGTGCTGCAGGGCCTTGGCGGCGGCGGCATCATGGTGTCGATCTTTGCCGTCAACGCCGATCTGTTCGAGCCACGCGAGCGGGCGCGCTATCAAAGCTATTCCAGCCTCGTGCTGATGGCGTCGGGCGCGATAGGTCCGGTGCTCGGCGGCACGATGAGCGACCTCTTCGGCTGGCGTTCGATCTTCCTCGTCAACGTGCCGATCGGCTTCATCGCGCTGACGGGCCTGGCCTTCATGCTGCCGTACCGCAAACCGCATCGCCGCCCCAAGATCGATTATGCCGGCGCGCTGCTGCTTGCGCTGACGACGACGAGCGTCGTGCTTGCCACCGATAGCAGCGAATTGTTCGGCGCATTGATTTCGCCTGAGAGTATCGGCGTCGTCGCCTTCGGCGTGGTTTGCGCCGTCGCCTGGGTTTTCATCGAACGCCGCGCACCCGAGCCGATCGTGCCGCTGCAGCTCTTCCGCAATTCGACCTTCAGCCTTCTCCTGATCATGTCGATCATGGGCGGCGCAATTGCCATCGGCATGGTCAATTACTTCGCCCTCTTCCTGCAGACGACGACGGGTCTTTCGCCATCCGCCGCCGGCCTTTTCTTCATCCTCCTCACAGGCGGTCTCGTCTGCGGATCGCTGTCGGCAGGCCGCATCATCTCCAGGACAGGACGCTACAAACCCTTCGCCATCGCAAGCCTCACCTGCAGCGCCGTCGCCTTCGCGCTTATGTCGCAGGTCCAGGCCGGAACGCCGATTGCCTTCATCGGCGCGATCATGCTGCTGCACGGAATCGGCATCGGCCTTGCCCAGCAAGTTCCCGTTATCGGCGTGCAGAATGCCGCACCGGCCCGCGACGTCGGCGCCGCGACCGGTTCGGTGACGCTCTCGCGCATGGGCGGCGCCTCGATCGCCATCTCCATTTACGGCGCCATCATCGCTTCCGGTCTCGGCAAGTCCGGTGTTCCCATTGCCGGCGTTGCCGATATCGAACAGCTGACGCCGAAGATGATGGCCACCCTTCCCGAAGCCAGCCGCCAGGCCGTCGCGGATATCTACGCCGCCGCCTTCTCGTCGCTGTTCATGACCTCCTGCGCCATTGCCCTGATCGGCCTTGCCGCCGCCGTGATGCTGAAGCCGGTACAACTGCCGCGCGCCGGCGAGGCGAAGCAACTGCAAGCAACGGCGGAAGCGGCGGAATAACCTGATCATAAAATTGGAATGCGTCGCATCAGGCGCTCCCTGCACAGAAATACGATCAGCAGTCGCTTTTTTCGCCTGTTGTTGCTGCTTCTGCAGGGATTGCCTCAATCACTCCGTTCTTTTTCCGCGCCGCCGGCAAATCTGCGCCGCGTGACGGAACTTTCGCCATAATTTCATCCGAGCGAAGGGAGGCCTCAACGACTGAGCATTGCCAAAATGCAACGGCGCCACATTTAAACAGAGTCTCGCTATGCAACCGATGCGAAAATCAGCTACAGCAACGACTTGTATCGGCCTAGTGTGCAGCGCGAGATCAGGGGTGCGCACCTGTTAAGTTCCCCTTGCCAAGGCCGGTCCCGATCTGCGGCAAACCGGCAAAGCAGCGACATGATGCGGAGAACCAGACTGGACAGCTTGACGACGTGGAAATCGCCCGCGCTTTCCAGTGATGCCATCTCCGCGCCGCGCCGTTTCGCGCGTCGCCTCATGCTGCTTTCAGCCATCGCAATGGCGCTGAACGGATGTCAATCGCTGATCGAACAATCCTATCAGCCGAGCATCTCGCCGTCTTCCAATCCGCAGATCGTCGACGAGGTGCAGAAGAACGACCCGCGTGCGGCGATGGGCGCCCGCGAACATCCACGCATCGTGGCAAGCTACGGCGGTGAATACAAGGATGCCAAGACCGAGCGTCTCGTCGCCCGCATCGCCGGCGCGCTGACGGCGGTGTCGGAAAATCCGAGCCAGTCCTACCGCATCACCATTCTGAACTCGCCCGCCATCAACGCCTTTGCGCTGCCGGGCGGTTACCTCTACGTCACCCGCGGCCTGCTCGCCCTTGCCAACGACGCCTCGGAGGTCGCCGCCGTGCTGTCGCACGAAATGGGCCACGTGACGGCGAACCACGGCATCGAGCGGCAGAAGCGCGAAGAGGCGGAAGTCATCGCCAGCCGCGTCGTCGCCGAAGTGCTCTCCAGCGATATCGCCGGCAAACAGGCTCTGGCCCGCGGCAAGCTGCGGCTCGCCGCCTTCTCCCGCCAGCAGGAGCTGCAGGCTGATGTCATCGGCGTGCGCATGCTCGGCGAAGCAGGTTACGATCCCTATGCCGCCGCCCGCTTCCTCGATTCCATGGCGGCGTACAGCCGCTTCATGTCGGTCGATCCGGAAGCCGACCAGAGCCTCGACTTCCTTTCGAGCCACCCGAATTCCGCCCAGCGCATCGATCTCGCCCGCACCCATGCGCGGGCCTTCGGCCAGGAAGGTTCGGTCGGCGACAAGGGCCGCGATTACTATCTCGACGGCATAGACGGTCTGCTCTACGGCGACAGCCCGGAGGAAGGCTATGTGCGCGGCCAGACCTTCCTGCATGGCGGTCTCGGCATCCGCTTCGACGTGCCGCCGGACTTCCATATCGACAACAAGGTCGAGGCGGTGATGGCCACCGGCCCGAACGACATCGCCGTGCGCTTCGATGGCGTCGCCGACAACCAGAACCAGAGCCTCACCAATTATATCTCCAGCGGCTGGGTGACCGGTCTCGATCCGTCGACCATCCAGCAGATTACCGTCAATGGCATGGAAGCTGCTACCGCGCGCGCCAGCGCCGACCGCTGGGATTTCGATGTCACCGTGATCCGCAACAATGCGCAGATCTTCCGTTTCTTGACCGCGGTGCCGAAGGGCAGCGACGCCCTTGAGCCGACGGCCGATGTTCTGCGCGCGAGTTTCCGGCGCATGACCCCGGCGGAAGCCGCCTCGCTGAAGCCGTTGCGCATCCGCGTTGTCACGGTGCGGCCGGGCGAGAACATCTCGACGCTTGCCGCCCGCATGATGGGCACCGACCGCAAGCTCGATCTTTTCAAGCTCATCAATGCCCTGCCGATGGGCGCGGCCGTTTCGCCCGGCGATCGCGTCAAGATCATTGCCGAGTAAAAAAAGCCCGGCTCACGCCGGGCCAGTCAGTGCTGCTGGAGGGGAAAGTTTCAAGCGTAGGCCGCCATGTGCGGGTCGGCGCTGACCAGCGCGGTGCGAAGTTTTTCCATCGCCCGGCTTTCGATCTGGCGCACGCGCTCCTTGGAAATGCCGAGATCGGCGCCGAGTTCTTCGAGCGTGGCGCCGTCTTCGGCGAGGCGGCGGGCGCTGATGATTTTCATTTCACGTTCATTGAGATGTTTCAGCGCCGAGGCGAGCCAGATGCGGCGGCGCTCGCCGTCGATCATGTTGGAAACCTGCTCGTCGGGGAGAGGATCGTCGCTGACGAGAAAATCCATCTTCTCCGCGCTCTCGGCGTCGCCGGAGACGGAAGGCGCCTGCAAAGAAGCATCGTTGCCGGAAAGCCTGGCATCCATGGTCTGAACGTCGGCAAGGCTGACGCCAAGGGCGGCGGCGATTTCCTGATGAATGGATTGCAGCGTCAGTTGCGTATCGCCCTTGGCGAGCTTGGCGCGCAATCGGCGCAGATTGAAGAACAGCGCCTTCTGCGCCGAACTCGTGCCGCCGCGCACGATCGACCAGTTGCGCAGGATATAGTCCTGGATCGACGCCCGGATCCACCAGCTGGCATAGGTCGAAAAGCGCACGTCGCGTTCCGGTTCGAAACGCGCGGCCGCCTCCAGCAGGCCGACATAACCCTCCTGCACGAGGTCGCTCATCGGCAGGCCGAAATTGCGGAACTTGCCGGCCATGGAGATTACCAAGCGCATATGCGCCATGGCGATCTGGTTGCGCGCACCGCGATCGTCGTGGTCCTTCCAGCGAGTGGCGAGATCGTGCTCTTCCTGGCGGGCGAGATAGGGGGCGGCCATCGCGATTTTGATCATGCGCCGATCTGCAGACATGTTCTTCATTTCGATCTCCCTAAACAGGCCTTCGCCCTCAAAATGAACAATAAAACTCACCTTCCGGAACATCGCTGTCCGGACTGAATGGAGTTCCGAATGCATGAAGGCCTCACCCCTGGACTTTTCAGGGGGAGGCCCTAATTTTCATCATGAGCCGCTAAGACGGCCGGGCTGGACCTGTTTCTTCATGTTGCCGAACGGGCAATATTGAAAAGGCATAATCAGCTCCTCACCGAACATTGACGGAATAGCGGTGAGCCCGACGAGCCAGCGGCTCGACGAGCAGTCCGCAATTACGTTTGATAAACGCGGCAGTCGGGAAAAAGTTCCAATAAAAAACCCGGCACGAAGGCCGGGTTTTTTCACAGGAAAAATTAACCGCCTTTATGCGGCTTCATCCTGCGAATCGTCTTCCTCGATGGCCTTGCCGCGCTTCGGGCCCTTGTTGAGGTTGGTCTCAACAAGGCGGACAGCCTCGGTTTCCGACATCTTGTTGACAGCGGCGATTTCGCGCGCCATGCGGTCGAGCGCGGCCTCGTAGAGCTGGCGCTCGGAATAGGACTGCTCGGGCTGGTTTTCCGCACGATAAAGATCACGCACGACTTCAGCGATGGAAATGAGATCGCCGGAATTGATCTTGGCATCATATTCCTGGGCGCGGCGGGACCACATGGTGCGCTTGACGCGCGCCTTGCCCTGCACAACCTTCAATGCACGATCGACGAAATCCGTTTCCGAAAGCTTGCGCATGCCGATGCTCATCGCCTTCGCGACCGGAACCTTCAGGCGCATCTTGTCCTTCTCGAAATCGATAACGAAAAGTTCGAGCTTCATGCCGGCAACTTCTTGCTCTTCAATAGCGGTGATGGTACCGACGCCGTGAGCGGGGTAGACGATCGATTCACCGGTCTTGAAGCCGTGACGTGCTGTAGAAGGTTTTTTCTGCTGAGTCGTCATTCTATTCAAAAACTCCCTGTTACGCATCCGGCGGCGGCCGGAGCCGGGTCAGTCAGGCCCGGTTGAGACGGTAGCATCCGTCGGGTGACTTCACTCTGGTCCCATCAGTCAAAAGCAAGGACTTCTTGCGCGCGATCTGGGGGACCCGGCGCTCAAAGCGTTGATATGTCACGGAAACCGCGTACGGATTTGTTTTGCTTTCGTGATGGTTTTGGGCATGCGTCATGCCACAAATGGAACAGTAGGCGAAACCTATCATAAAAATATGAGGAAATCAATAATTTGCTTCGCCTGAGTCATGCGGGCAACACACATCACCCATATCAGAGACGCAGGATTTAAAACGTTTCATCGTGGAAACGCCCGAATCCGGCAGCCAAATCTGGCAGCCGTATCAATCGCCGGAACCGGGTTTTTCGGAGAAATATTTCTCGAATTTACCGGTCTGGCCGTCCATCTCCTTGGCCTCCGGCAGCGGATCCTTCTTGACCGTGATATTCGGCCAGATGCTGGCATATTCGGTGTTGATCTTCAGCCATTTGTCGAGACCCGGCTCGGTATCCGGCTTGATCGCCTCGGCGGGACATTCTGGCTCGCAGACGCCGCAATCGATGCATTCGTCGGGATGGATGACGAGGAAATTCTCGCCTTCATAGAAGCAGTCGACGGGGCAGACTTCCACGCAATCGGTGTATTTGCACTTGATGCAATTGTCGGTCACGACATAGGTCATGAAGAACTCCAGGATTTTCCATGCAGATGGGACCGGGCAACCTGGAACGTCGCGCCTATCCCCGTGCCGGACGAAGCGTGGACAGGCTTGGGAGGCAAGCACGCTTCCGGCAGGTTGTCAGTGACCTATCGGCTTTATCGCCGGATTTCAAGGATAAACGATCTGCAAAAGCCGCCGCTGCTGACAGAGTTTTCTAATCCTCGTCCGACATCAGCCTGTCGATCGCGCGTCTTTCCTTTTTGGTCGGACGGCCGGTGCCGGTCGCGCGGATCGCCTGCTCGTAAGGGGTGAGGCGTTTTGCCTCATCCGGCGGCGGGGATTGGTCATCATAGAGCAGGCGGGCCTCCTCATAGGGACCCCGCCGCTCGCCAGCGAGACGGACGATGAGAACGATGTCACGCCGTTCCAGCGTCAACTCGATGCGGTCGCCCGGCTTGACCATCTGGCTCGGTTGGCTGCAGCGCTCGCCGTTGATGCGCACGTGCCCCGACTGGACATGGCTCTGCGCCAGCGAACGCGACTTTACCATGCGCGTGAAGAACAGCCACTTGTCGATGCGCTGGCGCGAACCGCTTCCTGGCTGTGTCTCCCCGCCCATGACTACTTCTTCATCTGTTCCTTGAGAGCGGCGAGCTTGGCGAAGGGCGAATCCGGATCGATGGGCTTCTCCTTGCGTGGCGGCTTGGCCTCGAAGCGCAGCGGCTGTGCGCCTCGGTTGTTGTTGCGATCGTTGCGGTCATTGCGCTCACCGCGATCCTTGCGCTCGCCACGGTCCTGCCGGTCGCCGCGCGGCTGGTCCTTGCGCTCACCGCCCCTTGCCTGCTGCGGCCGGCCATCGCGACCGCCGTCCTTGCCGCGGTTGTTGCGGTTGTTGTCGCGTCCGTCGCCGCCGCGATTGCCCTCGCCGCCTTCGCCGCCGCCCGAACGGCGATTGCGCTCGCCGCGGTCCTGGTTCTGGCCTCGATCATGGCCCTGGCCGGCGCGGCGTTCGCCATGGCCGCCACGCGCCTGGCGATGATTATCGTTGCGGCCGCCGAGGCGCCACAGCAGAACCGGCTTCGGCTCCGCCGGTTCGCCGGCTTCTTCGGAAGCAGCGGCTGTTTCGCCGGCAGCCGAAACCTCTGCCGAGGCTTCGGTCGCAGGATTGCCTTGAACCGCTTCTGCCGCAGGCGCGTCGGCCGCGGTCGCCTCGGCTGAGGATGGCTCGGAAACAGCCTCCTCCGCCGCCGCGTCGGCGTCGTCGTGATCGGCCTTTTCCACCGTTTCTTCCTGAGATGCCTCTGCGGAGGCTGCGGGCGCCGGAGCGGCGTCCTGCGCGGCAAGATGAGCCGACGCCTCTTCCGCCTTCACGGCATCGGCGCGATAGCCGAGACCCTTGAGGATTTCTTCCATGTCCTCGAGCGTCGCGCCGAGGATTGACAGCATCGCCGTCGTCGTCGTGAAGCGGCGGCCGTCATAGGCGCCTTCCGGACGATTGTTCTGGCCGGGTTTCCATTGCAGCAGCGGACGGATGATATCGGCAAGCCGCTCGAGAATGTCGATGCGCACGGCGCGTTTGCCGAGGAAACGAAAACCGGCGAGCTTGTAGAACATCCGCTCGAAGCTTGGATCGGTCACGACGGAGGTGCGGCCGGCGGCCAACACGGGAATGAGGTCACCGTAACCCGGCTTGTCCAAACCGTCGTTCTTCAACGCCCAGAGCAGCGTGATCAGTTCGGCCGGCGCCGGCTTCAGAAGGGCCGGGACGAAAATATGATAGGCGCCGAAACGCACGCCGTAGCGGCGCATGGAGGCGCGGGCCTCCTGGTCCAGCGACTTCACCTCCTCGGTCACGTCACGTCGGAAGAGCACGCCGAGATTCTCGACGAGCTGGAAGGCAAGCCCCTTGGCGAGACCCTGCAGGTCTTCGGCGCGCGACAGATCGTCGAGCGGCTTCAGCACCGTGCTGATATGATGGTTGACGAAGCGCTCGATGCGGGCGGCGACGTGATCGCGGGCATTGCCGGTCAACTGCTCGTCGGCGAGCAGAATCACCCGCGGGCGCATGACGTGATCGCTGCCCGAAAGCCGCGCCACCGGATCGCCGAGCCAGCGGATCAACCCGTCCGAGCCGATCGCCAGATCGCTATTGCCGGCGGCATGCATCCGCGCCGCTCTGGCTTCGAATTCGAGCGCGAGCGCTTTTTGCGACGCAGCCTGAACCGCCTTGGCATCCGGTCCGTCCGCTCCCGCCACCGGCGTGAAACGGAACCCGCTCAACTGCCCTACATGATGTCCTTCAACGAAGACATCGCCATTCACACTGATTTCAGCTTCCAGCATCGCATTCTCTCTCAGGCGCTTCATGAGCACAGATGTCCTGCGATCAACAAAGCGTTTCGTCAACCTTTCATGTAACGCATCGGACAATCGATCTTCGATTTCCCGCGTCTTTTCCTGCCAATGTGTCGGATTGGTCAGCCAGCCGGGCCGATTCGAAACATAGGTCCAGGTCCTTATCTGCGCGATTCGCGCCGAAAGCGTGTCAATTTCCCCATCTGTCCGATCGGAGCGATGAACCTGCTCCGCCAGGAATTGCTCGTTCACCGTGCCATAGCGGACGAGATCGGAAAAGAGGGTCGCGATCAGATCGGCATGTTGTGCCGGAGTGATACGCCTGTAGTCGGGAAGTGCGCAAGCCTCCCAGAGTTTTTCGACGCGAGCCGGCCGATCGGCGAGATCGATGACCTCGGGATAGCGCGAAAGCTGCTCCAGCGCCTGCTGGTCGACGGCGGGCAGCGCCCGCGTCAGTCCGGCGACGCGCGGCCCGGCCTCGAGACTGGCGCGCAGCGACTGGATCGAGGAGAAGTCCATCTCAGTCGTGCGCCACTGCAAGACTTTGACATTGTCGAATTCATGGCCTTCGATGCGCTGGACCAGCTCCTCGTCGAAGGGCGAGACCTGGCCGGTGACGCCGAAGGTCCCGTCGCGCACGTGCCGCCCGGCGCGGCCGGCGATCTGGCCGAGTTCACCCGGATTGAGGTTGCGGAACTGGTAGCCGTCGAATTTTCTGTCTTGGGCGAAGGCGACGTGATCGACATCGAGATTGAGGCCCATGCCGATTGCGTCGGTCGCCACCAGATATTCGACGTCGCCCGCCTGATAAAGCGCGACCTGCGCATTGCGCGTGCGCGGGCTGAGTGCCCCCAGCACGACCGCCGCGCCGCCGCGCTGCCGGCGGATGAGCTCGGCGATGGCATAGACCTCGTCGGCCGAAAAAGCGACGATGGCGGAGCGCTGCGGCAGCCGGGTGATCTTCTTCTGCCCGGCATAAAAAAGATGCGAAAGCCGCGGCCGCTCGACGATGGTGATACCGGGCAGCAGCAGCTGCAGGATCGGCCGCATCGTCGCGGCGCCGAGCAGCAGCGTTTCCTCGCGGCCGCGAAGGTGCAGGATGCGGTCGGTGAAGATATGGCCGCGCTCGAGATCGCCGGCGAGCTGCACCTCGTCGATCGCCACGAAGGCGGCCTTCGTCTCGCGGGGCATCGCTTCAACGGTACAGACCGAAAAACGTGCATTGGCCGGCGAAATCTTTTCCTCACCGGTGACCAGCGCCACGTTCTGCACACCGACCTTCTCCACCACCCGCGTATAGACCTCGCGCGCCAGCAGCCGCAGCGGCAGGCCGATCACGCCGGTCCCGTGTGCGACCATGCGCTCGATGGCATAATGGGTCTTGCCGGTATTGGTTGGTCCGAGCATCGCGGTCACACCGCGCCCGCTCAGAATCATCGGCTGCGAAGTCAGAGTCATGGTCCATGCAAATGAGGCAGGCGGCCTCAGGAAAACTGTCGCCTCTCGACGGAGGCACAGAACACATGGACAGCTGCCGCCGCAAACGCAAGGGCAGATTTTAAAATGCAGCGAGGATTGCGACCTTTGCGAGTCATCCGGGACGCCTGAATTGCAGATTCGGAACAGCCTGAGAACGAATCAGCGACGAATCGCTGACTCCCGCTGATTCAGCTTTTGTTCACGGCTAAGTATTGATTTTGAATCACTTTTTTCCACTAGATGCTGAATCGGGAGACTCTCTCCCGTTCACATTTCCATCAGCTTGCCGAGGTCGGCCATGCACTTTGCCAAGCGGAAATTCCACCGTAAATTAACCGCTCGACCAAATCCGGAACGAATCGGAGACGAATCGCCGACTGAGGCGTTTTCACCTTTCGTTCACGGCAATATCTGGTGCCACCGCCAGCCTCCGTCGCTAGATGCAGGCAGGTGACAGAACCTCGCGTCAGACGTCTCAAGCAGGAATTAACCTTTGACGACGAAATCACCCAACCTTAAGCCGGGAATCACTTTGCACGAGCGGATTGATCAAAAACGGAACGAATCACCGACGAATCGGCGACATGATGATCTTCCCGATATGTTCGCCGCAACATATTGTATTTGAATGATTTTTTAACCATAGCAGCATTTTGCCGAGCGAGACCGATCACAAACCATGAATCGTGCCGCATCACAATTCGCCCGCCTAACCGGGAACAAAAATCGCCAATGCGTGTTTCTTGTCCATTCAGATTGCGGATGAAAATGAAGGAAACACACCATGCTTGGCACGATACTTCTCGTTATCCTCATTCTGCTCTTGATCGGAGCCTTGCCGAATTGGGGTTATAGCCGTGGCTGGGGCTATGGACCTTCCGGCGGTTTGGGGCTAGTTCTCGTGATTATCATTATCCTTGTACTAATGGGGCGCATCTAAAGCCCGACAACCTGGGGAGTTACGACATGATGAAGAAGATTGTTCTCATTGGCGCGCTCGTGGGCGCCCTCGCATCCTGCACGGCGACCGAGCAGGGCACTGCGATTGGCGCCGGTACCGGTGCGATCATCGGCGGCGCCGTCACCAACAGCTGGGGTGGTGCCGCAGTCGGCGCCGTTGCCGGCGGTCTGACCGGCGCGCTCATCGGCCAGTCGGTCGAACGCCGCGGCTACTGCATCTATCGCGACCGCTACGGCCGCCGCTACGAGGCCCGCTGCCGCTACTGACCGGCAGAATCATATCGGACTCCCAACGGGCGCTTTGGCGCCCGTTTTTCTTTGTTGCCTTTCCGTGTCAACGCGACGTTGACGATCGGTATCAAAAGTCAAGTCTACCGGCGTCGTCCCGAGAACCGCATATTCCTTCTCAAGCGCAGTAGGCAGGCAAAGCCGCCTACGCATTGAAGAGGAACGCTTCCATGGCTCAAATTTTCATGAATTCCGCCGTCGCCGTTCTCATCGCCTTGGCCTTCGTGACAAGCGCGGTCTCAGCCCTTCGCAGCGAAGTCGGCGCGGCGCGAAAAGCGCCAGTCCGGATTGCCGCCCGCGGACATCGCAACCCCCGCGACCTCTCCTGATGTCCCGAAGCGGACATCCGAGCCGCACACAAAAGCGACAGCGCAGCCGGCAGGCAGACGCTGTCGCTCAAGCCGATCTGGCTCGTCGACCCGGCTAAACGAAGAACTGCCCGCCATTGGCCGTCAGCGTCGAACCGGTGATGAAGCCGGCATCGTCGGAGACGAGGAAAGTGACGCAGCGTGCGATCTCTTCCGGCTCGCCGAGACGGCCGACGGGAATCTGGGGAATGATGCGCTCGTTCAGCACCTTCTCCGGCACGGCAAGCACCATTTCCGTTCCGATGTAACCGGGGCAGATGGCGTTGACCGTGATATTTTTAGCCGCCCCTTCCTGGGCAAGCGCCTTGGTGAAGCCGAGATCGCCGGCCTTGGCGGCCGAATAGTTCGCCTGGCCCATCTGGCCCTTCTGGCCGTTGATCGAGGAGATGTTGACGATGCGTCCGAAGCTGCGGTCGCGCATGCCGGTCCAGACCTGATGCGTCATGTTGAACAGGCCGGTGAGATTGGTGTTGATCACCTCGTGCCACTGCTGCGGCGTCATCTTGTGGAACATGGCATCGCGAGTGATGCCGGCATTGTTGACGAGAATCTCGACCGGTCCGATCTCGCTTTCAACCCTGGCGATCCCTTCCCCGCAGGCAGCGTAATCCGAAACATCCCACTTGAATACGGCAACGCCGGTGACGTCGTGGAAGGCCTTGGCCTTCTCGTCATTGCCGGCATAAGTCGCCGCAACCTTGTATCCGGCTTTTTTCAGTGCCGTGGATATTGCTGCGCCGATGCCGCGTGTACCGCCGGTGACCAGAGCCACTCTGCTCATGTTCCGCTCCCCTTGTGTTTTCGCCCGCGCGTGGCGGGATTTCAATCAATGACGGATCGTATCGTATGCTATTAGAGTGCTTCGAAGCACATGGCGACACCCATGCCGCCGCCGATGCAAAGCGTGGCCAGGCCTTTCTTCGCGCCACGGCGCTTCATCTCGAACAGCAAAGTGTTGAGAACTCGCGCGCCGGAAGCGCCGATCGGATGGCCGATGGCAATTGCCCCGCCATTGACATTGACGATGGCAGGATCCCAACCGAGATCCTTGGTGACGGCGCAGGCTTGCGCGGCAAAAGCCTCGTTGGCTTCGACGAGATCGAGATCGCCGACCGACCAGCCGGCCTTTTCGAGCGCCTTGCGGGACGCCGGGATCGGGCCGGTGCCCATGATTGAAGGATCGACGCCCGCCGTTGCCCAGGAAACGATGCGGGCGAGCGGCTGGATGCCGCGGCGGACCGCTTCCGCTTCGCTCATCAGCACTGCTGCTGCGGCGCCGTCATTCAGGCCGGACGCATTTGCAGCGGTCACCGAGCCGTCCTTGTCGAAGGCCGGGCGCAGCTTGGCCATCGCCTCCAGCGTGGCGCCGTGGCGGATATATTCATCGGCATCGACCGTAACATCACCCTTACGCGTCTGGATGACATAGGGGATGATCTCATCGGTAAAGCGGCCGGCTTTCTGGGCGGCCTCGGCCTTGTTCTGCGAAGCGACGGCGAACTGATCCTGTTCGTCGCGCGAAAGCTGCCACTGTCGCGCAATATTCTCGGCGGTGATGCCCATGTGATAACCATGGAAGGCATCGGTCAGGCCGTCCTTGATCATCGTGTCGACCATCTTCGCGTCGCCCATCTTGACGCCGCCGCGCAAGTGCACGGCATGCGGCGCCATCGACATGGATTCCTGACCGCCGGCAACGATGATCTTGGCATCGCCGGTGGCAATCTGCTGCATGCCGAGCGCGACTGCGCGCAGGCCGGAGCCGCAGAGCTGGTTGACGCCCCAGGCGGTCGCTTCCTTCGGAATGCCGGCCTTGATTGCCGCCTGGCGGGCGGGGTTCTGGCCTTCGCCTGCGGCCAGCACCTGGCCGAGGATCACCTCATCCACTTCGCCGGCATCGACGCCGGCGCGCGCGAGCGCGCCCTTAATGACCGCCGCGCCGAGTTCATGGGCGGGGACCGTTGCGAAAGCGCCGTTGAACGAACCGACTGCTGTTCGACCTGCGCTGGCGATGACGACGGATGAATTGCTCATGGGGAGGCTCCTCGTTTTTCGTCCCACTTACATAAGGGGAAACTGGCAAAGCTTTGAGCACAAGTCAAACGCGAAGACCGGCCGCCGGCATTTTTCGGCGGCGGCCCGCAAAGCCGATTCGCATGATCTGTTAAAGGTTTGCCGCATCGCACAAAGAGATTGTCACCAGCCTTCTTTTGCGTTTACAGTCTGAAGTGGAGGAACATCCATAAATCAGACGGGGGTTCAGGAGACTGATATGGCGAAGAATGAGGGTCAGATTGTCATCAAGAAATACGCCAATCGCCGCCTGTACAATACAGGCACCAGCACCTATGTGACGCTGGAAGATCTGGCGGAGATGGTGAAGAAAGGCGAAGATTTTATCGTCCAGGATGCAAAAAGCGGAGATGACATCACCCATTCGGTGCTGACCCAGATCATCTTCGAACAGGAATCGAAGACCGGCAACACGCTGCTTCCGATCTCTTTCCTGCGCCAACTCATCACCTATTACGGCGACCAGATGCAGATGGTCGTGCCGAGCTTTCTCGAACATTCGATGCGCGCCTTCACCGAGCAGCAGGCGCAGATGCGCGAGCAGGTGAACCGCGCCTTCGGCGAGACGCCGCTCGGCAAGAACCTGCAATTGCCGATGCAGATGGTCGAGGACCAGGTCCGCCGCAACACCGAGCTGTTTCAGCAGGCCATGCAGATGTTCTCGCCCTTCATGACCCCGCCCGCGGCCAAGGAAAGCCGCAAGGCCGAGGCCAAGGATATCGACGAGCTGAAGGAACAGCTCCGCGCCCTTCAGAACAAGCTCGACAACCTATAAGCCGATTGAGACATCCCGCCCGGCGCTTCGGATCGAAACGGCAAAACCGCCGATCACATCGATCAGTGCGATCGTCATCAGAATGAAGAACACCTGCGTCGCAGCATCCTGGACGAGCAGAAACTCGACCAGGAAGGCGATGAACACCAGCATCGACAAGATGTGGTTCAAAAGGTTGCCGGGACCGGTTCTGGTCGCTTTCAGGATTTCGAAGAACAACACGACAAGCGCTACGACGATAAAGAGATCGCCGAGCGCCATGCTCCAGATCGCGCCTGAGAGCATCGACAGCACGATGACATCATGCTGCAGCACTGCAATGCCGCCATCGCCCATCAGGCCGAGCATCGCCAGATTGTAAAGAATAAACGGGATAATCATCAGCGGCATTGCGGCTATCATCGGCAAATCTCCTGGCGCTAAGAGAATACTGCCGTAAACCGCCGTCTCACTTCAAGCCGCTGCAAATATTATATTTACAGATCACCGCGCCACCGGGAAATGCAAAAAGGCCGGCGTGACACCGGCCTTGAAAACCTTCGATCGGACGAGCCGGATCGAAAAATTATGCGCTTTCCTTCGGCGTCAGAACCTGGCGGCCACGATACATGCCGGTCTTCAGGTCGATGTGATGCGGGCGGCGCAGTTCGCCGGAATTCTTGTCTTCGACATAGGTCGGAGCCTTCAGCGCATCAGCCGAACGGCGCATGCCGCGCTTGGACGGGCTCGTTTTTCTCTTCGGTACAGCCATTTCTCTTACTCCACTTGCGGGCAAAACATTCCCACGGCCAGACTGGCGGCCGAAACGGACATGTCGCGATTTCGGAAATTTTGCGCGCTTATACATGCAAGGGGCGGTCTTGACCAGTCCCCGTGAATTTTTTTTGCGAGACGATGATTCCTCACTCAGACTTCGTCTTCCGCCACGATCCAACGCTCGGCACGGGCCGCGTCTTCCCATTTCCGCCAGGCCGGATGCGCCTTCATGGTCCTCATATAAGCGAGCGTGTCGTCTCGATGGACAAGATCATAAATGTCGAACCGATTGACGACAGGCGCAAACATCGCATCCGCGGCCCCGAAGGCGCCGAAGAGAAACGGTCCGCCGGATTTCTCCAGGAGGTCGCGCCAGATCGTCTCGATGCGGCGGACATCGGCATCGACACCATCCGGCAAGACGATCCTGGCCCTCGGCCGGCGGATGTTCATCGGGCAGGCGCCGCGCAGGGCCCGGAAACCCGACAGCATTTCCATCGAAACCGAACGGGCGAGCGCCCGCGCAGCGCGATCCCTCGGCAAAAGGCAAGCTTCGGGATAAAGCTCGGCGGCATATTCGATGATCGCCAGCGATTCCCAGATCTTCAATGCGCCGTGCTGCAGGACCGGCACATTGCCGCTTGGCGAGATGGCCTTGATGTCGCAATTGCCGCCAGGGTAGTCGAAGGGGATCAGCACCTCCTCGAAATCGATGCCGACGCCCGTCAGCGCGATCCATGGCCGGAACGACCAGGAGGAATAGTTCTTGTTGGCGATGTAGAGCGTCGGTCTCTCCATGAGTTTCTCCCGTTCAGGCGTCGAAATCGAAGATCAGCAATTCGTGGAAATGGTTCATGTCCTCGAAGACGCAGAAGGCCGGTGGCGTCAGCTCGAAAACGGGCGTCTTGCGGCGGATCTCGTCGGCCACGTCGTCGAGCATCGCCTGCCAACGCGGCAAGGCCTCGTCAGCCAGCCGTTCGATCGGATAGGCGAAGGTCACGTGGAACTTATAGTCCTCATGGTTCGGCTGGCGATAGCCGAGAAGATCGGCAAAGGCATTGCGCCAGGCGCGCATGACCCTGCGGTCCTTCTCGGTTGCCCCGTCGACGAGCAGCCCCGACGGGCGAGCTTCGACGATGGCCACCTTGAAGGGCTCGGCCATCGAGAATCCTTCAAGCCGGGCCGCCATCAGCGCGGTCATGTCGTCGATCGGCGTCTCGATAGGGAGATCGACCGGCCAACAATCCTGCCGGCGCCGGGTCTCGATGAGCCCTTCGAAAAGCGTCATGTGAAGGCTGGAGATCGGCGTGAAGAGGAACTGCGCGGCCTCGGGCATCGCCAGATATGTCTCACGCGCCTCGATCAGCGCCGTCTGCGTCTGCGAACCCTTCTCGATATGGCAGACGATGGTATTGCCGGCTTCCGGCAGAAAACCGCCGACCTTGCGGTAGCGGCTGCCGAGATGGGCAGGCGGGGTTGGATTGTGGGTCTTCGAGTAGGCGAGAAGCTCGGGCGAAAAGGTCGTGGTGGTCATGGGCGACTCGAGGGGCTCTGGTTTCACTGCACCGCCCATATGGCAGAACCAAGAATGTCAGATGACGCTTGGTCCTTCTAACGACAAGTTCTGATCTCACTCATAGATGCACTTGATGTATTCGCCCGAGCCCTGCGCCCGCCTCTCGATGACGCCGGCCAGCCGGCGAAGGCCGCGTCCCGGCTTGCCGGCATTGCGGTCGATCGGGTTCGGGAGCGAGACGGCCAGCAGCGATGCCTGCCGCCGCGTCAGCTTCGAGGCCGGTACCTTGAAATGATGCTGGGCTGCCGCCTCGACGCCGTAGATACCGGGACCCCATTCGGCGATATTGAGGTAGATTTCCATCAGCCGCCGTTTCGACAGGACGAAATCTGTGGAGACGGCGAGCGGAAGCTCCATCGCTTTGCGCACGAAGGAGCGGCTGTTCCAGAGAAACAGGTTCTTGGCCGTCTGCATCGGGATGGTGCTGCCGCCGCGCGTTGCCTGACCTTTCAGCGTATCCTCGACCAGCATGCGCATCTCGGCCCAGTCGACGCCGCCATGAAAACAATATTGCCCGTCCTCGGACATCATCACTGACTGCACCAGCGCCGGAGAGATCTGATCCAGCGATACCCATCTGCGGTCATAACCGCGCAACAGCACGAGGTCGCGCAGCATCAGCGTCGAGACCGGATGGATGAAAGGCAGCAGATAGAAAAAGATCAGCACGTAGGGAAGGATGACCAGCGCCAGCACGGCAAGCACGATGCGCTTCAGCATAGGCCGATTTTCGAACCAACGCCGACGGGCCGGCATGTCGGCGATATCCTCTGTCTCCGGCGCTATATCCAAAATGTCCCCAGTCCACTTCGCTCCCTGTCGTTCTCATAACGCCTGTGAGGCGCTTATGCCAGAGCACATGGGAAATCTTGCGCCGGCCATCGACAATTCCGTTGCAAGCCCTCTTGCCCCATGCCAAACAGCGCCGATGGACGCGAACCGGGACACTTTCGAGACGAGGCTGAAGAACAACGCCCGCGAGATCGAGGCGCTGCTCGACGCATTGCTGTTGCCGAACGCCCTTTCCGACGAAATCGCCAGGCCCGAGACCCTGCGCGGCGCCATGCACTATGCCGTCCTGAACGGCGGCAAGCGGCTGCGCCCATTCCTGGTGGTCGAAAGCGCCGCGCTTCTCGGCGGCGATGCGCAGGCCGCCCTTCGTATCGGCGCCGCGCTCGAATGCGTGCATTGTTACTCCCTCGTGCATGACGATCTGCCGGCCATGGACGATGACGACATACGCCGCGGCAAACCGACGGTGCACGTCAAGTTCGATGAAGCCACCGCGATCCTCGCTGGCGATAGCCTGCTGACCTACGCTTTTGACATCGTGGCAGCACCGGAAACTGCGCTTCCCGATACCAGCAAGGCATCGCTGGTGCTGGCTCTTGCGCGCGCCGCCGGTCTCGGCGGCATGGCCGGCGGCCAGGCGCTCGATCTCGCGGCGGAAAAACAGGCGCCAGACGAGGCCGGCATCATCCGGCTACAGGCGATGAAAACGGGCGCGCTGATCCGCTTTGCCTGCGAGGCCGGCGCCATCCTCGCGGGAAGCCCCCAGGACGATCGCCAGCGTTTGCGCGCCTTCGGCGAAAAGATCGGTCTTGCCTTCCAGCTCGCCGATGACATTCTCGACCTGACCTCGGATGCCGCAACCATGGGCAAGGCGACCGGCAAGGATGCGGCCCGCGGCAAGGGAACGCTCGTGGCACTGCACGGGATGGAATGGGCCGAGACCGAACTCCGCCGGCATGTCGCCGACGCCGAGGCGCTGCTGGCTCCCTACGGCGTGCGTGCATCGACCCTCATTGCCGCGGCGCATTTCATCGCCGACCGGAAGAGTTAGATCAGGCGGCCAATATGTCTTTGAGAGCGGACACCAGACGGGCGCATTCCTCGTCTGTGCCGATGCTGATGCGCAGGAATTCCGAAATACGCGGCTTGGCGAAATGTCGGACGAGCACGCCGCGCTCCCGCAGCGCGGCTTGAAGTGCGGCGCCCGGCCGGCTTTCATGCCTTGCGAAAATGAAATTCGCCTGAGACGGCAGCACCTCGAAATCCAATGTTTCGAGGTCCCTGACAAGAGCGTCCCGGCTGGCAACAAGCTTCCTCCGGCACGTCTCGAACCACGCCTCATCCTTGATCGCGGCCGTCGCGGCGGCCTGCGCCAGACGATCGAGCGGATAGGAGTTGAAGCTGTCCTTGACGCGCACCAGCGCCTCGATCAGATGCCGCTGCCCTAGCGCAAACCCGACGCGCAGACCCGCAAGCGAGCGGGATTTCGACAAGGTCTGGATGACCAGCAGATTGGGATATTCGGAAATGAGCGGGACAGCGCTTTCAGCCCCGAAATCGACATAGGCCTCGTCTATCGCAACGACTGCATCCGGATGCGTGGTGACAAGCGTCTCTATCTCGGCAAGCGGCAGGCCGATGCCGGTCGGCGCATTCGGATTGGGAATGAGGATCGCGCCGCACGGCCTGTCGTAATCCGCCAACAGGATCCGGAACCTGTCATCGACAGGCACTTCGACCGTCTCGACGTCGTATAGCAGGCTATAGGCTGGATAGAAAGGATAGCTGACGTCCGGATAGAGAAGCGGCAGCTCATGTTTCAGCAGCGCCTGAAACGAATGGGCGAGCACCTCGTCGGAGCCGTTGCCGACGAACACTTCATCTGCCGCCAAACCGAAACGGTGGGCGATCGTCTCGCGCAATTCCGTGGCAGTCGGATCGGGATAGAGCCGCAGACGATCGTCCGCCGCTTGCCCGATCGCTTCGAGCGCCCTGGGAGACGGCCCGTAGGGATTCTCATTGGTGTTGAGCTTGATCAGGCCGGGAATACGGGGCTGTTCCCCCGCGACATAGGGCCGAAGCTTGCTGACGATGGGCGACCAGTACCGGCTCATCTAACCCCGCCGGTCTTCATTCCGCCGCGGTCCGCTGGCCGAAGCGCTTCTCGATATAATCGACGACAAGTGCTTCGAAATCAGCGGCAATGTTGGGGCCGCGCAGCGTCAGCGCCTTCTTGCCGTCGATGAAAACCGGTGCTGCGGGCGTCTCGCCGGTGCCGGGAAGCGAAATGCCGATATCGGCGTGCTTGCTTTCACCCGGTCCGTTGACGATACAGCCCATGACGGCGACATTCAGCGCCTCGACACCCGGATATTTCTCGCGCCAGACCGGCATATTCTTGCGGATATCGTTCTGGATGTTCTGGGCCAGTTCCTGGAACACCGTCGACGTCGTGCGGCCGCAGCCGGGACAGGCGGCAACGACAGGCACGAACTGACGGAAGCCCATGACCTGGAGGATTTCCTGCGCCACCTGGACTTCGCGCGTACGGTCGCCGTTCGGCTCGGGCGTCAGCGAGACGCGGATGGTATCGCCGATGCCATGCTGCAGCACGAAGCCCATCGCCGCCGACGAAGCAACGATGCCCTTGCTGCCCATACCGGCTTCGGTCAGACCGAGATGCAGCGCATGGTTCGAGCGTTCGGCGAGCATGGAGTTGACGGCGATCAGATCCTGCACCTGGCTGACCTTGGCCGAGAGGATGATGCGGTTGCGCGGCAGGCCGATTTCCTCGGCAAGCGCTGCCGAAAGCAGCGCCGACTGGACGATCGCCTCGCGCGTTACCTGGCGGGCCGAGAGCGGTGAGCCGGCGGCGGCATTTTGATCCATCAGCGCCGTCAGCAGATCCTGATCGAGCGAACCCCAGTTGACGCCGATGCGCACCGGCTTGTCGTAGCGGATCGCCATCTCGATGATCTCGGCGAACTGCTTGTCCTTCTTGTCCTTGAAGCCGACATTGCCGGGATTGATGCGGTATTTCGCCAGCGCTGCGGCACAATCGGGATGATCGGCGAGCAGCTTGTGGCCGATATAATGGAAGTCGCCGATCAGCGGCACGTCCATGCCGAGCCGCAGCAGCCGCTCGCGGATCTTCGGCACGGCAGCCGCACTCTCGTCGCGGTCGACGGTGATGCGCACCAGCTCCGAGCCTGCGCGGTGGAGGGCCGCGACCTGGGCGACGGTCGAGTCGATATCGGCGGTATCGGTGTTCGTCATGGATTGCACGACGATCGGCGCGCCGCCGCCGACGACGACGCCGCCGACATCGACGGCAATGGAAGCGCGGCGCGGTTTCGGATCAAAATCGGCGGCTGAAGACATAAAGAGTTTTTGCACCCCTAAAACATGTCGCGCAACAATCTGCAGCGGTCTGCGGTGACGACATGCGTAAAACAAAGACCTAAAGCGCGAAGCCTTATCTGAAAGACTGCCCGCGCTCTAGAAACAGTGCCTTTCAGGTGGATCAAGCCCAGCGGCTTGTCAACCGCCCCCTGTATCACTTTTGTTTGGAAGCGGCTCAGTGGCCGCCTCCGGAGACGCCGTCGGCATAATGGGCGAGCTTGGAGAACAGGAGGACGACGAGCAGCAGCACCGGCAGCGCCATGAAAACGATCGCAAAACCGACATGCTCGGCGACGAAGCCGATCACCGACGGCGCGACCAGCATGCCGGAATAGCCCATGGTCGTGACGACCGAAATGCCGATGCCGGGCTTCAGGCCGGGGATGTTGCCGGCTGCCGAGAAGGCGATCGGCACCATGTTGGAAATGCCGATGCCGCACAGCGCAAAGCCCAGAATGGCTATCTCGGCGTCCGGCGCGAAACTCGCAAGCAGCATGCCGGCAATGGCAAACAGCGTGCAGACCCGCAGCGTCTTGACGCCGCCCAAACGGTCGCGCACCAGATCGCCGGCAAAGCGCATGATCGCCATGGTCGCCGAGAAGGCTGCAAAACCAAGGCCTGATAGGGCCACGGATGCATTCATTTCCTGGCGAAGGTAGAGCGCGCCCCAGTCGAGAACCGCACCTTCCGGCACCATCGAGAACAGCGCCATCAAGCCGAGCAGCCATGGCAGCGGCACCATCGGCAGTCTGGTTTTTTCCTTCTTGGCGTCGGGATGCGGCGGATCCGCAAGGATAATCGGCCAGGCGAGGGCAAGGAAGATCGCCGCCAGCACGGTCGCCAGCTGCGCATGGCCGAGAATGCCGAGCTTGGCGATCACGATGCCGCCGAGGCCGGAGCCGATCAGGCCGCCGAGGCTCCAGAAGGCGTGGCAGGAGGACATGATGGCGCGGCGCATCGATTGTTCGACCGAGACCGCGTTGGCGTTCATCGCCACATCCATCGCGCCGATGAAGCCGCCGAACAGAAAGAGCGCGATTGCGCCAGTGATGACGTTCGGCGCGAGCGTCAGCGCCAGAAGCAACGGCAACACGCAGACAGCCGTCGCCCGGACAACGACACGCGAGCCATGTCTGGCGATCTGGGCGCCGGCGATCGGCATCATGACCAGCGAGCCGACGCCGAAGACGATGATCATCAGCCCGAGCTCGAACTTGGAGAGCCCGAGACGCTCGGCGAAATCAGGGATCTTCGGTGCCCAGCAGCCGACGACAAAGCCGTTCATGAGAAAGAGCAGGGAAACCGCCGCCCTGCTTCTGGTAAGGAAGCCCCTGCGGACCCCCGACGGCGCATTCACATGACTGTCCATTTTCAGTCTTTCCTCGTTATCGGGTCTTGGGAGCACCCGTTTTCTAAACTCCGCTTGGGCGGCTTCAGTTCGTTTTCTCGGCGATGACGGTCCGGCAGCCGCGCTCGCGGTAGCCGGCGAGGACGGCTGGATCAGCGTCGTGCTCGACGACCAGGCATTCGCAATGCGCAACCGGCAGGATGCTGTGAGGGGCGGCGGTGCCGAACTTCTCCGAGGTTACGGCCGCCAGAACCTTTCTGCTTCTCGACGTGGCGAACCGTTTGAACTCCGCATCCTCGAAGCTGAAGGCGGTGATGCCGGCCTCAAGATCGACGCCGCAGGCGCCGAGGATGCAGAGATCGGGCGAAATTTGCTCCATATCCCGCAGGGCCTTGGCGCCGAGCGCGCCGCCGGTTTGCCGGTCCATCATGCCGCCGATCAGGATGACGCTGACGGCGGGTTTGTCGATCAGCGCCGCGGCAATCGCCGGCGCATTGGTCGCAGCCGTCAGTTCGAGTTCGGCCGGCAAGGCATTGGCAATCGCCAGATTGGTGCTGCCGGCATCGAAGAACACCGTCAGGCCGGCGGCGATCTGTTTTGCTGCGGCCCGCGCCAGTGCCTGCTTCCGGTCGGCGGCAATGCCGATGCGCTGCGTCAGGCTGCCATGCGCCGGCGAGACCGGCAAGGCGCCGCCATAGACCCGCTCGCAGAGTCCCGCCGCCGCCATCTCGCGAAGGTCGCGCCGCACCGTATCTTCGGAGACGCCGAATTCGAGCGCAAGCTCCGCCGCCAGCACGCGGCCGTTCAGCCGCAGCCGCTCGGAAATCACCCCTTGGCGCTCTCGCAACAGAAAATCTTGCATGTTCCTACCGGGTCATGTGTTTAAGTGGTGAAAACATGCATAAACGTTTATGACCGTGCAGACAACATGCACGGCTACACGTTTTCTGAAGCGATGAAACAAGGCGTCCCATGGGCGCTGGGGGCTGAGAAAAATATTTTGCAGTTTCTGCATTTATTCGCAGTTTTCTACGCTTCCGGCGCCCTAGTTTTCTGCAAACTATGCCGGATCCGATCACAACCTCCCAAGGATGGATAAAACAATGAACTGGTTGAAAACCGCCGCCGCCGCTGTCCTCATTCAGGCTGCAGCCCTCTTGCCCGCCCATGCCGGCGAAAACCTTGCCGCCATCAAATCGGCGGGCGTCTTCAAGATCGGCACCGAAGGCACCTATGCGCCCTTCACCTATCATGATGAAAGCGGCAAGCTCGTCGGCTTCGACGTCGAGATCGGCGAAGCCATCGCTGCCAAGCTGGGCGTCAAGGCCGAATTCGTTGAAGGCAAGTGGGATGGACTGATCGCCGGCCTCGACGCCAAGCGCTACGACACCGTCATCAACCAGGTCGGCATCACCGAAGCCCGCAAGCAGAAATATGACTTCTCCGAACCCTATATCGCGTCCAAGGCCGTGCTGATTGTCCGCGAAGGCGACGACAGCATCAAGACCTTCGCCGATCTGAAGGGCAAGAAATCCGCCCAGTCGCTGACCAGCAACTTCGGCAAGCTCGCGACCGAAGCTGGCGCAGAACTCGTCGGCACTGACGGTTTCGACCAGTCGATCCAGCTCGTGCTGACGAAGCGCGCCGATGCGACGATCAACGACAGCCTCTCCTTCCTCGATTTCAAGAAGCATAAGCCGGATGCGCCGGTGAAGATTGCCGCCCAGCAGGAAAATGCTGACTACTCCGGCATCATCATCCGCAAGAACGAGCCGGAGCTTCTCGCCGAAATCAACAAGGCGCTTGCCGACATCAAGGCCGACGGTACGTACAAGAAGATCGCCGACAAATATTTCGGCCAGGACGTTTCGAAGTAAGTTTCTGGAATAAAGTCCCCTCCCCACAAAGGGGAGGGGCTTAACAGCCAACCGCGACATCTCAAACAAAACGATTTCGGCCAGCGGTTCGGTTGCTGTTTTGTGCGGAGCGAAAGACTTGATAAGTCCCTCCCCCTTGTGGGGAGGGGTTGGGGAGAGGTATTCGAGATATCGCCATCCAACCGACGAGAGGGAATTCCTTGCAGCACTGGCTTCAACTGATGGCGGAATCGCTCCCCTCGCTCCTCTGGGCGGGGCTGGTCTTCACCATCCCCCTCACGTTGCTGTCCTTCACCTTCGGTCTGATCCTCGGCCTGGTCACAGCGATCGCCCGCCTCTTCGGTCCCGCGCCGGTCGTGGTCGTCGCCCGTTTCTATGTCTGGGTCATCCGCGGCACACCGCTCCTCGTGCAGCTCTTCGTGATCTTTTACGGCCTGCCGAGCATCGGCATTCTGCTCGATGCCTTTCCCGCCGCCCTCATCGGCTTTACCCTGAATATCGGCGCTTACAGTTCCGAGATCATCCGCGCCGTCATCTCCTCCGTGCCCAAGGGCCAGTGGGAAGCAGCCTATTCGATCGGCATGAGCTGGCGCCAGGCGATGAGCCGCACCATCCTGCCGCAGGCCGGCCGCGTCGCCGTGCCACCGCTGTCGAATACCTTCATCTCGCTGGTGAAGGACACGTCGCTTGCCGCCGCCATCACCGTGCCGGAACTCTTCCAGGCAGCTCAGCGCATCGTCGCCACCACCTATGAGCCACTGATCCTCTATATCGAGGCGGCGCTGATCTATCTGGTCCTGAGCTCCATCCTCTCGCAGCTGCAGGTGCGGCTGGAACGCCGCTTCGCGCGTTATGGCGGCATGCTGGAGGCAAACGCATGATCGAGCTTTCCAACATCGAAAAGCGCTTCGGCGATGCCATCATCCTGAAGGACATCAGCATTCGCATCCCCGAAGGCAGCGTCACGGCGCTGGTCGGGCCCTCAGGCGGCGGCAAAAGCACGCTGCTGCGCTGTATCAACCTGCTCGAAATCCCGACATCAGGTGCAATCCGCCTCGGCGAGGCAGAGCTTTCCTTCGCGCCCGGCAAACGCATCGGCTGGCAGGCGATTCAGAAAATCCGCCGCCAGACCGGCATGGTCTTCCAGAACTTCCAGCTCTTCCCGCATCAAACCGCGATCGAAAACGTCATGGAAGGTCTGGTCACGGTGCTGAAATGGCCTAAGGAGAAAGCCCGCGAACGCGCCACCGAACTCCTGACCAAGGTTGGCATGGCGCACAAGGCCGATGCCTGGCCCTCGACACTATCGGGCGGCCAGCAACAGCGCGTGGCAATCGCTCGGGCGCTCGCGCCGTCGCCGCGCGTGCTTCTGTGTGACGAGCCGACCTCGGCGCTCGATCCGGAACTCTCGGCGGAAGTGGTCGATGTGCTGGGCCAGTTGGCCCGTGAAGGCACGACCATGGTCATGGCGACCCATGATCTGCGTCTCGCCTCCAAGATCGCCAATGACGTCGTCTTCCTGGAAGCCGGCAGCGTGGTGGAAACGGGCAGCGCCAGAGCTATCTTCACGGCGCCGCAGCGCGAACGCACCAAGCGGTTCATCTCGACGATCAACGCGGCGCATAGCTACGATATTTAAGACGGTGCCGGGCTGTCACCCGGCACCGCCGGCATTCCGATCAAGCGGCCGTCACGACGGCGCGCGCGGCCTTCAAGGCGTTGCCCCACCAGGTCAGCTGATCGAGCATGTTCTTGGCGGCTTCGTTGAGATGCGCATAGTCCCCAAGCTGCTTGCCGTCCTTGAGAACGGCAAGATATTCGCTGAAGGCAATATGAACGCCCGTTTTGACCGAAGCTGCACTCATTTCGACGAAAATCAGGCGAAGCTGCTCGACGGCGCGCGCCCCGCCAACGCCGCCATAGCCGACGAAGCCGACCGGCTTCTGGATGAATTCGCCGAGATCGATGGCATTTTTCAGAACCGCCGTCGGCGCATGATTGTACTCGGCGACGGTGAAAATGAAGCCGTCGAATTCGCGCAGCTTCTTCTTCCAGCGCTCGGCGGCTTCGCTTTCCGCTGTCGTTGCGCGCTCTTCGCCGAAGAAATGCATGGGATAGTCGAGAAGATCGAGAACCTCGACTTCGAGATCGGAGCGCTGGCCGACGAGCCCGGCGATCCACTTGGCCGGATGTTCGGCGAAACGGCCAATACGCGTGCTGCCGACGATGACGGCAAACTTCAACTTGCTCATGGAGAGAATGTCCTGGTTGGTCTTGGGGCGGATATACGACTTCAAGTCTATGAGAAAGCCTCCTCGCCAGGCAAGGCGAGGAGGCCGTAAACGCTTCGAAAAATCGTGCTTCCGACAGCCCGATCACACACAATCAGGTGATTGGTGAGGCAGCCAGCCAACTGAACAAGCCTCTCGGCTAGGCTCAAGCGGCATAGACGACAAGCAGGTCCTTGGCATCGATCTGATCGCCGGCCTTGACGAGGATTTCGGCAATCGTTCCATCCTTTTCCGCATGGATCGCCGTTTCCATCTTCATCGCTTCGATGGAGACGAGCACATCACCGGCGCTGACGGCTTGGCCGGATGAGGCGAAGACGCGGCTGATGACGCCGGGCATCGGCGCACCGACATGAGCACCATTTCCGGGCTCGGCCTTGCGGCGCACGGCCGCACCCGTCGCCCCATGGGCCCGGTCCGGCACCTTGATGCGGCGCGGCTGGCCGTTGAGCTCGAAGAAGACGGTGACCATGCCCTGGCTGTCGGTGGCGCTCATCGCCTGGTTGACGATGACGAGCGTCTTGCCTCGTTCGATATCGGCAAACAGCTCCTCGCCGTCGGCCAGCCCGTAGAAATAGGCAGGCGTCGGCAGCACCGAGACCGGGCCATAGGTATCGGAGGCGAGCGCAAAGTCGGTGAAGACCTTCGGATACATCAGGTAGGAAGCGAATTCGAAGTCGCTGACCTCGCGCTCCAGCTTGGTCTCGATGACCTTGCGCTCGGCATCGAGATCGGCTTCCTTCAGCAGCGAGCCGGGACGCACCGTATAGGGCTTTTCGCCCTTTAGTGCCTTCTTCTGCAGTGCTGCAGGCCATCCCGACGGCGGCTGGCCGAGATCGCCCTTCAGCATCGACACCACCGATTCCGGGAAGGAGACTTCGCGCTCGGGGCTGACGACGTCGGCGACCGTCAGGTCCTGGCTCACCATCATCAGGGCCATGTCGCCGACCACCTTGGAGGAGGGCGTCACCTTGACGATATCGCCGAACATCTGGTTGGCGTCGGCGTAGGCCTGCGCCACCTGGTGCCAGCGGGTCTCGAGTCCCAGCGAGCGGGCCTGTTCCTTGAGGTTGGTGAACTGGCCGCCCGGCATTTCATGCAGATAGACTTCCGAGGCTGGGCCCTTGAGGTCGCTTTCAAAGGCGGCATACTGGTTGCGCACCGCTTCCCAATAGAAGGAGATGCGGCGGATCCATTCCGGATCGAGGCCCGGATCGCGTTCGGAGCCGGAGAGCGCCTCGACGATCGAGCCGAGACAGGGCTGCGAGGTATTGCCGGAAAGCGCATCCATCGCCGCATCGACGGCGTCGACACCGGCTTCGACGGCTGCCAGAACGGTCGCGGCCGCAATGCCCGACGTGTCATGCGTGTGGAAGTGGATCGGCAGGCCGGTCGCCTCGCGCAGCGCCTTGAACAGCACCTTCGCCGCCGCCGGCTTCAACAGACCCGCCATATCCTTGACTGCGATGATATGGGCGCCCGCCTTCTCGAGCTCGACCGCGAGGTCGGTATAATATTTCAGGTCGTATTTCGGGCGGGCGGATTTCAGGATATCGCCGGTGTAGCAGATCGCCGCCTCGCAGAGCTTGTTCTCCTCGGCAATCGCATCCATCGACACCCGCATGTTCTCAACCCAGTTCAGGCAGTCGAAGACGCGGAAAAGATCGATTCCGCCTCTGGCCGCCTGGCGGACGAAATATTTGACGACATTGTCGGGATAGTTGGTGTAGCCGACGCCGTTGGCGCCGCGCAGCAGCATCTGCAGGAGCAGGTTCGGCGCGCCCTCGCGGATCAGCGCCAGCCGCTCCCACGGATCTTCGGTCAGGAAGCGCATGGAGACGTCGAAGGTGGCGCCACCCCAGCATTCCAGCGACAAGAGGTTCGGCAGCGCGTGCGCATAGGTGCCGGCGATCCTGGCGATGTCATAGGTACGCATGCGGGTGGCGAGCAGCGACTGGTGGCCGTCGCGCATCGTCGTATCGGTCAGAAGCACGCGCTTCTCATTGCGCATCCATTCGCCGAACCTCTTCGGCCCGAGCGTGTCGAGCAGCTGCTTCGTGCCGTCCTTCACCCCGTTGCCATTGGCATAGGGCACCACCGGCTTGGCGGCGTTTTCCAAGGGCTTCGGTCTGTCCTTGGCCTCGGGATGGCCGTTGACGGTGACATCGGCGAGATAGGTCAGGAGCTTCGTCGCGCGGTCCTGGCGCTTGACCTGCTGGAACAGCTCCGGCGTCGTGTCGATGAAGCGGGTGGTGTAGCTGTTGTCGCGGAATTTCGGGTGGCCGATGATCGCTTCGAGGAAGGTCAGGTTGGTGGCGACGCCGCGGATGCGGAATTCGCGCAGCGCCCGGTCCATACGGGAAATCGCTTCGGACGGGTTCGGCGCCCAGGCCGTGACCTTGACGAGCAGCGGATCATAATAACGGGTAATGATGGCGCCGGAATAGGAGGTGCCGCCGTCAAGCCGGATGCCGAAGCCGGAAGCCGAGCGATAGGCGGTGATGCGGCCGTAGTCCGGAATGAAATTGTGTTCGGGATCTTCGGTGGTGATGCGGCACTGCAGCGCATGGCCGTTCAGGCGGATATCGGCCTGAGCGGGAACGCCCGATTCCGGCGTGCCGATCGCGGCGCCGTCGAGGATATGGATCTGCGCCTTGACGATGTCGATGCCGGTGACGACTTCGGTCACCGTGTGCTCGACCTGGATGCGCGGATTGACCTCGATGAAGTAGAATTTGCCGGTATCGGCGTCCATCAGATATTCGACGGTACCGGCGCCGATATAGTTGGTCGCCGCTGCGATCTTCAGCGAATAGGCAGCCAGTTCCTGGCGCTGCGACTCCGAGAGGTAGGGTGCGGGCGCGCGCTCGACGACCTTCTGGTTGCGGCGCTGGATCGAGCAGTCGCGCTCGAAGAGATGCACGACATTGCCGTGTGTGTCGCCGAGGATCTGGCTTTCGACGTGGCGGGCGCGCTCGACCAGCTTTTCCAGATAGACCTCGTCCTTGCCGAAGGCGGCCATCGCCTCGCGCTTGGCCTCCGTCACCTCGCGGGCGAGATCGGCTTCGGCGCGGATGACGCGCATGCCGCGGCCGCCGCCGCCCCAGGAGGCCTTCAGCATGACGGGATAGCCGATTGCTGCCGCCATCTTCGCCACTTCGGCCATATCGTCCGGCAGCGGCTCGGTCGCCGGCACGACGGGCACGCCGACCGAGATCGCCAGATTGCGCGCCGCGACCTTGTTGCCGAGCTGGCGCATCGTATCGGCCTTCGGGCCGATGAAGATGATCCCGGCCTTGTTGCAGGCATCGACGAATTCCGGGCTTTCCGACAAGAGGCCGTAACCGGGGTGAATGGCGTCGGCACCCGAAAGCTTGGCGACCCGGATCACCTCGTCGATCGACAGATAGCTTTCGATCGGCCCGAGATCGCGGGCCAGATGCGGCCCGCGGCCGACCTGATAACTCTCATCCGCCTTGAAGCGGTGCAGCGCCAGCTTGTCCTCTTCCGCCCAGATCGCCACCGTTTTTATTCCAAGCTCGTTGGCCGCGCGGAACACGCGGATGGCTATTTCAGAGCGATTGGCAACGAGTATCTTGGAAATGGGCAAAACTGTCTCCTCCGTCGTTCAGACGCGGGCATGCTGCACCCGCGAAGAAAATTCTTAACTTCTTGTCACAGGAAGTTCAATTTGTCTTGCGACTGCGAAACGCACTTTCTCGCCATGCGAAGACATGTCGACTGGCAGTATGCAGCGATTTGGGCGAAATGGATAAGAAAAGCTCAGCTTATCAGGCCATGGCGGAAAGCGAGCGCCACCGCCTGTTGCCGGTTCTTCGCCTTCAGCTTGCCCTGCAGGCCATTCATATACCAATCGACGGTGTGGTTCGAGATCTTCAGCATCTTGCTGATCTCCATCGACGTCATGCCTTCGGCGAGATAGTGCAGGATTTCCATCTCGCGCCGCGTCAGCGGCGTCTCAGCCGGCAGCACCGTCTCCAGCGCCTCGGCCTCGCCGGTCAGCTCGAGCAACCGCCAGAAGGTTTTGCGCGCCACAGCCTCGAGCAAGGCGATTTCCACCGGCGACAATTCGATCGGTCTGCCGCCGAGACTGAGGCTGCCCAGAATGCCGTTGCGCCCATGGATCGGAAAGAGATAGCCGTCCTCCAATCCGTGGCCGAAGGCATCGACCATCATCTGCTCCATACGGCGCCGATGCGCGTCGCTGTTGAATGCCGCCATGCTCTCCCGCCAGCGGAAAGGCCGCTGCGCATGGGTGAGATAGCGCACCATCGGATCGATCCGGATATATTTTTTTGCGGCATATATCTGCAGCCATCGTTCGGGCCAGCGGCCGGCCAGCGGTGCAGCCCGCAGTTCCGAGTTCTGCTGGGCCGGTGTCTGCTGCAAATGGCGTAGCAGACCGTAATACTCGAAGCCGGAACCATGCAGGACCTGCTCGAGCTCGTTGACGACGGCATCCGGATTTGGGCACTCTTCCAGAATTACAAGCACTTGAATTAACGAATTAATATTCACAAAACGCCCCTTGTCCGGACCTTAAGTCCGCATCCAGGCCGCTGGCGGCTTTTCAATTTGGTCGCGAAACGGTCTTCAACATGCAGTCTTTAATTTCAATGCTGTGCTAAACATTTATTAAAATGCAAGCGCAAATTGTCGTGGCATATATTCCGCCAGAAATTCGGTTGCCAGACCCTGATGCTGAAAAATATGAGCGATCTTCACGCAATCTGCTGTTCTATGCTACTGATGCGGCTCCGATTTCTCCGCAGAAAGCGATAGAGCCTTCGGCTTAATTCCTCCCGCGGCTGGACCCTGAATACTCCGTTAATCGCCGGTTCAGGTAGCCTTTTGTAGCATCCCACCATTCCCGTTTTCGCAGATGCACAAGAGGTTAGACGTGTCGCTATTCAAGGTCTATGCAAGAGCTCTGCGCTATCTTGGCGCCTACAAGCTCCGCGTATCCCTGGTCGTTATCGCCAATATTGTTCTGGCGACCATCACCATTGCGGAACCGATCCTGTTCGGTCGCATCATCGATGCGATCTCGGGCAAGGGTGAAGTCAAGCCCATCCTGTTCATGTGGGCGGCCTTCGCCGTGTTCAACACCATCGCCTTCGTCCTGGTATCGCGCGAGGCCGACCGGCTTGCTCATGGCCGGCGGGCCACGTTGCTGACGGAGGCTTTCGGCCGCATCATTTCCATGCCGCTCGCCTGGCATCACCAGCGCGGCACCTCCAACGCGCTGCACACGCTGCTGCGCGCCTGCGAGACGCTGTTCGGCCTTTGGCTGGAATTCATGCGCAACCACCTGTCGACGGTCATCGCGCTTGCCCTTCTGGTGCCGACCGCAATGTCGATGGACCTGCGCCTGTCGGCCGTCCTCATCGTGCTCGGCATTGCCTACTGGCTGATCGGCCGCGTGGTCATGAGCCGCACCAAGGATGGCCAGGCGTCGGTTGAGAACCACTACCATACCGTCTTCTCGCATGTCAGCGACTCGATCAGCAACGTGTCGGTTCTGCATAGCTACAACCGCATCGAGGCCGAAACCAAGGCATTGAAGTCCTTTGCCGACCGGCTGCTCGAAGCGCAGTATCCGGTGCTCGACTGGTGGGCGATCGCCAGCGCGCTGAACCGCATGGCTTCGACGATCGCGATGATGGTCGTCCTGATCATCGGCACGATGCTCGTCCAGTCCGGCCAGCTGCGTGTCGGTGACGTCATTGCCTTCATCGGCTTTGCCAACCTGCTGATTGCCCGCCTCGACCTGATGCGTCAATTCGCCACGCAGATCTTCGAGGCGCGTTCCAAGCTCGAGGACTTCTACACGCTCGAAGATTCGGTGCGTGAACGTGAAGAACCGGCCGGCAACGGCGAGATCAAGAACGTCAAGGGGGCGGTCGAATTCCGCGACGTCTCCTTCGGCTTCGGCAACAGTTCGCAGGGTCTGCACAATGTCTCCTTCTCGGTGAAGGCCGGCCAGACGGTTGCGATCGTCGGCCCGACCGGCGCCGGCAAGACGACGCTCGTCAACCTGCTGCAGCGCGTCTACGATCCGCAGGGCGGCCAGATCCTCGTCGACGGTACCGATATCACCAAGGTGACCCGCAAATCGCTGCGTCGCCATATCGCCACGGTCTTCCAGGATGCGGGCCTGCTGAACCGCTCGATCAGCGACAATATCCGTCTCGGCCGCGAGGGTGCCAGCGAAGAGGACATGCGCCGGGCGGCCGAAGCTGCCGCCGCCGCCGACTTCATCGAGACCCGCGAGGACCGTTACGACACGCATGTCGGCGAACGCGGCAACAAGCTCTCGGGCGGCGAGCGCCAGCGCATCGCGATTGCCCGCGCCATCCTCAAAGACGCGCCGATCCTGGTGCTCGACGAGGCGACCTCGGCGCTCGACGTCGAGACCGAAGCCCGCGTCAAGTCGGCGATCGACAATCTGCGTGAGAACCGCACTACCTTCATCATCGCCCACCGCCTCTCGACGGTCCGCGAAGCCGATATGGTGCTCTTCCTGGACGACGGCCGCGTCGCCGAGCAGGGCAGCTTCGACGAGCTCAGCCACAGCAACGGCCGCTTCGCCGCTCTGTTGCGCGCCAGCGGTATCCTGACGGACGACGAAGTCCGCAAGGCCCACGCCACCGAAGCCGCCTGATCGGTCGGGTTTCAAAATAAAGGCCGGAAGGTAGCTCTGAACTGACCCCCGAAAGTTGGACATCCACCTTCGGGGGTTTTGCATGTCCAAATACAGCCTGGCTTTCAAGCAGTCTGTTGTTGAGTGTTACGGGAATGGCGAGCGTAGCTATCAAGAGGTGAGCACGCGGTTTGCCATTGATCCTGCGACCGTTCGCAAATGGGTAGCGAGCCATGCTGCGCATGGTTCGGCTGGATTGGTGAAGAAATTCAGCCATTATAATGCTGACTTCAAGCTATCGGTCCTACAGCGGATGTGGGAGGATGGGTTGTCCTATCGCCAGACGGCTGCGATCTTCGACGTTCGCAATGCCAGCTGCCTTCCGGATTGGGAGAGGCGATATGAACGGGGTGGGATCGAAGCCTTGGCCCCGCGCCGCAGAGGAAGACCTCGATCGATGCCCAAGTCGCCTATCATAGCCAGTGGACCAGATGCTCCACACAGTGACGATGCCAAGAGCCGTGAAGATCTGTTGGCGGAGCTGAACTATCTGCGCATGGAGAATGCCTACTTAAAAAAACTGGAGGCCTTAACGCAGCAACGAGCGCCGAAAAAGCGCAAGTCGTCGAAGCGTTAAGGCCGTTCCATCCGCTTGACGGGTTGCTTGCGCTTTCGGGCCTGGCGCGCAGCACGTTCTATTATCAGCAAAAGGCATTGTCCCGGCCCGACCGGCACGGAGTTCTCAAGGAGAGGATCAAATCGATCTTCGACACCCACAAGGGCCGCTACGGCTATCGCCGGGTGACGGCGGCGCTGCGCGGCTTGGGAGAGACGGTCAATCACAAGACGGTTCAGCGCCTGATGGTCGAGAGCGGCTTGAAGTCTAAGGTCAGGCCGAAGAAGTATCGATCCTACAGGGGCGAGGAGGGACGCGTGGCTCCCGATCTCCTCAAGCGGCAGTTCACCGCCGAGCGCGCCAATCAGAAATGGGTGACCGATGTGACGGAATTTAACGTGGCCGGCGAAAAGCTCTATCTCTCGCCGATCATGGACTTGTTCAATGGGGAAATCATTGCGTTCGAAACCGCTAGACGGCCGGTGTTCAAACTCGTCGAAAACATGCTCACCAAGGCCGTGAGCCGTTTGCAAGACGATGACCGGCCGATCCTGCATTCCGACCAGGGATGGCACTACCAGATGCCGGCCTGGCAGCGCATGCTTCAGAAACGTCACATCAATCAGAGCATGTCACGCAAGGGCAACTGTCTCGACAATGCTGCCATCGAAAGCTTCTTTGCCATTCTCAAATCCGAGTTCTTCCACCCCAACGACTTTGACAGCGTCAAGAGCCTGCAAGATGGGGTGGCAGACTACATCAACTACTATAATCATCAGCGTATCAAACTGAAACTCAAAGGGCTGAGCCCTGTACAATACAGGACCCAGCCCCTAAATCTCCCCAGCCTTTAGACCGTCCAACTTTTGGGGGTCAGTTCACTCCTTCCGGCCTTTTTGTTTGGCTGGGTAAGGCCAGTCCAATTCCGACGACATACTTCAGGGCTTGGTTTCCTTCCAAGACCGTTGCTGACGTCACACAGTAACCGTGGACCATGGGGCCGCCCCCTCTGCCCTGCCGGGCATCTCCCCCACCGGTGGGGAGATCGGTTGGGTGCGATGGTTTCTTCAGCCAACAACGAACATGTATTCCGCCCGGCGACGGAAAGGGACCAGGTTGCAACCACTGGCCAATCTCCCTCCTTATCGGGGAGATACCCCGCAGGGCAGAGGGGTGCCGCACGCTGCTACGCCGCCATTCCAAAGCCAACCCCGATTGACCACCCTGCCGATCTTCCTACCTTCCGCATTGTCCAAGCATCGGAAGGAAAGCCCATGAAGGTCCTGCGCATCGTCGCCAATATTGCAGCACCCGACATCACGTCGGCGCGGCGGTTCTATCAGGATGTCCTCGGTCTCGACGTCATCATGGATCACGGCTGGATCACCACCTTCGGCGCCGCGAGACCCATGAACGTTCAGGTGAGCGTCGCCAGCGAGGGCGGCTCCGGCACGCCGGTGCCGGACCTTTCGATCGAGGTCGACGATCTCGACGCTGCTTTCACGGCGATGTCGGCCGCCGGTTTTTCGATCGAATACGGCCCGGCGGACGAGCCCTGGGGCGTCAGGCGCTTTTATGTCCGCGATCCCCTGGGCAGGCTGGTGAACATCCTCGCTCACAAAAATTGAGCCGGCGGGCAGGGGCCGCCGGCTCCTCTATCTCAAGGCAAAGCTGGCAGCTATTTCCGATTGGTGCGACGATAGGTGTTTGCCGCTCCGCCGATCCGCACGGGCACCGGTACGGCGGCAACCTCGGTGACGAGCTTACTCTTGACCTTGCCCTGCTGACGCTTGTGCTCGAGATAGTAGGCATAGGCGAATTGCGTCGCGATGCCGGCGATGACAAAGATCGGGCCGACCAGCGGATCCTTGTTGGTGATGTAGAGCACCACTTGGCCGACCATGGCGAGGATCGTGCCGGCAACAAAGATGTTGAGCGAATGGCGGCCGAGGATCGTCAGGGGGTGATCCGCGGGACGCCGCAGGATGCGGGAGAATGCGGGGATGCTGATGATCAGGTAGGTCAGCGCCAGCACATGCAGCAGCCGCGGCAACGACAGGAAGGTCTTGTCGAAACCTGTTATAACCGGCGGCAGGCCAAGCGCTGCCAGCGAGTTGCCGAAAATCCAGAGATGACCTGTCACCCAGACGAAGGACAGCACGACGTAAGCGGCGGCGACCGCAAGCAATAGCGGATGCCGCGGGATTCGGCCGCCGCGCTTGATATGCAGGATCGAGATGATACCGATCGAAAATAGGAACTGCCAGGAGAGCGGATTGAGGAACCAATAGCCTTCGATCAGCATATTGTGCGGCGCCACCTGATAAATGCCGGCGAGCAGCCAGACCGTGCCCGAGACGGCAAGCGCCAGCAGCGAGCTTCGCTCGTTGAGGAGCAGGAGGATGGGCACCATCAGCAGCAACGCCCCGTACATGGGCAGGATATTGTTGTAGCCGATCTGGTGGCCGAGCAGGAGCAGCGCGGGGATACCGTCCTTGAGGTTCATCAGAACCGCCAGAATATTGATTTCGACAAGCAGTCCGGGCCGGTGGAACAGCCAGGCGCCGCAGATGAACAGCGCCAGTGTCATGAAGGTCGTAATCATATGGGCGAGATAGAGGGTGAAGGCCCGCTTTGCCGCCTTGATCGCCATTCTGATCCGGTTGCCCGGCTGGAAACGGGTTCCGTAAGCAAGGCCGACGGCAATGCCGGATATCAGCACGAAGGCCTCCGCGGCATCGGAGAAGCCGAAATTCTTCGTCGTGACATATTCGAAGAACTGCCCGGGAACATGATTGATGAAGATCATGATCAGGGCGAGGCCCCGCAGCACGTCAAGCCTTGTATCGCGCCCTGGCGCAGCTACGGATCGGGAACTGCGCTCGGTGCCGATGGCTTCGGTCCGCGTGCTTGCCATAGGGTGTCTCCTGTTATCCGATTTGCAAACGCGACGACGGCCAAAAGGGTTCCCTTTTGGCCGTTCGCGAATCGCCGTGATGTCTGCGTGGAGAAACGCTTTATCCGAGCGGATATCCCTCTTCGGGATCGGCGACTTCGCTGCCGTTGATCGACAGAGTGTAGCCGCTGGCGTTGGACGCTTTTGAGACCGAAATGCGGTATTTGCCGTCGCCCCGCTCGACCTCCGCCGCAAAACCGTCCCATTCCGACGGGAGCGACGGACGCACGTAAAGCCGGCCATCTTTCAACCGGATACCGAGAATGCCCTCGACGGCAGCCCGGTAGAGCCAGCCGGCCGAGCCTGTGTACCAGGTCCAGCCGCCGCGCGAGGTATAGGGCTCATGTCCATAGACGTCGGCAGCCACGACATAAGGTTCGACCCGGTATTGCTCGGCCGAAGCCTTGTCGAGCGCATGGGTGATCGGGTTGAGGATCTGGAAGCAGCGCAGCGCGTCGTCGCCCCGCTTGAGCTCCGCCAACGCCATCACCACCCAGGTCGCGGCATGGGTATATTGGCCGCCGTTTTCGCGCACACCCGGCGGATAAGCCTTGATATAACCGGGATCCCTGGCGGAATTGATGAAGGGCGGCGTGAACAGCCGGATGATGCGGGCTTCCTCGTCGACCAGTTGATCGAGCACGGCGTCCATGGCCTTGACGGCGCGGGCCGGGTCGCCCTCGCCGGACAGAACGCTCCAGGACTGCGCGATCGAATCGATCCGGCATTCCGGGCTTTCCTTGGAACCGAGCAGCGCGCCATCGTCGAACGTGCCGCGGCGATAGTAGCCGCCATCCCACCCCGCGGTTTCGAGCGCCTTCTTCAAGTCCTTGAGATGTGCAGACCAGCGCTTTGCGCGGGCCTTGTCACCACGCTCTTCGGCATAAGGGATGAAGGAGCGCAATGCTCCCGCCAGGAACCAGCCGAGCCAGACGCTGGTGCCGCGTCCACCGATGCCGACGCGGTTCATGCCGTCGTTCCAGTCGCCGCCGAGGAACAGCGGCAGGCCGTTCGATCCCTTGCGGGCGATGGCGAGATCGAGCGCCAGCGCCGCATGTTCGTAGACGCTCGCCTTGTCCTCGGAAATCTCCGGCTTGTAGAAGGAGTCGTGCTGTCCCTCGAGAAGCGCCGGACCTTCCAGGAAGGCAATTTCCTCGTCGAGCACGCTCTTGTCACCGGTGACGCTGCAATAGTGATGGATCGCATAGCTCAGCCAGACGACGTCGTCCGAGATCATCGTGCGGACACCGGCACCGGTTCCCGGCAGCCACCAATGCTGGACGTCGCCCTCGCGGAATTGGCGCGAGGCGGCGTTCAGGATCTGCCGGCGGGCGATCGAGGGTTCGTGCAGCAGGAAGGCCAGCGTGTCCTGCAGCTGATCGCGGAAGCCGAAGGCGCCGCTTGCCTGGTAGAATGCGGTGCGGGCCATGATCCGGCAGCCGAGGCTCTGATAGGGCAGCCAGGTGTTGACGAGATTGTTCATCCCGCGATCCGGCGTCGAGATCTGCAGCCTGCCGGTGAAATCCCGCCAGAAGCTGCGGTTTGCCTCGACGGCATCGTCGAACGAAACCTTGCGGACATCAGCGATGACAGTGCGCGCCTCTTCTTCCGTCGGCGTATCGCCGAGGAAGAAGGTGAAGTCGCGCTCTTCGCCGGCGCCAAGCTCGATGTCAATTGCCAGAGCCGCGGCCGGATCGCCGTCGAGCTCGGTGGCACCCGAAAGCGCAGCTGCTGACGTAACGGCCTGCGGCGCCTGGATCGTTCCCGCCTTGCCGATGAACTCGCGCCGGCTTGCGCAGACGCTCGAAGGCGTCTCGCTGGCCGCGAAGAAGGCGGTTCGGTTGGAGAAATCGATGCTGTAGGGATTGGTGGCAAACAGCGCTCCCGTCTCCCCGTCATGGCGCGACAGGATGAAGGGGGCCGTGCGTCCCGGATTGTTGCCGAGGACCCATTCGACATAACCATAGAGACGCAGCCTGCGGCCGGTCGAACCGGTGTTGCGCAGGCGCAGGCGCTGCAATTTTACCGGCTTGTCGCGGGCGATCGTCTGCGTCAGCTCCAGGGCGATATCGTGCTGGATGCTCGAGAAGACCGAATAGCCGAGCCCATGGCGGGCCTCGAAACGAACGTCCGGCCGGCGCGACAGCGCCGCGAAGGGCGTCATGACCGCACCGCTGTCGAGATCGGCGAGATAGAAGGCCTCACCCGAACGGTTGACCACTGCGTCGTTCGACCAGGAGGTCAGCTGGTAGTCGCGCGAATTGACGCTCCAGGTGAAGCCTGCGCCTTCGGCTGATACGTGAAAGCCGAACCTGTCATTAGAAATGACGTTGATCCAGGGCTGGGGCGTCGCATGCCCCCCGGGCAGGCGGACGACATATTCGCGGCCGTCGCGGGCAAAGCCGCCGATGCCGTTCCAAAAGTCGAGATCACCTTCCTCCTCGATGACGACGGCCGGCACGACAGGCGGCGGCACCGGCGCGATGCGCTTGACCGGAACCTTGTTGCGCTCGGCGCGCTCCATTTCCTGCAGTTCATCCTTAGAGGGCGCAAACAGGGCGACGGCGCGGTTGATCTGATCGATCACCTTGCCGTTCTTCGCGTGGAGGGTGACGCGGGAGGCTGCGATCACTGCATGATAGGTGCTCTCCTCCATCAGGTCCTTGCGAACCGCGAAGATATGCTGACGCAACCCGTCGGCCTGGCCCATGCGGCGCACGTTCTCGCACATGGCGTCGAGCGCGTGCTGCATGTCCTGCGCGTAGGAAGAGGCGCGTTCGTTCATGATGATGAGATCGGCGGTGACGCCGCGCGAGCGCAGATATTCCTGCGCCAGCAGTGCCTCGCGGGCGATATCGAGATCCATGTCGTCGTTGACGCGCAATGTGAAGATCGGGAAATCGCCGGAGATCGCCAGCGGCCACAGCGCCGATTGCGACTGCAGGCCGGCCTCGACGGTCGCTTCGTCCTTGCGCAATTGCATGTCGGGGTAGACGAGGTAGCGTCCGAGGTGCTGGAAGGCGGCCGCCTGCTGCGAGGTGACGCCGACATGGCGCATCTGCACCTGCGTGCGCGTCCAGGCCTGGACAAGCTCGTGGTTGAAGGCGTCGGGATGGCGGTAGCGATTGACCGCCTTGTCGACCTCGTCGCGGTTTGGAGCGGCGATCGTCCAGAAGAACACGCTGACCTTTTTGCCGGCTGGAACACGCACGGTGCGGCGCAGCGACATGACGGGGTCGAGCATGAAGCCGTCGCTGCCGGAAAGTGTCGCGCCCGGATCGAAGGCGGCCGCATCGGCGAGGCTGCGGCCACGGCCGATGAACTTGCGCCGGTCGGTCTCGAATTCGGTGTGACGGGTGTCGCCGGCATTGTCGACGATCAGATGTGCGATGCTGATGTTCGGCTCGTTCGGATCGCGTTTGTTGCGTTCGGCGCGAATGACGTCGCCACGTTTGCCGATCTCGGTCTTGATGAACATGCGGGCGAAGGCCGGATGCGCATTGTCGGTATCATCCGAGGTGATGACAGGTTCGAGATAGGAGGTGACTTCGATGAAACGGTCTTCCGTGCCCATGTTGAGCAGGGTGACACGGCGGGCCTCGGCATCATGCTCGGTCGCAATGATGCACTCCACCTCGCTCGTCAGATCACCAATCGTCTTGGTGAACTGCGCTTTTTCGTCGGCGAACTCGACCTTGATCTTTTCGCCTTCGACGCCCTTCGGCTCTGCTGTCGCCGACCACCATTCGTTGGTGGCGGTATCGCGCAGGAAGATGAAGCTGCCCCAGCGGTCTTCGGTCGGATCGGCCTTCCAGCGGGAAACGGAAAGGCCGTTCCAGCGGGAATAACCGGCGCCCGTCGCCGTCAGCATCAGTGAGTAATGGCCGTTCGACAGGAACACGAGTTCGCGGTCGCGCGAAGCCGGATCGCTGATCTTCCTGATCTCCGGCCGCAGCAGATCGTCCTGGATGCTGGCCGGCGTGTCGGATTCATGCTTGCCGCTCATGACGGGGATGTCGCGCGGCGCCTTTTCCTGCAGCAGCAGCTCGGCCGCCTCGATTACAGGATCGGAATGGAAGAGCTCGCGCAGATGGCCGTTGAAGGCGACGTTGGCGACGGCGGCGATCGACATGCCGTGATGGTGGGCATAATAATTGTAGACCACCGCGCATTTCTTGCCTTCAGGCACGCGCGTCGGCGTAAAATCGACGGCGTCGTGGAAGCCGAACTTGCCCAATGCGCCGACCTTGCGCAGTCTCTGCAGGTTTTCCAGTGCGCCCGGCGGGTCGTACTGGCTGGCGAGCAGCGATGCATAGGGTGCGATGACGGCATTGTGGCCGAGGCCGCGCTTCAGGCCGAGCGTCGGCACGCCGAAGTTCGTGTATTGGTAGTTGAGGTTATGGTCGCGGGCATTGAAGGCCGCTTCCGAAATGCCCCACGGGATACCGAGCTTGCGGGCATAATTCATCTGCTCGACGACAACCAGATTGTTGGTCTGGTTGAGAATACCGCCGCCGCGTTCCTGCATGACGAGCGGTGGCATCAGATATTCGAACATCGAGCCCGACCAGGAGACCAGCGCGCCGCGCGATCCCACCGGCACGACCTGGCGGCCGAGACGGTACCAGTGCTCCGTCGGCAGATCGCCCTTGGCGATGCCGAACAGGCTGGTCAGGCGGCATTCGGACGCCAGCAGATCGTAGCAGGCCTGATCGAGTTCACCGCTTTCGACGCGGTAGCCGATCGACAGCAGGCGCCGTTCCGGCCGGAACAGGAAGCCGAAATCCATCGAGAAGGCGAGATCGCGGGCCTTGTCGCGCAGCGCCACCAGCCGCGGCCGGAGCGCATCGACCTTGGACAGGTCGAAGGTGCTGTCTGAAATATGCGCCTCGCAGACCTTCACCAGCGATGCCGCCCATTGGGTGACCTCTTCGCTCTGCTTCGACTTGACCTCATGATCGAGATTGGCGGCGAGCTTTTCGATGTCGCGCGCGAGAACGGCAAGATTGATGATACGGATCGAGGCGAATTCATGCTCGCGCTTGACGGCAGCAAGCGCATTCTGGAAGCCGACGATGCGTTCTTCCAGGCGCCGCCGCAGCGGCCGTACGGTCTTGCGGTCGTCGGGCAGATCTGCCAGCACTTCGCCCAAAATGCCGGCCGTGTCGCCGACCCCGTCGAGATTGCCCTGCATGTGAGCCGACGGGGCCTCGGCCCAGTTGCGGCAGGCCGACGAAATGGCGATCAGATGACCGGCGAGATTGCCGCTGTCGACGGCCGAGACATAACGCGGCCCGAGGGTCTGCAGCGTATCGGTGTGATACCAGTTGAACAGATGGCCGCGGAATTTTTCCATCTTGTCGATCGTGGCAATCGTCTGCTCCAGCCGCTCGAGCGTCTCCTCGAAGGAGAACCAGCCGAAATGCCGGCCGGAGACGACGGAGAGCAGATAGACGCCGATATTGGTCGGCGAGGTGCGGGCCGCGACGATGACATGCGGCGTTTCCTGGATATTGTCAGGCGGCAGGTAATTCTGCTCAGGTGTGGTGAAGGTCTCGAAATAACGCCAGGTGCGCCGGGCGATCTTGCGCAACTCGCTCGACACGGAGTCGGCGACCTCAAGCCGGTCCTCGGTCTCCGCCGACTGGCTGACATACCAGGCGACGACGGGCGAGAGAATCCACAGCAGTGCGAAGGGAATGCCGACGAGGAAGGCATTGTCGCCGGGAAGAGCGGCGAAACCGAGCGCCAGCAGCGCCAGCACCGGCGCATGCCACATCTGCTTGTAATAGGAGGCGAGGGTGCCTTGACCGCCGGCCTGAACGCTGGCGGCCGTCCTCCACTGCAGCATCAGCTTGCGGCTGACGAACAGGCGGTAGAGCGACCGGCCGATCGCATCCGCCATCATGCAGGCGGAGTCGGCGATGAAGACGATGCGCAGCGCAACCTGCGCATTGGCGGCGGTGATATCCGACCAGACCGTATAGAGATGGGCGCGGGCGACGATATCGCTGGTGCGCGGGATGATGCCGTTGATCAGCGACAGCGTCGGCGCCACGAAAAGGCAGAAGATCAGCAGGATCTGCCAGACGAGCGCGCCGAGCGGCCCCATGAAATACCAGCCGAGCACGGAAGCGAAGAACCAGGCGATCGGCGTCAGCGAGCGGCGCAGATTGTCGAACATCTTCCAGCGGCCGAGGGCGGTGACGCCGTATTTCGGATTGAACATATAGGGCAGGAGCTGCCAGTCGCCGCGAGCCCAGCGATGCTGGCGCGAGGTCTCGACCTCGTAGCGGATCGGGAAATCCTCGACCAGCTCGAGATCGGTGACGAGGGCGCAGCGCGCCATCGAACCTTCGAGAAGGTCGTGGCTGAGCACGGAATTCTCTTCGATCCGGCCCTTCAGCGAGGCTTCGAAGGCATCGACGTGATAAAGCCCCTTGCCGGTGAAGGTGCCCTCGCCGGCGAGATCCTGATAGACGTCGGAAACGGTGAAGACATAAGGGTCGAGGCCGCGATTGATCGAAAAGACGCGCTGGAAGACCGAAGCGTCCTTGCCCGTCGTCAACGACGGCGTCACACGCGGCTGCAGCACGCCGTAGCCGCTCTCGACACGGCCGGTTTTCGGATTGATCACCGGACGGTTGATCGGATGATAGAGCTTGCCGACGAGCTTGGTGACGGCGTCGCGCATCAGGCGCGTGTCGGCGTCGAGCGTCATGACATATTGGACATTGGCCGGCACGGCATTGGCGCCCGGCAGATAGGTCGTGTCGCGGTCGCCGCGCAGCAGCATGTTCAGCTCGTGCAGCTTGCCGCGTTTGCGCTCCCAACCCATCCAGACGCCTTCCGAGGCGTTGTAGAGGCGGCGGCGATGCAACAGGTAGAAACGTGTCTTGCCGTCATAGGCATAACGGGCGGAAAGATTGGCGATTTCGCGCCTTGCATAGTCGAGAACCTCGAGATCGGCGGCCGTCTCCTCGACGTCGCTGTCGGGCCAGTCGCTGAGCAGGGCGAAATAGATTTCGCCGCGCGGATTGGCGAGATAGTGGACCTCGAGATTGCGCACGTGGTCGTCGACGCTGTCGCGGTTGGAGATCAGGCAGGGCACGACGAGCAGCGTGCGCGCATCTTCCGGAATGCCTTCCTTGAACTCGTAGCCGACGAGACGCGCCGGCGTCACGAAGAAGGAAAGAAGCGTGTTGAAGAGGCCCGTCGCCCCCTCCGATGCCGGCAGCGAGAACATGATCAGCAGCACGGCGATTTCGAGCGCCCCCATGCCGGCACTCGCCATGAACTTGCCGACAACAGCCATGGCAATAACCGTCAGCAGCATGACCGGTACGGCAATTGCCAGCCAGTTGAACTGGCGCACGGCGCGCACGAAATGCTGGGTGATCGTCGGGCGATAATTCGCCCGCGCCTCGAGCTTGGGTCGCTGCGCGCCGGACAGGAAGCCGCCGACATTCGGTTCATGCGGCTGCGGTTCGCCGGAGGCCTTGGCGGCATCCGTCATGTCGAGCGCCAGCTGTGCGATTTCCATTTCGGTCAGCGGCGAACGCTTGGCGAGCTTTTCGATCTGCTTTCGATATTTGTTGCGCGAGCCGGAATCGAGAATGCCGTAATCCGAATGTTCCCAGAGCAGCTTGTCGACATGGCTGACCTGTTCGACCCAGACCGACCATTCGGTATCGTCGATCTCGCGCAGGCTGCGGATGATGTTGCCCATCGTCACGTTGCCGGAGGAGAGACGGCTGTGTTCCGCCGTCGTCGCCTCTTCGGTATTGCGGCCAAGCTCTTCCAGCCGCTCGTCGAGCCAGGTGATCGCCAAGCTCGAGGTCTGCGATCCGTCACGCAGGCGGTAGAGGAACTGCGTCGAGAAGGTATTGTCCTCGGCCAGCGGTTCCAGCGTCTTCAGATAGGCGGCGGCCTTGGCCGGATCGGTCAGGCGCACCAGCTCGTCGGCCGCCTCATTGGCGAGGCGGCGCAGGCGGCGGCTGGCTTCGACACGGCTCGAAATACGGCGAAGGTTTTCGACGAGCACGTAGCGCACCAAAGATGGCAGCGCCCACAGTTCGCCGATCCTCAGCGTCTCGTTGGCCTGGAAGCCGTCGACCAGTGCCGTCAGGCTTTCCTGCGAGATCGTGCTGTGGGTATGGGCGACGTAGAGCCAGGCAAGCACCAGGGTGCGCGGAATCTCGACTCCGCCGACGGACATGGTCGGCAATTCGCGGTAGAAGCGGCGGGGGAAGTCACGCCGCACTTCCTGGATCGCCTCCTCGACGATGTAGTGATTGTCCAGCAGCCACTCCGCCGCCGGCGTGATTGTCTCGCCGGCCTCGACATCCGTCGCCGTGGTACGGTAGACGCGCAGAATTTCCTTCTCGTTTTCCTTGTGGCGCGCGAAGAAATCGAAGGCGGCGAAAGCCGGCAGCTTGCTGACGCCGTTGCGGGCGACTGCATCGCCCATCGCCTTGATGTCCTCGATGGAAAGATAGGTCGAGCGGATCGAATCATTGTGATCGATCTGCTTCATCTCGGGTTCGCGGGAGAGGCTCGGAGAAAGATTGGCAATAGACATGGGTTCGGTTCTGGATCCAAACAAAGTTATGGCTGGTTTTGCTCAGCCTTTTGCACTGCTTATCATGACTGCTACATGAACGGGCCCGGATTCTTCGAAGATCGATGAAGCCGGGCAATGACGTCGGACAGGCGATGCAAACGGACGAGGCTTTGTTGCAGGGTTGCCCCCAAACGGCGATCGTTACCCTCTGCGCAAAACCATGTCGAAAAGTTGGACACCATCGGAATAATTCAAGTCAAGGGGTGCAGGCCACTGGGTCAGCGCACGCCTGCCGATGCAGGGCGGAACAGGTCGACCGAACGACATCAAAAATGCGCCGCATCTGGGTGGATGCGGCGCATCTGCAATTTCACGGAGAATGATCAAGGGCGGAATACCGGGACAGATAAGATGTCCGGGATTCACCAGAACAGGAGGATTCTAAGGCCGGTTCGGCCTTAAATTTGAACCTGTTCTAAATCAAGGAGTTGGAGCATGATGTCGTCCAAAAACCGCTCACACTTTTCGGCAATATGCTCTAAGGGCGGCAACTGCCAAAGCCCCGGCACCTGCCGAGGCTTGCCATCCGCCGACTATCCGACGAGGCCGAAGACCATGGCCACCACAAACAGGAATGCCGCGGTGAAAATTGTTCCATGGAGCACCGCCTGAAGCCTGTGACGCGTGGCGTGCGGCTTCTTGGTCGGTACGGAACCATAGTGGTTCACGTGAGTATGCGAAATACCCAGTTCTGCCATATGTCGCCTCCGTTGTTCTCGTGCGGCCGGTTGTGCGGCTCGCTGTTATATTTCTAATTCTCTATCAGGTAGGTAGAGATAAATTTCCGTCCAGGGGGAGCGGAAGAGAAAATTCAACCGGCTCTTAGCAGAGCGTGCGCCATGCCCAGATCAACGAGCGCTCGACGGCGTTCTCGTTCTGCGGCGGGTTGGAGGTCTCGATTTGGCGCCAGTCCTTTTCCGCACGCATGGAGACAGTCATCTGATCCTTGCATTCAGCTCTGGTGCGAGGATCGAGATAGCCCATGGTCATCCCGCCGAGAAAGAACATGCCCTGACCTCCATCGATCACGAAAGCTAACAATCGTTAACAGGATCATGACAGAAGCGGGGCAGCTGTCAATAGTCTAGTTGAATGGTCGTCTTTTAGGAAAACATTATCCTTAACGCTGTCGCCGGCGTTTCTTTTTCAATGGCTTGAAATGATTGTCTTTCAGACTTTGACAAAACCCTTGCTCGCGATCATCAAATTTTTCGTATAGTCCTGTTGGACCGCACCCTCTGCCAGCGCTTGCGAGCTCAATCGTTCGACCACGGTGCCATTGCGCATCACGGCGAGTCTGGCGCACATATGGGTGATCACTCCGAGATCGTGGCTCACCATAATGAAGGTGAGTTTGCGATCGCGACGGATCTGCTCGAGCAGGTTCAGCACTTCCGCCTGCACCGAGGCGTCGAGCGCCGAGGTCGGCTCGTCGAGCAGCAGAATTGACGGTTCGACGATCAGCGCCCTGGCAATCGCCACGCGCTGCCGCTGGCCGCCGGAAAGCTGATGCGGGTAGCGGAAACGGAAACCATTGCCGAGACCGACTTCGTCGAGCGCGCGGGCAATGCGCCTGTCGCTATCGGCGATGGCGTGGATCGCAAGCGGTTCGAGCAGCAGGCGGTCGATCGTCTGGCGCGGATGCAGCGAGCCATAAGGATCCTGGAAGACCATTTGCACACGTCGGTAGAAGGCCTTGCTGCGCTTTGCGCCTTTCAATGTTTGGTCGTCGACGTGGATCGCGCCGCTGCTGATCGGCGCTAGGCCGGCCACGGCGCGCAGCAAGGTGGATTTTCCCGAGCCGGACTCACCGACGAGGCCGAAGGATTCACCGCCTTCGACATCGATGCTGACGTCCTTCAACGCGTGAAATTCGTCGTACACGACACTGAGAGTGTCGACCTTGAGTGCTGCGCTCATACCGCCCACTCCGGCCTGCGGTCGAGAACCGGCAGCGGATGGCGGTTCGCGCCGATCTCCGGCATGCAGTTCAGCAGCCCTTGCGTATAGGGATGCTGGGCATGCTTGAGATCGGCGGCTGCGAGTTCCTCTACGATCTTTCCGGCATACATGACGATGACGCGATCGCAGAAAGAGGAAACCAGTCTGAGATCATGCGAGACGAAAATCAGCCCCATGCCGCTCTCCGATACCAGCCTGTCCATGATTCTGAGCACATCGAGCTGCACCGTCACGTCGAGCGCCGAGGTCGGCTCGTCGGCAATCAGCAGCTCCGGCCCGGCGATCAGCATCATGGCGATCATCGCACGCTGCCCCATCCCGCCCGAAACTTCATGCGGATGCAGATCGAAGACGCGCTTCGGATCGCGGATCTGTACGGCCTCCAACATGGCGAGCGCGCGCTCGCGTGCCTCCGCCTTGCTAACCTTTTCATGGGTGCGCAGGGTTTCGCAGATCTGCCGGCCGATCGTCATCACAGGATCGAGCGAATATTTCGGGTCTTGCAGGATCATGGCGATGCGTTTGCCGCGCAGCCTGCGCCTTTCCCCGGCTGAGGCCCTAAGGAGATCGATGCCATTGAAATCCAGCTTTTCGGCCGTGACGATGCCGTGTTTCGGCGTCAACCCCATGATCGCCCGGCCGGTCTGCGACTTGCCGGAACCGGATTCGCCGACGATGCCGAGCCTTTCCTTGCCGAGCGTGAAGGAGACGCCGCGCACGGCCTCGATCATGCCGGTGCGGGTGGGATAGCTGACCTTCAGCTTGTCGACCGTCAGAAGCGTCGTCACTGGCCGCTCTCCTTCGGATCGAGTGCGTCGCGCAGGCCGTCGCCGAGCAGATTGAAGCCGAGGCTGACGATGAGGATGGCGATGCCGGGCATCGCTGCCACCCACCATTGATCGAGGATGAAGCGCCGGCCCGCAGCGATCATCGCGCCCCATTCCGGCAGCGGCGGCTGCGCGCCCAAACCCAGGAAGCCGAGGCCGGCGGCCGTCAGGATGATGCCCGCCATATCGAGCGTCACGCGCACGATCAGCGAGGAAATGCAGAGCGGCATGACATGGCGCACGACGATGCGCAGCGGCGAGGCACCCATCAGTCTCACCGCCGAGATATAATCGGACCGCCGCACCGTCAGCGTTTCGGCGCGGGCGATGCGGGCATAGGGCGGCCACGAGGTGATGGCGATGGCGATGATCGCGTTCTGGATACCGGGGCCGAGGGCTGCGACGAAAGCGAGCGCCAGCACCAGCTTCGGAAAGGCGAGGAAAATATCGGTGATGCGCATCAGCGTCGCATCCACCCAGCCGCCGGCATAACCGGAGACGGTGCCGACAATCAGGCCGATCGGCGCCGAGATGACGGCAACGAGCACGACGACCAGCAACGTCAAACGCGATCCGTAGATCAGCCGCGAAAAGATATCTCGGCCTTGATCGTCCGTGCCGAGCAGGAATTCACCCGTTCCCGGCGGTAGCAGCCGGGCATTGCGCAGATCGCCGACGACGGGATTGTGCGTGGCGATGAGATCGGCGAAGGCGGCGATGAAAAGCAGCGCGACGATGATCAGCAGGCCGACGACGGCAAGCCGGTTTGCGGTGAACTGCCGCCAGGTGACATAAGCGCGGCCGAGGCGCGCCTGCATGCGCGATTGCGGCCGGTCGGAAAGCAGCCACTCGCGGCGGCTCATCGTTGGAGAGGGACTGGCGGGAGCCGTCATCGGTTTCGCGTCCTCGGGTCGAGCGTCCGATAGAGAAGGTCGGACAGAAGGTTGATGCCGATGAAAACCGTGCCGATGACGATCGTGCCGCCGAGCACGGCGTTCATGTCGGCATTCTGCAGCGAATTGGTGATGTAGAGCCCGATGCCCGGCCAGGAGAAGACGGTTTCGGTCAGCACCGATCCTTCGAGCAGGCCGGCATAGGAAAGCGCGATGACGGTGACGAGCGGCACGGCGGCATTGCGCAGCGCATGCCCCCAGATCACCCGGGTTTCGGACAGCCCTTTGGCGCGCGCGGCGACGATATATTCCTGCGACAGCTCGTTCAGCATGAAGCTGCGCGTCATGCGGCTGATATAGGCGAGCGAGAAATAACCGAGCAGCGAGGCCGGCAGGATAATGTGGCGGAAGACGTCGTAGAACACGTCCCACTGGCCCTGCCAGGCGCTGTCGAGCAGATAAAAACCGGTGATCGGCGTGAACGTATATTCGAAGACGATGTCGATGCGTCCGGGAAAGGCCACCCAGCGCAATTGCGCATAGAAGATGACGAGCGAAATCAGCGCCAGCCAGAAGATCGGCACCGAATAACCGATCAGGCCGATGACGCGCACCACCTGGTCGGCGATGCTGCCGCGGCGCACGGCAGCGAGAACGCCGAGCGGTACACCGACGCAGGCGCCGATCAGCGTTCCGAGCGTCGCGAGCTCGATCGTCGCCGGCATGACGCGGCGGATATCGACCATGACCGGGTTAGTGGTCAGTACCGAATTGCCGAAATCACCGGACAGGACGCCTTTGACATAGATGAAAAACTGCTGGTAGAGCGGCAGATTGAAGCCCATTTCCTGGCGCACACGCTCGACGACATGGGTGGGCGCGCGGTCGCCGAGGATGGCGAGCACGGGATCGATCGGCACGACCCGGCCGATGAAGAAGGTGACGGCCAGAAGACCGAGATAAGTGGTGACGGCGGCGAACAGGAAGCGTCCCGCCGCCTTGGCGAAAGCGCTGGCACGGCCCTTTCGGGGCCGCGCCGCCACCTGTGTTGCTTCGATGGTGCTCAAGCGATCAATCCTGCCGGATCATTCCTTGGCGATCGGCCCGACGAAATTGGTATCGAAGCTCGGACCCAGCTTGAAGTCCTTCAGGTTCTTGCGATAGCCGGCCACCTCGGTCTGCTGGAAGATGATGACGAAGGGGCTGTTGGCGAGGAACTTCTTCTGGATATCCTCGTACATGGCAGCGCGCTTCTCACCGTCGCGCTCGAGCAGCGCGGCCTTGGTTTGCTTGTCGAGTTCCGGCGCTTCCCAGGTGTTGCGCCAGGCGAGCGTCTTCACCGTGCCAGCATCGGAATTGTCGGGGTTGCTGGTGAAGGTGTCGGCATTGGAATTCGGGTCGAAATAGTCCGAGCCCCAGTTGCCGATATAGATGTCGTGGGTGCGGGCGCGATATTTGGTCAGCGTCTGCTTGCCGTCGCCCGGGATGATTTCCAGCTTTACGCCAGCCTGCGCCAGCGTCTGCTGCATGGATTCAGCGATACCGGTCACCGGCTGCGTGTTGCGCACGTCCATGGTCACGGAAAAGCCGTCCGGCACGCCGGCCTTGGCAAGCAGCTCCTTGGCCTTGGCGACATCAAGCTTGTAGGGGTTTTCATCAAGCGCGCCGAGCTGGCCCTTCGGCAGGAAGGTCTGGTGGATCTCGCCGATACCCTTGATCAGCGTTGCGCCGATCGCATCGTAGTCGACCAGATATTTGAAGGCTTCCTGGACTTCCGGCTTCTTCAGGTTCTCGTTCTTGCTGTTCAGGCTGACGTAGTAAATCGTGCCCTTCGGCGCGCTGGTCGTCGCGAGATCGGCGTTCTTGGAAAGGGCGTCGATGTCGCCCGGCTCGAGATTGCGGGCAATGTCGATATCGCCGGCTTCGAGCGCCAGCCGCTGGGCCGAGCTTTCCTTCATGTAGCGGTAGATGACGCGATTGAGCTTCGGCTTGTCGCCGTAATAATTGTCGTTGCGCTCCAGCACGACGACTTCGTTGGCTCGCCATTCGCGCAGCTTGAAGGCGCCGGAACCGGCATAGCCGGTTTTCAGCCACTCATTGCCGAAATCATTGTCGTATTTGTGCTCGGCATCCGGCGTTACCGCCTTCACATGCTCCTGCACGAGCTTTTTGTCGACCACGGAGGCGACCGTCGCCGTCAAACAGTTGAGCACGAAGCTCGGCGCATAGGCCTTGTCGACCGTGAAGACGAATGTGTTGGCATCGGCCGCCTTGGCCTTTTCGGTGACATTGTCGCCGGTCAGACCGAATTGGGTAAGGATGAAGGCCGGGCTCTTGTCGAGCTTGACGGCGCGCTCGAACGACCATGCAACGTCTTCAGCGGTAACAGGATTTCCCGATGCGAATTTGAGGCCTGGCTTCAGCTTGAACGTATAGGTGAGGCCGTCATCCGAAACGCTCCAGCTCTCGGCAAGATCGCCCTTCACCTTGGATGTGTCGGCGAGATCGAGGCGGACGAGCAGGCTGTAGCTGTTGCTGGTGATCTCTGCGGTCGAAAGCTCGAAAGCCTCGCCGGGATCCATCGTGATGATGTCGTCGATGGCAAAACCCTCGACAAGCGTGTCTTTGGGCGTTTCGGCGAAGGCGGCAGGTGCCGCCATCATCAGGAGCGAAAGAGCGGCTCCCGCGGAAAGCAGGCGGAATTTGCGGCTGAGCTTGGTGATCATCATGGTCTGTTCCCCTGTTCTTGATTGATTACGAAGCGTTTTGTCGGTTCATGTCCCATTAAAACTATTGTTCGCTGTCAGCGCGTCCAGAGGCGGGCTGCACTTTAGGCGTACTCCTCCCGCCAGGCTTGTGCGAGAATGCGAAGCCAATTTTCACGGGCAAGTTTCGTGAGATCCGCCTCACCATAACCAGCCTCCCTGAGAGCGGCAATCAGCTTCTGGTTGCCTGACGCATCGCCGATTTCGTCAGGGATCGTGGCGCCGTCGAAGTCCGATCCGAGCGCCACGCAATCGATGCCGATGCGGTTCACGAGATAGTCGATGTGACGGATCATGTCGGCCATCGGCGTATCGCTGTCCGAGCGGCCGTCTGGGCGCAGCATGGCGGTGGCATAATTGATGCCGACGAGACCGCCGCTTTCGCGGATCGCATCAAGCTGCCTGTCCGTCAGGTTGCGCGCGACCGGCGTCAGCGCATGGGCATTGGAGTGGCTGGCGACCAGCGGCTGATCCGTCGTCTTCGCCACGTCCCAGAAGCCCTTTTCGGTGATATGGGCAAGGTCGATCAGGATGCCGAGGCGATTGCATTCCCGCACCAGCGCAAAACCGGCATCAGTCAGACCCGGCCCAGTGTCCGGTGACATCGGGAAGGCGAAGGGCACACCATGGCCGAAGACATTGTGCCGGCTCCAGACCGGCCCCAGCGATCGCAGCCCCGCCGCGTAGAAGACCTCGAGCGCCGACAGGTCGGCGCCGATCGCCTCACAGCCTTCCATGTGCAGGACAGCGGCGAAAACATCCTCGGCCATGGCGTCGCGGATGTCCTTGACCGTGCGGCAGAGACGCCAGGCGCCGGCCTGGTCGAGCCGCAGCGCGATCGCCGCCTTTTCGGTGGCGATGGCAAGCGACGGAAGTGGATCAAGCGGGGCAGCCATCGGCGTGACATAACGACCGTCGGCATCCGGATCGGCGAAGACGAGATCGCCCGAGGGAATATAGATGGCGCAGAGACCACCGGAAAGACCGCCCGCTTTCGCCCGACGCGCATCGATATGGCCGAGAGTCGTGCCGTCCGCAAATTCCGCGATAGGGTCGCTGCCGTCTTTTGAATGTGTCCAGAGTCGAAGGAGAACGTCGTTGTGACCGTCAAATACGAATTGCATCTGTTTTCCTGCGCGGCCCCGAGGCGGGCGAATGAAGTAGCCAGAATAGAAAAGCTGACGGAATTCGCCATCTCTTTTTTTTGAATATCGGCCATCGGCGCCAAAACGCAAAACGGGGGCCGAAGCCCCCGTAAAATCTTCAATGAAACCGGCCGAGATCAGTGCTTGCGGCGCTTCTTCTGTCTGTAGACGTCGATGACGACAGCCGCGACGATGATGAAGCCTTTGACGATCTCCTGGTAATAGGCGTCGATCCTCAGGAAGGTGAAGCCCGATGTCATGACGCCGAGGATGATGGTGCCGATGACGGTGCCGGTGATGCGGCCGACGCCGCCGGTGAGCGAAGTGCCGCCGATGACGGTCGCGGCAATCGCATCGAGTTCATATCCGACGCCCATGCTTGCCTGCGCGGTTTCCGCGCGTGCCGCCGTGACGATACCGGCAAGGCCGGCAAGCAATCCGGCGATCACATAGACCTTGACGAGATGCGCCTCGATGTTGATGCCGGAGACGCGCGCCGCCTGCGGGTTGGCGCCGATGGCATAGGTGAACTTTCCGTAGCGTGTGTAGCGCAGCGCAATATGGAAGATCAGCGCCACGACCAGGAAGACGACGACGGGCCAGGCCTTGGTTCCGATGAAGTGAAACTGCTCGGTGATCCCGGACACCGGCTGTCCCTTGGTATACCACTTCGCGACGCCGCGGGCTGACACGAACATGCCGAGCGTTGCGATGAAGGGCGGGATCTTCGTGTAGGCGATGAGGGCGCCGTTCGCCAGGCCCGCAGCCGCTCCGATCAGCAGGCCGATCATGATCGGCACGAGCGCCGGCAGGTCGGTCAGAGAGGGGAACACGGCCCGTCCCCAAGTCGATGATTGCGCGAAACTCGTCGCAATCATCGCTGTCATGCCGACGACGGAGCCGGATGAAAGATCGATGCCGCCGGTGATGATGACCTGCGTGACGCCGACGGCGATGATGCCGATGACCGAGACCTGAAGGATCATGATCGTCAGGCGCTGCGAATTCATCAGGAAGCTTTGCCCGATGAACATCCAGCCAAGCGCTTCATAGATCAGCGCGATGCCGACGAGCACGAGGAAAATGCTGAGCTCAGTCGGTAGGCGGCGGCGCCTTTGCCGGGTTGCGAGCGGAGCCGCACCCTCTGCTGCCTTGGTACTCATGTTAAACCTCCCTTGGGCGATTGCAGACCGCGAATCACTGCGCAGCCAGCTCCATCACCTTGATCTGCGTTGCTTCATCGCGATTGAGGAAACCGGTGACGCGGCCCTCGTGCATGACCATGATGCGGTCGCTCATCCCGAGCACCTCGGGCATCTCGGACGAGATCATGATGACTGCTACACCGTTTCGCGCCATGTCGGTGACCAGCCGGTGGATTTCCGCCTTGGCGCCGACATCGATGCCGCGCGTCGGCTCGTCGAGGATCAGGATTTTCGGATGGGTGAGCAGCCAGCGGCCGATCAGCACCTTCTGCTGGTTGCCGCCCGACAGATTCTCTACGCGCTCGTAGAGATTGGGCGTTTTCACCCGCAGCTTCTTTGCCATGTCTTCGCAGGTCGCCTCGATGGCGCCCTGCTGCACGAAGCCGCCCTTGACATATCTGTCCTGCAGCACGGCGATCTGCATGTTCTCGAGAATATCGAGGATCAGCAGACAGCCGGTATCCTTGCGGTCCTCGGTCAGGAACGCCATCTGGTGACGGATGGCCTCGGTCGGCGAAGAAATCGTCACCGGTTTTCCGTAGAGTTCGATCGAGCCGGAGCTTGCCGGCGTCACGCCGAACAATGTTTCGGCGACATTCGACCGACCGGAACCGACCAGGCCGGCCACGCCGAGGATCTCGCCCGCCCTTACCTCGAAGGAGACGTTTTTGAAGACGCCGTTGAGGCAGAGATCCTTGACCGAAAGCATCACCTCGCCGATCGGCACCTCTTCCTTGGGGAACATTTGGGTGATCTCTCGCCCGACCATCATGCGGATGATATCGTCCCGGGTGACGTCGGTCGAAGCGTGCGTGCCGATATAGCGGCCATCGCGGAAGACTGAAAACTCGTCGGCGATCTCGAAAAGCTCGTTCATCTTGTGGGTGATATAGACGATGCCGATGCCCTGGGCCCTGAGGTCGCGGATGATGCGGAAGAGATGCTCGACCTCGCGCTCGGTCAGCGCCGAAGTCGGCTCGTCCATGATCAGCACGTCGGAATTATAGGAAACCGCCTTGGCGATCTCGACCATCTGCCGGTTGGCAACCGACAGGTACCGGACCTCGATATCGGGATCGATGTCGATATTCAGCCGGGCAAACAGCTCTTCGGTCATCCGGTGCATGACGCCGTGATCGACGAAGCCGAAGCGATTCTTCGGTTCGCGGCGGATCCAGATATTTTCGGCAACCGTCATGAACGGCATCAGGTTCAGTTCCTGATGGATCATGGCAATGCCGTTCTCCAGCGCGTCAAGCGGAGATTTCAGCTGGATCTCGATGCCCTTCAGGCGGATATCGCCTCTATCAGGTATGTAGATGCCGGCGAGGATCTTCATCAGCGTCGATTTGCCGGCGCCGTTTTCGCCCATCAGCGCATGCACCGAGGCGCGCTTCAGCCGGAACTGCACGTCGTCGAGCGCGACGACCCCGGGAAATTCCTTGCGAACGCCTTCGGCGCTCAGCAGATATTCCGCATTCGGAACTGCGCCGCTTGCGCGAACGGCTGCCATGGTTGTCGGGCTGACGGCCATATCATCTCCTCCGGATACGGGCAGGCGGAAAGGATGCGGGCTTTGCCCGCATCCTGTTGGCGTTCGCCTCAGTTCTTGGTGACGAAGTCCTTGACGTTTTCAGGCGTGACGAGCTGGAAGGGAATATAAACCTTCTTCTCGGTCTTTTCGCCCTTGGCGATCTTCAGCGCGGTGTCGAGAGCGCCCTTGCCCTGACCGGCGGCATCCTGGAACACGGTGACGTCGAGATCGCCGGCCTGCATGGCGGCAAGCGCGTCCTGCGTGGCGTCGACGCCGCCGATGACGACCTTGCTCATATCCTTGCCGGCTGCCTTCAGCGCCTGGATGGCGCCGATTGCCATTTCGTCATTGTTGGAGATGACGGCGTCGAATTCGATGCCGCTGGAGAGCCAGTTGGTCATCAGGTCGGCGCCCTGGGTGCGGTCCCAGTTGGCTGTCTGCTCTTCGACGATCTCCAGGCCCTTGCATTCATCAGTCTTGATGACGTCATGAACGTCCTGGGTGCGCATGCGCGCAGCCTGGTTGGAAAGCTCGCCCATGATGACGACAGCCTTGCCCTTGCCGCCGAGAATGCGGCAGATTTCCTTGGTTTCCAGCGTGCCGGATTCCTGCTCGTTGGATGCAACGAAGGCCTGCTTTTCCGGTAGCGTGTCGACGTTGACCGGCTGGCGGTTGACGTAGACCAGCGGGATGCCGGCATCGGCGGCAAGCTTCGACATGGCCGTCGTCGCGTCGGTATCGACAGGGTTGACGATGATTGCATCGACCTTGGAGGCGATGAAATTCTGGATCTGGCTCTGCTGCTTGGAAACGTCGTTCTGAGCGTCTTCGACCTGCAGCGTCACACCGCTCAGTGTCTTGGCATAATCGGTCATGCCGTTGCGCAGAACGGTCAGAAAGTTGTCGTCGAACTTCGCCATCGAGACGCCGACGGTTTCCGCGTGAGCGGCCGCCGACATGACGAGCGCCATCGCAGTGCCCAGGATAAACTTTTTCATTGTACTTCCTCCACAAACGGTGCCCGGCTGCACCCTCCTCACGCCGGAGCCCCAGGCATTTGCCCTGAAGCCGCAATTTGCTGCGCCGCCTCTCCCGCGGCGTCCCGTAAAACGGAACAAACAAACCGTAAAATTTGTCCTGCGGAATATTCATTCCATTTTCCTGCAGCGACGTCAAGTCTCTTTCGCCGCAAGAAAGCGTGGGCGTGCTGCGATGGCGGGGCCAGCAAAGCCTTTCGGTGCATTGTCAAAGGCGGCGGGAATATCCATCTATCCGAAGCCGAAGGTACGCGTAGGGTGGCAGGCGCTCTCGGCTCGCTTATTGCTGCCCCGATCATTTTAAGATTTGGAGATAGGACACATGTCCGTTTCGATGTATCGCCTCACCGTCCCCATGTTCCAGCGCGGCCTCGCCAGCCTCAAAACCTACCTCGACAAGGCAGAGGCCTATGCGAAGGAGAAGAAATTCGATCCTGCCGTCCTGGTCGCCGCCCGCCTTGCGCCCGACATGCTGCCGCTCTCCGGCCAGTACCAGCGCGCCAGCGACAGTGCCAAATTCACTCTCGCTCGGCTGACCGGCACCGACGCCCCGAAGTTCGAAGACAATGAGAAGACGTTCGACGAGTTGCGCGAGCGCCTGGCGAAGACCGAAGCCTATCTCGCCACATTTTCGGTGCAGGCGCTGGAAGGCGTGGAAGGCCGGCAGATCACCTTGCCCGGCAACAGCGGTATCGTGCTCCCGGGTGACGAATATGTCGCGACCTTCGCGCTGCCGAACTTCTATTTCCACGTCGCCACCGCTCACGCCATCCTGCGCAACCAGGGCGCGCCGATCGGCAAGCGCGATTATCTCGGCTAATTCAGGCCATCCCCGGCAAAGCTCGATCAGGGCCGGCGCGTCACCGGCCCTTTTTCCGTCAGCTCGGTATAGGCGAGCGTCTGATCCAGATGCCGCGCTCTCAGCGACAGCAGCTTTTCGGCATATTCAAGCCGGACGGCCGCACAGGCCGGATCGGACGCGACATTGTCGAGCTCCATCGGATCGTCGCGCAGATTGAAGAGCAGCGGCGGCAGTGCGGTAAAATGCACATATTTGAACCGTGCATCGCGGATTACCGCGAGATTGCATTGGTTGGACCTCAGCCCGAAATGCCGTTCCGCTTCGCCGGCGGCGATATCGCGGAAATCGAATTCCCAGAATGCCGTATGCCGCCATCCCGGCTCACTTCCGCCGTTGACGAACGGCATGAGCGAGCGGCCGTCGAGGCCGTTTTTTGCCTCGACGCCGAGCTTTTCGCATAATGTCGGAAAAATATCCGCAGCGCTGGTGAATTCGTCGACGATCCCGCCCACGGCACTGCTTGCGGGATCGCGAATGACAAGCGGAACATGATAGCTGCCGTCGAAGAAGCCGCCCTTGCCGAGCGTCCAGTGATCGCCCGCCATCTCGGCGTGATCGGACGTGAAGACGATAAGCGTATTCTCCCAGGCATCCGCATCTTTCAGCGCCTGCCAGATGCGGCCGAGCTGCGCGTCGACCTCAGAGATCATGCCGTAATAGATCGCCCGGATCGCAGCGAAATCCTCGCCATTCCAGCCGCTGAGCGGCCCGGTGGCGCCGTGAATGAAATTGCCCTTGCCGGTGCGCGGCATGGCATAAGCGAGATAGGGATGACTTTCCTCTTCCGCTTGGGCGTTTGCCGCGCGCGCAAAAGCCGGTCCGTCGCCCGGCTCGAACATCCGGTTGAACGGCTCCGGCACTGAAAACGGCGGATGCGGACGCAAAAAAGAGACATGCGCGCACCACGGCCCGTCCTGCTCGCCCATCCAGCGGATGAATTCGCCGGCCAGGAAAGCGGTCTGGGTCTCATCGCGGGAATAGGCCGGCGCCGCGTTGGAAATTTCACCGGCCTTCGCACCGACCGGAATATGGATGTCGCGGTTGACGGCATTCGCATGGCCGCGGGACCTCAGCCAGGAGAGCCATTGTCTTTCATGCTCGGGCAGAAGCTGGCGGACCGTAAAGCCAGGCAATACGCCTTCATAGGTCGTCAAATGCGGATCGCCGGCATCCATGCCGCGTGGATCGGGCGCCGTGTCGGTATAGCCGAACAGCGTCGGATCATATCCCGCCCGCCGCGCCGCCAGCGCCAGATTGTCGAAGCGGGCATCGAGCGGCGAACCGTTGCGGCAGACCCGGTGGTTCATCTGGTAAAGGCCGGTATAGAGTGTCGCCCGCGCCGGCGAGCAGGGTGCGGCCCCGGCATAATGGCGCCGGAACAACATGCCCTCCCGCGCCAACGCATCGATCGCAGGCGTCTTCACGCAAGCATGACCAACGGCCGACAGGCAGTCGCCACGCCACTGGTCCGCCGTGATCAGCAGAATGTTCGGCCGGCGGCCCCTTTCAATTCCGGCTGGCTCAATGCTGGTTGGATCTTGCATGCCAGTTCCAGGCGGAGCGGATGATCGCGGACAGATCATATTGCGGCACCCAGCCGAGCACGTCGCGCGCCTTGTCGTTATTGGCGACCAGGGTGTGCGAATCGCCCTCGCGACGGCCGATATATTCGACCGGGAAGGGCCGGTTCGACACCTCCTCGATCGCGCCGAGCAATTCCTTGACCGTCGTGCCGGTGCCGGTGCCGAGATTGAGCGCGACGGACTCTCCGCCCTTCAACAGATATTCGACGGCACGCACATGCGCATCGGCAAGATCGAGCACATGGATATAGTCGCGCACGCAGGTGCCGTCGCGCGTCTCGTAATCGCTGCCGAACACCTTGAAGCCCTGACGGCGGCCGAGCGCGGCATCGATCGCGAGCGGGATTGCATGCGTCTCCGGCTGGTGCCATTCGCCGATCCGGCCTTCGAAATCGGCGCCGGCGGCGTTGAAATAACGCAGCACCACCGAGCGCAGGCTCTTATACTGATCGTAATCGGCAAGCGCCTGTTCGACGATATGTTTCGTCCGCCCATAGGGGTTGATCGGCAGCTGCCGGTGCGTCTCGTCAAGCGGCACGCTTTGCGGCAGGCCGTAAGTGGCGCAGGTGGAGGAGAAGACGAAGGCGTTGATGCCGGCGGCCTGCGCCGCCGAAAGCAGCGTCAGGGTGCCGATCACATTGTTCTCATAGAAGGAAACCGGATCCTTGACCGATTCGCCGACCTCGATCAGCGCCGCGAAATGCAGGATCGCCGCCGGCCTATGATTGGCGAGCACCTCGTCCAGCCGGGCGCGATCGCGAATATCGCCTTCCTCGGTCGGCCCCCATTTGACGAACTCGCGATGGCCGTTGGAAAAATTATCGAAGACGACAGGCTTGTAGCCCTTGTTCGCCAGGTCCAGGCACGTATGCGAGCCGATATAACCGGCGCCGCCGACCACAAGAACCGTTTCACCTGCCATGCACCACCCTTGTTGTTCTTGAAAGACGGGAGAAACCTAGACGAGAAGCACGGCAATAAAAAGAAGGAACTGCGACAGGCGTCAATGGCAAGGGCAAATGCCGCACCACCCGGCCCCCGGCGATTGTGCCGGATCGGCGATTCGTAAATTATTCGCGTGATTTGCATAACCGCCCGTTTTAAGGGGCTTTCACCACCATGTGTCCGCAGCAATCAGCCAGGGAGCGCGTGAATGAGGAAGGCATTGGTCGTCTGGGGCGGCTGGCAGGGTCACGAGCCGGAGCAATGCGCCCATATCGTCGCCGATCTCCTGCGCGAAGACGGCTTTGCGGTCGAGGTGACCGGCGATCTCGGCATATTCGGATCTCCGACGCTCGCGAAAGCCGATCTGCTGGTGCCGATCATCACCGGCGAAAAGCTTGAGAAGGATCATGCCCTTGGCCTGGTCGAAGCGGTGCGCGGCGGGCTCGGGCTTGCCGGCCATCACGGGGCGCTTGCCACCTCCTTCAAGGAAAGCGCGCCTTTCCGCTATGTCTCCGGCGTCACATGGGTCGCCCATCCCGGCAACATTATCGACTTCCGCGTCGCGGTCATCCGCCAGGACGATCCTGTTATGGAGGGCATTCCCGACTTCGACTACCGGTCGGAGCAATATTACCTGCATTACGATCCCACTGTCGAAATCCTGGCGACCACGACCTTCTCCGGCGCATACGATCCGGCGGCCCGCAATGTCGTGATGCCTGTTGTCTTCAAGCGCCATTTCGGCGCCGGCCGCATCTTCTATTCTGCTCTCGGCCATGTCGCGGCCGAATTCGATCATCCCTACATGCCGCTGATCCTGCGGCGCGGCCTCAGCTGGGCCGCCCGCCAGTAGATTTTGGAGGGGCGATAAAGGACGGCCGCTTGCCGGTCGCCCGCCTGCGCCATAACTTGCCGGCATGCCGGATCGCTTCTCTTTCGTCCTCGCCACTGCCGATCGCCTGACCGATATCGAATTGGTCTTCGACGGTTGCGCAGGCGGGCGGAATTGCCGCTGCGCCTACTGGTATCTTCCAAATGCCGATTACAAGGCGGGATGGGGTGCGGGAAATCGCAGCTGGTTTCGGGATCTTGTCACCCAGCCACGTCCGCCGGGCATTCTCGGCTATCACGACGACGAGCCGGCCGGATGGTGCGGTGTGGCGCCGCGCGCGGTGTTCGACCGGCTGCGCCGGTCAAAACCTTTCGCTCCGGTTGATGACAGGCCGGTCTGGTCGATCAATTGCTTCATCGTCCGCAAACCGTTCCGGCGCCAGGGCCTGTCTCGCCTGCTTTTGAAACATGCCGTCGAATTTGCAAGGGGGAATGGGGCCGAATGCCTCGAGGCCTATCCCGTCGATCAGCGCCGCGCGGCGGGAACGGGCGACCTTTACCCGGGCACGCTTTCGATATTTCTCGATGCCGGTTTTGCCGAAGTGGCAAGACGTCTGCCCACAAGACCGATCGTCCGTCTGGACTGCCGCTGACTATTTTGGCTGTGCGGAATTGGGACTAGCGGGCCGCCTTGATCTGCCGATCGTTGTCGATGCCGGGGGCCGCCTCATCATAGACCCGCATCAGCCGCCCGGCTGCCTTCAGTTTCTCGATGAGATCGTTTCCGTCGGGCGAGGCCTTCGTCAGTTCCAGCTGCTCGAATTCCTTGAGCGCCTGCGCCCAATGGCTTTCCCCACGCCCTTCCGGCCTGCCTTCCAATTCCCACAGCGAATAAGCGCGCTGGCTGACCCAGGCGTCTTTATTGTGACTCATAATCAACCCCAGCGAGAAATTTGGAAAAAATATTCGACCGGCAACAAGGTGCCAAAACCGGCTTTAGGAGTCGTTACGAGGCAGCGTTAGTTTTTAGCTAACGGCCATGATTCGGCGAGACTAAACGCCGATAAAGTCATACGAATTCGCGGTACGATATGGCTGCGTCTCCTCGCTCGGCAGCTTGGACTGATTTGAATCCCGAGTTAGGGTCGGCGCGAAACGACAGCGGTGACCTATGGCAGCAAAGACGACTCTCAACGCGAAAAACCTGGAAGCGCTCGGTGCACAACGCCTCGCCGAACTGCTGATCGAAATCAGCACCGGCAGCGCAGCCCATAAACGACGCCTTCGCATGGAATTAGCCGGCAATCAGGGCAGTACCGAGGTCGCGCGTGAGATCCGCAAGCGCCTCGGCAGCATCGCACGAGCGCAGAGCGTCATTGAATGGCATAAAGTAAAAACCGTCAACGCCGACCTCGAAACGCAGCGATCCGCGATCGTCACCGTCGTGGCCGCCGACGATCCGAAGGAGGCGTTCGATCTCATCTGGCAATTCCTTGCGGTCGCCAATTCGATATTCCACCGATCCAACAGCAGCGACATCGCCTTCATCGAGACGTTCCATCAGGCATGCGCCGATGCCGCCGTCATCGCCAGGTCCGCGGGAATAGGTATCGATGTCCTTGCCGACAAGGTCTTCACTGCGCTGCAGGATAACGACCACGGCCAATATGACCCGCTGATCGCCGAGATGGTTCCGGTACTGGGCAAGGACGGCCTGGAACGGTTGAAGAGTCTCTTGGTGCAATGGTCGAACGAGCCCGAGGAGAAGCCAGCCGACGCCGACCGGGAAATTCTTGGCTGGGGCGGCAGCGGACCGATCTACCAGGACGAGATCTATGCCAGGCATCGGCGACTGACGGCGCGCATCGCTCTGCAGGATATTGCCGATGCCCAAGATGATGTCGATGCCTTTATCGCCCACCAGCCGGAGGAAACCTTAAGGGCGCCGACGGTCGCGGCGGAGATCGCCGGCCGCTTGCTTTCGGCGGGACGCGCCGAGGAGGCGTTGAGGATTTTGGATGGCATCGATCAGCGGGGGTGGTTCGAACTGCCTTTTGAATGGCAGCGCGCCCGCGCAGAAGCGCTCGACGCGCTCGGACGGGGAGAGGAAGCGCAGGCCTATCGATGGCAATGCTTCGAGCAGTCGCTGAACGGGGAGCATCTTCGCGCTTTCCTGCGAAAGCTCGCCGACTTCGACGACGTCGAGGCCGAGGAGAAAGCATTCGCCTTCGCGCACGGCTTTCCCGATGTTCATCGGGCCCTTGCCTTTTTCCTAGCCTGGCCCGCAGCTGCCGAAGCAGCCAAACTCGTCTCCAAGCGGCAGGCGGAACTCGATGGCAACCTCTACGAGCTGATGACGCCGGCCGCCGAAATGCTGCAGGAGAAACACCCGCTCGCGGCAACCATGCTGCTGCGCTCGATGATCGGCTTCGCCCTCGATTACGGCCGGTCCAGCCGTTACAGGCATGCTGCGCCCCATCTGGCGGAGTGCGCATCGCTCGCACCTCACATCGACGATTTCGGCAAGACCCAACCCCACGACGCCTATGTCGCCGAGTTGAAGCGTCAACACGGAAAGAAGCAAGGCTTCTGGAGCTTGATTCGTTAACCAAATAGCCGATTTCACGAAACGGAAAGGAGATCGTTATGACCGAAACTTCGTGGCACGCGGATCCGCTGCGCTGGGGCAATGGCCCGCGCATCTTCGAAGTCTTCCTCGAGCCGACCGATCCTTATTCTGCCAAGGCATTCAACAAGCTGGACGCTCTTCTCGAGCAGGCCGGCGAGGAGAAGATCACGGTGAAAATCCGTCTGCACTCGCAGCCCTGGCATATGTATTCCGGCGTGATCGTCCGCTGCGTCATCGCAGCTTCGACGCTGGAAGGCGGCAAGGAGACGGCAAAGAAGGTCCTGGCCGCCGTCGCCGCGCATCGGGAGGAATTCGAATTCGATCATCACGCCGGCGGCGCGAATATGGACGCCACGCCGAATCAGATCATCGAGCGCCTGGAAGGCTATAGCGGTGTGAAGCTGAAGGACGCCTTCGCAATTGCGGATCTCGACCGGGAGATCAAATGGCACTGCCGCTATGCCCGGCAAAACGGCATTCACGTCTCACCGACCTTCATGATCGACGGGCTGGTGCAGGCGGACGTCAGCAGCGGCGACGAGGTTGCGACTTGGGTGAAAAAGGTGCTGGGTCACTGAAAACCCGTTCGGACTGCGGTCTATCATCCATGTCACGGGGACTGGCTACTGTTATGTTTTTAGTATGATACTGGGGAAACTGGAGCGGGCGAAGGGATTCGAACCCTCGACCCCAACCTTGGCAAGGTTGTGCTCTACCCCTGAGCTACACCCGCTCAATCCGCATCGGTCCGGGGTAGTCGTTGGACCGTGGGCGCCGCCTCGTGGCGACGGGCGCTATATGGCCTAACAGATTTTCAAATGCAACAGGGAAATGACGAAGAGGCGAAGAAAAATTCATGCGGTCGCATGAGGCTGGCGGAAAGGCCGCAAATGTGGGGGTCGGGCGTCGGTGGCGAAGATTGCCAAATGATGTGGACGGACTTAATCAGGACGCCTCGCTTTTCCTCGCCACCAATGGATTGCCCGATGCCCGAAAACACCCCCAAGACGAAAGAAGATCTCTTTGCCTTCCTCGATGGGCTCGGCATCGCCCATAAGACGGTCGATCACGCGCCTGTTTTCACCGTGGCCGAATCGGTTGCGCTGCGCGACGAGATCCCCGGCGGCCACACCAAGAATCTCTTCATCAAGGACAAGAAGGACAGGTATTTTCTGCTGACCGTGGAAGAGAATGCCGAGGTCGACCTCAAGCAGGTTCACACCATCATCGGCGGCTCCGGCCGGGTTTCCTTCGGCCGGGCTGAGAAGCTCATGGAGTATCTTGGTGTCATTCCGGGCGCGGTCACCGCCTTCGGCGCGATCAACGATACGGCAGGAAATGTCACCTTCGTGCTCGATGCCGATCTGATGGCTGAGGAGATCGTCAATTGTCATCCGCTCGCCAACGACGCGACGACGTCTATTGCAAGCGGCGACCTCGTCCGTTTCATGGAAGCGACCGGACATAAGCCGCTTGTCTTGAAAGTGACGTCCTGACATACGATTTTAGCGCTACAATGATGCCGGCAGGATCGGCGCGGCGGGAGATACCTATGAGCGGCAGCAACAACCCCTATAACGGTTCCTTCGGAAACCAGATGTCGGCAACGGCCAGCTTCGGCGCTCAGGGCGCATCGGCGGCTGCGGCCGGCAGCTACATCACCGACACGACGACGGCGAATTTCGGCAAGGACGTCATCGAGGAATCGCGCAAACAGCCGGTGCTGGTCGATTTCTGGGCGCCCTGGTGCGGGCCCTGCAAGCAGCTGACGCCCGTCCTGGAGAAGGTTGTCAACGAGGCCAAGGGCCGCGTCAGGCTGGTCAAGATGAACATCGACGACCATCCCTCGATTGCCGGCCAGCTCGGCATCCAGTCTATCCCCGCTGTCATCGCCTTCGTCAACGGCCGCCCGGCCGACGGTTTCATGGGCGCGGTGCCGGAAAGCCAGATTACACAGTTCATCGACCGGATCGCCGGACCGGCCGGCGCCGATGAGGCGGCCGAAATCGAGGCCGCCCTGACGGAAGCATCGGAACTGCTCGCCGCCGGCAACCTTAACGAGGCCGCGCAGCTTTACGGCGCCGTCATGCAGGCCGATCCCGAGAATGCCAATGCGCTTGCCGGAATGGCCGAATGCATGATCGCCGCAAACCAGCACCAGCGGGCGCGCGAAACACTGACCGATCTGCCGGAGGAGCTCGCTAGAGATGCCGGCATCCAGGCGGTCTTGAAGAAGCTCGACCAGATCGAGGAGGCGCGCAAGCTCGGCGATCCCGTTGCCCTCGAGCGTGAACTGGCCGCCGATCCCGACAATCACGAAGCGCGGCTGAAGCTCGCCAAGATCCTCAATGTCGAAGGCCGGCGTGACGAGGCGGCCGAACATCTGCTTCAGATCATGCGCAAGGACCGAAGCTTCGACGATGACGGCGCGCGCCGCCAGTTGCTGCAGTTCTTCGAGGTCTGGGGTTTCAAGGATCCGGCGACGGTTGCCGCCCGCCGCAAGCTTTCGGCGATGCTGTTCTCTTAAGATTAGAATATCGGCCCTTGCGTTTTTAAGCGGGGGCACCACATTCTCGTCAGAACGGGCATGCCCGTTTACAAGAATGCGGGACGGTTTCATGCAAGTCGGTAATGCCAGATACCTGAAGCCGGGCGATCTGCCCGATGCGATCGCCGTCTTCCCGCTGCCCGGGGCCCTCCTCCTGCCGGCCGGGCAGCTTCCTCTCAACATCTTCGAGCCGCGCTATCTGGCGATGCTGGATGCAGCGCTTGCCGGAAACCGGCTGATCGGCATGGTGCAGCCGGCGCTCGGCGAACATGAGGACAAGGGCGGCGAGCCTAGTCTCGCCACCGTCGGCTGCCTCGGGCGAATCACCTCCTTCGCCGAGACCGGCGACGGGCGCTATATCGTGTCGCTGACCGGCGTCTGCCGCTTTCGGTTGCTGGAGGAGAAGGTGACCAGCGGTCCCTTCCGCACCTTCCGGATCGCGCCTTTCATCGCCGACCTCTCGGCGGAGAATGAGGAGGAGGCGGTCGATCGCACAGCCCTGCTCACCGCCTTCAAAGCCTATCTCGATGCCAACAAGCTGGAAGCCGACTGGGAGAGCGTCGAGCGAGCGAGCAATCTGACGCTGGTCAATTCGCTCGCCATGATGTCGCCGTTCGGACCGGCCGAAAAACAGGCTCTCCTGGAGGCGCCCGATCTCAAGACGCGGGCCGAGACGTTGATCGCCATTACCGAGATCGTGCTGGCGCGGGTCTTCGGTGACTCCGACACGGTTCTGCAGTAAACTTCGGCCATGGACGAAAAACTGAGCCGCGTCGATCCGAAACTGCTGGAACTCCTAGTCTGCCCGCTCTCCAAGGGCCGGCTGTCCTATGATCGCGAACACAACGAGCTTGTTTCGGAAAAGGCGCGCCTTGCCTATCCGATCCGCGACGGCATCCCGATCATGCTGGTGTCCGAGGCGCGGCGCCTCGACGAATAAGGCAATTCCAGGAAAAGTGGGAAGCGGTTTTCCCAGGCAAAGCGCGAAGCGCTTTTGCCGGGAGTTGCGTGAAAACAAAGTCAAATCGCTTCGCCGGCCAGCAGGCGCGGATTGTCCTTCGCCGTCGTTCCGGCCGCCTGGCCGATGAAGAAGGATTTAAGGCGCGGCAGCCGGTCGACAATGCCGAGACCGACATCGCGGGCGACGCGGATCGGCATTGCGTCATTGGAGAAGAGCCGGTTCAGCACGTCGGTCGTCACGCCCATGCGGAAGGTGTCGAAGCGCCGCCAAGTCTGGTAGCGCTCGAGAATGTTGATCGAACCGATATCGAGGCCGAGACGATCGGCTTCGACGATGGTTTCGGCCAGCGCCGCCACATCCTTGAAGCCGAGGTTCAGGCCTTGTCCCGATATCGGATGGATGCCGTGGGCGGCGTCGCCGGCGAGCGCAAAACGCGGTGCGACGAAGGCGCGGGCGAGCGTCAGACCGAGCGGAAGGGCGCGTTTGCCGCCGATCACCTTCAGCGCCCCGAGCTTGTGGCCGAAGCGGCGTTCTAGCTCCTCCTCGAAGACCAGCTCGTCGGCGGCGACCAGCCGCTCGGCATCATGCGTGCGCTCGGTCCAGACCAGCGAAGAACGGTTGTTCTTGAGCGGCAGGATGGCGAAGGGGCCGGCCGGCAGGAAATGCTCCTCGGCGCAGCCCTCATGCGATCGCTCGTGCTCGACCGTAGCAACAATACCGGACTGGCCGTAGTCCCAGGTGACGGTCCTGATGCCGGCGAGATCACGCAGCTTCGAGCGTACGCCGTCGCAGGCCACCACCAGCCGTGATTCCAACATGCTGCCATCCGAAAGCGTGACGCTGGCATGGCTGTCCTCGGTTTTGAGCTCCGTCGCGCCGAGCCCGTGGCGAATGTCGATGCCGAGCCGTTCGCAGGCGCCGCGCAGGGCCGCGACCATGACGACGTTCGGGATCATGTGCGCGAAGGGCCGGCCTTCGGCCACTTCGCCGTCGAAAGTGAGGAAAACCGGGCGCACCGGGTCCGAGGTTCTTGAATCGGTGACGATCATCTTGGTGATCGGCTGAGCTTCCGGCGCGATCTCGGTCCAGATGCCGAAGATTTCGAGCATCTTCACGGCTGCGGCGATGACGGCGGAAGCGCGCGCATCGTTTTTCCACACGTGCTCGGGCGCGGCCTCGACCACCGAGACTTTCAGATGCGGGGCTGCCTGCTTGACCGCAACGGCAGCGGAAAGGCCGACATAGCCCCCGCCCACAACCAGCATATCAAGCATCACGCCGCTCCCGTACCTTGTGCCTCAGATGTGATCTATATAGATCATCGCCACTTCACTTCCTACCGCCGGGAGGCATACAAAATGACGCGCGAGACATCAGGGCCTTCGGCGATGGAGGGGTTGCTTTCGACGCTCGACTTGGAGCCGATCGAGGTCGATATCTTCCGCGGCCGCAGCCCTCAGGCGGGCTGGCAGCGGGTCTTCGGCGGGCAAGTGATCGGCCAGGCGCTGATGGCGGCGCAGCGCACCATCGAGGCCGAGCGTTTCGTCCATTCGCTGCACGCCTATTTCATGCGGCCCGGCGATCCCTCGGTGCCGATCATCTATCAGGTGGAGCGCATCCGCGACGGATCGAGCTTCAATACCAGGCGCGTCGTGGCGATCCAGCACGGCAGGGCGATCTTCGCGCTGTCGGCCTCTTTCCAGCTGGAAGAGCCAGGCTTCGACCACCAGATCGGCATGCCCGAGATGCCGATGCCGGAGGCGCTGCTCGGCGAGCAGCAGATCAAGGAACAGTATCTCGCGCATGCACCGGAGGCGATCCGGGCATACTGGCAGCGCGAGCGGCCGATCGAGATCCGCCCTGTCTCGCTGACTCATTACTTCTCCGACAGGAAGCTCGATCCCCGGCAGGACGTCTGGGTGCGGGCGACCGGGCCGGTTCCCGACGATCGGCGCTACCAGGCGGCAGTCCTTGCCTATCTCTCCGACATGACGCTGCTCGACACGTCGCTTTATGCGCATGGTACGTCCATCTTCGATCAGAGCCTGCAAGTGGCGAGCCTCGATCACTCCATGTGGTTCCATCGGCCCTGCAAGCTCGACGACTGGCTGCTCTATACGCAGGATAGCCCGTCGGCTTCGGGCGCCAGGGGGCTGACACGCGGGAGCCTGTTTACCCGGTCGGGACTGCTTATCGCCTCGGTCGCCCAGGAGGGTTTGATTCGTAAAAAGGCAAATGAATAAATAATAGGCATATTTCGAAATTTGGGCATTATTTGTGCGCTTATTGGTCAATCATCTGCCTGTTTATTGGCGCCATCTATTTTAATCTTTATTATTCAATAACTTATATCGCGCCACGAATCTGGCACGTCCTTTGAATGTATATCGCCGGTCGCTGTTCAGGAACGTCAGCGGCAAGGAGAGTCGGCTCCGCGCCGAGGATAACGAAGGATGGGAAACCAGATGAAAATTGTGATGGCTATTATCAAGCCGTTCAAGCTCGATGAGGTCCGCGAAGCCCTGACGGCGATCGGCATTCAGGGCCTGACCGTAACCGAAGTGAAGGGCTACGGTCGCCAGAAGGGGCATACGGAAATCTATCGCGGCACTGAATACGCCGTCAGCTTCCTGCCGAAGCTCAAGATCGAAATCGCCGTTGCATCGGAACTCGTCGACCGGGCGGTCGAAGCCATCGCGGCGTCTGCCAAGACCGGCCAGATCGGCGACGGCAAGATTTTCGTCTATTCGATCGATCATGCCGTGCGCATCCGTACGGGCGAAACCGATTCAGAAGCGCTGTAAGCGGCAGATCAAGGAGCTTTTTTCAATGTCGACTTCGAAGTTTTCTTCCCCCTTTGCGCTGATCTGCGCAGCTTCGGCCGCGCTTCTGGCGCCGGTTGTCGCTTTCGCGCAGGAGGCTGCGCCGGCCGCCGCCACTACCGCTGCCGCCGCTCCGGCCTTCACCATGGATAAGGGTGACAATGCCTGGATGCTCATCTCCTCGGCACTCGTCCTGCTGATGACCATCCCCGGCCTTGCGCTGTTCTACGGCGGTCTCGTCCGCGCCAAGAACATGCTGTCCGTGCTCATGCAGGTGTTCATGATCACCGCCGTCGTGGCGCTGCTCTGGGTGACCTACGGCTATTCGCTCGCCTTTACCGACGGCGGCTCGCTGAACAGCTTCGTCGGTGGCTTCTCCAAGGCGTTCCTGGCCGGCGTCAACACCTCGTCGCTCGCCGAAACCTTCTCGAAGGGCGTCGCCATTCCGGAATACACCTTCATCGTCTTCCAGATGACCTTCGCCTGCATCACGCCCGGCCTGATCGTCGGCGCATTCGCCGAGCGCGTCAAGTTCTCGGCCGTCATGCTCTTCGTCGTGCTCTGGGTGACCTTCATCTACTTCCCGATGGCGCACATGGTCTGGTTCTGGGGCGGTCCGAGCTCCTACACCTCGCCGGCCGGCCTGATCTTCTCCTACGGCGCGATCGACTTCGCCGGCGGCACGGTCGTTCACATCAATGCCGGTATTGCCGGCCTCGTCGGCGCCATCATGCTCGGCAAGCGTACGGGCTATAAGAAGGAAATCATGGCTCCGCATTCGATGACGCTGACCATGGTCGGCGCATCGCTGCTCTGGGTCGGCTGGTTCGGCTTCAACGCCGGCTCTAACCTCGAAGCCAATGGCTATGCTTCACTTGCCTTTATCAACACCTTCGTCGCGACGGCTGCCGCCGCGGTGTCCTGGTGCATCGTTGAAAGCCTCGCTCGCGGCAAGGCTTCCATGCTCGGCGGTGCTTCGGGCGCCGTCGCCGGTCTCGTCGCCATCACGCCGGCGGCAGGTTTTGCCGGCCCGATGGGTTCGATCGTTCTCGGCCTGATCGTATCGCCGGTCTGCTACTTCTTCGTCGACGTCGTGAAGAACAAGTTCAACTACGACGACAGCCTCGACGTCTTCGGCGTGCATTGCGTCGGCGGCATCCTCGGCGCTCTCGGGACCGGTATCCTCGTCAATCCGGCGCTGGGCGGCGCAGGCATCGTCGATTATTCGACGGCCGATTTCGCTGCCTCCTATGCCGGCACGGCAACCCAGGTGCTCGCCCAGGCCAAGGGCGTGCTGACGACGCTGCTGTGGTCGGGCATCGGCTCGGCGATCCTCTACAAGATCGTCGACGTCGTCATCGGCCTGCGCGTGAGCGTCGAAGCCGAGCGCGAAGGTCTCGACCTTTCGACCCACGGCGAAGCCGCCTACCACGCCTCCTGATCATAAAGCTTGCGGCGCCCGGCAGACGGGCGCCGCTTCACGGCCCGTCGCGGCCTATCTAACCATAAGCCGCATTTGGCCCGGACCTTCCAAGGTTCGGGCTTTTTTCTTTTTCTGGGCTGGATGCCCGTCCCGGCACGCATGGTTAACATCGCTTTAACCCGGCTCTGGTTAGGTAGAGCGGACGCATTTTGGCATGGCGAAGCTTCGGTGATTCGCATGCCCTCAGGCAGTGGACGGGTTAGACACATGGCAAGAAGCACGTCGCCGGCGATGGATGGCCGTCCGGATCGGTTCTCCTTCTCGGCATTCATGCTGCGGCAGATCCAGGCGCTCATCGGCTTTGCGATCTTTCTGCTGCTGGCGTTCTGCGTCGCGGCGCTGGCGACCTGGAACGTCGCGGATCCGAGCTATTCCTACGCCACCGCCAACCTGCCGACGAATATCCTCGGCTACAGCGGCGCTGCCTTTGCCGATATCGTCATGCAGTTCCTCGGGCTTGCCAGCGTCGTTTCGATGCTGCCGATCGTCGCCTGGGCGCTGACGATGATCTCGGGCCGCAACTTCAACTGCATTCCCGCCCGCATCGGCGCCTGGCTTGCCGGTTCGATTTTGTCTTCCGCCGTCATCGGCTGTTTCCCGCCGCCGCTCACCTGGCCGATCCCGAACGGCATCGGCGGCGTCGTCGGCGATATGATCCTCCGTTTTCCGGCACTGTTCGTCGGCGCCTATCCCACCGGCACCTTTGCCATGGTCGTCGGCTGCATCTTTGCCGTGCCGACCGCCTGGATGATGCTGTTTGCCTCGGGCCTCGTCGGCCGCAGCGAAGCGGATGACGAAATCGAAGACGATTACGTCGAGACGACAAGCAAGGCGCGGGTCGTCGGCGACGAGGACGACGAGGACGAGTCGCGCTGGGTCGCCTTCAGCGGCGCGATGACCCATGCCTGGTATATGAGCCAAGGGCGGCTGCGCCGGCTCTTCGGCATGGGACCGCGCAAGCGGCGCCAGGGCGATTTCGAATCGCCGTATGATTTCAACGATGATGAGTTCGGCACGCTGAACGAACCAGTCCGCGCCAAGGCGCCGGCGGTGCGCGGCGAGCGCATGGAACCGTCGATGGAGCCATCAATGGGGGCAAGGGCGGCCTCGCCGCGGCGCGTTGTCGCCGCGCCGTCGCTTTCCGTCGACGACGAGGATGAGGACGACGATCCGCCGTTCGATACCGACATGCCGCCGCGTCCGGCCGATATCCTGCCCGATGACGATGACGATGACTGGATGATCCGCGCACCGGCGAAAACCGCCGGCAAGCCGGAGCCTCGCGTTGTGCCTGCGATCTCGCGGCCAAAACCCGGCGTCCGCGTCGAGCGCGAAGCCCAGGGTTCGTTCATTCGTCCCGAAGGCTTTCAGCTGCCGTCGATGCATCTGCTCGCGGAGCCGAGGAACGTGGTCCGCGATTCGACGCTGTCGGCCGACGCGCTGGAGCAGAATGCCCGCATGCTTGAGGGCGTGCTCGAAGATTTCGGCGTCAAGGGTGAGATCATTCACGTCCGTCCAGGCCCCGTCGTTACACTGTACGAACTGGAGCCGGCGCCCGGCATCAAGTCGTCGCGCGTCATCGGCCTCGCCGACGATATCGCCCGCTCGATGAGCGCCATTGCCGCCCGCGTCGCTGTCGTTCCCGGCCGCAATGCGATCGGCATCGAACTGCCGAACCAGACGCGCGAGACCGTCTTTCTGCGCGAATTGATCGCCTCCCGGGATTTCGACGGCAGCAAGGCCAAGCTCGCGATGGCGCTCGGCAAGACGATCGGCGGCGAAGCCGTCATCGCCGACCTCGCCAAGATGCCGCATCTGCTCGTCGCCGGCACCACCGGCTCGGGCAAATCGGTCGCTATCAATACGATGATCCTGTCGCTGCTCTACCGCATGACGCCGGAACAGTGCCGGCTGATCATGATCGATCCGAAGATGCTCGAACTCTCGGTCTATGACGGGATCCCGCACCTGCTTTCGCCTGTCGTCACCGATCCGAAGAAGGCCGTCGTCGCGCTGAAATGGACCGTCCGCGAGATGGAAGAGCGCTACAAGAAGATGTCTAAAATCGGCGTGCGCAATATCGACGGCTTCAACACCCGTGTCGAACAGGCCTTGTCGAAGGGCGAGGTAATTTCGCGCACGGTGCAGACCGGCTTCGACCGCCATACCGGCGAAGCGATGTACGAGACCGAGGAATTCGACCTCCGGCCGATGCCCTATATCGTCGTCATCATCGACGAAATGGCCGACCTGATGATGGTCGCCGGCAAGGATATCGAAGGCGCCGTCCAGCGCCTGGCGCAGATGGCGCGTGCGGCCGGCATCCATGTGATCATGGCGACGCAGCGCCCCTCGGTCGATGTCATCACCGGCACGATCAAGGCGAACTTCCCGACCCGCATCTCCTTCCAGGTGACCTCGAAGATCGACAGCCGTACCATTCTCGGCGAACAGGGCGCTGAGCAGCTGCTCGGCATGGGCGACATGCTCTACATGGCCGGCGGCGGGCGCATCCAGCGCGTGCACGGCCCGTTCGTCTCGGATGTCGAGGTCGAAGAGATCGTATCCTACCTGAAGACGCAGGGCTCGCCGCAATATCTCGATGCGATCACCGCCGATGACGACGAGGATGGCGATTATGGCGGCGGTGGCGGCCCGGCCGGCACGTCGAACCTTTCGGATTCGGAAGATCCCTATGATCAGGCCGTCGCCGTCGTGCTCCGTGACGGCAAGGCCTCCACCTCCTACGTGCAGCGCCGGCTCGGCATCGGCTACAACAGAGCCGCCTCGCTGATCGAGCGGATGGAGAAGGAGGGCATCATCGGGCCGGCCAACCATGCCGGCAAACGCGAAATCCTCGTTCCGACAGAAGACGACATCCTCGACCGCTGAGATAACAGCCATATATTTCAGATAGGGCCGCTTTTGCGGAAACCTGATCGCAGCAAAGCCGTTTCCTCTCGCTGGCCGATCGCAACGCCTTGAAGACGCCGCCTTTCGGCAGCATGCAGATCGCATAAAGGAGATTTAGATGCGTAACTCCGATTCCTTCCTCTCCGGCCTGACGATGACGCGGCGCGATCTTCTCGGCGCTTTCGCCGTTGCTGCGATGGCAAGCGCCATTCCCTTCGGCGCCCTCGCGCAGGCGGCCGCGCCCGCCTCTGGCACGGCGCAGGCCATTGCCGACCATTTCTCCGGCGTCACGACGATGCAGGGCGAATTCGTGCAGTTCGGGCCGCGCGGCGAGCAGACCGGCGGCAAGTTTTTCATCCAGCGTCCCGGCAAGCTGCGTTTCAACTACGACGACCCGTCGCCGATGCGAGTGATCGCCGACGGCAAGAATGTCGCCATCGGCAATACCAAGCTCAAGACCTGGGATCTCTATCCGCTCTCCAAGACGCCGCTCAGCCTGCTGCTGGCGCAGCATATCGATCTGTCAGCCGGCATGGTGAAGGGCGTCAAGGAAGAGTCGGACCTGACGACCATCGCGCTCGGCAACAATACGGTGTTCGGAAACTCGACCATCACCATGATGTTCGACCCGAAAACCTATGACCTGCGTCAGTGGACGATCACCGACAATCAGGGCAAGGACACTTCGGTGATGATCTTCAATGTCAAGACCGGTATGCAGTTCGATGATCGCGTCTTCCGGGTTCCCTATGAAAGCATTCCCGGCACGCCGCAGTCGCGCGACTAGAACAGGATCATTTTAGGCTGGAGGCCCAAAATCTGAATCCTGCTAAATTAAAGAGCTAGAGCATGATGTCGGCCGAAAACCGCTTACACTTTTCGGCATCATGCTCTGAGGTTTTTCGGTTGATCTCCTGACGCTTTTGCACGCGGCCCGGTTCCCTCCGGTTCGCCTTTGTTCTAAAGCCCTTTCATGAAAGCGTGAAAGGGCTTGCCGCATGAGCTTTTCGGTTACCACCTGGAATATCAATTCGGTACGGCTGCGCATGCCGATCGTCGAGCAGCTCGTTCTCAAGCACAGGCCTGACATTCTCTGCCTGCAGGAAACCAAGGTGCCGAACGAGCTCTTTCCCGCCGCGCCCTTGCGGGCCATGGGCTATGATCACATCATCATCCACGGTCAGAAGGGTTATCACGGGGTGGCGATCGCCTCGCGCATTCCGCTGACCGAAGATCATCGGCAGGATTACTGCGGCGTCGGCGACGCCCGCCACATATCGGCGATCTTCGAACGCGGCAACCGCCGCATTCGGCTGCATAATTTCTACGTCCCGGCTGGCGGCGACGAGCCGGACCGGACGATCAATCCGAAATTCGGCCATAAACTCGATTTCATCGAGGAGATGAAGCTCTTGAAGGCCAATGGCGAGACCAATACCTCGGCCATCCTGGTCGGCGACCTCAACATCGCGCCGTTGGAACACGATGTCTGGTCGCACAAGCAGCTGCTGAAGATCGTCAGCCATACGCCTGTCGAAACCGACGGGCTGCTCGAGGTGATGAGGCGCGGCGCCTGGCTCGATCTCATGCGCCAGCACGTGCCGGCCAGCGAGAAGCTCTATACCTGGTGGAGCTATCGCGCCAAGGACTGGGAAGCGGCCGATCGCGGCCGCCGGCTCGACCACATCTGGTCGTCATCGGATCTCGGGCCGCATCTGAAGCGGATCGAAATCCTGAAGGAAGCCCGCGGCTGGGATCGGCCTTCCGACCATGTGCCGGTGACGGCGCATTTCGATCTCTGACCGCAATCAGCTGAATCGGTGGAACTGGCTTGCGGCCTTGGCCGCGAGCTCGGCGAGATTGTCGCGGATGCGATTTTCGATCAGGCGGGCCGCATCAGGATATTCCTCGAGCAGCCGGTGGAAGAGGGCGCGGGTGATGCGGATGATGCTCGTGTCCTCGCGCGCGATCGCGGTGAACTTGCGCTCGACCAGCGTCACCAGCGCCAGCTCGGAAATCAGCGTGCCGGGTCCGGCAACGGCATCGGCCCGCTGCATACCGTCGCTGCTCGTCGTGCTGAGTACCAGGCTGCCGCTCAGGACGACGTAGGCGCTCTCGGCCGGCGCGCCCTGGCGAAACAGCATCTGGCCGGCGGCGATCATGCGCCGGTCCGCGCCGAAGGCGATCAGTCGCAGCTGGTCCTCGCTCATGTCCTTGAACAGCGGAAGCTGCGAGAGCAGATGAATGTCGTCCGTCAGCGCCATGCGGGCATTTCGCCTTAGAGCATTTCCAGCAAAACTGCGAAGCGGTTTGCGTGCGGAACTGCGTGAAAACAAAGAGATAGGGGATTTCCGTGATTCGGAGAAAACCAAAATACTCTAGAGCATGATGCCGAAAAGTGTGAGCGGTTTTCGGGCGACATGCTCTGACTCTTTCATTGAGAACGGGATTCAGGTTTCAGGCCGAGCCGGCCTAAAATCATCCTGTTCTAGGGGATGATCTTGTAGCCGCCGTTTTCCGTCACCAGGATTTCGGCGTTGGAGGGATCGCGCTCGATCTTCTGGCGCAGCCGGTAGACGTGGGTTTCCAGCGTATGCGTGGTCACGCCGGAATTATAGCCCCAGACCTCTTCGAGAAGCACGTCGCGGGTGACGACCTTCTGTTCGGCGCGGTAGAGATAGCGGATGATTGCCGCTTCCTTTTCCGTCAGGCGGATCTTCTGGCCGTTGTCGGTGGTCAGCAGTTTCTGACTCGGCTTGAAGAGATAGGGACCGACGGTAAAGGTTGCGTCCTCGCTCTGCTCGTGCTGACGCAGCTGCACGCGGATACGCGCGAGCAGCACGGCGAAGCGGAAGGGTTTGGTGACATAATCGTTGGCGCCGGCTTCAAGGCCGAGGATCGTATCGGAATCCGTATCATGGCCGGTCAGCATGATGATCGGCGACTTGAAGCCACCCTTGCGCAGGAGCTTCACCGCTTCGCGGCCATCCATGTCAGGCAGGCCGACATCCATGATCAAAAGATCGACCGGCGTAGAACGGGCGGTCGCAACACCCTTGCCGGCGTTGGCTTCCTGCAGAACCGTGAATTCCTCATAAAGCGACAACTGCTCCGTCAGCGTCTGCCGAAGGTCCTCGTCGTCATCCACCAAAAGAATGGTGCGTGCGGTCATGCCGTTGCGTCCTCATGTTAGGTCCCCTAGTCCTACGCCAAATTGCAGCTTTGGCAAGGATCGGCCGGCGGGGCTGTTGCCGGGCATGTTTGCATATGATTTCAATCAAAGCCTCAGGCAATGCAAGACATGCGAGAAAAATGGAAAAAGCAAGGCGAAAGCCGAGAGTTAGGCCGTCGATGGTCGTGGTGCGCCCGGCACCGGGGAAAAAGAGCCGCGCGATCGTCCGGCTCGGCGCGATCATCGTGCCTGCCGCGATCGGCCGCTCCGGCCGCACCGCCCTGAAACGCGAGGGTGATGGCGCCACGCCGATCACGTCGATGAAGCTGCTGTCAGGCTTCCGGCGCGGCGAGCGGAACGGCCGGCTTGCCACTGCGCTGCCCATCCGCCGCATCGGCGCCGGCATGCTCTGGTGCGACCAGTCCGGCGATGCCAACTACAACCGCCTCGTCAGGGCGCCGTTCGGCGCCGGTCATGAGGAGATGCTGCGCAGCGACGGGCTCTACGATGTCTGCCTGGTGATGGACTGGAACATCTCCTGCCGGGCGCGCAACCGCGGCTCGGCGATTTTCTTCCATCTCATCCGGCCGGGCTATGAGCCGACGGCCGGCTGTGTGGCGGTGAGCCTCGGCGACATGCGCCGCCTGCTACCGCATCTTCGCAAGGGGACGATTGTCAGGGTGGTCTGATTGTCTTCCGGATGCGGCTGCCTATATCTTTCCGGTGACCGAACGCTCAGGCTGAGATGCGTTGCGGGACGCCCCACGTGTGTGCGGGCGCAATTCATGCCTCGTCCAATTCTTCAAACTCCCGGAGATATATTGTGACCGCTCAACCCATCATCACTTTCCATGACGGACATTCCATTCCGCAGGTCGGGCTCGGTGTCTGGCAGACGCCGCAGGAGATTGCCGCTCCGACGGTGCGCACGGCCATCGCCGCCGGCTATCGCCATATCGATACGGCGTCCGGTTACGACAATGAGGAGGGTGTCGGCGAAGGCATCCGCTCCTCCGGCCTCGACCGCAAGGACATCTTCGTCACCACCAAGCTCAGAAACACCGACCAGGGCTATGACAATACGCTGCGTGCCTTCGACGGCAGCCTGAAGAAGCTCGGCTCCGACTATGTCGACCTCTATCTCGTTCACTGGCCGTCGCCGCATCGCGGCCTCTACACTGAAACCTGGAAGGCGTTCGTGCGCATAAGGGAAGAGGGGCGCGCCCGCTCGATCGGCGTGTCGAATTTCTATCCGGAACATCTGGAGCGGATCATCGGCGAAACCGGCGTCGTTCCTGTTATCAACCAGATCGAGCTGCATCCCGATTTCCAGCAGAAGGCGGCGCAAGAGGTTCACAAGAAGCTTGGTATCGCCACCGAATCCTGGAGCCCGCTCGGCCAGGGGCAGTTCATCTCGAACCCTGTCATCGGCGAGATCGCCAGGAAACATCGCAAGACGCCGGCTCAGATCATTATCCGCTGGCACATCGACACCGGCCTCGTCGTCATCCCGAAGTCGGTGACGCCGTCGCGCATCGAGGAGAATTTTCAGGTGTTTGACTTCAAGCTCGATGCCGATGACATGGCGGCGATCGCCAAGCTTGACAGCGCCGGCGCCCGCATGGGCCCGGACCCGATGACGGCGGCCTTCTGACCGCCCTCCGATCATCGGCGGCCGCTCCGGGGGAAAGACACTCGCCGCGGCCGCCGATGACGAGATATCAATAATTGCAGCCCGATCCGTTGGTCGGGGCAAAGCCGTAGTCGCAGCTATTGCTCATGCGCTGCGGCCGTCTTATCGAGCCGGTATAATCGTCAAAGGCGCGCGTGGGATACCAGTAACCGTTCGAACTCCTGATATAACCGGGTCGGGCGCTGTCATAGCCGCGATATCCATTCAGAGACGGTATCTTGCCTTGCCTGACCTGTTGCAGCAGGCCGGACGAGGTTATGACCGGCGGTATCGCCGGATGGACCGGCGCGGCGCCGGCGGTCTCGATCGATGCCAGCGATGTAAACACGATCAGGCTGGTTCGCAGTAAACGCCTTACAATTCTCTGCCTCATGGCCATTCCCCTATTGGCGCGCGGAATTCGCCGAAGCCTGAACGCTATCTGTCGCGCATCGCGCCCTATGCCGATGAGGCCACAGGCATTTTCGGGTGTCGATTGCCCGAAGGGATGAAATCAGGAAATCGAGTCATGCACAAACGGGCTCGCCCGCTGATTCACAATGCCCAAAAACTGAGACGCGGCTGCCATGAAATACGAAGCCGCCGATGCGCAGAGCGCATCGGCGGCTTTCATTCTCTTACGAGCCGTGACGGATCAGTTCCACTCGCGGATATCGACGAAGTGACCGGCAATAGCCGCAGCGGCCGCCATGGCCGGCGAGACGAGGTGCGTGCGGCCCTTGAAGCCCTGGCGGCCTTCGAAGTTGCGGTTCGAGGTCGAGGCGCAGCGTTCGCCCGGCTTCAGGCGGTCGTCGTTCATGGCGAGGCACATGGAGCAGCCCGGCTCGCGCCAGTCGAAGCCGGCAGCCTTGAAGATCTTGTCGAGGCCTTCGGCTTCCGCCTGTTCCTTCACAAGACCGGAGCCCGGAACGATCATGGCGTTGACGGTCGAAGCAACGGTCTTGCCCTCGACCACCTTGGCGACGGCGCGCAGGTCTTCGATGCGGCCGTTGGTGCAGGAGCCGATGAAGACGCGGTCGATGTTGATGTCGGTCATCGGCGTGCCCGGCTTGAGGCCCATGTACTCAAGCGCACGCCACTTGGAGGCACGCTTCGTTTCGTCCTGGATTTCATCGGGATTCGGTACGATGCCCTGGACCGAGACGACGTCCTCGGGCGACGAACCCCAGGAGACGATCGGCGGCAGTTCGGCGGCGTTCAGTTTGACGACGCGGTCGAAATGCGCGCCTTCGTCTGACTGCAGTGTCTTCCAGTAGGCGATCGCCTGTTCCAGCGCTTCGCCCTTCGGCGCGCGCGGCTTGCCCTTGATATATTCGAAGGTGATCTCATCAGGTGCGATCAGGCCGGCGCGGGCGCCGCCTTCGATCGACATGTTGCAGATCGTCATACGGCCTTCCATCGACAGCGCACGGATCGCTTCGCCGGCATATTCGATGACGTAGCCGGTGCCGCCCGCCGTGCCGATCTCGCCGATGATGGCAAGAACGATGTCCTTGGCGGTGACCCCTGCCGGCAGCAGGCCGTCGACCTGCACCAGCATGTTCTTGGCCTTCTTCTGGATCAGCGTCTGGGTGGCGAGCACGTGCTCGACCTCAGACGTGCCGATGCCATGAGCGAGCGAGCCGAAGGCGCCGTGGGTCGAGGTGTGGCTGTCGCCGCAGACGATCGTCATGCCGGGCAGGGTGAAGCCCTGTTCCGGCCCGATGATGTGGACGATGCCCTGGCGCTTGTCGTTCTCGGAATAATATTCGACGTTGAACTCGGCGGCATTCTTGGCGAGTTGCTCGACTTGAATGCGGCTTTCTTCGTTCTTGATGCCGAGATGGCGGTCGGCCGATGTCGGAACGTTGTGGTCGACGACCGCGAGCGTCTTTTCCGGCGCGCGGACCTTGCGGCCGCTCATGCGCAGGCCTTCGAAGGCCTGCGGCGAGGTGACCTCGTGGACCAGGTGGCGGTCGATGTAGAGAAGACAGGTTCCGTCGGCCTGTTCGTCGACTAGGTGGTCGTCCCAGATCTTGTCGTAGAGGGTACGCGGTGCGCTCATAGCGGTAAGTCCGTTTTTGGATGCTTTGGAAAATCGGAAAAAGCGGATCAGGCTCCGCCGGCCGTCATTCGATCAACGAAGTCGGCTGTTGAGCGCACCGGATACGCATGCAAAGAACCGTGCCGGCAGGCGATAATGGTCCTGCAGCACGAAAATATGCGCGCCAGTGCATCTGAACTTGGATTCCATCGCCCGCATATAGCGATTTTTGAACGAAACGGCAATTCGAATCGTGCTGTGGCTCAGCGCGGCTTCTGCTTCATCTTCTTTTCAATGCGCCGCAGCGCCAGCGACAGGCCGATCGTCAGGATCAGGTAGATATAGGTGACGATCGAATAGGTCTCGAAGAATCGAAACGAGCCGGAGGCGTAGACCTTGCCCATCTGGGTAATGTCGGCCACCCCGAGAACCGAGACGAGAGACGAATCCTTCACCATCGAGACGAAGTCGTTGGAGAGCGGCGGGAAGATGACCCTGATCGCCTGCGGGAAGACGACGAGCCGGAAGCGGCGGTAGCGCGACAGGCCGAGCGACTTGGCCGCCTCGATCTGGCCGATATCGACCGACTGGAACCCGGCGCGAAAGATTTCGGCAATAAAGGAGGAATAGCCGATCATCAGCGCGATGATGGCCCGCCACATCAGCGACAGGTCGCGCACGAGGATCGGTTCGGCAATGCCGGCCGGCACCAGCGGCGTGATGATGAAGTTATAGGCCGCGACAAGACCCGGCGCGCCGACGAAAGCGATGTAGAACAGCAGCACCAGGATCGGGATGCCGCGGATGATCTCGATATAGAAGCGGGCTATCTGGCGCAGCACGATGCTGTCGGCCAGGCCGAGCAGCGCGATGCCGAGACCGAGCACTGTCGCCAGCATGAAGGCGACGAGCGTCACGAACACGGTGATGCCGGCGCCGTTCACGACGGTCCGGAAGACCTGGGTGTAAATGTCGTTGGTGATGATAACGACGGCAAGAACGAGACCGATCAGAACAAGGACGGCCAGCCACCAGGGACGGTCGTCCTTCTCATGTCGCAGGGATGGTTGTGGCGCCATCTGCGATCGCTCGGGACTATTCGCCCATCTTGTAGTCGAGGAACCACTTCTTGTTCAGCGCATCAAAAGTACCGTCCGCTTTCAGGGCAGCGATGGCGGCATTGACGGGAGCGACGAGATCGGAGCCCTTCGGGAAGATAAAGCCGAAATCCTCGGTGCCGAGCGCTTCGCCGACCACTTTCAGCCCGCCATTCGAGGAATCGACATAGCCCTTGGCAGCGACGCTGTCGGTCAGTACGAGGTCGACGTCGCCGGTCTTCAGCGCCTGCACGGTTGCGCCGAAGGTTTCGAAGAGCTTGATGCGCGGGTTCTGTTCGTTGCCATCGAGGATTTCATAGACGGCGGTATAAAAAGGCGAGGTGCCGGGCTGGGCGCCAATCAGGCCGTCGTTGAAGGCGGCAAAGCTCTTGGCGTCGGTGAAGCGCTTCTCGTCGCCGCGCACCAGCATGAATTGCTGCGAACGCATATAGGGATCGGAGAAGTCGACCTTCTGTTTGCGGTCGTCCTTGATGGTGATGCCGGTCATGCCGATGTTGTACTGGCCGTCGGAAACCGCCTGGATCATCGCGTCCCAGCTGGTGTTCTGGTATTCGACCTTGAAGTTCAGCCGCTTGGCGATCTCGTTCATCGCATCATATTCCCACCCGATCGCCTTGCCGGATTTCGGATCGACGAACTGCAGCGGCGGATAGGCATTCTCGGTGACGACGACGACGCTCTTGCCGCCGAGATCGGGCAGCTCGGCAGCCGATACGGCCAGTGGCGAAAGCGCAAGAGCGGCGAAGCTCGCAAGAACGGTGCGGCGAAACAGCATGGGGTGGCTCCAAAATTGACAGCGAAAATTGTCACGGAAGATAGGTTCGAGGCAAGGCCGCCGGCTGCGCGGGTGCGCAAAAAAGAGAAAAGGCGATCCGAAGACCGCCTTTCCAGAAATAGAATTTTTCGCAGATCTTATTCTGCTGCCGTTTCCGCGGCTGCTGCTGCTTCAGCGGCGGCCTTGGCTTCGGCAGCTTCTGCCGCTGCCTTCTCGGCGGCGAGCGCCTGAGCGGCGGCAACCTTTTCAGCTTCGATGCGTGCCTTTTCCTCGGCAACGGCGGCGCGTTCGGCGTCGTTGAGCTTGCGGGCGCGGACGCCGGTGTCTTCAACGATACGGGCGGACTTGCCGCGACGGTCGCGGAGGTAATAGAGCTTGGCGCGACGGACCTTACCGCGGCGGACGACGTCGACGCTTTCGATCAGCGGCGAGTAGACCGGGAATACGCGCTCGACGCCTTCGCCGTAGGAGATCTTACGAACGGTGAAGTTTTCCTGCAGGCCGCCGCCGGAGCGGGCGATGCAGACGCCTTCATAGGCCTGAACGCGGGTACGGTTGCCTTCCGTGACCTTCACGTTGACGCGGACGGTGTCGCCCGGGGAGAATTCGGGGAGGGTGCGCTTGGCTTCGATCTTGGCGGCCTGTTCGGCCTCGAGCTGCTGAATGATGTTCATCGTCTTAACCTTTGGTTCTTCTGAAACAGCCAGAGCGCTCGACACGGATCCCTTGGGCCAGCCTCAGGATTTGCCCCTTTGGGGCGGGAGCGGATTCGCCATTCTTTGTTTGCTGGCAGACGGGGCTAACCCCATTTCCGCGTGCGCCAATACACGAAAGGCCGGGGCTTGTCATCCCTCGCACGACATTTTTGTGGAGGGGAGGGTCGAATCAGCCGCTTTTCTCGGATTCAGCCTTTTCGAAGAGATCCGGCCGCCGCTCCCGCGTCAGCTGCACCGCCTCCTCGTGGCGCCACTTTTCGATGGCGCCGTGGTTGCCCGATGTCAGGATGGAGGGGATTTCCCGGCCTTCCCACTCCTGCGGCCTCGTATAATGCGGATGTTCCAGCAGTCCGCCTTCGAAGCTCTCGTGCAGGCCGGAAAGATCGTTGCCCATGACGCCGGGCAGGATGCGGATGATTGCATCGAGCACGATCAGCGCCGCCGGCTCGCCGCCCGACAGCACGTAGTCACCGACCGAGACCTCTTCCAGTCCGCGGGCTTCGATCACCCGCTGGTCGACGCCCTCGAAGCGGCCGCAGACGATAACGACGCCGTCACCTGCAGCAAGTTCGCGCACGCGCTGCTGTGTGAGCGGTCGGCCCCGTGGGCTCATCAGCAGGCGCGGGCGAGTATCGTCTTCGCCAGTGCTGTCGATGGCGCGGGCGAGAACGTCGGGTTTCAGCACCATGCCGGCGCCGCCGCCGGCCGGGGTGTCGTCGACGGTGCGGTGTTTATCGGTGGCGAAATCGCGGATCTGCACCGCGTCCAGCGACCATTGCCCGCGCTGCATCGCCTTGCCGGCGAGGGAAAAGCCCAGATGTCCCGGAAACATCTCCGGATAGAGTGTCAGCACGCTCGCTCGGAAAGCCATCACTTCTTCTTTTTCGGCTTGTCCGGGGTGAATTTCGACAGCTCTTCGGGATCGTCGACTAGCCCCGCCGCCAGAGGATCGATCAGCAGCGTGCCGGCTTCGAGGTCGATTTCCAGCACCGAGGCTTCCGAGAAGGGGATCAGCACCGGGCGCTTGCCCGGACCCTTGAGCTCCAGGAGATCGCCGGCGCCGAAATCGAAGACGCCGGTGACAGTGCCGTAGCTGACGCCCTGGTCGTCCCGCGCCTCGAGCCCTTCGAGGTCGGCATAGTAGAATTCGTCGTCCTCCAATTCCTCGTCGGGCAGATTGTCGCGCTCGATGTAGAGTTCCAGGCCGTTCAGCGCCTCGGCGGCGTTGCGGTCGTTGATGCCGCGGAAACGGACGACAACGACATTCTTCATCTCGCGGATTTCGAGGATTTCGAAGCTGCGTCCGTCCATGCTGTGCAAGTGACCGTAGTCGCCGAGTGCAGTGGGGTCGGCGGTGTAGGCTTTGGCGCGCACTTCGCCGCGCAGCCCCTGTGCGCCGCCGATCGTCGCCATCAGAACGGGGTTTTCAAGCTTTGTCATGGGTTCCTTCATGTGAAGCCGGAAAGACAGGTTTCTCATAGCCGAAGTGCGGGTAATTGGAAACGAAAACGGGCGGCATGTCGCCATGCCGCCCGTTCGATTGGGGACCGTCCCGATTATTCCGCGGCGTCGGCAGCAGCAGCGGCGGCGTCAGCGGCCTTCTGAGCCTTTTCGGCGGCGCGTTCCTGGGCGCGCTTGCCCGGCTTTGCCTTGATCGGGTTGTTCTTGGCTTCGCGCTTGGCAACGCCGGCTTCATTGAGGAAGCGCAGGACGCGGTCGGTCGGCTGGGCGCCGTTGTCGAGCCAGTGCTTGATGCGCTCGGCGTTCAGCTGAACGCGCTTCTCGTCGTCCTTGGCGAGCATCGGGTTCCAGGAACCGAGGTTTTCGAGGAAGCGGCCGTCACGCGGGCTGCGCGCATCGGCGAGAACCACGTGGTAGTACGGGCGCTTCTTGGAGCCACCGCGGGCGAGACGAATTTTCAGTGCCATGTTCTTTACTCCTTAGGCTTTTCTTGACCGCTTCGTGAGGCGGTAGGGTTATCGGGCTGCGGCGCTCTGTTCAGCGTGATCCGCAGCGATCTGCTCATGATGCCGGATGACTTCCTTGATGACGAAGTTCAGGAACTTCTCGGCGAAATCCGGGTCCAGATTGGCGGCTTTCGCCAACTGGCGAAGGCGTTCGATCTGGTATTCCTCGCGCGCCGGATCGGCCGGCGGCAGATTGTATTTGGCCTTCAGCACGCCGACTTCCTTGGTGCAGCGGAAGCGTTCGGCCAGCATGTGCACGAGAGCGGCATCGATATTGTCGATCGACTGGCGATAGCTCGCGAGCTGGGCTTTGACGTCTGGATCAATCATGGGGTAACCGATCCTTTCACTTCTTCTTCGGCAAACCGGGCAATCCCGGGAAACCACCGCCGAGGCCCGGCAGCTTAGCGCCGCCGAGGCCAGGCAAACCACCCGGCAGACCGCCGAGACCGGGCATACCCCCACCCGGCTTTCCAAGACCCGCCGCCTCGGCCTGCTTCTGCAGGGCCTCGAGCTGCCGGGGATCGATATTCGAGAGATCGGGCATGCCGCCACCCATGCCGCCACCAAGCCCCATCTTGCCGGCAAGGCCGCTCATCATCTGCTTCATCATGCCGCCTTTGCCCTTGCCGCCCATCATCTTCATCATGTCGGCCATCTGGCGGTGCATCTTCAGAAGCTTGTTGATGGCGGCGGCATCGGTGCCGGAGCCGGCGGCGATGCGCTTCTTGCGCGAATGCTTGAGCAGGTCGGGATTGGCGCGCTCGGCCTTGGTCATCGACTGGATGATGGCGATCTGGCGGCCGAAAAGCTTGTCGTCGAGGCCGGCGGCGGCCATCTTGTCCTTCATACCAGCCATGCCGGGCATCATGCCCATGATACCGCCCATGCCGCCCATTTTCTGCATCTGGCGCAGTTGATCGGCGAGGTCGTCGAGATCGAACTTGCCCTTGGCCATCTTGGCGGCCATGGCGGCCGCCTTCTCGGCGTCGATATTCTCTGCTGCGCGCTCGACCAGCGAGACGATGTCGCCCATGCCGAGGATACGGTCGGCGATGCGGCGGGGATGGAACTCCTCGAGCTCGCTCATCTTCTCGCCGACGCCGATCAGCTTGATCGGCTTGCCGGTGACGGCGCGCATCGAAAGGGCGGCACCGCCGCGGCCGTCGCCGTCCATACGGGTCAGCACGAGGCCGGTGATGCCGACGCGTTCGTCGAAATTACGGGCGAGGTTGACGGCGTCCTGACCGGTCAGCGAGTCGGCGACCAGCAGGATTTCATGCGGGTTCGAACGCTTCTTGATGTCGGCCATCTCGACCATCAAGGGCTCGTCGATATGGGTGCGGCCGGCGGTGTCGAGGATGACGACGTCATGGCCGCCGAGCTTCGCCGCCTGCACCGCACGGGCGGCGATATCCGTCGGCGACTGGCCTGATATAACAGGCAGCGTGTCGATGCTGGCTTGGGCGCCGAGCTGGCGAAGTTGCTCCTGGGCTGCCGGACGGCGCGTGTCGAGTGACGCCATCAGCACTTTCTTCTTTTCGCGCGTCGACAGGCGATGGGCGATCTTGGCAGTTGTCGTCGTCTTGCCGGAGCCCTGCAGGCCGACCATCATGACGACGACGGGAGCGGGCGCGTGCAGGTCGATGCCAACGCCTTCGCCGCCGAGCATCTCGATCAGTTCGTCATGGACGATCTTGACGACCATCTGGCCGGGCTTGATCGACTTCAGGATCTCGGCGCCGACAGCCTTTTCACGCACGCGGTCGGTGAAGGAGCGTACGACATCGAGGGCGACGTCGGCCTCCAGCAGCGCACGGCGAACCTCGCGCAGCGCTGCGGAAACATCGGCTTCCGAAAGCGCGCCACGGCCTGTCAGTCCATTCAGAATGGATCCAAGACGGTCCTGGAGGTTTTCAAACATCGGCTCTTCCTTGATACGTTTCGGGCGGGTTCGATCTGCCCGGAAACGTCGTGCTTTTCCTTGACGAAAACAAGACGCAAAGCCAAAAAGCACCCGAGGGCGCATCGCGCTGTCGGGTGTTGACCTCCGGGATCTCATGTCCCGGTCGGCGGCTCGGAGTCATGCGGCTCGTCGCGGATTGGGCGCGATAAACAGGAAAGCGGCGCGAAAGTCAAGGCGAATGCGTGGAATAGCCGCCTGACGGAAGGCCGGATGCCCTTTCGCCTATAGGTTAGCCGTCAAAATTCCGGCTGACGGCCCAAAATCACGATATCGGCCAGTTGCAAAATATTCCACTTGTGATTCTACTTTCTACTTAAGTGCATCTTGTAAAATGATTCGTGAATATCCTTGATGCCGGATGATCCGGCGGAGATATCGAATGATAGATCCTGATATTGAGAGCTGGGCACTGGCGCGGGCTCATCATATTGTTCTGAACGAAGGTCTTAGTCTTGCAAAGGCGGCACAGGATCTGGATCGCAAGCGATCACGCTCGCTGGTCTATGAGCTGAGAAAGGTCATCACCGCCGCCATCGTCGAGGCGCATGCGGCGTCTTTCCAATCCAACGGTGCTGAGCGGTAAGAACCGGACTGCCCCGCAGGGGCGGCCGGCGGCAGTGGCTGCCCGGCACTCACCCACTGGTAATTCCTTCGCATTTCCGCCATATACAGCGGAAACACGGACGGAATGATATGATGAGCGCAACGGTCGAATTCGCGAGGATGAACGGGCTTGGCAACAAGATCCTGGTCGTCGACATGCGCGGTCGGCCCGACAAGGTGACGCCCGCGGCAGCCGTAGCGCTCAATGCCGATCCTGAAACCGAGTTCGATCAGATCATGGCGATCCATGATCCGAAGGCCGACGGCACCGATGCCTTCATCGATATCCTGAATTCCGACGGCTCGAAGGCGCAGGCCTGCGGCAACGGCACACGCTGCGTCGTGCAGGCGCTCGCCGCCGAGACCGGCCGGAAGGCCTTCACCTTCCAGACGGTCGCCGGCATTCTCAACGCCGTCGAACACGAGGACGGGACGATCTCCGTCGATATGGGAAAGCCGGTGTTCGATTGGGACAGGATTCCGCTCTCGGAAGAATTCCACGATACCAGCCGCATCGAGCTTCAGATCGGCCCGATCGACAATCCCGTGCTGCATTCGCCGTCGGCCATGTCGATGGGCAATCCGCATGCGATCTTCTGGGTGGACCGGGACGTGATGTCCTATGACCTCGCCCGCTTCGGACCGCTGCTCGAAAACCATCCGATGTTTCCCGAGCGGGCCAATATCACGCTGGCGCAGGTGACCTCGCCGACATCGATGACGACGCGCACCTGGGAGCGCGGCGCGGGCCTGACGCTTGCCTGCGGCTCGGCCGCCTGTTCTGCCGCCGTCAGCGCCGCGCGCACCGGCCGCACTGGCCGCAAGGTGACGATCAATGTGGCAAGCGCCAAGCCGCCGGCGACACTTTCGATCGAATGGCGCGAGCGCGACGATCACGTCATCATGACCGGTCCGACCGAGTGGGAGTGGTCGGGCAGGCTCGATCCTGCGACCGGCCTCTGGTCGCGCGATGCGGACCGGGGAGCCGAGGCGCAGTGAGCGGCATCGAGGTCATTACCTTCGGCTGCCGCCTCAACACATATGAATCCGAAGTGATGAAGGCGCAGGCCGAGAAGGCCGGGCTCAACAATGCCGTGCTGGTCAACACCTGTGCGGTGACCGGCGAGGCCGTTCGTCAGGCCCGCCAAGCGATCCGCCGGGCGCGGCGCGACAATCCGCATGCCCGCATCATCGTTACCGGCTGTGCCGCGCAGACGGAAAAACAGACCTTCGCCGCCATGCCGGAGGTCGATGCCGTGCTTGGCAACGAGGAGAAGCTTTCGAGCGCCTCCTATCGCAGCCTGCCGGATTTCGGCGTTTCGGCCCAGGAGAAGCTGCGCGTCAACGACATCATGAGCGTCAAGGCGACGGCGCCGCAGATGGTCAGGCACATCGACGGCCATGTGCGCGCCTTCATCCAGGTGCAGAACGGCTGCGACCACCGCTGCACCTTCTGCATCATCCCCTATGGCCGCGGTAATTCCCGCTCCGTGCCGATGGGAGCCGTCGTCGATCAGGCCCGCAGGCTCGCCGACAGTGGTTACCGCGAGATCGTGCTGACCGGGGTCGACGCCACCAGCTATGGCGGCGACCTGCCGGGTGCCCCGACCCTCGGGGTTCTGGCGAAGACGCTTCTGAAGCAGATCCCTGACATACGCCGCCTCAGGCTTTCCTCGATCGACAGCATCGAGGCGGATGCCCATCTGATGGATCTGATCGCCGACGAGCCGCGCTTCATGCCGCATCTGCATCTGTCGCTGCAGCATGGCGACGACATGATCCTGAAGCGGATGAAGCGCCGACATTTACGCGCCGATGCGCTGCGCTTCATCGCGGAGGCGCGCCGCCTGCGCCCAGAAATGAGCTTCGGCGCCGATATGATCGCCGGCTTCCCGACAGAGACGGAAGAGATGTTCGGCAATGCCGCGCGGCTCGCCGAAGAGGCCGGCATTGCGCATCTGCATGTCTTTCCCTACAGCCCGCGTCCCGGCACGCCGGCCGCTCGCATGCCGCAGCTCGACCGGTCGCTGGTCAAGGATCGCGCCGCCCGGCTGCGCGCCACTGGACATAGGCTCCATCAGTCCCATCTCGACGGCATGGTCGGAACCCGGCAATGGCTGCTTGTCGAAAACAACGGCCTGGCGCATACGGAGAACTTCACGTTGGTCGCAGCCGCCGGCCTTCGCCCCGGCGAACTTGTGCCGGCCACCATCACCGGCCACAATGGCAAGCATCTCGACATGCAATTGACGGCCGCAGCGGCCTGACTTTCACGGAATCCTCATGGCGCTCAGTTTCATCAAAAAGGTCTTCACCTTCGGCAAGCCGGCTGAAGAGCCGGTGCCTGAGGCCGTGGAAAGGGAGCTCGAGCCGAACTCGCGTGACGAAGATCTGCCGATCGCGGACGATCCCGTTCTTCCCGAGGAAATGGATACGGCCGGCGGACCAGCGGCCGATGTCGGCGAGGGTGAGGCCGAGGAAGCGGACATCGTCGACGAGACCTTGCCTTTGCCTCCCGTGGATCAGATGAGCGATTTCGGCTTGGTGCCGCTTTCACTGCTGGAAGCTGAAGCAGAGACGCGGGCAATTTCAGAGAGCGAGGCGGAAGAAACCCTCTCTGTCCCTTCGGGATATCTTCCCCACCAGGGGGTAGATCGTTCGGAGGCTGACGCGCCGGTTTCGATCGAAGAGACCGCTGAGGTAACAGAAGCGCTCTCGGAAGAAATTCCTGCTGAGATCGATGTAAAAGAAGACATCTCCATTCAGCCGATCTCGCCCCCTGTGGGGGAGATGCCCGGCAGGACAGCGGACGGTATCTCCTCCGAAACTGCGGCGGAACAGCCGAAGCTGGAATCTCCCGTTCTTCCCAAAGGCTTCGCCACCGGCCCGGCAATCGTCGAACCGCAGCCCATTGCCCCGCAGCCGAAACTCAGCTGGTTCCAGCGGCTGCGCAACGGTCTGGCGCGCACCTCCTCGCAGCTGACCGGTCAGATCACCGCGCTCTTTACCAAGCGCAAGCTTGACGACGAGACGCTGCAGGATCTCGAAGACCTGTTGATCCAGGCCGATCTCGGCGTCGAGACGGCGCTGCGCGTCACCGATACCCTGGCTTCCGAGCGCTACGGCAAGGACGTCACCGGCGAGGATGTCAGCAGGATCATGGCGTCCGAAATCGCCAAGGTTTTGAAACCGGTCGCCAAGCCGCTGCAGCTCGATCTCTCGCACAAGCCGCATGTCATCCTCGTCGTCGGCGTCAACGGCACCGGCAAGACGACGACGATCGGCAAGCTGGCGGCGAAGCTTTCGGGCGCCGGGCTGAAGGTCATGGTGGCTGCCGGCGATACCTTCCGCGCGGCGGCGATCGAGCAGCTGAAGATCTGGGCCGAGCGGACCAATTCCGAATTCGTCGGCACCAAGCTTGGCGCCGATGCTGCCGGCCTTGCCTATGATGCCTTCGAACAGGCGAAAGCGAAAAAATGCGACGTGCTGATCGTCGATACGGCCGGCCGCCTGCAGAACAAGGCCGAGCTGATGGCCGAGCTCGAGAAGATCGTGCGCGTTCTCGGCAAGCTCGATCCCGATGCGCCGCACACCGTGCTGCAGACGCTCGACGCGACGACGGGACAGAATGCGCTGAGCCAGGTCGAGATCTTCCGCAATGTCGCCGGCGTCAACGGCCTGATCATGACCAAGCTCGACGGCACGGCGCGCGGCGGCATCCTGGTGGCCATCTCCGCCAAGCACAAGCTGCCGGTCTATTTCATCGGCGTGGGCGAAGGTGTCGACGATCTGGAGCCGTTCGAGGCCGAGGACTTCGCGCACGCCATTGCCGGACTTCCCCAATGATGCCACAGATATGCCGCCGAAAGCCTGCAGGGCATGACGGGAACAGGTTTTCAGGAACAGCAGGTTTGACGAACGCATGACCACCGAAAGCGATATCACCCCGAGCGCGGCCGACCGGCATCATCCGCTGTTGAAGCTGGCGCTGGAGCTCGGGCCGCTGTTGATTTTCTTCTTTGCCAATCTGCGCGGCCAGTGGCTGGTGGAGCGGTTTCCTGCTCTTTCGGAACTTGGCGGTCCGCTGTTCGTCGCAACCGGGCTCTTCATGGCAGCGACGGTTTTTTCGCTGATCGTTTCGAAGATCGTGCTCGGCCATCTGCCGATCATGCCCTTCGTCTCCGGCATCGTCGTCGTGATCTTTGGCTCACTGTCGATCTGGCTGCAGAACGAGACCTTCATCAAGATGAAGCCGACCATCGTCAACACGCTCTTCGGCGTCGCGCTGCTCGGCGGGCTCGCCTTCGGCCGGTCGCTGCTCGGCTACGTCTTCAACGCCGCTTTTCAGCTCGATGCCGAAGGCTGGCGCAAGCTCACCATCCGCTGGGGCATCTTCTTTCTGTTCCTCGCCGTGCTGAACGAAGTCGTCTGGCGCAATTTTTCCGACGATACCTGGGTCGCCTTCAAGGTCTGGGGCACGATGCCGATCACCATCATCTTTACGCTGGCGCAGATGCCGCTGGTGCTGAAACACAGTATCAACTTGGAAACGGACGGCGAGAAGTGAGTGCCGCAGACGCCGAATATCGTGTCAGACACCAGAGTTTCTGGTTCGTCGCCTGCGTTGCGGTGCTGGTCGCGCAGATCGTCACCGAATATCTGATGGGCCGCGTGCCGATCTGCGCCTGCGGTTATGTCAAGCTGTGGGAAGGCGGGGTCAATACCAGCGGCAATTCGCAGCATCTGTCCGACTGGTACACGCCGTCGCATATCATCCACGGCTTCCTGTTTTACGGCCTCGGATATCTCATCCTCCGCCGCAAGCCGCTGGCGGCACGGCTGCTCCTGGCGCTGGTGATCGAATCCGGCTGGGAGCTGCTGGAGAATTCGCCCCTCATCATCGACCGCTACCGCACGGCGACGATCGCGCTCGATTATTACGGCGACAGCATCCTGAATTCGGCGATGGACACCGTTTTCATGTGCGTCGGCTTCTTCTTTGCATCGCGGGCGCCGGTGGCGCTGACGGTGGCGATCGCCATTTTCTTCGAGATTTTCACCGGCTACGTGATCCGCGATAATCTGACGCTCAACGTGCTGATGCTGATCTGGCCGGTGGAGGCGATCAAGGTCTGGCAGGGTGGGGTTTAGGCCCACGTCGTTGCAAAGACCCCTCATCCGGAATGATGCTTACGAAGCCGGCTTCGCCAGCGCCTTTTCCATCGCCGGAAACAGCCCTTCCTTCAGGCTGATATCGTCGAAGGGGCCGACGCGTTTGTAGAGGATGGTGCCGTCGGGGGCGACCAGATAACTTTCCGGGATCCCGTAGACGCCCCAGTCGATCGCCGCCTTGCCGTTCGGGTCGACGCCGATCGCCCGATAGGGATTTCCGAGCTCGCCGAGGAAACGCAGGGCGTTGTCGTTCTTGTCCTTGTAATTGATGGCGACGATGATCAGCCGACTGTCCTTCGCCAGTTCCTTCAAGATCGGGTGTTCGTCCCGGCAGGGGATGCACCAGGAGGCAAAGACGTTGACCAGGGTCAGCTTGCCCGTGATCGCCGCATCGGTCAGCGCCGGCAGATTTGCGCCGTCGAGCGGCGGAAGGTTCAGCGCCGGCGCCTTGGTGCCGATCAGGGCCGACGGGATTTCGGCGATGTTCTTGCCATGGAAATCCTGGTCATAGAGCATCTTTGCGGCCGTCGCGGCAATGGCGCCGAAGACGAACAGCGGCAGAAGCGCCAGGGCGTAGCGGCTAAGTCCGCTCGGCTTGCCGGGCTTGGTTTCAGGTGTTTCGCTCATTCGCCGTCCCTCGCGGACGCCGAGCGGCGGCGAATGCCCGCGGCTTCGAGGGCTGCGAGCTCACGCCGGCGCGCCCGGCCGTCGGCCCAGGTCCAGAGCGTGACCGCGATCGTCACGAGCGCCGCAAAGCCGTAGGAGGCGTAGACGTAGAAGGCATGCGTCATGATCTACTCCTCCCGGCTCGCCATCCGGGCGGCGAGACGGCGCTGCGCGGCGATCCGGCGGCGCCAGATCTCGTTCCTCATCGCCATGATGTGCAGGGTGAAGAAGAGGAGGGTGAAGGCGATCGCCATGATGAGCAGCGGGCGCAGGAATTCCGGATCGATCGCCGGACCGCCGATCCTGAGCACGCTCGCCGACTGGTGCAGCGTGTTCCACCATTCGACGGAGAACTTGATGATCGGAATGTTGACGAAGCCGACAAGGGTGAGCACGGCTGAGACCCGCGCCGCCCTCGACGGATCGTCGATGGCGCGGCTCAGCGCAATCAGGCCGAGATACATCAGAAAGAGCACGAAGACCGAGGTCAGGCGCGCATCCCACACCCACCAGGTACCCCACATCGGCTTGCCCCAGAGCGAGCCGGTGACCAGCGCGAGCAAGGTGAAGGCGGCGCCGAGCGGGGCTGCGGCCTTGGCGGAGACGTCGGCCAGCGGGTGGCGCCAGACGAGCGTGCCGATCGCCGAGACGCTCATGATGGTGTAGCACATCATCGAAAGCCAGGCGGCAGGCACGTGGATATACATGATCCGAACGGTCTCGCCCTGTTGGTAATCGCCTTCGGTCGAGAAGCTGAGATAGAGGCCGGCCGCGAAACACAGCGCGGTGATGCAAGCCAGCCAAGGAATGACGCGGGCCGCCAGCGCCAGAAATCGCGTCGGATTGGCGAGATCGCTGAATTTACGGATGGCAAGGCTTATGTCGTTCATGGCCGCTTCCTTATCCCTATCCGGCTGTTCCCGCAATCGAGTGACATTCAATCCGACGTGTTTCGAAGCGCGAGCGCAGCGGCGGCCGGGCCGATCACCGCAAAGAACAGCGTCAGCGCAGTCAGGATGAGGAAGGGCGGCAGGAAAGGGGCGGGATCCTCGACCGCGGCATAGGTGGCGCTGACGCCGAAGATCAGCACCGGGATGGTCAGCGGCAGGACCAGGATCGAAACCAGCAGGCCGCCGCGGGGCAGGGCGACGGCAACGGCAGCGCCGACGGCGCCAATGAAGGTAATGGCCGGCGAGCCGACAAGCAGCGTCAGCATGGTCGCGCCGATCGCTGCCTCGTCCATATTCATGAAGAGGCCGAGCAGCGGCGAGGCGATCACCAGCGGCAGGCTGGTGGCGGCCCAATGGGCGAAGCATTTGACCAGCACGGTCAGGACAAGCGGTGTTTCCTGCATCAGCATCAGGTCGAGCGATCCGTCGTCGCGCTCGGCCTGGAACAGGCGGTCGAGGCCGAGAAGGGCGGCAAGCAGCGCGCCGATCCAGACGATGGCTGGGCCGATGCGCGAAAGCAGCTTGAGATCCGGCCCGACGCCGAAGGGGATGACGGCGACGACGGTCAGGAAGAACAGCACGCCGATCAGCGCACCGCCGCCGGCGCGGATGGAAAGTTTCAGGTCGCGGAGGAAGAGGGCAGTCATCCCCACACTCCCTGATCCACGCCGGCAAAGCCCGTCATTTTCAATTCCTGCATATTCTTCAATCCCAGCGGCTGATGTGTCGCCGCCAGAAGAATGCCACCCTTTGCCAGATGCGCTTCGATCAATCCGGCGAACAGCCGGTCGGCGCTGGCATCGAGCGCCGCTGTGGGCTCGTCGAGGATCCAGACCGGGCGATGGGCGACGAGCAGCTTGGCGAAGGCGAATCGGCGCTGCTGGCCGGCGGAGAGATAGCCGAAGGGAAGGTGGGTTATTCCCGAGAGGCCGACGGCTTCGGCTGCCTCCTCAAGGGACAGGCCGGCAGAAGTTTCCGTTTCGTCGAGAAAGGTGCGCCAGAAATCGAGGTTCTCTGCAACCGTAAGTTCATTCTTCATTGCGTTTCGATGGCCGAGGTAGTGGCTGACCTCGCCGGGATGCCGGCCTTCCCGGCTGCCGTCGCCATGAAAGACGACAGTGCCTTTTTCCGGCCGCAGGAGGCCGGCAACAACACGCAGCAAAGTGGACTTTCCCGATCCATTTCTCCCCGTCAACACAAGCGCCTCGCCGGCCGCCAAGTGAAAGGAAAGATTAACGAAAATCAGATCGTCACCGCGCCTTGCGGCCAGATTTTCGGCGGTGAGATGCATGCATCGGTTCTTTCTTCGTTTTGGCTTCCGGATGGGTCAAAAAATGTCCGATTTTGCTCGTTTCCGGGTATGGCAAGTTTTTAGGAAATTATCTATAAGACCTGCAACCACGCCAGCGGTCGGCGTGAATTTCATCCTTGCGCCGAACTTGGAGCGTCTGCTCCACGTGCGGACAGCGGAAATGGCCGTACCCGCATCCTGATGTGCATTAAGTGCATAGGCGTTCGCACGACTGTGTTGGCTATCAGAAACGGGGTCTCTCGTGTCTAAATCTCTTGACAGTTTCAATTGTCGTTCCACGCTTTCCGTGAACGGGAAGGACTATGTCTATTACAGCCTGCCCAAGGCTGAGGCAAATGGTCTGCCCGGCGTTTCCAAGCTGCCCTATTCGATGAAGGTGCTGCTGGAAAATCTGCTGCGCTTCGAAGATGGCCAGTCGGTCACCAAGGAGCATATCCTGGCCGTTGCCGAGTGGCTGAACAACAAGGGTGCGGTCGAAAACGAAATCGCCTATCGCCCGGCGCGCGTGCTGATGCAGGACTTCACCGGCGTTCCCGCCGTCGTCGACCTTGCCGCGATGCGCGACGCGATGGTGTCGCTCGGCGGCGATCCCGAGAAGATCAACCCGCTCGTTCCCGTCGATCTCGTCATCGACCACTCCGTCATCGTCGATGAATTCGGCACGCCGCAGGCTTTCGCCAAGAACGTCGAGCTGGAATATCAGCGCAACGGCGAGCGTTACCGTTTCCTGAAGTGGGGCCAGCAGGCCTTCAAGAATTTCCGCGTCGTTCCTCCGGGCACCGGCATCTGTCACCAGGTCAATCTCGAATATCTCGGCCAGACCGTCTGGACGAAGGAAGAAGACGGCGAGACGATCGCCTATCCCGATACCTGCGTCGGCACCGACAGCCACACGACGATGATCAACGGTCTCGGCGTTCTCGGCTGGGGCGTGGGCGGTATCGAAGCGGAAGCGGCGATGCTCGGCCAGCCGGTCTCGATGCTGCTGCCCGAAGTCATCGGCTTCAAGCTGACCGGCAAGCTCAAGGAAGGCGTGACCGCGACCGACCTCGTTCTGACCGTCGTGCAGATGCTGCGCAAGAAGGGCGTCGTTTCCAAATTCGTCGAATTCTTCGGCCCCGGCATGGACAACATGCCGCTCGCCGACCGTGCGACGATCGGCAACATGGGTCCGGAATACGGCGCCACCTGCGGCTTCTTCCCGGTTGACGGCGAAACCATCAACTATCTCACCATGTCCGGCCGCACGCATGACCGGATCGCGCTGGTCGAAGCCTATTCGAAGGCCCAGGGCATGTGGCGTGAAGGCGACGGTTCCGATCTGGTCTTCACCGACACCCTGGAACTCGACCTCGGCGACGTCGTGCCGTCGATGGCCGGCCCTAAGCGTCCGGAAGGGCGCATCGCGCTCGAAAACATCGCTTCCGGTTTCGCCGGTTCGATGGATGCCGATTACAAGAAGCCCGGGCAGCTCAGCAACCGCTATGCGGTCGAAGGCACGGATTTCGATCTCGGCCATGGTGACGTCGCGATTGCCGCCATCACCTCGTGCACCAACACCTCCAACCCGTCGGTACTGATCGCTGCCGGCCTTCTCGCCCGCAACGCCGTTGCCAAGGGCCTGAAGACCAAGCCGTGGGTCAAGACCTCGCTGGCGCCGGGATCGCAGGTCGTCGGCGAATATCTCGCCAAGTCCGGCTTGCAGGCCGACCTCGACAAGCTCGGCTTCAACCTCGTCGGCTTCGGCTGCACCACCTGCATCGGCAATTCCGGCCCGCTGCCGGCGCCGATCTCGAAGACGATCAACGACAAGGGCCTGATCGTATCCGGCGTCCTGTCGGGGAACCGCAACTTCGAAGGCCGTATCTCGCCTGACGTCCAGGCGAATTACTTGGCTTCGCCGCCGCTCGTCGTCGCTTACGCGCTCGCCGGCACCGTGCAGAAGGATCTCACCAAGGAACCGATCGGCGAAGACCAGAACGGCAATCCTGTTTATCTCAAGGATATCTGGCCGACCTCGCATGAGGTGCAGGAATTCATCCAGAAATACGTCACCCGCGAGCTCTATGAATCCAAGTACGCCGACGTCTTCAAGGGCGACGTCAACTGGCAGGCCGTTCAGGTTCCGCCGGGCCAGACCTATGCCTGGGACGACAACTCGACCTATGTCCAGAACCCGCCCTACTTCGTCGGCATGGGCAAGAAGGGCACCGGCGTCGCTGATATCAAGGGCGCGCGCGTCCTCGGCTTGTTCGGCGATAAGATCACCACCGACCACATCTCGCCGGCCGGTTCGATCAAGGCGGCTTCGCCGGCAGGCGCCTACCTCATCGGCCACGACGTTGCAGTTGCCGACTTCAACCAGTACGGCACACGCCGCGGCAACCATGAAGTGATGATGCGCGGCACCTTCGCCAACATTCGCATCCGCAACCACATGCTTGGCCCGAACGGCAAGGAAGGTGGCTACACCATCCACTACCCGTCGAAGGAGGAGACCTCGATCTACGACGCCGCCATGCAGTACAAGTCCGAAGGGGTGCCGCTCGTCATCTTCGCCGGTGTCGAATACGGCAACGGCTCGTCGCGCGACTGGGCTGCCAAGGGTACCAACCTGCTCGGCGTCAAGGCGGTGATCGCCCAGTCCTTTGAGCGCATCCATCGCTCGAATCTGGTCGGCATGGGCGTCATCCCCTTTGTCTTCGAAGAGGGCACGACCTGGCAGAGCCTCGGCCTGAAGGGCGACGAACTCGTCACCATCGAGGGCCTGGACAAGATCAAGCCGCGCGAGCGGAAGATCGCCAAGATCACCTATAGCGACGGCACCGTGAAGGACGTTCCGCTGCTGTCGCGCGTCGATACGCTCGACGAGGTAATCTACCTCAACAATGGCGGCATCCTGCAGACGGTGCTGCGCGATCTCGCTGCCTGATCGTTAAGAGCCTGAGATGAGTGTGGCCGCCGGAGAGCGATTTCCGGCGGCTTTTCTTTTGCGGCGGCAGCATTTGAGCAGGCTCACGATGATTTGTTTTCTGCGGCTTCCGGTCGAGCTACGTCTCACCCGTTCGTGACTTTTCGTTTGGACCCGGAAGGATTATTCGTACGTTCATATCTCAGAGCCTCCGGTACCAATCCGCCGTCGGCGCTGAAAAAGAGGTGCAGGTGAATGTCCCCCCGTTTCTTGATCCCGCTGTTCGCCGGTGTTGTTCTCGCAAGCCCGTTGCATGCCGAAGACGGCACCCCGAAAGGCGTCGTCGAGCTGTTCACGGCGCAGGGCTGCTCCTCCTGTCCCCCTGCTGACGCGGCCTTTCGCAAGCTGGTGAACCAAGGCAATGTCATTGCGCTCGCCTATCACGTCGATTACTGGAATTATCTCGGCTGGGCCGATACGCTGAGCTCGAAGGAAAACACCGAGCGGCAGTACGGCTATGCCAGGACGATGGGCCGCAGCAACGTCTACACGCCGCAGGCCATCGTCAATGGGCGCAGTCATCTGGCCGGCTCCGATCTCACCGGCATCAACAGCAAGATCGACATTTACAGCAGCGAAGGCAACGGACTGACCGTTCCCATCAGCGCATCGATGCGCGGCGACGAACTGGAAATCAAGATCGGCGCCGGGCAGGGTAAAGCCAATGTCGTCATGGTCTATTTCGACAAGGAGAAGACGATCGACGTCGAGAAGGGTGAAAACAGCGGCAAGAAGATCTCCTATCTGCACAGCGTCACCAATGTCGAAACCGTTGGCATGTGGGATGGCAAGGCGACCAATCTGACGCTGCCGGCAAGCGTCCTGCAGCGGCCGCAGCTCGAGGGTTGCGCTATCCTGCTGCAGTCGGCGACCGCGGACGGCGATCCGGCCGCGATCCTTGGCGCGACCGTGGTGATGGCGGGCAAAAATATTTGAGATTCATCCGCTTGCGGATGTAGGGTCCGGACGGCCCGGCTGAGCGTATTCGGGGCTGGGGTTAAGGTCGATACGCTCCGCCGGGCCCTTTGGCGCGCTGGCGCCAAACCGGGATGCATAATTCCCCTGCAAATGAGGCGCTGTTTTGACTGAAATGCGGCGCTGCCGAGAAAGCGTCGCCTCTGTCCACAGTCCACTGCGGCCGAATGTGACGGGCCGCACTCTTGCAATTTGTGGCGGCTCGGGCAAACTGTCATTCTCCTGTCACAAGCGGAGGCCTCGGGAGACTGATGACAGATCAGCCGGATTTGCGACACGGCGAAAGCCGCTCCGTCGACAACACTTCCTCAGTCGTCGTCGATCTCAGGGAATACAAGCAAAGCAAAGATCCGCTTCCGGTGACTTTTCATAGGCGCGAACTCGACGCGATCCTCTGGATCTACGGCCGCATGGTCGGCGAGGGCGAATGGCGCGATTACGCCATCGATCACCTGAAAGACAGGGCGGTGTTTTCCGTCTTCAAGCGCTCCGGCGAAATGCCGTTCTTCCGAATCGAAAAGAACCCGAAGCTCGCGGCCAAGCAAGGCGCCTATTCCGTCATCAACGTCAACGGTATGATCCTGAAGCGCGGACACGAGCTCAATCAAGTGCTCAAGGTATTCGACAAGGCCTTGAAGCTGGTCGACAAGTAAGCCTGATCAGCCGGCAAACAACGTCCCGGGATAGGTGGATGGATCCGGATCGGTCGTCGTGCCCGCGCCGAGGCTGCGCTGCATGAGCATCGTATCAAGCCAGCGACCATGCTTGTAGCCTGTGCCCTGCATCAGGCCGACCTCCACGAAACCAGCCTTGAGATGAAGCGCGATCGAGGCAGGGCTCGCACCGCCGATGACGGCCACCATCTGACGAAAACCCAGGGCGGTGCAGCGGTCGATCAATTCGGACATCAGCGCCTTGCCGATGCCTTGACCGCGGGCTTCGGGCGCCAGGTAGATCGAATCCTCCACCATCCAGCGATAGGCCGGGCGGGTGCGGAAAGCCGAGGCGTAGGCGTAGCCGAGGAAGCTTCCGTCGTCATCAATGGCGGCGATATAGGGATATTGCTGGCCGACGATCGCGGTAAAACGCTGCGCCATCTCGGCCTCGGGGGGCGGTGTGATCTCGTAGCTTGCAACGCCGTTCAGGACGGAGTCACGATAGATCCCGGTAATGGCGGAGATATCGGCTTCAGAGGCGTCACGCAGAAGGAAGGACATCGAGCGGTTGGTCCAGCGGCGGGGCAGAACTCCTCTAAAACCATTCCTCCGAAAGCGGCGCAACAAAAAAGGCGGCCGAAGCCGCCTTTTCGATCTTGATGGACCTGCTTATTTACGGTTGCCCATGAACTGCAGCAGGAACATGAAGAGGTTGATGAAGTCGAGATAGAGCGTCAGTGCGCCCATGATCGCCTTGCGGCCGGCAACAGCGACGTCATCAGCTTCGTAGTAGAGCTCCTTGATCCGCTGCGTGTCGTAGGCGGTGAGGCCTGCGAAGATCAGCACGCCGATCACCGAGATGGCGAACTGCATTGCGGACGAAGCCAGGAAGACGTTGACGAGTGAGGCGATGATCAGGCCGAAGAGACCCATGATCAGGAACGAGCCGATTGCCGACAGGTCACGCTTCGTCGTGTAGCCGTACAGCGACAGCGCGCCGAACGAGGCGGCGGTGACGAAGAAGGTCTGAACGACGCTCTGACCGGTATAGATCAGGAAGATCGACGAGAGTGACAGACCGACGAGCGCGGCATAGATCGCGAAGGTCGTCTGGGCGGCGCTCACCGTCATGCTATGGATCCGGAAGCTCAGGAAGAACACCAGAGCCAGCGGCGCCAGAATGACCACCCATTTCAGCGGGCTCAGATAGATCGCCTGGCCGAAAGCGGTGATCTCGCCATTGGAGAACGCGAGTTGGAACGACAAATATGCGGCCACACCGGTGATCGCCAGACCCAGCGCCATCAGGTTGTAGACCTTGAGCATATAAGCGCGCAGGCCTTGATCAATCATCTCGCCGGTCTGAGCGCGGCTTTGATAGTTACGAAGGTCAGCCATAGTTTCCTCTTACAAGCTCCGATGGAGATACGGTGTCGGGGTTTTCGACCCGGGCGCCGCTGCGGAGCTCCAGCATGCCTGCAGACAATATGAGGCCTTCGCCCTTTGCAAACAAGAGGGTTGCAAAGGCCCGGCCGGTTAAATCGCCGTAAGGTGAAGGGTTTGGCGTGTCCCCTCGGTCAAAGTTCGCGCAGAACCGGGGCCGCCTTCTGGCCGAGGATGCGCCAAGTGCCGATCAGGCCGATGCCGACGGTCAGGACGAGCGCCGTCACCAGCGTCAGCCCCGCCACATCGGGCAGAAAGGCCGAGGGCAGGCGCATGATGCGGGCGACGATGAACCAGGCGGCGACGGCGCCGGCGAATAGCGCGAAAATCGCGGTTGCGAGCCCGAGGATCAGATATTCGTAACTGAAGGCGCGGATCAGCATGGCCCGGGTGGCGCCCAGCGTCTTCAGCACTACGGCATCGTGGGTGCGCGCCCGGTTGCCGGCGGCAAGCGCTCCGGCGAGGACGAGGATCGAGGCGATCAGGGCCACCGATGCCGCGGCGCGGATCGCGGTCGCAAGCTGCGCAACGAGCTGATTGACGATGTCGATCGCATCCTTGACGCGCACGCTGGTGATCGTGGGATAGGTGTTGGTGACGGATTTCAAGATCGCCGCATCTTCGGCCGGCGTCGAGGCGGGATCGGTCAGGGTTGCGAGCCAGACATGCGGAGCGCCGCGGAAGGTGTTCGGCGAGAAGACCATGACGAAATTGATCGACAGCGATTCCCACTGGACGCGGCGCAGATTGGCGATCTTGGCCGTGATGTTGCGTCCGAGCACATTGACGGTGATGGTGTCGCCGATCTTCAGGCCAAGTTCGTGCGCTTCTTCCGAGGAGAAGGAGACGAGCGGTTCGCCGCTGTAATCCTTGTCCCACCAGCTGCCTTCGGTCAGCGCCGCGTTTTCCGGCAAGGTGTCGTCGTAGGTGATGCCGCGATCGCCGTTCAGCACCCAGCGGCCAGCGGCCGGCACATTCATCTTGGTGACGTCTTCGCCGTTGAAGGCAACGATGCGGCCGCGCAGCATCGGCACTTCCATGAGCTTGCCATTCGGCGCCTGCGTCTGGACAAGATTGCGGAACGCGTCGACCTCGGCGCTCTGGATATCGACGAAGAAGAAGTTCGGCGCGCCCTCGTTCATGCGGCCGGTCAGCTGCTGGCGCAGGTTTCCGTCGATCAGGGTCAGCGTCACCAACAATGCCAGGCCGAGGCCGAGCGACAGCACCACCGAGGGCGTCAGGGCGCCGGGACGGTGGATGTTGCCGATCGCAAGCCTGAGCGCCGGCGAGTTGACGCGCGGGCTGCGGCGCGCGAGCCAGGCGATCAGGGCGGCGACGAGACGCAGCACGACAAAGGCGAAGACGATCGCACCGACGAAGACAATGGCGATGTAGCGATCATAGGAGGTGAGGACGGCGAGGCCGGCAAGGGTCGCCATGAACAGGGCGGCCAGCAGGATGTAGGGCCAGGACGGCAGGCGGCGGGCCTCGAAGCCCTGCTCGCGGAAGAGGGCCGTCGCCGGCACTTCGCGGGCATGGCCGAGCGGCAGGATGGCGAAGGCGAGCGTCGTCAGGATGCCAAAGAGCGCCGCAAGCAGCAGGGCGCCGGGATAGAGCGCCGGCGCGGTGGATACCGGCAGGAATTGCGCCAGGAACTGGGCGGCGAAGATCTGCGACAGGGCGCCGATGACGAGGCCGATCATGATGCCGCCAAGGGCGATGATGGCGATCTGGAAGAGATAGATCAGAACCACGACCTGGGCCGGTGCGCCGAGGCATTTGAAGCTGGCGATGGTGGTGCGCTTGGAATCGAGAAAGGCCCGCACGGCGTTGGCGACGCCGACGCCGCCAACGATCAGCGCCGTGAGGCCGACCAGCGTCAGGAACTGCGAGAATCGGGTGATGTTTTCGGTAAGCGAGGGAGCGGCGCGGTCGCTGGTGCGGACAGCCCAGCCAGCGGAGGGAAATTCCTTGGCGGCGCGCGCCTGGATGCCCGGCATTGCGCCCTTGTTCTCCAGCCGGATCTTATAGGCATGTTCGACCAGGCTTCCGGTCTGGATCAGGCCCGAGGCCTCGAGCGCCCGGCGGCTGACGAGCAGGCGCGGCGCAAAGCCAAAACCTTCCGAGAGGGCGTCCGGCTCGGTCTTGACGGTGCCGGTAATGCTGAGTTTGACGTTGCCGAGCAGCAATTCGTCACCGACCGCAAGGCCAAGCCGGTCGAGCAGCAGCGGCGCTGCGACCGCGCCGTAGGTGCCGCTTTGGGCCGACAGCAGGGCGGCAAGCGGATAATCCGGCTCGGCCGCGAAGCTGCCATAGAGCGGGTAGGCGTCGTCGACGGCCTTGACTTCGACCAGCGCCTGGTCGGAACCATCAGGCTTGCGGGCCATCGAACGCAGGCCGGTCGACACCGAGACGGTGCCGAGACTTTCGAGGAAGGCCATCTCCTCAGCTGTGGCCTCGCGGTTGTTGAGCTCGAAGCGGACGTCGCCGGCCAAGAGCTCCTGCCCCTGCGAGGCGATCGTGTCGGTGATCGACTGCGAAACCGAATTGACGGCGGCAATCGCGCCTGTACCGAGGGCGATGCAGGCGAGGAAGATGTAGAAGCCGCGAATGCCGCCGCGCAGCTCACGGAGCGCCAGGCGAAAAGCAAGTGCGGTGCGCGGCGCGATCATTCTCATGCGATTGCCGCCTCGCTGCGGCGGGCGGCGCTGTCGCCTTCGATCCGGCCGGAGCGGACGCGGATCTGGCGCGAGCAACGGTTCGCAAGCGAGACGTCGTGGGTGACGAGCAGCAGGGTCATGCCGCGTTCGGCCTGTTTGGAAAACAATAGGTCGGCGATCTGGCGGCCGGTCTCGGTATCGAGATTGCCGGTGGGCTCGTCGGCGATCAGCAGAGCGGGCGAGGGGGCGAGCGCCCTAGCGATCGCGACGCGCTGCTGTTCGCCGCCGGAAAGCTGGCCGGGATAGTGGTTCAACCGTTCGCCGAGGCCGACCGAATTCAGCTCGCGGCGGGCGATTTCGAAGGCGTTGCGGACATTGGCGAGCTCCAGCGGCACGGCGACGTTTTCCAGCGCCGTCATATTGGCAATCAGGTGGAAGGACTGGAAGACGATGCCGATGTTACGGCCGCGGAAGTCGGCGACCTCGTCCTCGCTGAGCGCATGGAGCGGCGTGTCGTTGATGTTGATTTCGCCGCTGTCGAGCTTCTCCAATCCGGCAAGCACCATCAGCAGCGTCGACTTGCCGGAACCGGAAGGGCCGACGATTCCGACGGATTCGCCGGCTGATATATCGAGGTCGATGCCCTTCAGCACATGGACGGAAGCGGCTGCACTGCCAAGGGTCAGATCGGCGCCCTTCAACTCGATGATGGTTTTTGCCAACAGAAATCGCCCTATATAAATCCCTAACCGAATGGCCGCATGACGGCACCTCGCCAATCTAGGGAAGCCAGAATGAGATTTAAAGTTGCCGCCCTTCAATTCACCGTCATTGCCGTCTCGCTGATTTTTACCGGTGCCGCCGCGGCCCGGACGATCAATCTGGTCGGGTTCGGGGACAGCCTGATGGCAGGCTATCAGCTGCCGCCCGGGAACGGCTTTCCGGAGAAGCTGCAGGCCGCTTTGAAGGCGAAGGGGCTCGACGTCGCCATTGCCAATGCTGGCGTCTCGGGCGACACGACGACCGGGGGGCTTGCCCGGATCGACTGGTCGGTGCCCGACGGCACCGACGGCGTCATCCTGGAGCTCGGCGCCAACGATGCGCTGCGCGGCATCCCGCCGGAAGAGAGCGAGAAGAACCTCGACCAGATGATTGGCCGGCTGAAGCAGCGCGGCATCGCCGTGCTGCTCGTCGGCATGATGGCGCCGCCCAATATGGGGGCGGACTATGCCGCACGCTTCAATCCGATTTATCGGAAACTTTCCGAGAAACATGGAGTTCGGCTGTATGATTTCTTCCTAGACGGGGTGGCGCTCGATGCCGGGCTGAAACTCGACGACGGGATGCATCCGAATGCAAGGGGTGTCGACGTCATGGTCGAAAAGATGGAAGCCGATGTCACAAATTTCGTCGGGACGATTTCTAGTGTGAAGAAATAGGGGCTTGCGCGGTCATTGATTGCGTGATTCCGTGTAAGCACCTGCAAAAGATTCGGGGAGTGCTCGTTATGCCGAGACTGTTTACCGCCCTCGAAATTCCGCGCAATGCGGCGATGAGCCTTTCATTGCTGCGCGGTGGCCTCCCCGGAGCACGATGGATCGATGTGGAGAATTACCACATCACCCTGCGCTTCATCGGTGATGTCGACGGCCGCACGGCCGATGAAATCGTCGAACGGCTCGACCGGATCGACCGGCCGGAATTCCAGTTCCGGCTCGAAGGCATTGGTTCCTTCGGCTCGAAGAAACCGCATTCGGTTTGGGCCGGCGTCTCGCAATCGCCGGAGATGTATGCCCTGCAGGGTGAGATCGAGCGCATCTGCCAGCGCATCGGCCTGCCGCCGGATCCGCGCAAATTCACGCCGCATGTGACGCTGGCGCGGCTCAAATCCTCGCGGCTCGACGATGTCGTGCAATATCTGGCCGGGCGCGGCAACTTCCACACATCAACCTTCACGGCGCCGCGTTTCGTGCTGCTGTCGTCGCGCGAATCGGTCGGCGGCGGACCCTACCTGACAGAGGAAGTGTTTCCGCTGCACGAGGCACGTTCGACGCCCAGCGCTTCGAGCAGGCTGCTGCAGCCGGTCAAGAGCCTGGTATAGACCAGCTCGAAACCATCAGGGCCGCCATAATAGGGATCGGGAATATCCTCTCCGGTTCCTAGAGCGGCATCACCGAACAGCCGGATATTCGCCTCAGGCGGCGCGATCTTGCCAAGCGTCGCCAGATTGTCGCGGTCCATGGCGAGAATCATATCGAAACCATTGAAATCAGTTGGCCGGATGCGGCGGGCGCGCTGCCCTGATATGTCGATGCCATGGCGTTGCGCGGTGGCAATCGAACGCCGGTCGGGCGGCTCGCCCTCATGCCAGCCGCCGGTGCCGGCGGAATCGATGATGAAACGGCCGGTGAGGCCAGCCTCCGTGACAAGATGCCGAAAAATTCCCTCGGCAAGCGGAGAACGGCATATATTGCCCATGCAAACGAAAAGGATACTGATAGGCGTCATCGGTGGACCTGTCGGAAGAGCCAGAGGAGCATGGCATGAAATGGGAAAGACTGGAACGGGCAGCGGTCGAGGCGGAACTGGCGGGGCTTGCCGGCTGGGCGCTCAATGACGCGGCCTCTTCGATCTCGAAGACATTCAAGTTTTCGAATTTCATCGAAGCCTTCGGCTTCATGACGGAGGCAGCGATCACGGCCGAGAAGCTCAACCATCATCCCGAATGGTTCAACGTCTATTCCCGGGTGGATGTGACGTTGAATACGCATGACTCCGGCGGACTGACGGAGCTGGATTTCAAGCTCGCCAAGGCGATGGAGAAGGCTGCGGCGCGACGTCTGCGCTGAAGGCGACCCAATTGAAAGGGGCTGATTGAAAGGGGTCGATTGAAAGCCTGGGCGCCATCACCATATGTGCGCAGGGACGAAAGGATGTCAGGGATGGACGAGGTCAAGTTCGGGGAAATCCTGCTGCCGGGCGACGAGGATACACAGAGCCGGCGGGAGAAGACGGTGCGGCAGAAGTTCTGGCCGACGTTTCGCCGGGCCGTGCGGCAGATCCCGTTCTCGCGCGACGTCGTCGCCGGCTTCTACTGCGCGCTCGATCCGCAAACGCCGACCAAGGTGCGCGGTGTGCTGCTCGCAGCACTCGCCTATTTCGTCATGCCGGTCGACATCATCCCGGATATTTTCGCCGTCATCGGCTTTTCTGACGACGTCGCCGTGCTTTCGGCCGCCTTCGCCATGGTGCGCGGCCATATCCGGCCAAGCCATTACGACGCGGCGGACCGCGTCCTCGCCGACCCGCCTGCGGATACGATGAAAACGATCTGAAGGGCCGGCGCGCAGTTCAGCCGCGTTCCTGCTCCAGCACCTTGCGGAGTTTGCCGAAGGCAAGCCGGATCCGTGATTTCACCGTGCCGAGCGGCAGCCCGGTCGCTTCAGCGATCTCGGCGTGCGATTGGCCGAGAAAAAAGGCGGCGCGCAGCATGTCACGCTGTTCCTTCGGCAGCTGGCCGACCGCGGCACGGATTATGGCGTCGCGATCGTCATTGACGATGATTTCTTCTGCGCCAATATCGGCCGGCGGCTGCAGGGCCGGGTCCGTCTCGTCGAAGATGCGGGCGTTAGCGCGGCGCTGCAGGTCGATACGGCGGTTGCGGGCAATGCGAAAGAGCCAGGTCGAGAGCGAGGACCGCGTGGCGTCGTAGAGATCCGCCTTGTGCCAGAGCACGATCATGATCTCCTGAACCAGCTCTTCGGCCTCGCCTGAGGTCATCTTCCGACGCATCAGCCAGCTCTTCAGGCGCGGGGCGAAATAGTCGAACAGGATGGAAAAGGCCTGCTGGTCGCGGTCGTCTGCGACAGCCTTTGCGAGGGCAGCGAAACGCCGTCTTTCCTCGGCATCCATGTCGTCTCACGAGCCCCCTGCGGCGAAAATTTCGTCCCGGATTTCCAAAGTCTTAATGAGGTACAACGGATTTTTGCAAGGTCAAACTCTTGCCTGAATCTTTGTGTCTTAGATTCACCCGAACGGCCGGCCGGTGCCATAGGCGCACCGGCATCGCAGCCGATTTCAGCAAGGGGCAAAAATCGTGGTCGAGCTGAAATGACACAGGCACATACAAATCGCAGCTATTGTTGACCATTTGGTAACCTGAATTAAGTCAAAATAAAGCAGATCGTGATTATGCGCCGCCCGCTATGATCGCTTCGGGCCTTGAATCGCAAGAACCGGCAGGAATCCATGTTTGTAAAAAGTATCGTATCCGCCCTCGCACTCACCCTTGGTATGGCCGGAGTTGCGACAGCGCAGCAGGCCGCGGCGCCAACCCGCATTCAGCAGTTTCAGGCATGGGGCGCTTATTCCTACAAGTCGGGCGCCAGCACCGTCTGCTACGTGCTGTCCGTGCCGACGGCAAAGCAGCCGGCCAGCGTCGACCACGGCGACAATTTCTTCATCGTCTCGCAGCGTCCCGGCCAGAATATCTCCTATGAGCCGCAGGCGATGATGGGCTATACGGTAAAGGAAAATTCGAAGATCAACGTCGTCATCGACAACAAGACCTTCGTGATGTTCACCAAGGACAAGGCCGGCTGGGTCGAGAACGCGGCGCAGGAGCCGGCCCTCGTCGCAGCGATGAAGACCGGTCATTCGATGACGGTCAATGCCGTCTCGCGCAAGGGCACGGGCACGTCCTACAGCTATTCGCTTTCGGGCATCTCGGCTGCGCTGAAGCAGATCGAAAGCTGCAAGTAAGCGGTCTCCCAACCGGAGAGTTTCGACGGGGCCGGCCTTGCGCCGGCCCTTGCCGTTTCTATCTCTAGTGACGCGCGGGTAAAATGATGCTAAAGCCCGCGCTAACAGCGGACAGAGCGCGGTATCCGTCGCCGTTCCGCATTCAATTTCTGTCCATGTGCCGTCATGCGCCTCACCTCTTCCGGCTTGCTCCTGAAGTCTGCGAGGGTTGCGGGGCGGTTACGTGTTCGAATTCGGGATCAGAGACTATGTCCGTCATGGATGCGATTGATGTCACCAAGCCGCAGGCGCCGAAGACCTCTTCCGGCGCCGAAAAGCCGTCCCTGATCGGGCTGTCGCGCCAGGAGATGGCGGCGGCCCTCAGGGAAAAAGGCGTGGCCGAGAAGCAGATCAAGATGCGCGTCGCGCAGCTTTGGAACTGGATCTATGTGCGCGGCGTCTCCGATTTCGATCATATGACGAATGTCGCCAAGGACATGCGTGAAATGCTGAAGCAGCATTTCACCATCGCCCGTCCTGAGATCGTCGAGGAGCAGGTCTCGAACGATGGCACCCGCAAGTGGCTGCTGCGCTTTCCCGCGCGGGGCGCCGGCCGCCCGGTCGAGATCGAAGCCGTCTACATTCCCGAAGAGGGCCGCGGCACGCTCTGCATTTCCAGCCAGGTCGGCTGCACGCTGACCTGTTCCTTCTGTCACACCGGCACGCAGCGGCTGGTGCGCAACCTGACGGCGGAGGAAATCCTGTCGCAGTTGCTGCTCGCCCGCGATCGGCTCGGCGACTTCCCCGATCGCGAAGCGCCGCAAGGCACGATCATGCCGGCCGAAGGCCGCAAGGTCAGCAATATCGTCATGATGGGCATGGGCGAGCCGCTCTATAATTTCGATGCCGTCAAGCAGGCGCTGCTGATCGCCACGGATGGCGACGGCCTGTCGCTGTCCAAACGTCGCGTGACGCTGTCGACCTCAGGCGTCGTACCCGAGATCTTCCGCACCGGCGAGGAGATCGGCGTCATGCTGGCGATCTCGTTGCATGCCGTGCGCGACGACCTGCGCGATATTCTGGTCCCGATCAACAAGAAGTATCCGCTGAAGGAACTGATCGACGCCTGCAAGGCCTATCCCGGCCTTTCCAATGCGCGGCGCATCACCTTCGAATATGTGATGCTGAAGGACGTCAATGACAGCCTGGAAGATGCCAAGGGGCTGATCAAGCTCCTGAAAGGCGTGCCGGCGAAGATCAACCTCATTCCGTTCAATCCCTGGCCCGGCACCAACTACCAGTGTTCGGACTGGGAGCAGATCGAAAAATTCGCCGATTTCATCAATTCGGCCGGTTACGCTTCGCCGATCCGCACGCCGCGCGGCCGCGACATTCTCGCCGCCTGCGGCCAGCTGAAATCGGAATCCGAACGCATGCGCAAGACCGAGCGGCTGGCCTTCGAGGCGATGATGATCGCCAATCACGGTGCCGACGACTGATCAGCAAGTTTGATCTTCGCTACAATTCTCCTGCATTGATTTAAGCATGCGCTTTTCCTAATAGTGCCGCCAAAATCATTCAGGAGGACACTCATGCGCCCGATTTTGCTCGCTCTTGCCGCCACTTTGGCCCTTTCCCTGCCTGCAAAGGCTGAAAACGTGACGGTTGCCGTTACGGCGATCGTCGAGCACCCGGCGCTGGATGCGGCCCGCAAAGGGGTTCTCGATGTGCTGACGGCCGCCGGCTACAAGGAGGGCGAGAACCTGAAATTCGTGTTCGAATCGGCGCAGGGCAATCCGGCGACGGCAGCCCAGATCGCCCGCCAGTTCGCCGGCGACGAACCGAATGTCATCGTCCCGATCTCCACGCCGTCCGCCCAGGCCGTCGTCTCTGCGACGCGCGACATTCCTGTCGTCTTCACCGCCGTGTCGGATCCGCTCGGCGCCCAGCTCGTCAAGAACATGGACAAACCCGGCGGCAATGTGACCGGCCTTTCCGACATGTCGCCGGTCGGCGAGCACCTGGCGCTGATCAAGGAAATCCTCCCGAAGGTGAAGACGATCGGCTATCTCTACAACTCAGGTGAGGCGAATTCGGTTTCGCTGCTCGCCGTGCTGAAGGCCGAAGCCGAAAAGGCCGGCCTGACGGTGGTCGAATCGGCCGCCACCAAATCGGCCGAGGTTCAGGGTGCCGCCCGCGCCCTGGTCGGCCGCGCCGATGCGATCTACATCCCGACCGACAATACGATCATCTCGGCGCTCGAAGGCGCCGTCGCGGTCGCCGAGGAAAGCAAGCTGCCGCTCTTCACCGCCGATACGGATTCGGTGTCGCGCGGCTCGATCGCCGCGCTCGGCTTCAACTATTACGATGTCGGCAAGCAGACGGGCGAAATCGTCGTGCGCGTTCTGAAGGGCGAAAACCCAGGCGATATCGCGGTCAAGACCGCCGCCGGCAGCGACCTCGTCGTCAACAAGGCGGCGGCTGCCAAGATGGGCGCCACTCTGCCCGAGAGCGTGCTCTCGCGCGCCAACAAAGTCATCGAATAATCGGCCCTCGGTCCATCGACCGTTCACATTCAGCCGCTCCCGTTTGCGCGGGGGCGGCTGTAGTATTACAAGGCTCCGGTTTCGCGACGGGCGGAACGGAAACAAAAAGGGGCTGAAAGCCTTGAGCCAAATCGCATTCTGGGGGGCCGTCGAGCTCGGCCTGGTCTATTCCTTCGTCGCTCTCGGCGTCTATCTCGCCTTCCGCGTCCTCGATTTTCCCGACCTGACGGTCGACGGTTCCTTTCCGCTCGGAGCAGCGGTAACCGCTGTGCTGATCATCGCTGGCGTCAATGCCTGGCTTGCGGCGCTGATTGCCATGGCGGCCGGTGCCGCCGCCGGCATGGTGACGGCGCTGCTCAATGTACGCTTCAAGATCCTCAACCTTCTTGCCTCGATCCTGACGATGATCGCGCTGTTTTCCGTCAACCTCAGAGTGATGGGCAAACCCAATGTCGCGCTCATCAATGCCGATACGATGATCAGCCCGTTCTTCGGCCATGGCCTACGCGATTTCTACGTGCGGCCGCTCTTCGTCGGCGTTCTCGTCATCGTCGCGCTCGTCCTGGTCTGGCGGTTCCTCGAAAGCGACGCCGGACTTGCCATGCGCGCAACCGGCGCGAATGCACGCATGGCTCGCGCCCAGGGCGTCGACACCAGCCGGCAGATCTATCTCGGCATGGCGATCTCGAATGCGCTGGTGGCTCTCGGCGGCGCGCTGTTTGCCCAGACCAACGGTTTTGCCGACGTCACCTCGGGTGTCGGCACGATCGTCGTCGGGCTTGCCGCCGTCATCATCGGCGAGACGCTGCTCGGACGCCGCGGCCTGCTGATTGCGCTCATCGGCTGCGTGCTCGGCTCGATCCTCTATCGCATCGCCATCCAGCTGGCCCTGTCGAGCGACGTCATCGGCCTGCAGGCCTCCGACCTCAATTTCGTGACGGCGGTGCTGGTGACCTTCGCGCTCATTCTTCCCCGCCTTCGCAGAGGTGCCGCATCGTGATCAGCGTCAAGGACATCAAGGTCGTCTTCGGACGCGGCACGCCGCTGCAGAAGCAGGCGCTGAATGGCGTCAGCCTGACCATCGAGCAGGGCTCCTTCGTTACCGTCATCGGCTCCAACGGCGCCGGCAAATCGACGCTGCTCGGCGTGCTCGCCGGCGATGTCATTCCGAGCGAGGGACAGGTACTGATCGGCAAGACTGAAGTGACGCGCAAGTCGACGGCGGCGCGTGCCGGCCTGGTGGCGCGCGTCTTCCAGGATCCGCTGACGGGAAGCTGCGGCTCATTGTCGATCGAGGAAAATCTCGCTCTCGCCGCCCGCCGCGGCGAAAGGCGCGGGCTTGCGCCGGCGCTCGCCGGCAAGAGGCGCGATTATTTCAAGGAGCGGATCGCCGAACTCAATCTCGGGCTGGAAGACCGGCTGAAGGACCGCATGGATCTGCTCTCCGGCGGGCAGCGGCAGGCCGTTTCGCTCGTCATGGCCACACTTGCCGGTTCCGAGGTGCTGCTGCTCGACGAACATACCGCAGCGCTCGATCCCGGGATGGCCGAGTTCGTGATGAACCTGACGCAGAAGATCGTCGCCGAGCGCAAGCTGACGACGATGATGGTGACGCATTCCATGCGCCAGGCGCTGGATTACGGCCACCGCACGATCATGCTGCACGGCGGCGAGATCGTTCTCGACGTGGCGGGCGACAACCGAAAGAACCTGCAGGTCGAGGATCTGATCGCCATGTTCCGCAAGATGCGCGGCCAGACGCTCGACGACGATGCTTTGCTGATTGGCTAAGCAACAGCGTGCTGATCGGCTAAACCAACAGCGTGCTGATTGGCTAAGCCAACAGCGAGCTGATCGGCTGAATTCGGCCTATCGAGCCTGCGTGAGCAGGATCTTGGCGGCGAAGATCGAGAACACGCCGGCGAACGTATAGTCCATGCCGCGCAGCACCTTCCTGTTGTTCTGCAGCCAGGAGGCAAGCCAGTCGGCGGCAAGGACCACCGCGACATTGACCGGCATGCCGATCAGGATGAAGCAAAGCCCGAGGAACAGCAGCTTCTGGGTGACGGCGGGATCGCCGGCGCTGACGAATTGCGGCAGGAAGGTCATGAAGAAGATGATGACCTTCGGGTTCAGAAGGTTGACCCAGAAGCCCGATGAGATGTTCGAAAGGGCGGTGCCCTTTTGCTCCTCGACCTTGGCAACGGTCAGCTTCGAACCAAAGCGGATCGCCTGCACGGCGAGCCAGAGCAGATAGCCGGCGCCACCGGTCTTCAGGATCAGGAAGGCGGTCGGCGAGGCGGTGATCAGCGCCGAGATGCCGAAAGCGATCAGCATGGTGTGGACGACGATGCCGAGGCTGGTGCCGACGACAACGAAGAGAGCCGCCTTCTTGCCTTGCGCCAACGAACGGCTGATCGACAGCGTCATGTCGGGACCCGGCGTCGCCGCGAGCAGCAGCGTTGCGGCGGCAAAGGCGAGAAGGGTCGAAAGGCTGGGCAGGAAATCCATGGCACGCTCGGAAAGCCGGACGGAAAGGATAATTTCCTACCCGGCTTTCCAAAAATTACCAATCAAACCTTCTCATGCGCGTCGCATTAAACTTGATTGATGCGAGGCGCATTCGCTGTTGGTTTTATGCATATGGCCTGATGATATGCAGTGCTGCCAATCACTTCTGTTCGAGGAAGGTTTTGAACTTGTCGGCATAGTCCTTGTGCCAGCGCGACAGCGGCGGGCGGTTTTCGATGATATCGCCGGCGGCCCAGGCCATGCGGCGCTCATCGACCGGCCGGGCAACATCATTGTCGGGGCAGAGGATATAGAAATCGCCGCGCTCGAGGCTTTCGACCATGAAGTCGACGGTCTGCTCCGGTGTCCAGGCGGCGGCCGGTTTTTCCGCGCGGTCGCCCTTGGTCAGGCCGGTGAAGACGAAGCCCGGGATGAGCAGATGGGCGGAGATTTTTCCACCTTCGATATTGCGCAGTTCGTGCTCGAGTGCTTCGGTGAAGACTTTCACGCCGGCCTTCGAGATATTGTAGGCGGGATTGCCGGGCGGCGTGGTGATGCCCTGCTTCGAGCCGGTGTTGATGATCAGGCCAGGCTCGCCGTGCGACAGCATCTTCGGGCCGAAGGTGCGCGTGCCGTTGATGACGCCCATCAGGTTGACGGCGAAGATATGATCCCAGTTTGCCTGCGAGCTGAAGATCGAGGTCTCGGGGCCGATACCGGCATTGTTCATCAGCACGTGCACCCGGCCGAAACGCTGGAGCACGGCGCGTTCGAGCGCCTCAAGAGAGTCTCTACTGGCGACATCGGTCTCGACCGCCATCACATCTTCTTCGCCGGCAATGGCCTTGAGTTCGTCGGCGGCAGCGGCCAGCCGATCGCCGCCGAGATCGCCGATGACGACACTCATGCCGCGTCCGGCGAAATATTTCGCTGCCGCCAGGCCGATGCCGGACGCGCCGCCGGTGACGACGGCAACATTGGATTTTCTGAAAATGTCTTGAATATTCGTCACCGGGAGCCCCTCCTCGATCATTGCTAGGACGTTGGCGAATATGGGCTCCGCTTTGCCGCTGTCAAACGCTATCGCCGCCGGTGGCGTTGCACTTGCCCTTGCGTCACGCGCCAATCTCGCTAAAAGTGCCGCGACACCGGGTTTTCGCCGGCCTTTTATGCAACGGACCTCATCATCATGGCATCATACAAAGACGTGAAGAAAGTCGTTCTCGCCTATTCCGGCGGCCTCGACACCTCGATCATCCTGAAGTGGCTGCAGACGGAACTCGGCGCCGAAGTCGTCACCTTCACCGCCGATCTCGGCCAGGGCGAAGAGCTGGAGCCGGCGCGCAAGAAGGCCGAGATGCTCGGCATCAAGGAGATCTACATCGAGGATGTGCGCGAGGAATTCGTGCGCGACTTCGTCTTCCCGATGTTCCGCGCCAATGCCGTCTACGAAGGCGTCTATCTGCTAGGCACCTCGATCGCCCGTCCGCTGATTTCCAAGCACCTGATCGATATCGCGCGCAAGACGGGTGCGGATGCGATCGCCCATGGCGCGACCGGCAAGGGCAATGACCAGGTTCGTTTCGAGCTGTCCGCCTATGCTTTGAACCCCGACATCAAGATCATCGCGCCGTGGCGCGACTGGGCGTTCAAGAGCCGCACCGACCTGCTCGCCTTCGCCGAACAGCATCAGATCCCCGTTGCCAAGGACAAGAAGGGCGAGGCACCCTTCTCCGTCGACGCCAATCTGCTGCATTCCTCCTCCGAGGGCAAGGTTCTCGAGGACCCCGCCCAGGAGGCGCCGGAATATGTGCATATGCGCACCATCTCCCCGGAGGCCGCGCCCGACAAGGCGACGGTGATCAAGGTCGGGTTCCGCAAGGGCGACGCCGTCTCGATCAACGGCGTCGAGATGTCGCCGGCGACGCTGCTGGCCACCCTCAACACCTATGGCCGCGACAACGGCATCGGCCGTCTCGACCTCGTCGAGAACCGCTTTGTCGGCATGAAGTCGCGCGGCGTCTACGAAACGCCCGGCGGCACGATCCTGCTCTCGGCGCATCGCGCCATCGAATCGATCACCCTCGACCGCGGTGCCGCCCATCTCAAGGATGAGATCATGCCGCGCTACGCCGAGCTGATCTATTACGGTTTCTGGTTCTCGCCGGAGCGCGAGATGCTGCAGGCGCTGATCGACAAGAGCCAGGAGCATGTCGAAGGCGAAGTGACGCTGAAGCTCTACAAGGGCAACGTCATGGTCATCGGCCGCGAAAGCGAAAAGTCGCTCTACTCCGACAAGCTCGTCACTTTCGAGGATGACCAGGGCGCCTACGATCAGAAGGACGCAGCCGGCTTCATCAAGCTCAACGCGCTGCGCCTGCGCACGCTCGGCAAGCGCAACCTCGCGAAGTAATCACGCTTCGTTTTCGAACTGGATATGCGCCCGCCGGCTTTGCCGCGCGGGCGTTTTCGTGGGAGCGTAGCAAGCCTCAGTAAACTGTAGCCGCCGGAATGGCGGGTTCCCCATCACGCCACACGCCCCGCTGAATACTGACGAAAGGTCGGTGCTGCACGTCTTGTCGTCGTCCCGCTCTCGTCCTCGAAATCCGCGGCAACGATCTCAAAAATAGTAAATGGCAGCTATCGCCCTTGGCTCCCCCTGCGGTGGAACTTCATCACTGGCTATCGTCGGATAATTGAACAAAAATCGTGTCGACGCCTTTATCTGCCTTGAAGGGCTACAAAGGCCGGGACCATGGACGTCAGGCAGACAATCGACGCGTTCGAACTGTGGTTCCGAACGTTTGTCTTCAGTGAATGGACGCTCTACCAATTCGGGATTATCGCCGTCGGTTACGTCGCAGCGTCGTTCCTGGCATCACGCACGGAACCTGCGTTGGAAGCGAGAGCCAGGCGCATCAAAGGGAATCCGGACCTCCTGCGCGTCATAATTGCCTTCATGCGGCGCTTGAAGTGGCTCTTTCTTGCGGTCTGGCTGTGGCTTGCAAATGTCGCTCTCACGCAAAACACCTGGCCGTCGCAACGGTGGCTCGTCTCGACTGCCCTGACGCTGACGGCGGCGTGGTTCATCATCTCCGTGCTGACCAAAATTATTCATAATCCCACTTTGTCGCGCACGGTCGCAATCGCCAGCTGGAGCTATGTCGCGCTGTACGCGCTCCGGCTTGACGGTCCGGTGCTCTCCGCGCTCGATGGCCTGGCTGTCAATCTGGGGGCTGTGCGCCTGTCACTCTTTCTTGTGCTGAAAGCGGCCGTCTTGGCTGTCGCGCTCATCTGGGTAGCGGTTCTCGTCGGCAATGTCCTGTCTCGTTGGGTGCAGAGGTCGGGCGATCTTTCGCCGTCGATCAAGGTCCTGATCAGCAAGTTCATCAAAATTGGATTGATCATGATCGCCGGCGCGATTGCCTTGTCGGCGACCGGCATCGACCTTACCGCATTGACCATTTTTTCCGGCGCAGTCGGCGTCGGAATAGGCTTCGGCCTTCAGAAAGTCGTATCGAACTTCATCTCGGGCATCATCATCCTGCTCGACAAATCCATCAAGCCGGGCGACACGATCACGCTCGGAGATACCTTTGGTTCGATCCGCGATTTGCGCTCGCGGTTCGTCTCGGTCATCACGCGTGACGGCAAAGAATACCTGATCCCCAACGAGGACTTCATCTCCCAACAGGTCGTCAACTGGTCGTTCTCCAGTGATTACGTCAGGATCGATGTCGACTTCGGCACGGCTTATGACAGCGATCCACATGAAGTCGCCAGAATCGCAATCGCGACTGCCTCGACGGTGGATCGCGTTGCAAATAACTACAGGGCGCCGGTATGCTGGCTTACCTGCTTTGGCGCCTCGTCGCTTGATTTCCGGCTCCGCTTCTGGATCTCCGATCCCGCAAATGGCTTGACGAATGTCCGGGGCCAGGTGCTGATGGCGCTTTGGGATGCGTTCAAGGAAGCCGGCGTGTCGATCCCGTTCCCGCATCGGGAAATCATCATGAGGACGCCTGTCGAGATCAAGCAGTCGCGCCAAGACTGAGCGACAATATCGAGCCCACCGGCAAACCCCAAAGGGGCTTCTATTGGTGCGCGAATTACGCCGCGGCTGCTTCGACATGGAGCCTGACGTCACGGCGACGCGGTCCCCAGCTCTCGGCCCAGAGCGGCAGACCGACGAAATCGGCTATATCAGGCGCGGCCTTGGCAGGATCAAGCCGCAATACTTGCTCCTGATCGGTGACGGCGAAGCCGTCTTCCGTCTGATCGAGACAGGTTACCGCCAGCCCGGCTTTGACGGCAATACCGCCGTGATCCGACGTCAGATCATCTGCGATGGCCTTGCGGAGCATAAAGAGATCGAGTGGGGCGAGCCTGAGGCTACCCTGCCATTCGTTCGGCGCATTGGTCGGGTCGACGACATTGACGCCGGAGAGCGTGGGAACCTCCCTCTTGAGGGGTCCTGCGCCGTGGCGGGTGGTGTAGCAGCGCGTCACATAAAGCGCGTCCAGCTCTGTGACACCGGCCTCGGCGGCAATCGCGCGTATATTTGCCAGCCCGGTATTCGAACGGGTGACGTGCGGAAATGCGCCTCGGTGCTGATCGAGGCAGAGGCCTTGTGCCGCCTCGAAGATGACAGCGCCGCGTTCGCACAGTCGTCGGTCGGGCCAGAGCGTGACGTGGTCGAGATAAGCGGCACAATCTGCTTCGAATCCGGTGATGGTGATGTCGTCGGCCAGTACGGCAGCCAGTTCTTCGGGTAAAGCGCTGATCCCGAGCGCGGCGAGCCGTCCAGGCACCCAGCTGTCGCGGATCGCAACAAGGCGAGCGTGCAGATCGGAGCGGAACAGGTCCTTTGTCGAAAGGACGAATTCCGGGTGCAGGTTACGCTCGATGGTCTCGCCGAAGCCGAGGCCGCAGCTTCCGTGGCGGCCAGCGCCCCGCCTCAGTTCTATGGCCTGGTTGATCAGGACGTCGAAAGGCGTGGTGATCAGGGCGCGCGGGTCGCTGCTGATCTCAGGCTTCGCACCCCGCTCATTGAGAGCAGACAACTCGCCGAGAAACAGCATCGGGTGAGCGACGAAGAAGCGACTGAAGTGGGTGGCAGCTCCGGCAAAGCTGCCGGAGCCGATATGGTGGAAAACGTGGCGGATGCCGGCGGGATCGACCACGGTATGGCCGGCTTGAGCACCGCCATTGCTGCGAACCACCACGGCTCTCGGCGTGGCCGCGGCAAGGCGATCGACCATCAGTCCCTTGCCTTCGTCGCCGTAAAGCGCGCCGATTACGGTCTGTGCTTGAATACTCATCATTCTGCTCCTCGACGGTGCCCGGAACGATCGCGCCGGGGCTTTTAAATATCTCGCTTAGAAGAGGGGCAGAAGGCGTCGATTTTGGCGTTCGCCAATGGCCTTGGCCACCACTGCCGCCGCCGAATCCGGCCAGCTGGCGGCCACCTCGCTGGCATCCCGGCCCTCTGTGATCTCGATGATCGAAACCACCAACTCGGCGATGCGCCTGTGGTCATCGAGCACGAAGGCGCGGCCGGGCAGCAGCGGCTGCCAGCTCCGCAGCACCCGGTCAAGTCCCGTGGCTGCATAGCCCTCGCGGATGACGATGTGGAAGACCTCGTAAGATCTCTGGGCCATCGCGAGGCATTCCCGGGCGCTCAGACCGCGCGGTGGTTCGATGCCGAAGATGCGGGCGATCTGGTCGGCGGACAGGCCGTTGTGAACCGGCTCGTCACCGATGGTGAAGAGATAGCCCTTGCGGCCGCGTCTTTCGAAGGCATCGGTCGAGGTTTTGAGGGCAGCCAGAAGGTGGGCGGCGCTGTAGCTCTCGCCGTTATTGCCACCGCCGTTCCCTTCCAGCCACAAGGCGCGGATCTGGCTCGCAAGCGAAATGTCGGCCTCGAATTGGGTGGCCTGCAGGGGTGCGGCATCGGTGAACGCATCTCCGACCGCTGCCACCATGATGTGCGGATCGGACACCGGCCGACGATCGTAGATCTCCGATGTCAGGGTAATGAGCCCGCCGCGCATCAGTTCGTGGGCGATCATGCCCATCGATCCGGTGACATCCGCGGCCAGAATAATCGGGGTCGATTGCGGGTTGTGAGCGCTGTCGCGGCTCTCTCGAGTGGAAAAGCGCGCCGGGTCGAACCGCGGATCGATGCCGGTAGCGCCGAATATTTCCGACCGGCTGCGGCCGTCCACATGGCGTGCATTGTAGGCCGCCCAGTCGGCGGTGCTGAAACGTCCCATACCCATGGCATCACTCCTTTGCTGCTTGGCAATACGGCTCAGGCGCTCCGCCCGCCGCCGTTGCCAAATATATAGACTTGCAATTTGCATTTTGCAAGTTGCTATTTGCGAATTGTCTTTTTTTCGGTTGGCGGCTATGAGGGCTGAGAGGACGGCAGGGATTGTCATGGCAGAGGCTGAATTCGCACGACCGATCGTGACGGTCGACATCGTCTTGTTGACCCTGCACGAAGGAAAGCTATGCGTGGCGTTGCTTCAGCGTCCTGCCGAGCCGTTTGCCGGCGTTCCGGCGTTGATCGGCGGCTATGTGCACACGGACGAGGATCCAGACGCCGAGGCGGTGGCCCGGCGCATCCTTCGTTCCAAGGCGGGGCTCGAGGGCATATTCTTCGAGCAGCTCCGAACCTTCGCGTCGGCGCGACGAGATCCTCGCGATTGGTCGGTATCGATCGCCTATTTTGCGCTGGTCCCGCGGGGCGCTTTAGAAGGCAGCGCCAGTCTGCTGGAGCTGCGGCCAGTCGAGGCCGCCGGTAAGTTGCCCTTCGACCACAATGAAATTGTGGACGCCGCATTGGAGCGGCTGCGCGGCAAAGGCGCCTATTCGACCATTCCGGCGAGGCTGCTTCCTGCCGTCTTTACGATGTCAGAACTGCAGGCGGTTTATGAAACGGTGATGGGCGAACGGCTGGACCCAAGTGCCTTTCGCCGCAAGATCAACGATCTGGATCTGCTCGAAGTGGTCGAGGGCGAAAAGCGACAGACCGAGCGGGCCCGGCGGCCAACGACGCTCTACCGGCTGAAAACGCCGATTGCCGTATTCGACCGAAGACTTTGAACGGATCGGTCGCCTCCATTTGATCGTGGGAACGAGAATGGTGAAAAATATCGGCTCCTGGCGGGGACGCTGCAGTCCCTTGACCGGCGTCGCGGATGGCTTACTCTGCGATCAATATCCTCCGGAGCATTCCATGACGCAGTCCCTGCTGTTCGGCGCCTTCCTGGCGGCGCTTTTCTACGTGCTCATCCCCGGACCCGCCTTCCTGCAACTGCTCGGTATCGGCGCCGGGCAGGGGCGCAAGGCCGGGGCCTTCTTCATGATGGGGCATCTGGTCGGGGATCTGATCTGGTCGTCGCTGGCGCTGATCGCGATCGTCGGCGCGAAGACGATCGGGACTTTCGTCTTCGACCTGCTCGGCCTCGCCTGCGGTTTCTATCTTGCCTGGATCGGCTGGGGCGCCGTCAATGCCAAGCCGAAAGCGGATGGGCAGGCGCTTGTCATGGTCGAGCGGCCGTTTCGGCGCGGCCTGATCTTCGGCGTCACCAATCCGAAAGGTTATCCGGTAGCGCTCGCCACCTTCACTGCCCTGGTTGCGGGCTCCGCCGGTGCGCTCGATTTCGAGGCGCTGCCGGTGCTTCTCGGCGTGTCCTTCGTCGGTTTCGTGACTGCCGACATCATCCTGATCGGCATTATCGGCGCCGGCGCGGTGCGGCGCTTCTATCGCGCCCATGAACGACTGATCGTGCGCTGCTCCGGCGTTCTCTTCATGGGGTTTGCCGCCCAGGCGCTGTGGCACGCAACCCCCGGCCTCATCGGCTGGCGCAAGGCGTGATTCAGCCGTCCAGGAAGTTGACCACCGATTTCAGCGTTTGAACGTCACTAGGATTGCCGATCGACATGGCGACCTGCAGCTGGTTCTTGTAATAATCGAGGAAATTGAAGCTCGTGCCGTCGGTCACGTTGGAGAGGTCGACCACGTTGCCGAGCGGATCGATCGCATGCATCGGCAACGGCTCGGAGATCGCGGCGTAGGTGTTCTGATCGATCACGCCGCTGTCAAAGCTTTGGCGCGCATAAGAGCGCAGCTCTCCGGGGCTGACCGCGGTAAAATCAGGCCCCTCATCGAGGCTGTCTTCGATCTGGAACGAGACGGAGGCCGGAGCTTTGGTCTCGATGTGAATATCGGCTGTCTTCGAATTTTTTGCGTTATTAGGGTTGTTTTTAAATAGCAAACTCTGAGAAGACCGCAGGGAAAAAATTTCCATGGCGCATGTCCCCTGGCAAGAAGATCACCCGGAAGCTAGCGCTTGCGCCTGATTCGCGTCAATCGTTAATAAATGGTTAATTTTCACGCGTCAGATTTTGTCCGCCAGATTTTACGGATGTCCACCGGATTTGGCAGGCGAGGCAAAAGGCCCTGCCAGCGACATACCAATTCTCCGGTCGCTCTCCTATATTGACGATCCATTCGCATGCCAAAAAGGAATTCTCCGATGTCTTCTCCCCATGATTTCAATCCGGCGCTCACCAACTGGGACGGCCTCCACGGCCTGCCGCGTTTCGACGCCATCGATGACGGCGATTTTGCTGCCGCCTTCGACGCGGCGCTAGCCGCGCATGAACAGGAGATCGACGAGATTGCCGGAAACAGCGATGCGCCGACCTTCGACAATACGGTCACGGCGCTGGAGATCGCCGGCGATGCGCTGTCGCGGGTTTCCGCGCTGTTCTGGAACAAGGCAGGTGCGCATACCAATGACGCGATCCAGCTGCTGGAGCGGGAGATCTCGCCGAAGATGTCGCGCCACTATTCGAAGATCGGCATGAATGCCGCGCTTTTTGCCCGCATCGACACGCTCTGGGAGAAGCGCGAGAGCCTTGGTCTGACGCTGGAACAGACGCGGGTGCTGAAACGCCATTGGAAGGGCTTCGTCAAATCGGGCGCCAAGCTTGACAAGGCCGAGCAGGAGAAGCTCGCCGAAATCAATGAAAGGCTTGCCGGCCTCGGCACGCAATTCGGCCAGAACGTGCTCGCCGACGAAAAGGCCTGGGCCTTGGTGCTTTCCGAGGGATCCGAGCTCGATGGGTTGCCGGAATTCCTGCGCGACGCAATGGCTGCGGCAGCACGCGAGCGCGGCGAGGAGGGCAAATTTGCGGTGACGCTGTCACGTTCGATCATCGAGCCGTTCCTCACCTTCTCAGAGCGCCGGGATTTGCGCGAGCAGGCCTTCAAGGCGTGGGTGGCGCGCGGCGAAAACGGCGGAGAGACGGACAATCGCGCCGTCATTCGGGAAACGCTGGCGCTGCGCCATCAGGTGGCGAGCTTGCTGGGCTACGGCAATTTTGCCGAGCTGAAGCTCGACAACACCATGGCGAAGACGGCGGAAGCGGTGAATGGCCTGCTGAAAGCGGTCTGGGCGCGGGCGGTGAAGCGTGCCGACGAGGAGGAGATCGACATCGCGGCGCTGATCGCCGAGGAGGGTCGGAACCACGAGGTCATGCCCTGGGACTGGCGCCATTACGCCGAAAAGATCCGGGCGCGGAAGTTCGATTTCTCCGAGGCTGAACTGAAGCCCTATCTGCAGCTGGAGAAGATCATCGACGCCTGCTTCGACGTGGCGGAAAGGCTGTTCGGCATCCGCGCGGTGGAAAAGAAAGGCGTGGCGGCCTATCACCCCGATGTCAGGGTTTTCGAAATCAGGGACCGCGACGACAGGCTGGTCGCCCTTTTCCTCGGCGATTATTTCGCCCGCGGTTCGAAACGATCCGGCGCCTGGATGAGCTCGCTGCAGTCGCAGCATAAGCTCAAACTGAAGAACGGCCGTCACGGTGAATTGCCGATCATCTACAACGTCTGCAACTTCGCCAAACCGGCCGAGGGCAAGCCGGCGCTGCTGTCGCTCGACGATGCCCGCACGCTGTTCCACGAATTCGGCCATGCGCTGCATGGCATGCTTTCGAATGTCACCTATCCCTCGGTTTCCGGCACCGGCGTCTCGCGCGATTTCGTCGAACTGCCGTCGCAGCTCTACGAGCACTGGCTGACCGTGCCCGATATCCTGAAGCGCTATGCCGTGCATTTCGAAACCGGCGAACCGATGCCGCAGGCGCTGCTCGACAAGGTGCTGGCGGCCCGCACCTTCAATGCCGGCTTCAACACCGTCGAGTTCACCTCGTCGGCGCTGGTCGACATGGCCTTTCACACGCGCGAGGCGGTAGCCGACCCGATGGCGGTGCAGGCGGAGGTGCTGGCTGAGATCGGCATGCCGAAATCGATCGTCATGCGCCACGCCACACCGCACTTCCAGCACATCTTTTCCGGCGGTTATTCAGCTGGTTATTACTCCTACATGTGGTCGGAGGTGCTCGATGCCGACGCCTTTGCCGCCTTCGAGGAAACGGGTGACGCCTTCAACGGCGAGATGGCGAAAAAGCTCAAGGAAAACATCTATTCCGTCGGCGGCTCGGTCGATCCGGAAGATGCCTATAAGGCCTTCCGCGGCAAGCTGCCGAGCCCGGATGCGATGCTGGTCAAAAAGGGACTTTCGACCTTCGAGGAATTGACAGGCAGCGACGCCTAAGACAATTTGATGACAATCTGTGATGCGGCGGGGCGACGGCCTTGCCGCAGCTTTTGCGCGTTCCCCTCTTTCGCAAACGCAAAAAAAACTGTATGGACGCCCCAAACCAATAGGCGCGTCCTCAAGAGCGTGCGCCGCAGCCTCAGAGATTTCACATATGGCACTTCGCAATATCGCGATCATCGCGCACGTTGACCATGGCAAGACGACCCTGGTGGATGAGCTTCTCAAGCAGTCCGGCTCGTTCCGCGAAAATCAGCGCGTAGCCGAACGCGTTATGGACTCGAACGATCTCGAAAAAGAACGCGGCATCACCATTCTCGCCAAGGCGACCTCGGTCGAGTGGAAGGGTGTCCGCATCAACATCGTCGATACCCCCGGCCACGCCGACTTCGGCGGTGAAGTCGAGCGCATCCTGTCGATGGTGGATGGCGCGATCGTTCTCGTCGATGCGTCCGAAGGCCCGATGCCGCAGACCAAGTTCGTCGTCGGCAAGGCGCTGAAGGTCGGTCTTCGCCCGATCGTCGCGATCAACAAGATCGACCGCCCGGACGGTCGCCATGAAGAAGTCATCAACGAAGTCTTCGACCTCTTTGCCAATCTCGACGCGACCGACGAACAGCTCGACTTCCCGATCCTCTACGGTTCGGGCCGCGACGGCTGGATGAACGTCAATCCTGAGGGACCGAAGGATCAGGGTCTTGCGCCGCTTCTCGACCTGGTGCTCAAGCATGTTCCGGAGCCGACCGTCGAGGAAGGTCCGTTCCGCATGATCGGCACGATCCTCGAAGCTAACCCCTTCCTCGGCCGTATCATCACCGGCCGCATCGCATCGGGCTCGATCAAGCCGAACCAGGCCGTCAAGGTTCTCGGCCAGGACGGCAAGCTGATCGAAACCGGCCGAATCTCCAAGATCCTCGCCTTCCGCGGTATCGAGCGCACGGCAATCGATGAAGCTCATGCGGGCGATATCGTCGCGATCGCCGGCCTCTCCAAGGGTACCGTTGCCGACACCTTCTGCGATCCGGCCGTTTCGGAAGCCATGAAGGCGCAGCCGATTGACCCGCCGACGGTGACCATGTCCTTCATCGTCAACGACAGCCCGCTGGCAGGCACCGAGGGCGACAAGGTGACTTCACGCGTCATCCGCGACCGACTCTTCAAGGAAGCGGAAGGCAACGTCGCCCTGAAGATCGAAGAAGCCGAAGGCAAGGATTCGTTCTACGTCTCCGGCCGCGGCGAACTTCAGCTCGCCGTTCTCATCGAAACCATGCGTCGCGAAGGCTTCGAACTTGCCGTGTCGCGTCCGCGCGTCGTGATGCACAAGGATGAAAGCGGCCAGCTGCTGGAGCCGATCGAGGAAGTCGTCGTCGACGTCGACGAAGAACATTCCGGTGTCGTCGTGCAGAAAATGTCGGAGCGCAAGGCCGAAATGGTCGAGCTGCGTCCGTCGGGCGGCAATCGTCTTCGCCTGCGTTTCTATGCACCGACCCGCGGCCTGATCGGCTACCAGTCGGAGCTGCTGACGGATACCCGCGGCACGGCGATCATGAACCGGCTGTTCCACGACTACCAGCCCTATAAGGGTGCGATCGGCGGCCGCGTCAATGGCGTGCTGCTTGCCAACGCAGCCGGCGAAGCCGTCGCGTATGCGATGTTCAACCTGGAAGATCGCGGCCCAATGATCATCGAACCGGGCGAAAAGGTCTATGCCGGCATGATCATCGGCATCCATTCGCGCGACAACGACCTTGAGGTCAACGTCCTGAAGGGCAAGCAGCTCACCAACATCCGCGCCGCCGGCAAGGATGAAGCGGTGAAGCTGACGCCGCCGATCCGCATGACGCTTGATCGCGCGCTGTCCTGGATCCAGGACGACGAGCTGATGGAAGTGACGCCGAAGAATATTCGTCTGCGCAAGATGTATCTCGACGCAAACGATCGCAAGCGTTTCGAAAAGTCGAAAGCGGCTCTCTGAGAACGCAACGCATGTCGCCCGGAAGTGTGCAGCGGTTCCGGGACGACGACATGTATAATAAAGAGAGACACTCTCTGAAAACCCCGGCCTTCGAGCCGGGGTTTTTTATTGTGCGCTGCGCTGATTCCGACTTGTGACAATCGTTAAAAAAGCGTTAAAATTTATTCGTCGTCCACATATCAAGTCTGTGGGCAATCGAGCCGAATACGTCATCGCGTATGGTTAATTGCTCCCGGCAGGACCAGAGTAAACGTTATGAAGACGTTGTCGATCGATGTCCGGCGGGCTGAACCGCATGATGCCCGAGCCATATCGGAAACCCATAGGCTCGCCTGGCAGCACACTTACGCAGGAATCATTCCGCATCGCGCCTTGACGCAGATGATCGAGCGACGCGGCGAAAACTGGTGGCGCAAGGCAACGCGCGGACCTGCGACATTGCTGGTTCTCGACGTTGCCGGCACGGTCGCCGGTTATGCGACGCTCGGGCTCAACCGCGCCCGCGCTTTGCCGCAGGAAGGCGAGATCTACGAGCTCTACCTTCGTCCCGAATATCAGGGCATCGGTCTCGGCCGTATGCTGTTCGGCGAGGCGCGCCGGCTGTTGAAGTCGCTCGGCTGCAACGGTCTGGTCGTCTGGTGCCTCGAGGAAAACGAGACCGCCAGCCGCTTTTACCGCCATTACGGCGGGATCGATTTCTGCGAAGGCATGGAAAATTTTGACCACAAGCAGTTGAAGAAGATCGGCTTCATCTGGAACTGAGCCGTCCAGCCTGCGGTTCGCTCATCTTCTGCTAGAATTTTGATGTGGTTGGGTGCCGACGCCATCACGCATTGGTGATCTCCAATGTTGCGTTGCCGCATGAAACTGATTATCTGGCTGCGAGCAATTCAACCTCGCAGGAGTTTCGTATGCGCATCGACGCCGTTTCAATCGGTAAGAATCCCCCTGAAGACGTCAACGTAATTGTCGAGGTTCCGGTCGGCGGTCATCCGATCAAGTATGAAATGGACAAGGACGCCGGCACCCTGGTCGTCGATCGTTTCCTCTATACGCCGATGACCTATCCGGGCAATTACGGCTTCGTGCCGCACACGCTGTCCGAAGACGGCGACCCGATCGACGTCCTGATCGCCAGCACCCGCCCGCTGGTTCCGGGCTGCGTCATCAACGTGCGCCCGATCGGCGTCCTGAAGATGGAAGACAATTCGGGCAAGGACGAGAAGATCATCGCCGTGCCGTCGCCGAAGCTGACGCTGCGCTATGAGAAGGTGAAGGACTATACGGACCTTCCCGAGATCACGCTGAAGCAGATCGAGCACTTCTTCGAGCACTACAAGGATCTGGAGCCCGGCAAGTGGGTGAAGATCTTCGGCTGGGGCGATTCCGGCGAAGCCGGCGCCCTTATCCTCGAGGCCATCGAGCGTGCCAAGAAGGCGAAAGGCTGATCGTTCAGCCTGAAAGTGTTTCGAGCTTTTTTGCCAAATCCTCCGGGTCGCCCTCGATCCGGAGGATTTTTTTGCGCGCGGTTTCTCCGGAAACGAGAGTGATGCTGGATTTGGCAACGCCGAGGGATTTGGAAACGAGCGCGATCAGGGCCTTATTGGCCTTTCCCTTTTCCGGAATGGCGGTGACGCGAGCCTTCAGATAAGTCTCGCCTTCGCTGCCCGTCTCAATGCCGTCGAACGCGTCTCGCCCGCCATTCGGCGTCAGCCGAACAGTCAGGCGCAGATGATCAGCGAAGAGCTTCCAGGGAGGGCTCAAGCGACCAGCGGGTAAAGGGTGGTCCAGAGGAAGGTGCGCAGGAAGAAGATGATCACCAGCAGGATGATCGGCGAAATGTCGATGCCGCCGAGGTTCGGCAGCCGACGACGGATCGGCTTCAGCACCGGCTCGGTGACATTATAGAGGAACGTGCCGACCGAATTGACGAACTGGTTGCTGGAATTGATGACGTTGAACGCATAGAGCCAGGAGAAAACGGCACTGGCAATCAGGATCCACGTATAAATATTCAAAACCAAATCAATGGTTTGAAACAAGGCAAACATCGTCGTCTCCAATTGGTTGTTGACAGACATGTAGACATTGGCAACTAAACGAGCAAGTGCCGTGTGGGAACGCAGGGCAAATCATGTTTAACGGGCGGCCTCGCAACCATTCCGGCGCCCGCTTCCTCGGACAAGGCTCATGTCGTTTTCGCCCACCGGAGACCGTTTTGCCGCGTTCCGGCATTCGTCTTACACCCGCTTCTTCTTTGCTCGCTTTCTGCTCTCCTTCTCGCAGCAGATCGTCAGCGTCGCCGTCGGCTGGCAGATGTACGACCAGACGGGCAAGGCGATCTATCTCGGCTTGATCGGCCTAGTGCAGTTCCTGCCGTCGCTGCTGCTCATCCTCGTCACCGGCTCGGTGGCCGACCGGCACAATCGCCGGGTCATCGCAGCGCTGTGTTCGCTGGTGAGCGCGCTCTGCACGCTGGCGCTGCTCATCATGACGGCGACGGATACTTTCGCGCCCTGGCCAGTGTTTGCGGTGCTTCTGATCTTCGGTATCGAACGCGCCTTCATGTCGCCGGCGGTGCAGTCTCTCGCGCCCAACCTCGTGCCGGAGCATGCGCTTTCGAACGCGATCGCCTGGAATTCGTCGTCCTGGCAACTCGCGGCGATCACCGGGCCGGTGATCGGCGGCCTGCTTTATGGTGTCAGCGCGACGACCGCCTATTCGGTGGCGGTGATCTTTTCCATTCTCGGTGCGGGCCTTCTCTTCATGATCCCGAAGCCGGAGCAGAAGACGGTGGGTGAGGCCAAGAGCTGGGCGATGATCCTCGGCGGCTTCAGCTTCATCCGCGCCGAAAAGGTGGTGCTCGGCGCGATTTCGCTCGATCTCTTTGCCGTGCTGCTCGGCGGCGCCACCGCGCTGATGCCGATCTTCGCCCGTGATATTCTGACGCTCGGCCCTTGGGGCCTCGGACTATTGCGCGCGGCACCGGGGCTCGGCGCCATTGTCATGGCGATTTTTCTGGCCGCCTATCCGCTGAAGCACCGTGCCGGCATCTACATGTTCATCGGGGTCGCCCTGTTCGGTCTGGGAACCATCATCTTCGGGATGTCGACCAACACCGAAGTCTCGATCGCAGCACTGGCGCTGATGGGGGCGGCGGACATGGTGTCGGTCTATGTGCGCGAAAGCCTGATCGCGCTGTGGACGCCGGATCAGCTGCGCGGCCGTGTCAATGCGGTCAACATGGTCTTCGTCGGCGCCTCGAACGAGCTCGGGGAATTCAGGGCCGGCACGATGGCCTCGATCTTCGGCGCGGTGCCGGCGGTTGTCATCGGGGGCATCGGCACCCTTGTTGTCGCCGCGATCTGGGCTTCGAGCTTCCCGAAACTGCGCAGGATCGATACGCTCGACGCGCCGGCTTAATGCATGTCGCCCGGAAGTGTACAGCGGTTCCGGGACAAGGATGTGCATCAAAACAAAGGGCTGAAGCGCGTCGCATAAATCAAAATTTGATGCGACGCGCTTTAGCGTGACAAGGTCGCTTCCTGTCGGGTGGCGCTCCTATGCAGGAAGCGTGATCGCGTGCGCCGCTTTTGCGGCCTTTCCCTCGAAGACGAGATCGAGGAATTCCGTCAGCCAGGCTCGTAGTGGCGCGTCGAACAGCATGCGGCCTTCGAGATGTTCGCGGCCCTGCTGGGCGTTCGGCAGGATGAAGCGATGGGCGCCATGCACGACCCAGCGATGCATCATCACCCGGGTGAGCTCGGCGTGGAATTGCAGGCCCCAGGCGTTGCCGTCGTAGCGGAAAGCCTGGTTCGGATAGGCATCGCCTTCGGCCAGAAGGTCGGCGCCGCGCGGCAGCTCGAAACCCTCGCGATGGAAATGATAGACCATCTTCGGCCAGTGCATCAGCAGCCGGCCCTTCTCGGTCGGGTGCAGTGGATACCAGCCGATCTCGGTCGAGCCGTCGGTATTCGCCTGCACCTTGCCGCCAAGATGATGCACCAGCATCTGGGCACCGAGGCAGATACCGAGATAGGGGCGTTTCTCCCGCAGCGGAACCTCGATCCAGTCGATCTCCTTCTTGATGAAGTCATCCGGATCATTGGCGCTCATCGGCCCGCCGAAGACGACGGCGCCGGCATGATCTTCGAGCGTTGCCGGAAGCGGATCGCCGAGCACCGGTCGGCGGATGTCGAGGCGGTAGCCCTTTTCGACGAGCAACTGACCGACGCGGCCGGGGCTCGATCGCTCCTGATGCAGGACGATGAGGATCGGACGCTCGTCGCGGTGCTGAATTCGCTCAGTCGGAATCATCTTGCAAAACCTGGACATCCGTCACCCTGGCGGCGGCCTCCTGCCGTTTCTGGATGCGCTCGCGCGCCGAAACGCCGAGCAGATCGGCGATACGCCAGATCACATGATCTTCCATCTCGCTGCGTTCGCCATCGGCATAGACGATGTCCCAGAGGATGCCGATCAGCTCGAGCCGTTGCTCGGTGTTCAGGTGGCGCTTCAGGTCGGCGGTGAAACGATAATAGTCGACGGCGGTGCTTTCGGCCTCGAGGCCGGCGGCCATCAAAGCATCGAGCTGCTTGCTGTCTAGCGAATATTGCTCCTTCAAGAGCTTGCGCAGCCGCTTCTTTTCGCTGGCCTTGATCTGGCCATCGGCCTCCATGACCTGCATGCAGAGCGCCGCCACTGCGATGCGCGGATCATCCGGAGCAAAACCTTTCTTCGGATGGTCGGCGGTGAGCTTCTGGAAGAATGCCTGAAAGCGTTCGAACATGCGGTTTTCGGTCCATTTCAGAAAAGGCGAAGCCGGGTCTTGGGTTCCGGTTCCGCCCTGGAATCGCGAACGCCGGGATCATCCGGCAGTCCACCAAAGAAGGGCTTTGCTTCGTTCGTTACCGGCGCCTTATTGCCGGCGACCGGTTCGGCGGGCTTCGGCTTTGCCGGCGCCGGCGCGGGGCGCACAGCCTCGGCGATCGTCGCGGCGCGTTCCAACTCGATGATGCGGTGATCGTTTACCGGGCTTTCCGGCCTGACGTCACGCAGCGGCGGCAGGGTCTTCAGGGCCGTTTCGATCGCGGCGGGCGCCGAGCCGTCTTCGAGCGGACCTTCGATCTGGCCGAAGGGCGCCTTCCATTCGAAGGCGTCAATGCGGCCCGTCACCGGCGACACCGGCAGCCATTTGTCGGAGACGAAGCCATCCGCCACCCAGGCGGGATCGCGCGGAGCCTTCAGCGCCTGGGCCAGCCAGTGGCGCACGCGGCCCTGATCGCCGGTCTCGGCCTCCTCGATATCGGCGAGCAGCAGGAAGGCGGCTTCACGCGGCTCGATACGCGCCGCCGCTTCCGCCTTGGCCCGAGCCTTGGCGAATTCCTGCGCGTCGAGCGCGGCCTGGGCGACGACAAGAAGGGATTCGACATTGTTCGGGCGCAGCGCCTCCAGCCGCTCGGCGCGCTTCAGCCGGTCGAGCGTGGAATCGCCGCTGCGGGCTCTGACATAGGTCTGGCCGACTTCGGGATGCGGCGCCGATTTCCATGCCTGTTCGAGGATCGAAGCGGCCTTGCGCAGGCCGCCTTCGCGGAACAAGGCCTTGGCGGCGATGAGGGCGGCCGGGACGAAGTCAGCGGCGAGCTTCAGCGCCTGCAGCGCGTCGTCGCGGGCGCCGGCCGGGTTACCTTCCAGCTTCTCGGCGGCGCGCGCCGTCAGCAGCACGGCGTGCAGGCGGTTGGCTTCGGCCTTCTCGACGACGCGGGCGGCCTTCTGCTGTTCGAGCAGCCGGATCGCATCGTCCCAGTGGCCGGCCTGGCTGCGATATTCGAGCGTCGCCTGGGCGGCCCAGGGCAGGTAAGGCGCGTTGTCGGCGGCCTTTTCGGCATATTGGCGGGCGGCCTCGTTGGCGCCGAGACGGCGGGCTTCAAGATAGAGGCCACGCAGGCCAAGCTCGCGGGTTTCCGGATCGTTGGCCATGGCCTCGAATTTGGCGCGAGCCTCATCATGGCGGCCTTCGATCAGGGCGGCCTGAGCCTCGAGCAGGTTGATCAGCGGCTCCTGGTCGGCGCGGATGAGGCCACGCGAGCGCGCCGCCATCTTGCGGGCAAGGAGCGCATTGCCGGCGCCGGCGGCGATCAGGCCGGTCGACAGCGCCTGATAGCCGCGGTCGCGCTTGCGGGCGCGGAAATAACGCGTCACCGAATGCGGCGAGGTCCAGATCAGGCGAACGAACCACCAGCCGATCATCACGGCGGCGATCAGAGCGATGATCGCGCTCACCGCGACGATCAGCTTCGTCTGGTAAATCTGACCCTCCCAGATCAGCGAGAGATCGCCGGGACGATCGGCGAACCAGGAGAAGCCATAGGCGAGAAGCAATACGAGCAGGGCGAAGACGACGAGTCTGATCATGGTCTTACCCCTCCTTGCCGGCGCCGCTGACCGCTTTCGACAGCGCCCCGCCGACCAGCTCTTCGACGCGGATGCGCGCCTCCAGCGACTGCTTGAAGGCGGCGGATGCCTGCTTTCCGAGAGCCGGCAGAGCATTCCATTCGGCGGAAGCGCCGGGCAGGTCGCCGTTCTTCACCTTGTCCTCCATGCGGGCGGCGATGGCCTCGACGCTTTCGCCCTCGATATTGCCGACGGGACGGATGGTCACCAGCGATTTGGCGCTCGCCATCAGCCGATCCGACCAACTCTGGTTCGGATCCGGCTGGTTGACAGCCTCGACGATGGCGGTCGCAACGTCCGGAATCTGACGCACGAGCTCGGCGCGCGAGGGAATGCCGGTCTCGGCAAAGCTGCGCAGGTCGGCGACGGCTGGATCGTCGGGTGCGACGCCGGCGAAGGTGTCGAGTTCCGCGACGAACGGGCCGCCGCGATCGATTGCCGCCTTGAGGGCGGCTGCCGCGATCGCCCGTGCGACGGCGACATCCTGGCGCGGTTCGTTCAGCTTCTTTTCGGCCTCGTCGAGGCGCTTGGCGATATCGGCTCCGTTACTCGTCTGCTGCTCGGAGGACTGGGCAAGCGTCGAACGCAGCTGCTCGACCTGGCCGCTCAGCTCGGCAATCTTCTGGTTGAGCGCTTCGACATTTGCCGGCTCGCCCGATGGTGCCGCTGCAGGGTTCTTCGCAGCCGTTTCCAGCGCCGTAACGCGCGTCTCAAGCGCGCTGTCACCGGTGCTGGCGGGATTGGCGGCGAGGTTGGCGACGGTCTGTTTCAAACCGTCGATCTCGCTGGAGAGATCGGCGATCTCAGGCGAGGCCGTCTGCGGTGCAGAGGCGCCCGGGAGGTATCCGGCATATTGGATGGCGCCTGCGCCAAGCAGCGCCACAAGACCGCCGAAGATGCCGGCGGCGATCAGACCGGAGGTGCCGGCGCCTTTTGACGCGGGCTGGTCGGTACGAGGGGTGAAAGAAGGCTCGGCGGCTGCCGGCGCCTCCTCGGCTGCCGCCGCTTCGGGCTCGCTTTCCTGCTCGGGCTGCGACACCGCTTCGGTTTCGGGCGGCAGATCCACATCGGCGGTGGTCGTGCTGTCGGTCTCACCGGCATCAGTGTCCACCGGCTTTTCGGTATCGGCTACGGAGGCGAAATCCTGAGAATCGAGGTCGATCGTGACTGGCTCGTCGGCGCTCTTGGAATGGCGTGGCGGGGTTCCCGATACCATGAGGTCCTCTTTATCCTGCATTGCAACGAAACTAGACAGTGATGCCAGTTAAGGGAAGAGGTTAGATCAAATTTGGGCGGCTGGAGCATTCAAAGCAGCGACAAAAGGCTTATCTCATCCGGCATCGACGAAATCGTCACGGTCTCTCTCAGTAGGGTCGGAATGGCCTGCGCTACCGCCTCGCTGAGGCAGAGAAGGCGGATTCTGCCCTGTTCCGACAGGGCCGATCGCAGCTCCGCCACCTGAAAGAAGTCCTCGGCCGTCTGCCGGGAATAGAAAAGAACGGCGTCCGGGTGACGGCCGGAAAAAATCGCCGCGATCTCGGCTGGGCCGGGAGCAACGGGCAGCATGCGATAACATTCGGCGACGGAAAAGCGGATCCCGAGTTCGCGCAATCTGCCTTCGAAGGTTTCGGCGCGCGGCCTGCCGGCGAGGTAAAGCAAGTCCTCCACGCTTTGCGCGCTGACGAGATCAGCGAGATCGCGGCCATTGCCCGAGGATGCGGTGACGGAGCGGAAGCCAAGACGCCGCGCCGCCTGCGCCGTCATCTCGCCGACCGCAAAAATCGGACGGTCAAGGTGTGGATGAAGTGTCTCGCCGAGAGCCGACAGCACCCTGACGGCTTCGCCGCTGGTGACCGCGATCGCGCCGCAGGTGGCTGCAAGCGCACCTGCGGCTGCGGCACCGTCATGTTCTGGCCGACGCAGCGGCAGCAGCAGCGGCTCGTGGCCCATCTCGCGCAGACGTTGAGCGGTTTTCTCGGCCGAATGCGCGGGGCGGGTGACGAGCACGCGCATGGTCGTTTCAGTGCCAGTCGTCGAAGAAGGCGCTGCCGGCCCTTGCGCGCACGTCCTGGCCGGCGCGGGTGCCGAGGGCGGCCGCATCGCGGCGGTGTCCGTCGGTCGTCACCGCATGCTGGCTACGGCCATCGGGCGTGATGATCAGGCCGGAGAAGCGGATGAGGTCGCCCTCGCAGACGGCATAGCCGCCGATCGGCGTGCGGCAGGAACCGTCGAGGGCGGCGAGGAAAGCGCGTTCGCAGGAGACGGTGTCGAAGGTCGCGGCATCGTTGACCGCCGCCAGCAGATCGTCGATCCTCGAATCGCCGATCCGGCTTTCGATGCAGATCGCTCCTTGCGCCGGCGCCGGCGGGAAGGTGTCGGGATCGAGGATATCGGTCAGCACTTCGACCTTGCCGAGGCGCTTGAGGCCGGCGAGCGCCAGCAGCGTCGCATCCACCTGGCCTTCTTCGAGCTTGCGCAGCCGGGTTTCGACCGAACCGCGGAAGATTATGACGTTGATGTCGGGTCGCATACGGCGGATCAACGCCTGGCGTCGCAGCGACGAGGAGCCGACGGTGGCGCCATGCGGCAGGTCGATCAGTTTGGGCGCGGTGCGGCCGATGACGGCGTCGCGGATATCCTCGCGCGGCAAATAAGCAGAGAGATGCAGGCCGTCCGGCAGGTGCGTCGGCATGTCCTTGGCGGAGTGCACGGCGAAATCCAGCTCGCCCGAGACAAGTTTCTGTTCGAGCTCCTCGGTGAAGAGACCTTTGCCGCCGATCTCGGCCAGCGACCGATCGGTGATGCGATCGCCCTTGGTCGACAGCACGACGATCTCGAACATCTCTTCAGGCAGGTGATGCGCCGCCATCAGCCTGTCGCGGGCCTCATGCGCCTGGGCGAGCGCCAGCGGGCTGCCCCGCGTGCCGATCCGGAAAGGTTTTGTTTGCATCCGCTCTGTTCCGTTGTTACCGGAGTTCTCGTAAACGGGTTTCGGCCCCATCGCAATGAACGAACAGGCCTTATGGTTCCCTTTCCGCGCATCCTTGGCATCGAGACGAGCTGCGACGAGACCGCCGCGGCTGTCGTCGAGCGCGATGCGGAGGGCCATTCCAGAATACTCTCCGACGTCGTGCTTTCCCAGCTCGACGAGCACAGCGCCTATGGCGGGGTGGTGCCGGAGATCGCCGCGCGCGCTCATGTCGAGGCGCTGGACGAGCTGATCGAGGAAGCGCTGATGCGCGCCAATGTGTCGCTGGCCGATGTCGACGCTATCGCCGCGACGTCAGGCCCGGGGTTGATCGGCGGGCTGCTGGTGGGATTGATGACCGGCAAGGCTATCGCCAAGGCCGCCGGCAAGCCGCTTTATGCGGTCAACCATCTCGAGGGTCATGCGCTGACGGCGCGGCTGACCGACGGGCTCTCCTTTCCCTATCTGATGCTGCTCGTCTCCGGCGGTCATACGCAGCTAATCCTGGTGCGCGGCGTCGGCGATTACGAGCGCTGGGGCACGACAATCGACGATGCGCTCGGCGAAGCTTTCGACAAGACGGCGAAACTGCTCGGTCTGCCCTATCCTGGCGGCCCGGCGGTGGAACGGATGGCGCGGGATGGCAATGCCGGTCGCTTTGATTTCCCGCGGCCGCTGGTCGGCGAGGCAAGGCTGGATTTCTCCTTCTCCGGCTTGAAGACGGCGGTGCGGCTGGCGGCGCAGGAGATCGCGCCGCTCAGCGACCAGGACGTGGCGGATATCTGCGCTTCGTTCCAGCGGGCGATTTCGCGCACGCTGAAGGACCGCATCGGCCGCGGTCTGCAGCGGTTTAAGAGGGAGTTCCCTTCGATCGGAGAGACGCCGGCGCTTGTTGTTGCCGGCGGTGTCGCCGCCAATCTCGAACTGCGGGCGACGCTGCAGGGGCTTTGCGACAAGAATGGCTTCCGCTTCATTGCGCCGCCGCTCAGCCTCTGCACCGACAATGCGGTGATGATAGCCTGGGCGGGGCTGGAGCGGATGGCCATAGGTGTTGCGCCGGATGCGCTCGACGTGCAGCCGCGCTCGCGCTGGCCGCTCGATGCCAATGCGGAAAGGCTGATCGGCTTTGGAAAGAGAGGAGCCAAGGCATGAGCGAAAGGATTGCCGTTATCGGATCGGGCGCTTTCGGCACTGCGCTTGCCGCCGTCATCGCCCTTGCCGGCCGCAGCCCGGTGATACTCGTCGGACGCAATCCGTCGCTGGTGGCCGATCTGAAGGCCGAGCGTCTGCATGATGCCGTGCTGCCCGGCATTGCCCTGCCGGAATCGCTCGAATTTTCCGCCGAGGCGGAGGCGATCGCCGGCGCCTCCATCGTGCTTTTTGCGATGCCATCGCAGGCGCAGGCCGATGCGGCGCGGCAATATGGCCCTTATCTATCTAAGGATGCCGTTGTCGTCACCTGTGCCAAGGGCATCGAGCGGACAACGGGCAATCTGTTGACCGACATGCTGGAGCGGGAACTGCCGGACCATCCGGTGGCGGTGCTCTCCGGTCCGGGCTTTGCGGCCGATATCGCCAAAGGCTTGCCAACGGCGATGGCGATCGCGGCGGCAGATATGGAGACTGCCGAGCGGCTCGCCCAGGCGATATCAGGCCGGACCTTCCGGCTTTACGCCTCCGATGACCGTATCGGCGTCCAGCTTGGCGGCGCGCTGAAGAATGTGCTGGCAATCGCCTGCGGCATCGTCGAGGGTCGCGGCATCGGCGAATCCGCCCGCGCTGCGCTGATTGCCCGCGGCCTTGCGGAAATGTCGCGTTTCGTCGTCGCCAAAGGCGGCCAGGCGGATACCGTGCGGGGGCTTTCCGGTCTGGGTGATCTGGTGCTGACGGGAACAAGCCATCAATCGCGAAATCTGCGCTTCGGCATTGCGCTCGGGCGCGGCGAGAAGGCTGATCCGCTGCAGGGCGCGCTGGTGGAAGGCGCGCTTGCTGCCTCGGTCGCCTCGCGTCTTGCCGCGGCGCTTTCGATCAGCATGCCAATCACCGACGCCGTTTCCGCCATCATCGATGGCAGGCTCGAAATAGCGGATGCCATCGAGCAGTTGATGACGCGTCCCATCACCACCGAATAGGAGAACAGACATGCTTTTCGCCCTGCTCTGCAAGGACAAGCCGGGACATTTGGACGTGCGCATGGATACGCGGCCGACGCATCTCGAATATCTAAACAGGCTGAATGCCAAGGGCACGCTGAAGATCGCCGGTCCGTTTCTCGATGACGAGGGTAAGGCCTGCGGCAGCCTGATCATCGTGGAAGCGGAATCGAAAGAGGCGGCACGTGCGCTCGCCGATGCCGACCCTTACGCCCAGGCCGGGTTGTTCGAAAGCGTCGAGGTCAGGGCCTACAACTGGGTCTTCAATAAACCGGAAGCGTAATCATGGCGCATTGGCTCTATAAATCCGAACCCGCCTCCTGGTCCTGGGAACAGCAGAAGGCCGCCGGCGACAAGGGCACGGAGTGGACCGGAGTGCGCAACTATCTGGCGCGCAACAATATGCGGGCGATGCAGGTGGGCGACAAAGGCTTCTTCTACCACTCAAATGACGGGCTGGAGATCGTCGGCATTGTCGAAGTTTGCGCCTTGTCACATCCCGATTCCACCGCCAAGGGTGATCCGAAGTGGGATTGCGTCGATATCCGCGCCGTCATGGACATGCCGAAGCCGGTGACCCTGAAGGACATCAAGGCAAACGAGAAGCTGTCCAAGATGTCGCTCGTTACCTCCATGCGCCTTTCCGTGCAGCCGGTGACCGATGACGAATGGGCCGAAGTCTGCCGCATGGGCGGGCTCGACAATCCCCCGCGTTGAAAACCGATCCGGAAACCTTCATCCGCGCCAACACCAGTTTGATGGCGCCGCCGCATGTGCCGGAGATTTCGCTTCATCTCGCCAGCGAGGCGCATGAGCTCTGGCTGAAGACGGAGGAGGAGCTGGAAGCGATCGGCCTGCCGCCGCCCTTCTGGGCTTTCGCCTGGGCGGGCGGACAGGGATTGGCACGCTACATCCTCGATCACCCGGAGATGGTGCGCGGCAAGCGCGTGCTGGATTTTGCCAGCGGCTCCGGCCTCGTCGGCATTGCCGCGATGATGGCCGGTGCGCGTGAGGTGACGGCCGCCGATATCGATCCCTGGGCGGAGACCGCGATCCGGCTGAACGCCAAAGCCAACGGCGTTTTTCTCGGATTTACCGGCGCAGATCTGATCGGACAGGATATTGACGCCGATATCGTGCTTGCCGGCGACGTCTTTTACGACCGTGCCTTCGCCGAAGCGCTCGTTCCCTGGCTGACGAGGCTGACGGGGCAAGGCATACCGGTTCTGGTCGGCGATCCCGGGAGAAGCTATCTGCCACGCGAGCAGCTGGAATTCTGTGCTGCCTATCAGGTGCCGGTGACGCGGGCGCTGGAGGACAGCGAAATCAAGAAGACGACGGTCTGGCGCTTCGGCTTAAGGTCTTAGGGCCGGATCACGCAGACATTGGCCTCGTAGCTGCAGGGATCGTCCTGGACGGCGACGTCGATGACCTTCGCTTTCGGCGCCTGGGGGGCGAGCCGCGCGGCCGGATAATACCCGTAGCCATTGCCGCCGACATAAGTCCCGCCATCGATTTGATAGGCATAGGAGCCGGCATAGGTGTCGCCGCTGTCGCCACCTGGCGGCTGGGGCGCGAAGATGACCAGGCTGCTGCGGCCGACACGATTTGTCGCGGGGGACGAAAACTGTTTCAGGAACGGCATCCGCCCCCTGTCGTGTCGGCGAATAGAGGCATTGTCGAAACGGATGCCGCGATCGCGCCAGCCAAGGCGTTGTCCGAGAAGCAAGCCGTTGTGCAAGGCGTGGCGGTGGCCAAGGAAACGATGATCGCCGAAGCGATGATCGAAACGGCGCTCGCCGGCGGCGGCAGGCAAGGCGACAAGCGCGGCGAGCGCAAGCAGGGCGACTGCAGACAGACTGCGAAACATGGATGCCGGCCTCCGGGATTCCCGATCGTTAATAAATCGTTAATGCCAGATTGCGCCAAAAGCCTTCGCTTGTCCATGCGCCTGGAAAGAACGGCATGAATATTGAGCCGAAAAGACCAGTTTCGATGGCGGGGTCCGCTTTTCGCCGAAGCGCAGAAGCGCTCTAACCTTTTGTTCTTACGCAATTCCGGGCAAAAAACCACTTCGCAGGTTCTCTGGAGCTTCTCCCGTCCGCAAACTTCGCGGTAACCCGAATCGATTAAATTAAAGGCTCACAGCGATTGTGCTTGTCGTCGGGCTTTCCGGTGAGTAAACGTCGCAATTGATGCAACGCACACAGAGAATTTTGCATTCGTGTGGTTGACTGAGCATGCTCCGAAAACCGGGAGCGCAGAGAAGCCGCCGCGAGGTTCTGATGGCGAACGTGACAAATAACCGGCCCCTGTCGCCGCATTTGCAAGTCTACAAACTCATTCCCACCATGGTCATGTCCATCGTCCACCGCATTACCGGCGGTGCGCTCTATGTCGGAACGCTGCTCGTCGCCTGGTGGCTGATCGCGGCGGCAAGCGGCCAAGCGTCGTATGATTGGGCGAATTGGGTACTCGGCAGCCTTCTCGGCAAGCTCGTGCTGCTCGGTTATACCTGGGCATTGCTGCACCACATGCTCGGCGGTTTCCGCCATCTCATGTGGGATCTCGGCTACGGCTTCGAGAAGGAAGTCTCGACCAAGCTCGCCATCGCCAACATCATCGGGTCGCTCTGTCTGACCGTACTGGTCTGGGTGATCGGCTTCCTCATTCGGTTCTGAAGGTCCTCTCATGGATATGCGCACCCCCCTCGGCAAGGTTCGCGGGCTCGGCTCCGCCAAGGAAGGCACCAGCCATTTCTGGCGTCAGCGGCTGACCGCCGTCTCCAACATTCCGTTGATCCTGTTCTTCGTCATCTTCATGATCGCCTATGCCGGCGCGCCCTATGCAGATGTGGTCCGCGCGCTGTCGAACCCGTTCGTCGCCGTGGTCATGGGTCTGATGGTGATCTCGGGCGTCATCCATATGAAGCTCGGCATGCAGGTCATCATCGAGGATTACGTGCATGGCGAGTTCGGCAAGATCGCGCTGCTGATGCTGAACACCTTCTTCGCGATCGTCATCGCCGGCCTCTGTCTCTTCGCCATTCTGAAAATCGCATTCGTAGGATAAGCTCGCTATGGCACCGACTTCACCCGCCCAGAATGGCAAGGCCTACAACTATGTCGATCACTCGTACGACGTGATCGTCGTCGGCGCCGGCGGCGCCGGGCTGCGCGCGACACTCGGCATGGCCGAACAGGGTTTCCGCACCGCCTGCATCACCAAGGTTTTCCCGACCCGTTCGCACACGGTCGCGGCGCAGGGCGGCATCGCCGCCTCGCTGCGCAACATGACGCCCGACAGCTGGCAGTGGCACCTTTACGACACGGTCAAGGGATCCGACTGGCTCGGCGACGTCGACGCCATGCAGTATCTGACCATGGAAGCGCCGAAGGCGGTCTATGAGCTCGAACATTACGGCGTGCCGTTCTCACGCAATGAGGAAGGCAAGATCTACCAGCGTCCGTTCGGCGGCCACATGCAGAATTACGGCGAAGGCCCGCCGGTGCAGCGCACCTGCGCCGTTGCGGACCGCACCGGCCACGCCATCCTGCACACGCTCTACGGCCAGTCGCTGCGCCACAACGCCGAATTCTTCATCGAATATTTCGCGCTCGACCTGATCATGTCGGAAGATGGCAGCCGCTGCACCGGCGTCATCGCCTGGTGCCTCGATGACGGCACGATCCATCGCTTCGCCGCCAAGATGGTGGTGCTGGCAACCGGCGGCTACGGCCGCGCCTATTTCTCGGCAACCTCGGCCCATACCTGCACCGGCGACGGTGGCGGCATGGTGGCGCGCGCGGGCCTGCCGCTGCAGGACATGGAATTCGTGCAGTTCCACCCGACCGGCATTTACGGATCGGGCTGTCTGATCACCGAGGGCGCGCGCGGCGAAGGCGGTTACCTCGTCAACTCCGAGGGCGAACGCTTCATGGAGCGCTACGCGCCTTCGGCCAAGGACCTTGCCTCGCGCGACGTCGTTTCGCGCTGCATGACGCTTGAGATCCGCGAAGGCCGCGGCGTCGGCAAGAACAAGGATCACATCTTCCTGCATCTCGACCATCTCGATCCGGCGGTTCTGCACGAACGGCTGCCGGGGATTTCCGAGAGCGCCAAGATCTTCGCCGGCGTCGACGTCACGCGCGAGCCGATCCCGGTTCTGCCGACCGTCCATTACAATATGGGCGGGATTCCCACCAATTATTGGGGCGAAGTGCTGAACGCCGACGGCGCCAATCCGGAGCGGATCATTCCCGGCCTGATGGCTGTGGGCGAAGCAGGCTGCGCCTCGGTGCACGGCGCCAACCGCCTCGGCTCCAACTCGCTGATCGACCTCGTGGTCTTCGGCCGTGCTGCCGCGATCCGCGCCGGCGAGGTGATCGACCGCGCAGCGCCGGTCCCGCATCTCAACGTTGCGGCCTGCGACAAGATCATGGACCGCTTCGATGGTCTGCGCCACGCCAGCGGCGGCACGCCGACGGCTGAACTGCGCGAGAAGATGCAGCGCGCCATGCAGGAAGACGCCGCCGTCTTCCGCACGCAGGAATCGCTGGAATCCGGTTGCCGGCGCATTTCGGCGATCTGGCAGGAAATGCGCGACATCAAGGTCACAGACCGGTCGATGGTCTGGAACTCGGATCTGGTGGAAACGCTGGAGCTGCAGAACCTGATGGCCAACGCCATCACGACGATCTACGGCGCCGAGGCCCGCAAGGAGAGCCGCGGTTCGCATGCCCGCGAGGATTATACCGAGGGCGCATTCGCCGGCCGCGACGACGTCAACTGGCGCAAGCATACGCTTGCCTGGGTCGACGACGCAGGCGACGTCAAGCTCGATTACCGGCCGGTGCACACCGACCTGATCGCCGAAGGTATTGATCCGCACAAGATCGAGCCGAAGGCGCGTGTCTATTAAGATGAGAAACGCTGTCTTTCTTTCAATTGTCGCGGTTACATTGACGGTGTCGTCCTCTGCCTCGGCGGCTGATCGCTACAAGCTGCGGGCTCCGGGCGGTGTCGGTGCCGCCGTCAGTAACGAAGTCGGAGTGTGGAATTCGGCCAACGCGGCCAAAGCTGCCCATACTTCCCTGGTTGTCGGCAACCAGTTCATGTCCAAGGACCTCGCTTGCATAGTCAAACCCGGGACTAAAGCAGAGGTTTTAGAACGTTCTGGTGCAGTGGCCTTCGTTCGTGCCAGCAACGCTGTGTTCGGCGGTTGCAAGGGTTATGTGAAGACAGAATTCCTGTCGGCAAACTAGGATCTTACTATGGTTGAACTCGCTCTCCCCAAAAACTCGCAGATGCGCGAAGGCAAGGTCTGGCCGAAGCCGGCGGGTGCGACGAACACCCGCGAGTTCCGCGTCTACCGCTGGAGCCCGGATGACGGCCAGAACCCGTCGATCGATACCTTTTACATCGATGTCGACGACTGTGGCCCGATGGTGCTCGATGGCCTGCTCTACATCAAGAACAAGATCGACCCGACGCTGACGCTGCGCCGGTCCTGTCGCGAAGGCATCTGCGGCTCATGCGCGATGAATATCGACGGCACCAACACGCTCGCCTGCACCAAGGGTCTCGACGATATCAAGGGCGCGGTGAAGGTCTATCCGCTGCCGCATATGCCCGTCGTCAAGGATCTTGTGCCCGATCTCAGCAACTTCTACGCCCAGCATCGTTCGATCGAGCCCTGGCTGAAGACGGTGTCGCCGACGCCGGCCCAGGAATGGAAGCAGAGCCATGAGGACAGGCAGAAGCTTGACGGCCTCTATGAATGCATCCTGTGTGCCTGCTGCTCGACATCCTGTCCGAGCTACTGGTGGAACGGCGACCGTTATCTCGGCCCGGCCGTGCTGCTGCAGGCCTATCGCTGGCTCATCGATTCCAGAGACGAGGCGACCGGCGAGCGTCTCGACAACCTCGAGGATCCGTTCCGCCTCTATCGCTGCCACACGATCATGAACTGTGCGCAGACCTGCCCCAAGGGCCTCAACCCGGCCAAGGCAATCGCCGAAATCAAGAAGATGATGGTTGAGCGCCGGGTCTGATCGCGGTGCATGCCGATGGCGCAATAAACGGTTTCGATCCGGAAGCCGTCAGAGAAATCAGGTCGCGGCTTACCGCGGTGCGCGAGCAGGGCATTCGAATCGGTTTTGCGATCGAAAGCGGCAGCCGCGCCTGAGGATTTCCCTCTCCCGACAGCGATTATGACTGCCGCTCCGTCTATATCCGTCCCGTCGAGCATCATCTCGCCCTTACTGCGGCGCGCGATGTCATAGAGTTTCCAATCGTTGGCGATATCGATACGGGCGGTTGGGATCTGCGAAAGGCGTTGCGGCTTGCGCTCAAGGGAAACGTGGTCGTGGTCGAATGGCTGAAATCGCCGATCGCTTATGAAGAGGAAGTCGGCTTTCGTTCGCGTCTCGGCGGGCTGCTTGATCCCATCATGGTGCTGGAAAAGTCGCCGCCCATTATGTCGGGCTCCTGCGGCAGCATTTCCAGAGTGAGGGAGAGGGATCGATCAAGCTGAAGAAGCTCCTTTATGCCGTGCGCCCGGCCATCGCCCTCGAATGGATGCGGCAGCGTTCGTTTCAGGCCCTGCCGCCGATGAATATGCTGGAATGCCTCGAGGCGATCTCGATCGCCTCAGACCTTCGCACGGCGATACTCGATCTCGTACAGGTCAAAAAGCAGATGCGGGAAATGGGAGAGGGGCTGCCGCCGATGCTGGTGCAATCTTTTCTCAGCAACGCGTTCCAGCGTTATTCGGAGATGTCGTGGGAGTTCAGCCGGGACCCCGACGGAGATCGGCGCGCGCAACACCTTGCTGACAAATTCTACGTGCAGGAAGTTTTGTACCGGAGCAGTTGAACTGTATCGTTTTTCGATTAGGTGTTGTCACGGGCAATTTATGCAGTCCGACTTGATTAACCAAAGCGAATTACGGTAATCGAAATTGTCTCACGCCCTTTTCTCTGCGGCGACAGCCGAATTCAGGAGTATGATGATGCAGTTGCGATATGCGATGACAGGTTTGGTAGTGACTCTCGCGCTAGCCGGTTGTCAGCGTACGGCTTATGATTACAGCTCCAACTCTCCCAGTGCCGCGCCGGCGCCACTGACGGCGCAGCCAGTTCCTTCCGTGCAAGGCGGGCAGCTTCCGCCCCCGACCGGCAGCTCGCAGTTCCCGGCCGCGCCGGCGTCGGCTTCGTCGATGCCGGGTGCGCAGCCGGCTGTCGCGGCGAATGCGCTCGACGTCACGAAGGAATCGATGGTCGGAAGCTGGCGCGTCAACGGCAGCTGCGACATGTTCCTGACGCTCACCAATCTCGGCAGCGGTTCGCGCGGCGGCACACGCGGCTGCGTCGGCGAGCTGACGGCGATGGGTTCCTGGGAGGTTGCCGGCAAGCAGGTTCTGCTCAAGGATCGCTCGGGCAACGCGATCGGCAGCGTCTACAAGACGGCCGACAATCGCTTCCAGGGCCAGACGAATACAGGTCAGCCGATCAGCCTCAGCCGGTAAAGGAACCGGAGCGGTAAACGATCCGGCGGCGCCCCGCCGATGACTGACAGGCGGACATGCCCCTCATGCAGCCAATGCCAGATTATGCGCTCAGCGTCTGCGAACAGCTTAAAACGCTGACGCTTTCCGGTGCGTTGCAAGTCGATTCCGCCCAGATGGATGTGGCCAAAAGCCTTGATCGGGTGCTCGCTGGGTTGAAACAGCAACGACCAGCGGCGAAATCGAGCGCGCTCGGTTGGCTGTTTGCCTCAAAGAAGAAAGCCGCAGGCAGGATCAAGGGGCTCTATATCCACGGCAGTGTCGGACGCGGCAAGACCATGCTGATGGACATGTTCTTCTCGATGGCGCCGTGCAAGAAGAAGCGCCGGGCGCATTTCCACGAATTCATGGCGGATGTGCACAACCGCATCGCCGCCCACCGGCTGAAGCTCAAGAACGGTGAGACGAAGCAGGCCGATCCGATGCCGCCGGTGGCCGCAGCGCTTTACGAGGAAGCGGAATTGCTCTGCTTCGATGAATTCACCGTCACCGACATTGCCGATGCAATGATCCTGTCGCGGCTGTTTTCCGAGCTCTTCGCGCGAGGATGCGTGCTTGTCGCAACGTCGAATGTTGAGCCCGACAATCTCTACAGCGACGGCCTCAATCGCGGCCTGTTTCTGCCCTTCGTCGCACTGCTGAAACAGCATGTCGATGTCGTCACACTGGATTCGCCGACCGACTACCGGATGGAGAAGCTGAACAGCCAGCCCGTCTATCTTGTTCCGATCAACGATCATAACGACATGGCGATGGAGGCGTCCTGGACGCAGGCGCTGCATGGGCGCAAGGCGCAGCCGCTCGACATTCCGATGAAGGGGCGATCCATCCATGTGCCGCTTGCCGCCGACCGCATGGCCCGGTTCTCCTTCGCCGATCTTTGCGAGAAGCCGCTTGGAGCGGCCGATTTCCTCGCCATCGCCGAACGCTTCGATACAATCTTTCTCGATCACGTTCCCTTGCTCGGGCCGGAGAAGCGGAACCAGATCAAGCGTTTCATCATTCTGGTCGATACGCTCTACGATCACGCCGTGCGAGTTTATATCTCGGCCGCGGCGATGCCGGAGGAACTGCTCGTCCACCGCCGGGGCACGGAAGGCTTCGAATTTGACCGCACGGCATCGCGCCTGTTCGAAATGCGGAGCACGGAATATCTTGCGCTGCACCATGAGAAACGGGCCGCCGAGTAACAATCCGGTGACAGATTACCTTACGTTTACGTAAGAATTTTAGTATCTAAACGATTGAAAATGCTGCATCAAAATTAATGGATTGCCATTTTTAGGCTTTGGGTCTATGCGATTGCGTCATTGAGCGGTGCCTGAGCGTCGTTCGACGAATTTGATCGCAAAGGAAACAGCGAAATGGCGCGTAACAAGATCGCACTCATTGGTTCTGGCATGATTGGTGGCACGCTGGCGCATCTCGCCGGCCTGAAGGAATTGGGCGACATCGTCCTCTTCGACATTGCCGACGGCATTCCCCAGGGCAAGGGCCTCGATATCGCACAGTCCTCCCCGGTCGAAGGCTTCGATGCCAACCTGACCGGCGCCAGCGACTATTCGGCGATCGAAGGCGCCGATGTCTGCATCGTCACCGCCGGCGTTCCGCGCAAGCCCGGCATGAGCCGCGACGATCTTCTCGGCATCAACCTGAAGGTCATGGAGCAGGTGGGGGCCGGCATCAAGAAGTATGCGCCGAATGCTTTCGTCATCTGCATCACCAATCCGCTCGACGCCATGGTCTGGGCCTTGCAGAAGTTTTCCGGCCTGCCGGCCAACAAGGTCGTCGGCATGGCCGGCGTTCTCGACTCCTCGCGCTTCCGTCTCTTCCTTGCCAAGGAATTCAACGTCTCCGTCCAGGACGTGACGGCCTTCGTTCTCGGCGGTCACGGCGACACGATGGTGCCGCTCGCCCGCTATTCGACGGTCGGCGGCATCCCGCTCACCGATCTCGTCACCATGGGCTGGGTCACCAAGGAGCGCCTGGAAGAGATCATCCAGCGCACCCGTGACGGCGGCGCCGAAATCGTCGGCCTGCTGAAGACCGGCTCGGCCTATTACGCGCCGGCCGCCTCGGCCATCGAGATGGCCGAATCCTACCTGAAGGACAAGAAGCGCGTTCTGCCCTGCGCTGCCCATCTCACCGGTCAGTACGGCGTCAAGGACATGTATGTCGGCGTTCCCACGGTTATCGGCGCCGGCGGCGTTGAGCGCGTCATCGAGATCGACCTCAACAAGACCGAGAAGGAGGCCTTCGATAAGTCGGTGGCTGCCGTCGCCGGTCTTTGCGAAGCCTGCATCAATATCGCGCCTGCCCTCAAGTAATTGGGCGCTGAAGCAATCGAAACAGGGATAAACCCATGAACATTCATGAATATCAGGCCAAGGCTCTGCTGAAGGGCTATGGCGCGCCGGTTGCCGAAGGCGTCGCTATCCTCAAGGCTGAGGAAGCCGAAGCGGCCGCCAAGTCGCTTCCCGGTCCGCTCTACGTGGTCAAGAGCCAGATCCATGCCGGCGGCCGCGGCAAAGGCAAGTTCAAGGAGCTGTCGCCGGAAGCCAAGGGCGGCGTGCGCCTCGCCAAGTCGGTCGAGGACGTCGTTGCCAACGTCAAGGAAATGCTCGGCAACACGTTGGTGACGGCGCAGACCGGCGAAGCCGGCAAGCAGGTCAATCGCCTCTATATCGAGGACGGCGCCGACATCGAGCGCGAACTCTATTGCTCGCTGCTCGTCGACCGCTCGGTCGGCAAGGTCGCTTTCGTGGTCTCTACCGAAGGCGGCATGGACATCGAAGCCGTCGCCCACGATACGCCCGAGAAGATCCAGACGATCGCCATCGATCCGGAAACCGGCGTGACGGCTGCCGACGTTGCCAAGATCTCCTCCGCTCTCAAGCTCGACGGCGCTGCCGGAGAAGACGCCAAGTCGCTCTTCCCGCTGCTCTACAAGGCCTTCAACGAGAAGGACATGTCGCTTCTCGAAATCAATCCGCTGATCGTCATGAAGAATGGCCATCTTCGCGTTCTCGACGCGAAGATGTCGTTCGACGGCAATGCGCTCTTCCGTCACGACGACGTCCGGGCGCTGCGCGATGAGACCGAAGAAGACGCCAAGGAAATCGAGGCTTCCAAGTGGGACCTCGCTTATGTCGCGCTCGACGGCAATATCGGCTGCATGGTCAACGGCGCGGGCCTTGCCATGGCGACGATGGACATCATCAAGCTCTACGGCAAGGAGCCGGCGAATTTCTGCGACGTCGGTGGCGGCGCCGGCAAGGAGAAGGTCGCGGCTGCCTTCAAGATCATCACCGCCGACCCCAAGGTCGAAGGTATTCTCGTCAACATCTTCGGCGGCATCATGAAGTGCGATGTCATCGCCGAGGGCGTCATTGCCGCGGTCAAGGAAGTCGGCCTCAAGGTTCCGCTCGTCGTGCGCCTCGAAGGCACCAATGTCGAGCTCGGCAAGAAGATCCTGAACGAGTCGGGCCTTGCGATCACTGCGGCCGACGATCTGGACGATGCGGCCAAGAAGATCGTCGCGGCGATCAACGGCTGAGAACAGTCATGGCCTTCCAGTCCACACCATCCGCCGCTCATTTCCGCCTCAGCGCCTTTGCCGGTGTCTGGGAAGGAGAGGAGCATGTGGCGGCGTCGGTGTGGACGAATGAAGGCAAGGCCAGCGCCGCGCTTTCCGGCGAGGCGCTGTTCGGCGGGTTCTTCCTGGAGCAGCGCTATCGCCAGATGCGCGACGGCGCGGTCTCTTTCGAAGCTCGCAATGTCTTCGGCTTCGATGGTTCGGATCAGGCTTACAAGCTTTACCAGTTCGATAGCGCCGGTTTTGCACCGCCTTCGCCGGCTTCGGGCGAATGGAATGGCAATGAACTCGTGCTGACGAAGACTTCGCCGCGCGGCAGACAGCGCACTGCATTCACATTTGAAAATGAAGACTGCTACCGGATGGGCGTCAGCTTTTCGCCTGCAGGCAGCGATACTTGGCAGGAGGTGGTCAGCGGTATCTATCGTCGCGCCGCCCTCACGTCTTCCAACCTCTCCTAAACAAAGGCCTCGCATGTCCATTCTCGTCAACAAAGACACCAAGGTTCTCGTTCAGGGCCTGACCGGCAAGACCGGAACCTTCCACACCGAACAGGCGCTTGCCTATTACGGCACGCAGATGGTCGGGGGTATCCACCCGAAGAAGGGTGGCGAAACCTGGACCGGCGCAAAGGGCGAAAGCCTGCCGATCTTCGCCACTGTCGCCGAAGGCAAGGAAAAGACCGGCGCCGACGCGACCGTCATCTATGTTCCGCCGGCCGGTGCTGCCGACGCGATCATCGAGGCGATCGACGCCGAGATCCCGTTCATCACCTGCATCACCGAAGGCATCCCTGTCATGGACATGGTGCGCGTCAAGGCCCGCCTCGACCGCTCCAAGTCGCGACTGCTTGGGCCCAACTGCCCTGGTATCCTGACGCCGGAAGAATGCAAGATCGGCATCATGCCGGGCTCGATCTTCCGCAAGGGTTCGGTCGGCATCGTCTCGCGCTCGGGCACGCTCACCTATGAAGCCGTCTTCCAGACCTCCAACGAAGGTCTCGGCCAGACGACGGCCGTCGGCATCGGCGGCGACCCGGTCAAGGGCACCGAGTTCATCGATGTGCTCGAGATGTTCCTCGCCGACGACGCCACGACCTCGATCATCATGATCGGCGAAATCGGCGGCTCGGCCGAGGAAGACGCTGCGCAGTTCCTGAAGGACGAAGCCAAGAAGGGCCGCAAGAAGCCGATGGCCGGCTTCATCGCCGGCCGCACGGCGCCGAAGGGCCGCACCATGGGCCATGCCGGCGCCGTTGTCTCCGGCGGCAAGGGCGACGCGGAATCGAAGATCGCGGCAATGGAATCGGCAGGTATCAAGGTGTCGCCCTCTCCGGCCCGCCTCGGCAAGACGCTGGTCGAAGTTCTCAAGGGCTAAGCCACGTATCGACCGGGCGGAGGATGGCATCTGCGCCTTCCGCCCGGCTTGACAACATCAGACAAGCAGATGCGCCGCGGACAGGCGGCGATCGGAATGCGGCAGCCGGCGATCAAACCGGCAAAATCATCAAAGTCAGGAGGCGGACGGAAGCGTCCGCATATCACCATGGCACGGCAAGAAGCCAACGAGCAGTTTCAGATCACCTCGTTTCTGGATGGCGCGAACGCGGCCTATATCGAGCAGCTCTATGCGCGCTACGAAGAGGATCCTGCATCGGTCGACGATCAATGGCGCGCCTTCTTCAAGGCGCTGGAGGAGGATCCTGCCGATGTGAAGAAGGCAGCCAAGGGAGCTTCCTGGCGCAAGAAGAACTGGCCACTGCCGGCCAGCGGCGATCTGGTGTCGGCTCTCGACGGCAATTGGGGCATCGTCGAAAAGGCGATCGAGATCAAGGTGAAGGCGAAGGCCGAAGCCGCGGGCAAGCCCGCCGACAGCACCGACGTGCTGCAGGCGACACGCGATTCGGTCCGCGCCATCATGATGATCCGCGCCTATCGCATGCGCGGCCATCTGCACGCCAAGCTCGATCCGCTCGGCATCGCCGCTGCTGTCGACGACTATCATGAGCTGTCGCCGGAAAATTACGGCTTCACCGCTGCCGACTATGACCGCAAGATCTTTATCGACAACGTGCTCGGCCTTGAACACGCGACCATCCGCGAGATGATCGAGATCCTAGAGCGGACCTACTGCTCGACGCTCGGCGTCGAATTCATGCATATCTCCAATCCGGAGGAGAAGGCCTGGATCCAGGAGCGCATCGAAGGTCCAGACAAGGGCGTGGCTTTCTCGGCCGAAGGCAAGAAGGCGATCCTTGCCAAGCTCGTCGAAGCCGAGGGTTACGAGCAGTTCCTCGACGTCAAGTTCAAGGGCACCAAGCGCTTCGGTCTCGACGGCGGTGAATCGCTGATCCCCGCGCTCGAACAGATCCTGAAGCGCGGTGGCCATCTCGGCCTCAAGGAAGCAGTGTTCGGCATGGCCCATCGCGGCCGTCTGAACGTGCTCTCCCAGGTGATGGGCAAGCCGCACCGCGCCATCTTCCACGAGTTCAAGGGCGGCTCCTATGCGCCCGACGAAGTCGAAGGTTCCGGCGACGTCAAGTACCATCTTGGCGCTTCCTCCGACCGCGAATTCGACGGCAACAAGGTGCACGTTTCGCTGACGGCAAATCCGTCGCATCTCGAAATCGTCGACCCTGTCGTCATGGGCAAGGCTCGCGCCAAGCAGGACATGAGCGCGACGGTATGGGAAGGCGACATCATTCCGCTGTCCGAACGCTCCAAGGTTCTGCCGCTTTTGATCCACGGCGACGCGGCCTTCGCCGGCCAGGGCGTCATTGCGGAAATTCTCGGTCTGTCCGGTCTGCGTGGCCACCGTGTCGCCGGCACGATGCACGTCATCATCAACAACCAGATCGGTTTCACCACGAACCCGGCCTTCTCGCGTTCGTCGCCCTATCCATCCGACGTCGCCAAGATGATCGAGGCGCCGATCCTGCACGTCAACGGCGATGACCCGGAAGCCGTCGTCTACGCCGCCAAGGTCGCGACCGAATTCCGCATGAAGTTCCACAAGCCTGTGGTGCTCGACATGTTCTGCTACCGCCGCTACGGCCACAACGAAGGCGACGAGCCGTCCTTCACGCAGCCGAAAATGTACAAGGTCATCCGCGGTCACAAGACGGTGCTGCAGCTCTATGCGGAGCGTCTCGTGCGCGAAGGCCTCGTCACCGACGGCGAAGTCGAGAAGATGAAGGCCGACTGGCGCGCCCATCTCGAACAGGAATTCGACGCCGGCCAGCACTACAAGCCGAACAAGGCCGACTGGCTGGACGGCGAGTGGTCCGGCCTGCGCACGGCCGACAATCAGGACGAACAGCGCCGCGGCAAGACCGCCGTGCCGATGAAGACGCTGAAGGAGATCGGCCGCAAGCTCTCCGAGATCCCGGCGGGCTTCAACGCCCATCGCACGATCCAGCGCTTCATGGAAAACCGCTCCAACATGATCCAGAGCGGCGAAGGCCTCGACTGGGCGATGGCGGAAGCACTTGCGTTCGGATCGCTCGTCGTCGAAGGCCACAAGATCCGTCTGTCCGGACAGGATTGCGAACGCGGCACTTTCTCGCAGCGCCACTCGGTTCTCTACGATCAGGAGACCGAAGAACGCTACATTCCGCTCGCGAACCTGGCGCCGACGCAGGCCCGTTACGAAGTCATCAATTCGATGCTTTCGGAAGAGGCCGTCCTCGGTTTCGAATATGGCTACTCGCTCGCCCGCCCGAATGCGCTGACGCTTTGGGAAGCCCAGTTCGGCGATTTCGCTAACGGCGCGCAGGTGGTCTTCGACCAGTTCATCTCGTCGGGCGAACGCAAGTGGTTGCGCATGTCGGGCCTCGTCTGCCTGCTGCCGCACGGCTATGAGGGACAGGGTCCGGAGCACTCTTCGGCTCGCCTGGAACGCTTCCTGCAGCTTTGCGCGGAAGACAACATGCAGGTCGCCAACGTTACGACGCCGGCGAACTACTTCCACATCCTGCGCCGGCAGCTGAAGCGCGACTTCCGCAAGCCGCTGATCCTGATGACGCCGAAGTCGCTGCTGCGCCACAAGCGGGCGGTCTCGACGCTGGCCGAGCTGGCCGGCGAATCCGCCTTCCACCGCTTGCTCTGGGATGATGCCGAGGTAATCAAGGACGGCCCGATCAAGCTGCAGAAGGACAGCAAGATCCGCCGCGTCGTCATGTGCTCCGGCAAGGTCTATTACGATCTTCTCGAAGAGCGCGAAAAGCGCGGTATCGACGACATCTACCTGCTGCGCGTCGAACAGCTTTATCCTTTCCCGGCCAAGGCGCTCATCAACGAGCTGTCGCGCTTCCGCAATGCCGAAATGGTCTGGTGCCAGGAAGAGCCGAAGAACATGGGCGCATGGTCGTTCATCGACCCCTTCCTCGAATGGGTGCTTGCCCATATCGATGCGAAGTACCAGCGCGTCCGCTATACCGGCCGTCCGGCCGCCGCCTCTCCGGCGACGGGCCTGATGTCGAAGCATCTGTCACAGCTCGCCGCATTCCTCGAGGATGCCTTGGGCGGTTAAAATCAAGGGGGGCGCAATGGCTTATTTCTTTCTGAGACTGCTGCCGCCGCGCCCCACCTTCCCGCATGACGGGACCGGAGAGGAAATGGCGGCGATGAAACGCCATGTCGAATACTGGCACCGGCACGCCCTTGCGGGAACGGCGATCGTCGTCGGTCCCGTCTTCGAGGGTGCAGGCGCCTTCGGCATGGCGGTCGTCGAAGTCGAAGATCAGGCGGCGGCGCGGACTCTTGCCGACGGCGATCCGATCATTACCTCCGGCTTCGGTTTCCGTTTCGATATCCTGCCGATGCCCTCGATCATCTTGCGGCCGCCCGCCGTCTGAAACGCTTAAAACGAACACACACGAAATCAGGATCTGAACAATGGCCACAGAAATCCGCGTTCCAACTCTCGGTGAATCCGTCAGCGAGGCAACCGTCGGCACCTGGTTCAAGAAGGTCGGCGACGCCATCAAGGCCGACGAGCCGATTCTCGAGCTTGAAACCGACAAGGTGACCATCGAAGTGCCGGCACCGGTCTCCGGCACGCTTTCCGAAATCGTCGCTGCCGCCGGCGAAACCGTCGGTCTCGGCGCGCTGCTCGGCCAGATCGCCGAAGGTGCCGTCGCTGCCGCCGCGCCGGCTGCCGCTCAACCGGCCGCCGCTCCTGCCCAGCCAGCTCCGGCTGCTCCCGCTCAGCCGGCGCCGGTTGCCGCTGCGGCTGCATCGTCGTCGAGCGCTTCCGTCTCCACCATGCCGCCGGCACCGGCGGCTGCGAAGATGCTGGCCGAAAGCAAGCTTTCGGCCGATCAGGTCGACGGCAGCGGCAAACGCGGCCAGGTGCTGAAGGGCGATGTCATTGCTGCCGTCGCCCGGGGTATTTCAGCTCCGGCAGCCGCCCCGGCGGCAGCGCCCGCCGCTGCGCGCGGCCCGTCGACGGTCGAGGATGCCTCGCGCGAAGAGCGCGTGAAGATGACGCGCCTGCGCCAGACGATCGCCAAGCGCCTCAAGGACGCGCAGAACACCGCCGCCATGCTCACCACCTATAACGAGGTGGACATGAAGGCAGTCATGGACCTGCGCAACAAGTACAAGGACATTTTCGAGAAGAAGCACGGCGTCAAGCTCGGCTTCATGGGCTTCTTCACCAAGGCAGTAACGCATGCACTGAAGGAATTGCCGGCGGTCAATGCCGAGATCGACGGCACCGACGTCATCTACAAGAACTACTGCCATGTCGGCATGGCCGTCGGCACCGACAAGGGCCTCGTCGTTCCTGTCATCCGCGATGCCGACCAGATGTCGATCGCCGAAATCGAGAAGGACCTCGGCCGTCTTGCCAAGGCAGCCCGTGACGGCTCGCTCTCCATGGCCGACATGCAGGGCGGCACCTTCACCATTACCAATGGCGGTGTTTACGGCTCGCTGATGTCCTCGCCGATCCTCAACGCACCGCAGTCGGGCATTCTCGGCATGCACAAGATCCAGGAACGGCCGGTTGCAATCGGCGGCCAGGTGGTCATCCGTCCGATGATGTATCTGGCGCTTTCCTACGATCACCGCATCGTCGACGGCAAGGAAGCAGTCACCTTCCTCGTGCGCGTCAAGGAAAGCCTGGAAGATCCGGAACGCCTGGTTCTCGATCTCTAAGGAGCTTTTCAATGCGGAACCGGATGATGCGAGCGGCGCGCCTTCTTCTTTGCGCTGCTGCCGCGCATGTCCCGGTTTCCGCATCGGCGGGCGGCTGGGACGTCAGCAAGGCAAGCAGCAATTTCGAGCTGGTGACGCTCGGTGACACCGAACTCTCCGGACGGTCGATCAACGCGATCCATATGGGCAATGTCGAGCTGACCTCGGGGCGCATCGTCGCTGCCGACCCGCTCGCCCAGCCCGATCGGCCGGCGCTCGCCAGGACGGTTGCGCCGGGCGACTATCCGGTGACGCTCTATCAGGCGTTCGGTCGCATCGCCGCCGCCAGCATGCGGTTTGCCGAGGGCAAGCCGGATCATTGGGAGCTCGCCGTCCTGCCCGGACAAGATCCAGCAACGCTGAAGGACGACGAAATCTTCGGCTACCCCGTCGACGCCGGCGTCGGCTGCTACATGGATGCGCAGACGCTTGATCGGATCGACGAGCGTCAAGCGCAGGTGCAGGCGCAAAAACCGGACGCCGACATCAATTATTACGACGACGTGCTGGCCGCGGATCTGGATGCCACCAAGGGCCATTATGCGCTGCACCGGCCGGTCGCCGGCAAGAAGGGCAATGTCGCGGTATTCTGGAGCGGCTGGGGTGACGGCATCTATCCGGTTTTCTGGGGACTCGACAGGGACGGTCACGCGCTGGTGCTGCTGACGGATTTCGCGGTGATCGAGAATGCCGACGGGCGAAGGGAGCCGAAGCTGCAATGATCGGTCGGGGCGGTATCATCGCGGGTCGAAACGGCGTGGCGGCAATCGCAGCCGCCGCGGTTTTCAGTGTTCCCGCGACCGTCTTCGGCGCCGACTGCAAGCAGGAACAAGCCGTCTATATCGATCGCGACGGTGCCTATGAACTGCGTTTCGCGCCGCTGAATTCGGCGTCGGCCGCCGCCAGCAATCAGTTCAAGATGAGTGCGCTGAAGACGGCGGTGGTGATGGAAGGCTATGTCATGCCATCGCAGGATCCGGTGCGCGCCATCGGTATCCTGATGTTCAACTGTCCGGAAGGCGATGTGACCGGCGCCGATCTCGATGCCTGCACGGTCTGGCAGGGCGCCGTCTATGGGATGGATGCCAAGGGCGAGATCGCCAATCTGCAGCCGGAGGGGACTGCGGCCGCCGAAAAGCTGGTGCTTCCCGGGCTTGGTCCCGCCATTCGCGAATCCAGCGCCTGGGGCGAGGGCAAGGCCTCGGTGGCGCCTTGGGACGTGCTGACATTCAAGGAGTGTGCGACATGAGCGATACACCTGTTGTTCTCGTCACCGGCGGAAGCCGGGGCATCGGCGCGGCCGTCTGCCGGCTTGCTGCGCGCGGGGGTTGGCGCGTCGCGGTGAATTATGCCACCAGCCGCGAAGCGGCGGACGCCGTCGTTGCCGCGATCACCGATAGCGGCGGCGAGGCTGTGGCAATTGAGGGCGATGTCGGCAAGGCCGCGGATATCGCCGCGATGTTTTCGGCGGTTGATCGTCAGTTCGGGCGGCTTGACGGACTGGTCAACAATGCCGGTATCGTCGACTATCCACAGCGGATCGACGAAATGTCGGTCGAGCGGATCGAGCGGATGCTGCGCGTCAATGTGACGGGCTCGATCCTCTGCGCCGCCGAGGCCGTGCGCCGCATGTCGCGCCGATATGGTGGGCAGGGCGGGGCGATCGTCAACGTCTCCTCAATGGCGGCGGTCCTCGGTTCGGCAACGCAGTATGTCGATTATGCGGCCTCGAAAGCGGCGATCGACACCTTCACCATCGGCCTTGCACGCGAAGTCGCCGCGGAAGGGATTCGCGTCAATGCCGTCAGGCCCGGCATCATCGAAACCGATCTCCATGCATCGGGCGGCTTGCCGGACCGGGCGCGCGAAATGGCGCCATCGGTTCCCATGCAGCGGGCCGGCATGCCGGAGGAGGTGGCGGATGCAATCCTCTATCTCCTTTCATCTTCGGCGTCCTATGTCACCGGATCGATCCTCAATGTGAGCGGCGGCCGTTAGAAGGACAGGGCGAAATCAATATGAGCTACACTTTCGAATTCCTCGGCCTGATGGCCGTCTCCCGCCTCGCGCTGTCGCGCGCCGCCGACTAATTGAAAAATTCAAAGGGAAAAAAGCAATGTCTTATGATGTGATCGTTATCGGAACCGGCCCGGGCGGCTATGTCTGCGCCGTCAAGGCAGCCCAACTCGGCCTCAAGGTCGCCGTTGTCGAAAAGCGCGCCACCTATGGCGGCACCTGCCTGAACGTCGGCTGCATCCCGTCGAAGGCGCTGCTGCATGCCTCCGAAATGTTCCATCAGGCCGGTCACGGCATGAGCGCGCTCGGCATCGACGTTCCGGAGCCGACGCTCAACCTTGGCAATATGATGGCGCACAAGGATGCGACGGTGAAGGCGAATGTCGACGGCGTTGCCTTCCTCTTCAAGAAGAACAAGATCGATGCCTTCCAGGGCACCGGCAAGATCGTCTCGGCCGGCAAGGTTGCCGTCACCACCGAGGACGGCCAGGTGCAGGAGATCGAAGGCAAGAACATCGTCATCGCCACCGGTTCGGATGTCGCCGGCATTCCCGGCGTGCAGGTCGAGATCGATGAAAAGACCATCATTTCGTCCACCGGCGGCATCGCGCTCGACAAGGTGCCGGAAACGCTGATCGTCGTCGGCGGCGGCGTCATCGGCCTCGAACTCGGCTCGGTCTGGTCGCGCCTCGGCGCCAAGGTCACCGTCGTCGAATATCTCGACACCATCCTCGGCGGCATGGACGGCGAAGTCTCCAAACAGTTCCAGCGCATGCTTGCCAAGCAGGGCATCGATTTCCATCTCGGCGCCAAGGTCACCGGCGTCGAAAAGGGTGAGAAGGGCGCCAAGGTCACCTTCGAGCCGGTCAAGGGCGGCGACGCCGTGACGCTCGACGCCGATGTCGTTTTGATCGCCACCGGCCGCAAGCCTTATACGGCAGGTCTCGGCCTCGAGGAGGCCGGTGTTGCGCTCGACAATCGCGGCCGTGTCGAGATCGACGGTCACTTCAAGACCAATGTCGCCGGCATCTATGCGATCGGCGACGTGGTCAAGGGTCCGATGCTGGCGCACAAGGCGGAAGACGAGGGTGTGGCGCTGGCCGAAATCCTCGCCGGGCAGCATGGCCATGTGAACTACGATGTCATTCCGAGCGTCGTCTACACGCAGCCCGAGATCGCCTCGGTCGGCAAGACCGAGGAAGAGCTGAAGGCGGCGGGTATCGCCTACAAGGTCGGCAAGTTCCCGTTCACGGCGAACGGCCGCGCCCGCGCGATGCTGGCGACCGACGGTTTCGTCAAGATTCTCGCCGACAAGAACACCGACCGCGTGCTCGGCGGCCATATCGTCGGCTTCGGCGCTGGCGAGATGATCCACGAGATTGCCGTGCTGATGGAGTTCGGCGGTTCGTCGGAAGATCTCGGCCGCAGCTGCCACGCGCATCCGACGATGTCGGAAGCGGTCAAGGAAGCTGCGCTCGCGACCTTCTTCAAGCCGATCCACATGTAATCTTACATATTCGTAATGAAGCGTTCAGCCGCTTGCCGCGAGGCAGGCGGCTGTTTTAATTTTGGCGCATCGCAGAAATCGGCATGTGACGAAGGTTAGAAAATGCAAAAGCCGTCCGACAAGGGTTACAGCCTGAGCCAGCGCTTGCTTCATTGGACGGTGGCGCTTTTGATCTTCTTCAATCTGCTGTTTCCTGACGGCATGAACATCTGGCATCGGCTCATGCGCAGAGGCGAGGTGCCGACGCCGGAGCAGATTGCGTCGGCCAACATCCATGCCTATGTCGGCATCGCCATTCTGCTGCTCGCCGCCGTCAGGCTCGGGCTGCGCTTCGTCAACGGCGTGCCGGCCGAAGTCGCGGAGGAGCCCGTGATCTTCCGTCTTGCGGCGAAGCTTGCGCATGCCGGTCTCTACATCCTGATCTTCGCCATGCCGCTTACCGGCATCGCCGCCTATTATTTTGGCGTCAATCCCGCGGGTTCGCTGCACGCGGAGATCCTGAAGATCATTCTCTGGGCGCTGATCGCAGCGCATGTCGCGGGCGCGCTCGCCCATCAGTTCTATTGGAAAAGCAATGTGCTGCGCCGGATGACGCTCGGCTGAACACGATCTGACGTATACAAACTGAGATTGTCAGTCTCGATGAGCTGCTATTGCGGCTGACTATTCGGGCGACATGCTTCAGTTTACGGCAGTCACCGTAAAACCCTGCTTGCGCAGCCGTTCGATGACGCCACCCTGGCCGGGCAGGTGCAGGGCGCCGACGGCCATGAAAACATTGCCGCCGTCGAGAATCGGGGCGGCGCGCTCGGCCATCACCTTGTTGCGATCGAGGATGACGCGCTGTTCGAAGGCGGCGTAGTCGCCGGCCTGGTCTTCATTCGTCGGCGTTACGGTCTTCAGCATCGGCATGGTCATGCCGATATCGCCGGAGAGGTAGAGATCGGTCATCGTTTCGACGACGTCGCTCATCTTGTCGCCGAGTTCCAGCGTCTCGATCAGCGACTTCATATGGAATTCGACCGGCAGGTCGGCCATGGCTTGGATCTGTTCGGCAAGCGTCTCCAGCCCCCTGACCTGCTTGCCCTGAGCAACCGCGTCGGTGGCGATCTTCTGGTCGAGGAACTGCACGCCCTTGGCCTTGCGGGCGAGTTCGCAGGCCGGAAGCGCGACGGCGCTCGAGATCATCCATGGCCGCATGCGGGAGACGGCGCTGAGCGGGATGCCGCGCTGCTTGAGGCCGGCCTCCAGCCGCTTGTAATCTTCGGCAGACAGCAGCTTGTCGATCGTCGTGCCGTCGGTGAACATCGTCAGCTCCGGGCGCGCCAGCAGGGCGGCGGTCGCCTTGCGTTCATCGAGAATCTCGTCGGACTCGATGATGATCGTATCGGCGGCGTCGTGGGCTGCCTGGGCGCGCGGCGGCAGGGCCAGCACGCGCGGATCGGTGACATGCATGCTGCCGAGCAGCCATGATGGCGCAAGTCCTGCTTTTTCGATCTTCCAGAAGATGCCCTTGCCGTTCGGCACCGCCTCGGCTTCCTTGACCGCCTCGGCGTAGCGGGCGGGGTTGCTCTGCTGCAGATCGATCATCAGATTGCGGCCGGTGCAGGCCTCTTCCGCCGACGCCGGCCGTGCCGCCAGGAAGGCGACAAACAGCGCCGCAAGAAGCAGCATGTGGAAGGCTGCAATCAACCAGAGCAGCAGGTTGCCGGATGCTGCGAGGAAAGAGGTCCGGCGGCCGATTGATGTCGTCATGATGATGTTCCGGTCACATGCCTGATGCTTCATGCTCTACGCTCGGCTTGCGCATAATCCTTTAAGAGAATGCGTTAACGAAAACTTAGCGCATCGCATTCGTCGAATTCATGGGCGCTGAGCTTGCCGGTGAGCTGCGTGCCGCCGCCACAAACATGCCTCAGGCGCGCGGATGGGCCCGATCATACACCTCGAGCAGGCGCGACGCATCGACGCCGGTATAGACCTGGGTCGTCGAAAGGCTGGCATGGCCGAGCAGCTCCTGGATGGTGCGCAGATCGCCGCCGCCGGCAAGTAGGTGGGTGGCGAAGGAGTGGCGAAGCGCGTGGGGTGTTGCCGTCTCCGGCAGGCCGAAGGCGCTGCGCAGCTTCTGCATGGCGCGCTGGATGATCGCCGCCTGCAGCTTACCGCCGCGGGCGCCGCGAAACAGCGGCGCGTCGTTTTCAAGATGATATGGGCAGAGCGCGCGATATTTCTCGACCGCGTCGAACACCACGGGCAGCAGCGGCACCAGCCGCGTCTTGTTGCCCTTGCCGGTGATGCGGAGCGTCGCCGCCCCTTTCGGCAGGTCGGCGGGAACGAGATCCAGCGCCTCGGAGATGCGCAGGCCGCAGCCGTAGAGCAGCGTCATGACAGCTGCATCGCGCGCGGCGATCCAGGGCTCGTCATGGAGTTGGGCTTCGTTGCTGACGACGGTGATCGCCTGCGTGTCCGACAGCGGCTTGGGAAGCGATTTCGGCTGTTTCGGCGAGCGGATCGCGGCAGCGCCGGCGGCATTGACGAGGCCCTTCTTTTCGAGATGGCGCAACAGTGAGCGAAGACCGGCCAGGTTGCGCCCGAGCGAACGGGCGCCGGAGCCTTGCTTGCGCCGCGCGGCAAGGAAGGCGCGGAAGTCGGCGGGGCGCAATTCCCTTATATCACTGAGCGTCGCCGGGCCGGCGAGATGGCCGGTCAAGAAGGTCAGAAACTGGCGGGTGTCGCGCTCATAGGCATCGAGCGTATGCTCGGAAAGGCGGCGTTCGCGCGCGAGGTTTTCGAGCCACGCGGCGCGTTCCGCCATCAGGCGCGGGTCGGCGATAACAAGCAGTTCATTCACGTCGCTGGCCTTGAATTTGCCTTCAAGTCCGCCAATTTGAAGCAGGAACGGTTATGGAATTGCTAATGCCGGCCAAACCTTTGTCATGCCTAGATCATATTCTACTGCGATAGCTTACAGCCCATAGACAGGATCTTTCATGGCCCGGCGCGATTCCATGACGGCTTTCGGACAACTCGCGGAAGCGATCGCTCTTGTTTCACAGGGAAAGCCCGGTCATATCGTCGACACGCTGATTGCCGAACGCGGCCAGAGGATCGTCAAACATCCGCTCTGGCCGGTCATGCGGCCGTTCCTCTACACGCTTTTGCGCTACAATAAGGCGATCGAATTTGCCAATGCGGTCGCCAAGATGCCGGGCTTCCAGTCGTTCGAATATCTGAGCAGCGTGCTGAAGCTCGACATCGGCATCGCCAATGGCGAGCGTATCCCGGAGACAGGCGGCTTCATCCTCGTCAGCAACCATCCGACCGGCATTGCCGACGGTGTCGCCGTATTCGACCTGCTGAAAACGCGCCGGCCCGATATGATGTTCTTTGCCAATCGCGATGCGATCCGCGTCAATCCGCGTTTCGCCGAGATGGTCATCCCGGTCGAGTGGCGGGAGGAGCACAAGAGCAAGCTCAAGGCGCGTGAGACGCTGCAATTGACCAACCACGCGGTGAGGGAAGGCAAGGCGACGGTGCTCTTTCCATCAGGCCGTATCGCCTATTGGGCGAACGGCCGGCTGAACGAGCGCCCATGGAAGACCTCAGCCGTCGGGCTGGCGCGCAAATACAATCTGCCGATCCTTCCCGTCCACATGACGGCGCGCAATTCCGGCCTGTTCTACTGGCTGGCGAAGTGGTCGACGGAACTGCGCGACATGACCGTCTTTCATGAATTGTTGAACAAACGCGGCGACCGTTTCGATTTCGTGATCGGCAACCTCATCCCCGCCGAGCATCTCGACGGCGATCTCAACGAGGTGACGAAGGCGCTGGAGCAACATACGGTGTATGATCTGGCCGGCGACGGCGACGTCACCTTCGTGCCTGCCGGCATGCCGGCCGCGGCGATGCCTCGCAAGATTCCGGTACCTGCCGTTTAGATCATTCGGGATGGATGCCCGATTTGACACGGTGCCGCCACATCATTGGTAGTCCGCGGCAATCATGCTCGCCGCCTTCGATCCGATCGCCATCGCCGGTGCGTTGGTGTTGCCTGACGGGATAAAGGGAATGATCGAGCAATCGATCACCCTCAGCCCGTCCACGCCACGCACCCGCAGCCTGCCGTCGACCACGGACATCGAATCGGTTGCTGGCCCCATCCTCAGGCTGCCGGACGGATGGTAGTTCGTCTTGACGGTCTGGCCGGCGAATTTTACCAGCGAGGCCTCATCCTGAAGCGATCGTCCCGGCAGGATCTCCTCGGCGATCTTGCTCTTGAAAGGTTCCGTCTCAAGGAGCCGGCGCGCCGTCTTCAGCGAGGCGAGCGTCAGGCGGAGGTCATCGGGATCGCCGAAGAAATTGCAGTCGACCAGCGGCTGTTCAGCAGGGTTGGCAGAGCGCAGCCTGACGCTGCCGCGCGCCTTCGGCCGCAGCAGGCAGGAGGTGAAGGTCACCCCATAGGTCGGCTTTGCCGACGAGACGTCGCGGTCGAGATAGACGATCGGCGCGCAATACAGCTGGATCGTCGGACGATCGCCGCCATCGGGATCATAGAAGAGGCAGGATTCGATGCCCGTCGTGGTGACGGGGCCGGAATTGAACAGCAGATATTGCAGGCCGTTGCGGATCATCGGCCAGCCGCGATCCTGGCCGAAATAGCCGGATTTCGATTTCGTCGAGGCGATGACCGGAACTTCGTGGTGATCCTGGAGATTGGCGCCGACACCGGGAAGATCGGCGGCAACGGCGATGTCGTGTTCGCGAAGATGGTCAGCCGGGCCGATGCCGGAAAGCATCATCAGCTTGGCGCTGTTGTAGGTGCCGGCCGCGACGAGCACCTCGCGTCCGGCCAGGGCTCTGCGGCTTTCGCCGTTGCTGGTATAAACGACGCCGACGGCCCGCCCGTTTTCGATCAGAATGCGATCGACCCGGGCCTGGGTGACGATCTCCAGCCTGGTGTCGGCTGCAAGAGGATCGAGAAACGCCTTTTTGGCATCCGATCGCTCGATGCGCCGGCCCCATGGCGCGAAAGTGTGCTGCATGATGCCGACGCCGTTCTGCCGCGCGCCATTGAAGTCGGGATTATATGGATGGCCAAGCCCCTGTGCCGCCAGGATAAAATCCTCCGTCGTATCGGAGATGTGGCGCGGTTCCGAAACACGCAGATTGCCTGATATGCCGTGGTACCGGTTGTTGAAGCGGCTATTGGCCTCGAGGCCTTTGAAATGCGGCAGCATGTCCTCGTAGGACCATTCGTCTTCATTGCCGAGATGGGCTGCCCAGCCGTCATAATCCTCCTTCTGGCCGCGCATATAGACCATGGCGTTGACGGCGCTGCCGCCGCCGAGAGCTTTCGCAACGGGCACGATCGGTCCGCGCCCGCCGAGCTGGGGTTGCGGCACCGTATGGTGCATCTCGAGAAAATCGTCGCGGGCAAGATATTTCATATAGCCGGCGGGAAAGGCCATCAGCCTTGCCGTGTCGCGCGGTCCGCGCTCAAGGACGAGCACCGAAAAGCCGAAGTCACGCACCAGCCGCATGGCGGCAACGCAGGCCGCCGATCCGCCGCCTGCTATGATGAAGTCGAAATTCCTGTCCGTCGTCATGCGTCGATCTCCTTGAGGCGGATGGCCTGGCGGGCCAAAAGCCGCTCGATATCGGCGATGTCGAGTGCCGAAAGCCTGGCACCCGGCTTGCGCAAGGCAGCGGAATGGATGACGCCGCGCTTGGCAAGGACATATTTACGGCAGGCGAGACCGATGCCCTGCTGCTGTTCATAGCGGGCGAGCGGCAGGTAGGCATCGAAGATCTCATGGGCGCGATCGGGATTGCCGGCGCCATAGGCTTCGACGACGCCGACCATCATTTCCGGATAACAAAAGCCGGTCATGGCGCCATCGGCGCCGCGGCTCATTTCTTCGGGCAGGAAAAGTCCGCCATTGCCGCAGAGGATGGAGATGCGCCGCATACCGCCCTTGTCGCTGGCGGCGCGAAGCGCGGTGATTTTCGGCAGGCCCGGCCAATCCTCGTGCTTGAGCATGACGCAGCTGGGCACCTCCCTGACGATGCGCTCGATGACGGCGGGCGCGATCGTCACATTGGTGGTAAGGGGATAGTCCTGCAGCACGAAGGGTGTATCGCCCAGGGCTTCACCGACCGACTGGTAGAAGGCGAACACCTGGTCGTCGGTCTTGACGGTCCAGGGCGGCGCGACCATGACGCCGGCGGCACCTTCGCCCATGACGGCTTCGGCAAGCTCGCGCATCGGGGCAAGTCCGGGCGCCGACACGCCGACCACCACCGGCAGACGCCCGTCAAGCCGCTGCAACACGCGCTCGACGACGACGCGCGATTCTTCGGCGGTCAGCTTCGGGGCCTCGCCGAGTTGGCCAAGCACTGTCAGGCCAGTGACGCCGGCGCCCTCGTAGAAATCGACCATGCTGTCGATGCTTTCGAGATCGAGCGCGCCGTTGTCGGCGAAGGGAGTTACGGCGATCACATAGACGCCCTTGGCATCCGCGGTCAGTCTGGCCATTCCTGCGCTCCGATTCAGCGGTCGAACAATCTTCAGGCAATCTATGCGGCCAATCGCTTGCCGGGCAACCATTTCGTGAGGGCGTTGCCAATCTCGGCAGAGCCTCGTCATCCGCATTCCCGCCCGATACGGCGCCCTCGTCTTTGCGGTTCCAATTCCGTCGATTTGCGGGCATGGTCTCGCCCGATGAGCACAGATTCGTCCGATCTCTTTGGCGCGCTGTTCGAAGCACCGCCCCTGAACCGAACGGTTCCGGTGCTGGTGCCGATGCCGGCGCCGAAACCCTATTCCTACTCGGTGCCGGAGGGCATGGCGGTCGAGCCCGGCTCGGTCGTGCAGGTGCCGCTTGGGCCGCGACAGGTGATCGGCGTCGTCTGGGACGGCGGCGAGGATGGTGTCGATCCGAAGAAGCTCCGTCCGATCAGCCATGTCTTTGACTGTCCGCCGCTTTCCAGGGAGATGCGGGATTTCATCGACTGGGTGGCGGCCTATACACTCTCCCCGCCCGGCCTCGTCGCGCGCATGGCGCTGAGGGCGCCGAATGCCTTCGAGCCGGAGCCGATGGTGGAGGGGCTGAAGTTCGTCGGCGGCGAACCGGAACGGATGACGCCGGCGCGCGCCCGGGTGCTCGCGACCGCCTCCGACGGCTTGTCCTGGACGCGCAGCGGCCTGGCGCATGCGGCAGGTGTCTCGACCAGCGTCGTCGACGGGCTGATCACGCTCGGCATCTTCGAGACGATATTCCTGCCGCCGCCGCCGGTCGTGGCGTTGCCGGATCCCGATTTTGCCGCCGCACGTCTCGAAGGGCCGCAGAAAGAGGCGGCCGCAGAGATCGTCGCCGACGTTCGCAAGGGCGAATTTGCCGTATCGCTGATCGACGGCGTGACCGGCTCCGGCAAGACCGAGGTCTATTTCGAGGCGATCGCCGAGACGCTGAAACGTGGCAAGCAGGTGCTGATCCTGCTGCCGGAGATCGCGCTGACGGCCAGTTTCATGGAACGTTTTCAGGATCGCTTCGGGGCAAAACCCGCCGAATGGCATTCCGACCTCGCCCCGCGCATGCGCGAAAAAGTCTGGCGCCAGGCAGTGACCGGCGAAGTGCGCGTGGTGGCCGGCGCCCGCTCGGCGCTGTTCCTGCCTTTCGAGGATCTCGGCCTCATCATCGTCGACGAGGAGCATGACCCTGCCTACAAGCAGGAGGATCGCGTCTTCTACAATGCCCGCGACATGGCCGTGGTGCGCGGCCGCATCGGCGATTTTCCCGTCGTCCTGGTGTCGGCGACGCCGTCGGTCGAAAGCCAAGTCAACGGGCAAAGCGGGCGCTACAGTACCGTCCACCTGCCGACGCGTTTCGGCGATGCGGCGCTGCCGGACCTGCATCTCATCGATATGCGCAGGCACGCGCCGGAGCGCGGTGGCTTCCTGTCGCCGGTGCTGATCCGGGCGATCGGCAAGACGGTGGAGAAACGCGAACAGGCGCTGCTCTTTCTCAACCGGCGTGGTTATGCGCCGCTGACGCTCTGCCGGGTGTGCGGCCACCGCTTTCAATGCCCGCAATGTTCGAGCTGGCTGGTCGAGCATCGTTTCCGCAAGCAGTTGCAGTGCCATCAATGCGGTCATGCCGAGCGCACCCCGGAGGCATGCCCGGAATGCGGCACGCTCGACCATCTCGTCGCCTGCGGGCCTGGCGTCGAACGGATCGCCGAAGAGGTGGAGCGGCATTTCCCGCAGGCGCGGACGATCGTTCTTTCCTCGGATATCATGGGCGGGGTGAAGCGGCTGCGGCTGGAACTCGATGCCATCGCCAAGGGCGAGGCCGATATCGTCATCGGCACCCAGCTCGTCGCCAAGGGCCATAATTTTCCGCTGATGACGCTGGTCGGCATCATCGACGCCGATCTCGGCCTCGCCAATGGCGATCCGCGGGCGGCCGAGCGCACCTTCCAGCTTCTGTCGCAGGTGACCGGCCGGGCCGGGCGCACCGGGCTCAAGAGCCATGGGCTGCTGCAGACCTACCAGCCGCAGCATCCCGTGATGCAGGCGATTGTATCAGGCGATTCAGATGCCTTTTATGAGCGCGAGATCACCGAGCGCGAACGCGCGGCGCTACCGCCGTTCGGCCGGCTGGCCTCGATCATCGTCTCGGCCGAGACCCGCCACGACGCCGAAAACCATGCGCGCGGCATACGCAACGCCGCACCTGAGGTGTCCGGCATCTCGGTGCTCGGCCCGGCGGAGGCGCCGCTGGCGCTGGTGCGCGGCCGCCATCGCTTCCGGCTTCTGGTGCACGGACGGCGCAATTCCGACATGCAGGGTTTCCTGCGGGCGATGCTGTCGCAATCGCCGAAGGAGCGCGGATCGGTGCAGGTGCAGCTCGATATCGATCCGCAGAGCTTTCTGTAGATCGTTCCGCACGCTGCGTTTCCGGATGCGGCCGATCATGGCATAAACGCAGAATCAGCGGATGATTTGGGGTCGAGGCATGGAATTTGAGTTTCCGACGGAATTTGGTGAGCAGCTTGCCTTCGGCGCAGCCGCCTTCACGGCCTTCGCCGGCTTCGTCATCATGTTTGCGCCCGGTCTTGCGATGCGGGTCTTCGGCCTGGCGCCGCGCGGCGAGCGGCGTGAAGGTTTCAGCGAGGTCCGATCGGTGGGCGGCTTCTATCTCGGTCTTGGCCTCGGTGCCGTCGTGCTGGCTCAGCCGCTGATTTATACCGCCTTCGGCGCAGCGTTCGCCATGGCCGCGTTTGCCCGCATCGTCTCCATCCTGTCAGATAAGGGGAGTACGTATATCAACTATTTACTTCTGGTTGTGCAGGCAATTATCGCAGCATTGCCGCTGCTGTATGTTTTCGGCTTCTTCCAGACATAATTTCGCTGCCGGCGGCGGCTTGCGCGGCCCGCTTTCAGGCCATTGCGCAATTTTGCGAACAGAAATTCATGCGAAAGGCGTATTCGGGCATTACGCGTGTTGCGAGTCCGAACATCCTATGTTAGACGGACCCCGAATTTCGGAAGAAGCAAGAGGCTTCTCTTGTGATTTCTGGGGGAAATCAAAACGAATTCAAGATCATAGGTTCGGCGCCCGCCGAGAGCCGGATTTTGGATTGAAATCAGGGAAATTTGTGCCAGTGGCAGACACGTCCCAGCTTACTTCTGGTGTTGCCGAGCGCTATGCCTCGTCGCTTTTCGAGCTGGCGCTCGAACACGGCGCCGTCGACAGCGTAACCGCCGATCTTGACCGTTTCCAGGCGATGCTGGATGAGAGCGCCGAACTGAAGCGCTTCGTCGCAAGCCCGGTTTTCTCCGCCGAAGATCAGCTGAAGGCGATCGTCGCCATCAGCGAGAGAGCCGGCATCAGCGGCTTCTTCGCCAATTTTCTGAAGGTCGTGGCGCGCAACCGTCGCCTGTTTGCCCTGCCGGGCATGATCAGGGCCTTCCGTCTCATCGCCGCGAATCATCGCGGTGAAATCTCCGCCGAGGTCACCTCGGCGCATGCGCTCTCCCAGGCGCAGGAAACCGAATTGAAGGCGGCACTCAAGAGCGTCACCGGCAAAGACGTGACGATATCAGTCACGGTTGATCCGTCAATTCTTGGTGGTCTGATCGTGAAGGTCGGGTCCCGTCAGATTGATACGTCTCTTCGTACCAAACTCTCTACCCTTAAGCTCGCATTGAAAGAGGTTGGCTGATGGATATCCGCGCCGCGGAAATTTCCGCAATTCTCAAAGACCAGATCAAAAATTTCGGCAAAGAGGCAGAAGTCTCGGAAGTCGGCCAGGTTCTCTCCGTCGGTGACGGTATCGCTCGCGTTTACGGCCTGGACAATGTCCAGGCTGGTGAAATGGTCGAGTTCCCCGGCGGCATCCGCGGCATGGCTCTGAACCTTGAATCCGACAACGTCGGTGTCGTTATTTTCGGCTCCGACCGCGACATCAAGGAAGGCGACACCGTCAAGCGGACCGGCGCCATCGTCGACGTCCCCGTTGGTCCGGAACTGCTCGGCCGCGTCGTCGACGCGCTCGGCAATCCGATCGACGGCAAGGGCCCGATCAATGCGACGCGCCGTTCGCGCGTCGACGTCAAGGCGCCCGGCATCATTCCGCGCAAGTCGGTTCATGAGCCGATGTCGACCGGCCTCAAGGCCATCGATGCGCTGATCCCGGTTGGCCGCGGCCAGCGCGAGCTCGTCATCGGCGACCGCCAGACCGGCAAGACCGCCATCCTGCTCGATGCCTTCCTCAACCAGAAGGCCATTCACGAGAGCGGTCCGGAAGGCGAGAAGCTTTACTGCGTCTACGTCGCCGTCGGCCAGAAGCGCTCGACCGTTGCCCAGTTCGTCAAGGTTCTCGAAGAACGTGGCGCCCTGAAATACTCGATCATCGTTGCCGCTACGGCTTCCGATCCGGCGCCGATGCAGTTCCTGGCTCCGTTCGCCGGCTGCGCAATGGGCGAATATTTCCGCGACAACGGCATGCACGCGCTGATCGGTTACGACGACCTGTCGAAGCAGGCCGTGTCCTACCGCCAGATGTCGCTGCTGCTGCGCCGCCCGCCGGGCCGCGAAGCCTATCCGGGTGACGTTTTCTACCTGCATTCGCGCCTGCTCGAGCGCGCCGCAAAGATGAACGATGACAAGGGCGCCGGTTCGCTGACCGCTCTGCCGGTCATCGAAACGCAGGGCAACGACGTTTCGGCCTTCATCCCGACCAACGTGATCTCGATCACCGATGGCCAGATCTTCCTCGAAACCGACCTGTTCTATCAGGGTATCCGTCCGGCAGTTAACGTCGGTCTGTCGGTTTCCCGCGTCGGTTCTTCGGCGCAGATCAAGGCGATGAAGCAGGTTGCCGGCTCGATCAAGGGCGAACTCGCCCAGTATCGCGAAATGGCCGCCTTCGCCCAGTTCGGTTCGGACCTCGACGCTGCGACGCAGCGGCTGCTGAACCGCGGTGCACGCCTGACCGAGCTCCTGAAGCAGCCGCAGTTCTCGCCGCTGAAGACGGAAGAGCAGGTCGCCGTGATCTTCGCAGGCGTCAACGGTTACCTCGACAAGCTGCCGGTCGCATCGGTCGGCAAGTTCGAACAGGGCCTGTTGTCCTATCTGCGTTCGGAAGGCTCTGCCATCCTCGACGCGATCCGCACGGAAAAGGCTATCAGCGACGGCACGAAGGGCAAGCTCACCGCTGCTCTCGACAGCTTCGCCAAGTCTTTCCAGTAATCGGGCCAGGTTAGGACGGATAACGGATGCCTTCACTTAAGGATCTGAAAAACCGGATCGCCTCCGTCAAGGCGACGCAGAAGATCACCAAGGCGATGAAGATGGTCGCCGCGGCGAAGCTTCGGCGTGCGCAGGAGGCGGCTGAGGCCGCCCGGCCTTACTCGCAGCGTATGAATGCGGTCCTGGTGAACATCGCCAAGGCCGTTACCGATGCGGACGGGGCGCCGGTCTTGATGACCGGCACCGGCAAGGACCAGGTACACCTGCTCGTCGTCTGCACGGCCGAACGCGGCCTGTGCGGCGGCTTCAACTCGCAGATCGCCCGCTTCGCCCGCGACCATGTCCGCAAATTGGTCGCCGAAGGCAAGACGGTGAAGATCTTCACCGTCGGCAAGAAGGGTTATGACATTCTGCGCCGCGAATTCGCGTCGCTGATCGTCGAGCGCAAGGAGTTGCGCGAGGTCAAGAAGATCGGTTTCGAGAATGCCGACCAGATCGGCAAGCGCGTCATCGAGATGTTCGAGGCCGGCGAATTCGATGTCTGCACGCTGTTCTATTCCGAGTTCAAGTCGGTGATCAGCCAGGTTCCCACCGCCCAGCAGCTCATTCCCGCCAAGGCTCCTGAAGCCGTCGCCGAGGATGCAGACCATGCCGGCGCGGTTTACGAATACGAGCCTGATCCGGCGTCGATCCTCGACGATCTGATCCCGCGCAACATCTCGGTCCAGATCTTCCGCGCTCTCCTTGAAAATGTCGCGGGCGAAATGGGCGCCAAGATGAGCGCGATGGACAATGCGACGCGCAATGCTGGTGAGATGATCAATAAGCTGACACTGAGCTACAACCGCCAGCGTCAGGCGCAGATCACCAAGGAACTGATTGAAATCATTTCGGGCGCGGAAGCGCTCTGAGTTAGGAAAGAGGGTAAGAAAATGGCTGAGGCAGCTACCCGCTCTGTCGGCAAAGTCACCCAGGTTATCGGCGCCGTCGTGGACGTCGCTTTCGAAGGCGAACTGCCGGCGATCCTGAACGCGCTCGAAACCGATAACAACGGCAACCGCCTTGTTCTCGAAGTCGCTCAGCACCTGGGCGAAAACGAAGTCCGCACCATCGCCATGGACTCGAGCGAAGGCCTCGTTCGCGGCCAGCAGGTCATCGATACCGGCGCTCCGATCTCGGTTCCGGTCGGCGACGAAACGCTCGGCCGCATCATGAACGTCATCGGCGAACCCGTCGACGAAGCAGGCCCGCTCAACACCGCCCACAAGCGCGCCATCCACCAGGACGCTCCGGCTTATGTCGAGCAGTCGACGGAAGCGCAGATCCTCGTTACCGGCATCAAGGTCGTCGACCTTCTGGCTCCCTATGCACGCGGCGGCAAGATCGGCCTGTTCGGCGGCGCCGGCGTCGGCAAGACCGTTCTGATCATGGAACTGATCAACAACGTCGCCAAGGCGCATGGTGGTTACTCGGTTTTTGCTGGCGTGGGTGAACGTACCCGCGAAGGCAACGACCTTTACCACGAAATGATCGAATCGGGCGTCAACAAGCATGGCGGCGGCGAGGGCTCGAAGGCTGCGCTCGTTTACGGCCAGATGAACGAACCGCCGGGCGCACGTGCTCGCGTCGCTCTGACCGGTCTGACCGTCGCAGAACATTTCCGCGACCAGGGCCAGGACGTTCTGTTCTTCGTCGACAACATCTTCCGCTTCACGCAGGCAGGTTCCGAGGTGTCGGCTCTGCTCGGCCGTATTCCTTCGGCCGTGGGCTATCAGCCGACGCTCGCAACCGACATGGGTCAGATGCAGGAACGCATCACCACGACGACCACGGGCTCGATCACCTCGGTCCAGGCCATCTACGTTCCGGCCGACGACTTGACCGACCCGGCGCCGGCGACCTCGTTCGCCCACCTTGACGCAACGACCGTTCTGTCGCGTTCGATCGCTGAAAAAGGCATCTACCCGGCCGTTGACCCGCTCGACTCTACCTCGCGCATGCTCGACCCGATGGTTGTCGGCGAAGAGCATTACGAAGTTGCCCGTAAGGTTCAGTCGACGCTGCAGCGTTACAAGGCCCTGCAGGACATCATCGCCATCCTGGGCATGGACGAACTGTCCGAAGAGGACAAGCTTGCCGTCGCCCGCGCCCGCAAGATCGAGCGCTTCCTGTCGCAGCCGTTCTTCGTCGCCGAAGTCTTCACCGGCTCGCCGGGCAAGCTGGTTGCTCTCGAAGACACCATCAAGGGCTTCAAGGGCCTCGTTAACGGCGAATACGACAACCTGCCGGAGGCCGCCTTCTACATGGTCGGCTCGATCGATGAAGCCATCGAGAAGGCCAAGAAGCTCGCCGCTGCTTGATGAGCGACGCTCAGGACGAGATATTCTGCTGCGACTCCCTCAAGGGAGTCGTGGCGGAACTTCCAGAGCCGGCAGCGCCGACCGTCTACCGTGCCGATAACGGCGTGATCATGATGGTTGTGGGGCTGGTTCAGACCGAGGAAGGCCTCGGATATCTTGACCAGGCGATACTGCACTGCCCGTTCTGCGGGACCAAATTGCAAGATGCAAAAGCCATAGCCGAGAAGGTAAGTCACTGATGGCTGACAATTTCAACTTTGAGCTCGTTTCGCCGGAGCGTCTGCTGCTGTCGGAGATGGTGACCGAGGTCGTCATTCCCGCAACCGAAGGCGAGATGACGGTTATGGCGCATCATGCGCCGACGATGACGACGATCAAGCCGGGTATCGTGAGCGTCCGCTCCGGCTCCGGCAAGAAGCAGGACTATGTCGTGTTCGGCGGTTTTGCCGATATCCTGCCGACGGGCTGTACATTGCTTGCCGAGTCCGCCGTTCCGGTTGAAGAGCTCAACAAGGATGAACTGACCCGCCGCATCGAAGCTGCCAAGAAGGAACTTGAGGATGCCGTGCATCACGAACACAAGTCCAAGCTTGAGCACTTCATCCTGGAACTGACCCACCTGCGCGGTATCGTCGAGCAGGACTGATGGCCGCGATGGCATCATTGAAAGGCGGCCTTCCAGGCCGCTTTTTTATTTCTGGCTGTTTTCGCGGATCGGGAACACGGCATTGTCGCGCGGCTTGAAAGTGAAGAGCCGTGCCGTACGGCGGCTTTCCTGACGTCAAATGCGACTGCGTTCAGCCGGCCAGAAAAGCGGACACCGCTGCCACCGCGTTGTCGCGGTGACTCAGAAGCCGGTGCCGCCGCGCAGCTCGATGAGCAGCGTCTTGTACAGGATCTTCAGGTCGAGCAGCAGGCTGAAATTCCTGACATAATAGATATCACAGGCGATGCGGGCCCGGGCCGCCAATGGCCTTGTCGTGGGGCCGCGCCAGCCGCGTGTCTGTGCCAGGCCGGTGATACCGGGGCGCATGACGTGTCGATGGTGGTAGTTCGGGACTACTTCCTCGTAGAGCCTGCCGGCTGCGCGCATGTTGATGGCATGGCAGCGCGGGCCGACCAAGGACATCTCGCCTTTGAGGACGTTCAGGAGCTGCGGCAGTTCGTCGATATTGGTCCTGCGGAGCATTGCGCCGATGGCGGTCATCCTGGCGTCGCCCTTGACGGTCTGCTGGACGCCGCTTGGATCGCAAGCCTCCGCCCGCATTGAACGGAATTTGAAGACGTTGATCTTGCGGCCATTCAACCCCCAGCGGATCTGGCGGAAGAACACCGGACCGCCGTCGTCGAGCTTAATGAGAAGAGCGATCGCCAGGAAAAGCGGCGCCAGTACGAGAAGAGCGTTGGCCGAGATGACGATGTCGATCAGCCGTTTCACGGCCAATCGCAGTGCCGGCTTTCCTTCGCCATAGGCAAAGCTGTCCGGCTGGCGAATGTTGGAATTCGCTACGAGCAGGGTCTTGGCTTTGGTCTGGCGCTGAGACGGATCGAAGCGTGAACTCGTCTTCGAAGTAAAAGCATTCATTACGCAAGGCCCACAAGTTTAGATGCAATTCTGAACTGCGTGGAGACAAATACATGCTCACGTAAGGTTTGTCATCGGTATAAATAAGAAATTGCTAACCCTAAAGACACCAAAAATGGGAGTATTGCCTGTTAACCTTAATGCCTGTAGTTGAGGCGGAAACGAAATTATACTTTAAAAGGAGTAGCCCGTTCGGGTAGGGCGCGATGTCAGACGGTTGCCGAAGTCGATGGCCGGTCGCTCCAGCAGGTGATAGCTGAGACCTGCCACAAGAAGGACGAGCGCCGCCGTCAGTCCGCAGGATTGCAGCCAGCCGGTGACGACATTGTCCGAGGAGGCGCCGAACGAACCGGGGTCGAGTCTCTGGATCAATGTCAGGATAATCTCCTGCCAGATATAAATGCCGAACGAAATCTTGGCGACGTAACGGACGGGAGCGTTGTCGAGCAGCCTGCCCAGACGATGCGAATGGCAGAGCGATACGAGCGTGGTTGCGATTGCCAGCGGAAAGACCGGAAATCCGTAGGGGATGCCGAGCCAGCCGTAAGCCTCGGCGGAACCGCCGGGCGATATGGCGAGGCGGTAGCCGGCGATGGAAAAAGCGAGAAGTGCTGCGGCATCGAACCCCAGGGAACGCCTTGCAGCCAGCATGACTTCTATGCCGGCGGCAAGTGCGCCGAGGGCGAAGACGGCAAAAAAGCCGATTGGATTGTAGTTGGGCATCCATTCCTTCGCCCCGCCCTGCAGGCCATAGGCCCAGCCGCGCCCGATGTCGTCGAGCGCAAAGAGCCGCAGGATCGCCAACTGGGCAATGAGGACGCCGGCAAGGACGCAGAGCCAGGCGAAACGGGCCAGGAACAGGCGCTGCCGCAGCCCGGGCAGGCGAAACAGCAGGAAAAAGCAGGCCGGCAGGAGCACATAGCTGGTGACCTCGAAGGGGATGGACCAGAGCGGCCCGTCGGCCTCGACAGGGAAAAACGTGCGCCAATGCCATTGGCTCATGAACAGCAGTCCGGAAACGTAGCGAAGCGCGAGTTCCGGCGTCAGCGGCAGGGCAAGCAGCGTCAGGCTGACAACGAAGCTGACGGTGGCGGCGACCCAGAAGCCGGGGGCAATGCGCGCCGCCCTGCGGATGGCGTAGTTCCCAAGGCTCGGCATGTCGCTGCCGGCATCGAGCGCGCGCCAGAAGGGACGGGCCAGAAGAAAGCCGCTGAGCACGAAGAAAATGGCAACGCCGAAGTTGCCGAAGCGCAGGATGTGCGCCGTCGGCGCCAATTCATCGGGAATTCGGCGCATATCCAGTCGGAGCGTGAGATGGTGAGCAAGCACCAGCAGGCAGGCCATCGCGCGCAAAAAGTCCGCTCCGGCCAGTCTCTCCTGTGGTCGCATGTCGTTCCCCACCCTGCCCGATCCGGCTCAAATCACACCAAACAAAAGCTTGCCGTGGAAGGCCGCGTCGGGCAAGGCCGGGGCGGATTCAGCCGAGCAGTTCGTTGGTATAATAGGTGGAAAAGTCCGGCTTCTCCTTGAGCGCTGCGCCATTCGCATCGACCAGGATGCCGTTCTCGAGCAGGAAGGCGCCGATGGCATCGGCCTTCGCCGGGTCGATTGTGCCGATCACGCCGGCCTCGGATTTGAGGAAATGCCCGTCGATCAAAGCCTTCTGGGATGCTTTTACCAGTTCCGTATTCATCAGTGCGCCATTGCTGTTGGAAATCAGCAGGTCGCAGGCCTCGTCAGGATGGTCGACGGAATAGGCATAACCCTGGCGCGTGGCCTGGATGAAGGCGCGGGCGTATTCTGGACTCGCCGCGAGATAGGCGTCGCTGGAAACGATGACGGTCGTCTGCTCGTCGGGAATGCCATAATCGGAATAGTGGAAACGGCTGATCTTGCGGTTTTCCAGCTCGGCGGCGATGCCTTCCCAGGTGTAGATCTCCAGCGTGAAATCGACCGAGCCATTGTCCAGCGCCTCGTAGGCGGAGGTGCCGAGGGTGACGGTCTTGACGTCGCCCGTGCCGCCGTCGTTGCGGATCATCGCCGAGATCAGCGCGCTCTCCCAGGTGCCGCCAAAGCCGCCATAGGTCTTGCCGTCGAGATCTCTCGGGCTCTTGATGTCGTCGCGCCCGCCCTTGTAGATCAGGCGCGCGGTTTCGGTCTGGACGACGCCGTAGACCATCTTGACGTCACCGCCGCCGGCGCGCTGCGTCAGAGCCTCGATCTCGCTGCTGATGCCGAAATCGGCAACCCCGTTCGACACCAGCGTGCCGGCGCTGGTATCGGTAAAGGGTAGAATTTCGACATCGAGGCCGGCCGCGGCATAGAACCCCTTTGCCTTGGCGACATAGATGCCGATATGGTTGGTGTTGGGTGTCCAGTCGAGCGCGATGCGAACCTTTGCCGGTGCCGACTGGGCAAAGGCGGTTCGGCCGGCGAGGCTTGTCGCGAGGGCGGCGAGGATTGTCTGTCGACGGGTGAGAAGCAGCATGGTGACCTCCTCAGGTCTCTGGAGCATGATGCCGAAAACTGTAAGCGGTTTTCGGACGACATCATGCTCTAACTCTTTAAATGAGAACAGGATTCAGATCTTAGGCCGGCGGCCCAAAATCATCCTGTTCTTGCGGATGAAGCAGGGTTTGCAGGATTTCGGTCTCGATCGCCTGGGCCGCCGGCGAGCCGAGATCGGCGATGCTTCTCGGGCGGGACAGGGGAACGCGGAATTGGCGGATGATACGCGCCGGGCGGGCTGATAACACGTAGATCCGATCGGAGAGGAACACCGCCTCGCGGACGTCGTGGGTGATCAACAAGGCCGTCCAGCGATGTTGCGTCCACATGCCCTGCAGCCATTCCTGGATCTGCGTGCGTGTCAGCGCGTCCAGCGCGCCGAAAGGCTCGTCGAGCAGCAGCATGTCCTGGCTCTGGACGACGGTGCGCAATAGCGCGGCGCGCTGGCGCATGCCGCCGGAAAGCTCGGCGGGGTAATGGTGTTCGAAGCCGGCAAGGCCGAAATGCTCGAACAGCGGCGCCACAGTGGCGCGGGCGGCGCGACGGCTGATGCCGCGCACCTCGAGGCCGAGTGTGGCGTTGTCGATGATCCGGCGCCAGGGCATCAGCGCATCGCGTTGCGGCATGAAGGCGAAGGAATGCGGCGCCTGTTCCAACGGGGCGCCCTTGAAGAGCAAAGCGCCGGCATCGGGTCGCAGCGCCTGGGTCAGCAATCTGAGCACCGTCGATTTTCCAGAGCCGGAGGGGCCGACGATCGAAACGAACTCGCCGCTTGCGACAGCGAGCGAAATATCGCCGAGCACCTGCATGCCGTCGAAGGATTTCGAAATCTTGCGTAGTTCGACCAGTTCATCGGTCATCGGCGGCGCTCCCCGGACGGTTGCCAGGGCATGACGAGGCGCTCGATCATCAGCGTCACTCCGAAGAGGCAGAGTGTCAGAACGGCGCTGACGACGACGGCGGCGAGGACAAGATCCGGCCGGAAATTGTTCTTGGCGTTGAGGATATAGATGCCGAGGCCGCGCGCGGCTCCCGCATATTCGGCAAAGATCGCGCCGACGACGGCATAGGTGATCGAGATCCTGAGGCCGGCGAAGAAATAGGGCAGCGAGGAGGGAAGCCGGGCCAGGCGGAAAATGCGCCAGCGGCTTGCCTTCATCGAGTTCAAGAGTTCAGCGATGTCGCGGTCGGTCGCCTCATAACCCTGCAGCAGGGCGACGAGCAGCGGGAAGAAGGTGACGAGCGCGACCAGCAATATCTTCGGCAACAGGCCGAACCCGAACCAGAGAACGACGAGGGGCGCGATCGCCACCAGCGGCAGGGTCTGGCTGGCAATGAAGATCGGCAGCATTGCCCGGCGCATGAAAGGCATGAAATCCATCAGGATCGACGAGACGAAAGCGAAGGCGAGCGACAGGGCGAAGCCGCCGAGCGTGGCGCCGAGCGTCGGCCAGGTGTTCGATATCAGCGCTTCGCGGTTCAGCCAGCCCTGGGTAAGGATGCGCCAAGGCGCCGGCAGGATGGACGGTTTGATACCGGAAAGATCGACATAAAGTTCCCATGCGGCCAGAAAGGCAAAACCGGCGAGCAGGGCGGGGCTCGCCCGGCAGAGGGCGGCACTGAGCGCGGCAAGGCGCGAATCCGATGGTGGTGGCGATGTCATCAGCGTCGATTTCAGGCTTTCTTCCGGCTGCATGATTCCTCAAATCGGAATCGGTCCGGGGATAAATTCATGCAGCAATTCAAGATGCCGCAGCCTCCTTTGCGCGCCTGAAAAATCGCGCGGCGCCACAGATGCGCAAAGCCGTTGAAGACATCGAGCATGGCGCCGGCGAAACGGCCGGACATCGAAAAGGGTGACACTTGTGCGCCGGAAAACATCTGAACCTCGCTCCGCTGGCATTACCCAGATCAGCTTTGAAGGGTCCGGAGGCTTGCGCTTCTCATCTCAGCCCCGGCAACACGGAGCTCCCCTGTTATTTCGGCGAAAACTATCATCGGGGTTTTCTTACCGCAACCGCAAAATCACAATCCCGTCCGTCCGGTCGGGACGGAACCGCCGACACGAAAAAACACCCGGACGGAATCGCGTCCGGGTGTTTTCCGAGGTTCCGTACCTGCCGGGAACGGAACCCGAGCTCGTCTCCAGGCGACCTATCGGCAGGACGCGGCCGGCGCGAGGACGGCAAATGCCGGCGCCGTGATTTCAGCCGGTTATCGGCCGCGGTGATCTCGCCGCCGCTTCTTCCTGTCCTTGGGCTTTACGGCCGGCGGAGCAGGCGTTATAAAACCTCAACTAATATTGAGGTCAAGAGACGATGGATGCGATTTCTGCAACGCCGTTCGGCAGGCTTCTGACGGTTGGCGAAGTGGCGGAACGCAGTGGTCTTGCTGTCTCGGCGCTGCATTTCTATGAGGCCAAGGGGCTGATTTCCAGCATCCGTACCCGCGGCAATCAGCGGCGCTACGGACGTGACGTGCTTCGCCGGCTCGGCATCATCAAGGTGGCACAACGTGTCGGCATTCCGCTCTTAGAAATCCAGACGGCGTTCGCTTCCCTGCCGCAGGGGCGCACCCCGACGGTTGCCGACTGGCAGACGCTGTCGGCGCGCTGGAAGAACGAGCTCGACGAGCGAATCGGACGGCTCAGCCTGCTGCGCGACCGTCTGAGCGGCTGCATCGGCTGCGGCTGTCTGTCGATCGAAAGCTGTCCGTTGCGTAATCCCTGCGATCGGCTCGGCGAGGAAGGCCCCGGGGCGCGGCTTCTGGAGATCGAGAAGGAAAGCTGAGCTTCCGCAGCCCTGGTCTCCGGCGGAAAGATCGATGCGTGCCTTTCTTTCGGCCGGCGCGCTCATATGTTAAGGGCGAAGGGCGCAACCGGCGGCATTGTCCGCGAGGAGGACGGCTTCGTGTTCCATCCGAGACTATTCGAAAATCGCAATGTCGTCGTCACCGGCGCCGGGCGGGGCATCGGCCTCGAGGTGGCCCGGCAGTTCCTGGACTGCGGCGCGAAGGTGATCGTCCATACCGGGCGCAAACCGGGACGGGATCTGCCGGATTTCCTGCTGACGGCCGAATCGGAAAGGCGGGCGCTGTTGCTGCACGCCGATTTCACCGCCGCCGGCGGTGCTGCGCAATTTGCAGAGGACGCTCTCGCCTTCTTCGACAAGGTGCATGTGCTCGTCAACAATGCCGGCACCATGCTCGGCCGTTTTCCGGCCGCGACACTGACCGACGCGGATTATGAAGCGATCGTGCGGCTGAACCAGACGTCGGTGGTGGCCCTGACCCGGGCGCTGCTGCCGGCATTGAAGGCAGCCGAAGGCGCGGCCATCGTCAACACGGTTTCGATTTCAGCACTGACCGGCGGCAGCCCCGGCTCTTCGGTCTATTCGGCCTCGAAAGCATTCGTTTCCACCTATTCCAAGGCGCTTGCCCGTGAGTTGGCGCCGGATGGAATCCGGGTCAATTGCGTCTCGCCGGGAACGATCGAGACGGATTTCCATGAGCGCTATTCCTCCCGCGAAAAGCTGGAGCAGACGAGAAAATCCATTCCGTTGCAGCGTCTCGGCACGGCCGAGGATTGCGCTCCCGCCTATCTGTTCCTGGCGGCTCCTTCTCTCTCCGGATACATTACGGGCCAGGTTCTCGAGATCAACGGCGGTCAGCTTATCTGCTGATTTACTTGGACCTTTTTTGGCATTTCATCACATTTGACGAATTCGCTTGTGCGAATATGCTATTGTGCTGATCTACCTTATGCTTCCCTTCCGAGATGCCGAAATGCCGCTGCCTAAACCGGAGCCGGGAATGACCGGCCAGGACTTGCACAAACTCGCTTCAAAAGCCCATGAAGCGAGCGATCTACTGAAGGCGCTGGCGCATCAGAGCCGACTTCTGATCCTCTGCATCCTCGCGAATGAGGAGCGGACGGTGGGTGAAATCGAGAATATTCTCGGCATACAACAGGCAATGGTCTCGCAGCAGCTCGCGCGTCTGAGGCTCGAAGGGCTGGTCAACACGCGCCGTCAGGGCAGGCTGGTCTATTACAGCATCGGCAATCTCAGCGTGCTTGCCTTCCTCGAATCGCTGTTCGATCTTTTTCCGGCTGTCGAAAACGGTTAAAGCATGTCGGGTCGCGCGGTGGCTGCGCAGAAGATGGGCTGGATCCGGATGTGAACATACCGGGTCGGGAGACCGGATGATCGACAAGCTGGAATTCTTCATCGCCCTTGCCAATGAAAAACATTTCGGCCGCGCTGCGGAGGAATGCGGGATTTCGCAGCCGACGCTCTCGGCCGCCATCCGCCAGCTGGAGGATCAGCTCGGCGTCATGCTGGTGCAGCGCGGGTCGCGGTTTCAGGGGTTGACGCCGGAGGGGCAGCGCGTGCTCGAATGGGCGCGGCGCATCGTCGGCGATGCCCGCACCATGCGAGAGGAAATGCGCGCGGCGCGGCGCGGTCTTTCCGGCCACATTCGTCTCGCCGCCATTCCGACGGCCCTCGCCATGCTTTCGCGCATCACCACGCCCTTTCAGGAACGACATCCCGGCGTCACCTTCTCGATCGTCTCGCGCAATTCGCTGCAGGTGCTGAGCATGCTCGAAAATCTCGAGATCGACGCCGGTATCACCTATCTTGAAAATGAGCCGCTCGGGCGTGTCACCAGTGTTCCCCTCTATGCCGAGCGCTATCATCTGATCACGGCTGCGGGCAGCCCGCTGTCTGATCGCGACAGCGTCACCTGGAAGGAGGTCGGCGATCTTCGGCTTTGTCTATTGACCGCCGACATGCAGAACCGACGCATCATCAACCGGCACCTGACGGAAGCCGGAGCCACAGTGCATCCAACACTCGAATCCAACTCGATGATCGTGCTGTTCTCACATGTCAGAACCGGGCGCTGGGCAAGCATCATGCCGCGCAACGTTGCAAAATCATTTGGATTCCCAATAGAAATCCGCATGATTCCGATCGTTGAACCGGAGGCCCACCATCTGGTCGGCCTCGTCGCGCCCTATCGAGAGCCCTTTACGCCGCTCGTTTCGGCCTTGCTGCATGAAGCGCGCGTGCTCGTGCGCGATGAAGAGCTGTGATAGAAAAAACCTATCAATCCACGAGATAGCTTTATTGATCGTCGCCGGCTTCCCTGAGATGCTTGTATGAGGGGATGGCCTCATGCTGGGGGAGAGCGCCATTCCGCAACGAGCAAGCGGCTGGGAGGGCTGCCTTATGACCATTCATATCGCCGAAGGCGATATCGCAGCGCGCACGCGTACCATTGTCGCCGACCTTCGCTTCCTTGAAGGGCCGCTGCTTCCTATTCTACATGAAGTTCAGCAGGAATTCGGTTATGTGCCGCAGGAAGCCCTGCCCGTGATCGCGGAGGAACTGAACCTCTCGCGCGCCGAAGTGCATGGGGTGGTGACCTTTTACCACGATTATCGTGACCACCCCGCCGGGCGGCATGTGCTGAAGCTCTGTCGCGCCGAGGCCTGTCAGTCGATGGGCGGCGACGCGCTGGCTGAGCGCATCAAGGCGCTGCTCGGCATCGATTTTCACCAGACGACGCTCGACGGCAGCGTGACGCTGGAGGCGGTCTACTGCCTCGGGCTCTGCGCCTGCGCCCCGTCGGCGATGCTCGACGGCGAGGTGTATGGCCGGGTCGACGATCAGCTGGCGACGGAGCTGGTTGCGGAGGCGCGCCGATGACAGTCAAGATATATGTTCCGCGCGATGCCGCTGCGCTGGCGCTCGGGGCCGAAAAGGTGGCAAAGGCGATTGCCCAGGAGATCGTCGCCCGCGGCCTCGATGCTGAGATTGTGCGCAACGGCTCGCGCGGAATGTTCTGGCTGGAGCCGCTGGTCGAGGTCGAGCTTGCCGGCAAGCGCATCGGCTACGGACCGGTGAAGGCCAAGGATGTGTCCGTGCTTTTCGACGCCGGCATCGTCAATGGCGGCGATCACCCGCTCTGTCTCGGGGAGGTTGAAGACCTCCCGTTCCTGAAGGAACAGACCCGCCTGACCTTCGCCCGCTGCGGCGTCATCGATCCGCTCTCGCTTTCGGATTACGAGGCGCATGGCGGTCTTGCCGGCCTTCGCCGCGCCGTTTCGATGGCACCCGCCGAAATCGTCAAGGAAGTCACCGATTCCGGCCTGCGTGGACGCGGCGGCGCGGGTTTCCCCACAGGCATCAAGTGGAAGACCGTTCTCGATGCGCCCGGCGAACGCAAATATATCGTCTGCAATGCCGATGAGGGCGACAGCGGCACCTTTGCCGACCGGATGATCATGGAGGGTGATCCCTTCGTGCTGATCGAGGGCATGGCGATATCGGGACTTGCGACCGGCGCCACGAAGGGCTTCATCTACACGCGTTCGGAATATCCGCATGCGATCGCCGCGATGAGCGAGGCGGTCGGCATCGCGCGCCAGGCCGGGATCCTCGGCCCGTCGGTGCTCGGCTCGGGCCGCGCTTTCGATATCGAGGTGCGCACCGGCGCCGGCGCCTATGTCTGCGGCGAGGAGACGGCCCTGCTGAACAGCCTCGAAGGCAAACGCGGCGTCGTGCGCGCCAAGCCGCCGCTGCCGGCGCATAAGGGGCTCTTCGACTGTCCGACCGTCATCAACAACGTCATCTCGCTCGCTTCCGTGCCTGTGATTATGGAGAAGGGTGCTGCCTTCTATCGCGATTTCGGCATGGGCCGCTCGCGCGGCACCATTCCGCTGCAGATCGCCGGTAATGTCAGATATGGCGGTCTCTACGAAACAGCTTTCGGTCTTTCGCTCGGCGATATCGTCGACAGGATCGGCGGCGGTACGGCGACGGGACGGCCGGTCAAAGCCGTGCAGGTCGGTGGGCCGCTCGGCGCCTATTTCCCGCGGGCGCTGTTCGACACGCCGTTCGATTACGAATCCTTCGCTGCCCGGGACGGGTTGATCGGCCATGCCGGCATGGTCGTTTTCGACGACACCGCCGACATGCTGAAGCAGGCGCGTTTCGCGATGGAATTCTGCGCCGTCGAAAGCTGCGGCAAGTGCACGCCCTGCCGCATCGGCTCGACGCGCGGTGTCGAGACAGCCGACAAGATCGCTCAGGGCATCGAGCCGGAGAAGAACCGCGAGCTGCTGGCCGATCTCTGCAACACGATGAAATTCGGCTCGCTCTGCGCGCTCGGCGGTTTCACGCCTTATCCCGTGATGAGCGCCATGACGCATTTCCCGGAGGATTTTTCACCGGCACCGATCGTGGAGGCTGCCGAGTGATGACATCCCACGTGCTGGCCTGCTTTTCGCCCGACTTGCTCAATTCCATTTCCATACAGGAGAGCGACCATGTCTCTCATTCATGAAATCGACTACGGCACTCCCGCCTCGAAATCGGAAACGATGGTGACGCTCACCATCGATGGGCAGCAGATCAGCGTGCCGGAGGGCACCTCGATCATGCGCGCTTCGATGGAGGCCGGCATCGAGGTGCCGAAGCTCTGCGCCACCGACATGATCGATGCCTTCGGCTCCTGCCGGCTCTGTCTCGTCGAGATCGAGGGCCGGGCCGGCACGCCTGCCTCCTGCACAACGCCGGTGGCGGCCAACATGGTGGTGCACACGCAGACGGGCCGGCTGAAGGACATCCGCCGCGGCGTGATGGAACTCTATATTTCCGACCACCCGCTCGACTGTCTGACCTGTGCTGCCAACGGCGATTGCGAATTGCAGGACATGGCAGGCGCCGTCGGTCTGCGCGACGTGCGCTACGGCTATGACGGCGACAACCATGTCCGGGCGCGCAACAATGGCGAGATCAACCTGAAATGGACGCCGAAGGACGAGTCCAATCCCTATTTCACCTTTGACCCCTCCAAGTGCATCGTCTGTTCGCGCTGCGTGCGCGCCTGCGAGGAAGTGCAAGGCACCTTCGCGCTGACGATCGAGGGGCGCGGTTTCGGCTCCAAGGTTTCCGCAGGTGCGCATGAAGCCTTCATCGATTCCGAATGTGTCTCCTGCGGCGCCTGCGTCCAGGCCTGCCCGACGGCGACGCTGACCGAGAAGTCGGTGATTGCGATCGGCCAGCCCGAGCATTCGGCCATCACCACCTGCGCCTATTGCGGCGTCGGCTGTTCCTTCAAGGCGGAAATGCGCGGCGAGGAGCTGGTGCGCATGGTTCCCTGGAAGGACGGCCAGGCCAACCGCGGCCATTCCTGCGTCAAGGGCCGCTTCGCTTACGGCTATTCCAACCATAAGGATCGCATCCTCAACCCGATGATTCGCGAAAAGGTCAGCGATCCCTGGCGGGAGGTGACCTGGGACGAGGCCTTCGCGCATGTGGCGTCGGAGTTCCGCCGCATCCAGTATCAGTATGGCCGCGAGGCGATCGGCGGCATCACCTCGTCGCGCTGCACCAATGAGGAAACCTATCTGGTGCAGAAGCTGGTCCGCGCCGGTTTCGGCAACAACAATGTCGATACCTGCGCCCGTGTCTGCCACTCGCCGACCGGCTACGGCCTCGGCCAGACATTCGGCACCTCGGCCGGCACGCAGAATTTCGACAGCGTCGAACAGTCCGATGTCGTCGTCATCATCGGCGCCAACCCGACCGACGGCCATCCGGTGTTCGCTTCACGGTTGAAGAAGCGGCTGCGCCAGGGCGCCAAGCTGATCGTCATCGATCCGCGCCGCACCGATATCGTCCGGTCGCCGCATATCGAGGCTTCCTACCACCTGCCGCTGAAGCCCGGCACCAATGTCGCCGTCATGACGGCGCTGGCGCATGTGATCGTCACCGAAGGGCTCTATGACGAGACCTTCATCCGCGAGCGCTGCGACTGGTCGGAATTCGAGGACTGGGCGGCCTTCGTCGCCGAACCGGCGCACAGCCCCGAACAGACCGAGATCTTCACCGGCGTGCCGGCGGCGGATCTGCGCGGCGCGGCAAGGCTCTATGCAAAGGGCGGCAACGGCGCGCTCTATTACGGTCTCGGCGTCACCGAACACAGCCAGGGTTCGACCACGGTCATCGCGATCGCCAATCTGGCGATGGCGACCGGCAATATCGGCCGTCCCGGCGTCGGCGTGAATCCGCTGCGTGGCCAGAACAACGTGCAAGGCTCCTGCGACATGGGTTCCTTCCCGCACGAGCTGCCGGGCTACCGGCACATTTCCGACGATGCGACGCGCGATATCTTCGAAAAGCTCTGGGGTGTGAAGCTCAACAACGAGCCGGGCCTGCGTATTCCCAACATGCTGGATGCGGCGGTCGACGGTTCCTTCAAGGGCCTCTACGTCCAGGGCGAGGACATTCTCCAGTCCGATCCCGATACGAAACATGTCGCGGCCGGCCTTGCGGCGATGGAATGCGTCGTCGTTCAGGACCTGTTCCTCAACGAGACCGCCAACTACGCCCATGTCTTTCTGCCGGGCTCGACCTTCCTCGAGAAGGACGGCACCTTCACCAATGCAGAGCGCCGCATCAATCGCGTTCGCAAGGTGATCACGCCGCGCAACGGTTATGGCGACTGGGAGGTGACGCAGAAGCTTGCCCAGACCATGGGGCTCGACTGGAACTACAACCATCCCTCGGAGATCATGGACGAGATCGCGGCGACGACGCCGAGTTTCGCCCTGGTCTCCTACGACTATCTCGACAAGATCGGCTCGGTGCAGTGGCCCTGCAACGAAAAGAACCCGCTCGGCTCGCCGATCATGCATGTCGACGGCTTCGTGCGCGGCAAGGGCAAGTTCATCCGCACCGAATATGTGGCGACCGACGAACGCACCGGTCCGCGTTTTCCGCTGCTGCTCACCACCGGCCGCATCCTCAGCCAGTACAATGTCGGGGCGCAGACGCGGCGGACCGAGAATGTCGTCTGGCACGCGGAAGACCGGCTGGAAATCCACCCGCACGATGCCGAACAGCGCGGCGTCCGCGACGGCGACTGGGTGAAGCTCATGAGCCGCTCCGGCGACACGACGCTCCGGGCGTTGATCACCGATCGTGTTGCGCCGGGCGTCGTCTATACGACCTTCCATCATCCCAATACGCAGGCGAACGTCATCACCACCGATTTCTCCGACTGGGCGACGAACTGCCCGGAATATAAGGTGACGGCAGTCCAGGTCTCGCCTTCCAACGGGCCGAGCGACTGGCAGATGGAATATGACGAACAGGCGCGGCAATCCCGCCGCATCGCCGGCAAACTCGAGGCCGCGGAGTGATGATGAGGTGGTGGACTGGCGTCGACGGTGAGGCGGAGGCGAATGTATTTCGTCCTGTTGTCGCATGGTAGATTTCGCCACCACCGCCCGTGCCTCCGAAACCGCCCGCCGCAACGGCCTCATGCACGGCGGCTTTCGTATCGTGCCGGAGGAAGTGCCGATCGCCTTTTCCTATGGGGGCAGCGCCCATGCGGTGATGATGGCGACACCCGCCGATCTCGAGGACTTTGCCATCGGCTTCAGTCTGACCGAAGGGATCATTGCCGAGCGAGCGGAAATATCGGGCATCGAGGTCGTTGCGGGTGAGCAGGGGATCGATGTGCAGGTCAGCCTTGTCGATGACGTCGCCGATCGGCTGCGGGCGCGGCGCCGCAGCATGGCGGGGCCGGTCGGCTGCGGGCTCTGCGGCATCGAATCGATCGAACAGGCGGTGCGCCCCATGCCCGATGTCTCGGCATCACCACTGGCGCTGTCGCATGCCGATATCGTTCGCGCCGTTTCGCTTCTGAACGAGGCGCAGCCGCTGCATCGCGAGACGCGGGCGGTGCATGGCGCCGCCTTCTATCGTCCCGGCAAGGGATTGCTTGCCGTGCGCGAAGATGTCGGCCGGCACAATGCGCTGGACAAGCTTTGCGGCGCCGTCATCGGCTGCGGCGAAAGTGGCGATGACGGTGCCGTCGTCGTCACCAGCCGGCTTTCCGTCGAGATGGTGCAGAAGGCTGCTATCCTCGGCAGCCCGGTGCTTGTCGCCATTTCAGCGCCGACGGCTCTGGCCATCCGTACGGCCGAAGAGGCTGGCATGACGCTCGTAGCGCTGGTGCGCGGCGAGGACTTCGAGATTTTCACCCACCCGCACCGCATCTCGTCCGGAAGCATCGCCGATGTCGCATGATACCAAGACCAAACTCGTCTATATGGCAAACCAGATCGCCACCTTCTTCAAGAGCCAGCCGGCAAGCGAATCCGCGGAGGGCGTCGCCAATCATATCAATAAATTCTGGGAGCCGCGGATGCGGCGGCAATTGTTCGAAATTCTCGAGAAGCAGGAAAACGGCCTGGATCCGCTCGTGCTTGAGGCCGTTCCCATGATCCGCAAACCGGAAGCGGAAACTCACCAGATCCGGTAATCCAAAGTGGCGTATGCCGGAGGGGAGGCAGCAGCATACTGCCTGCGCCTGCGCCACCGTTCGTTCTCTCCCTCGGCATCATCCTGTCGATGTACGGCGGCGGCTTTGCGACCACCCCCGCCTATCTTGCCGATAGCTTCGGCACCCAATTCGTCGGCGCTCATTCATGGCCGGCTGCTGACGGCTTGGGTAACGGCCGGCATCGTCGGCCCCGGCGTGGTGAACGATATCCGCGAAGCACAGATCGCCGCCGGCGTACCCGGTCCAACCCTCTATACCGGCACCATGTATATCCGCCGGCATTCGGGCTGATCGCCAATGCGCTGGTCAAGCCGCTTCTCTACAAGTGGTTCATGACGACGAGGTCGCGGCGCTGCAGGCGAAATCGGCGGCCATCAATGCTGGGCCGACAGGCTCCTTCGGCATCGGCTCGGGTGGGCTCGACGCCAAGGCGATGCTTGCCTGGGCGTTGTCGGCATTCCGCTGCTCTGGGTGTGTGGGTGACGCTGCGGGCGACCTTCGCGCTGTTCGGATAACCGCTTGGAGCGCGCCAAGGCGATATGCTGCGGCGCGCTTCCTGGTGGTCCTAAGGCGCATTGCCGGACTTGATTTTATCGAAAAGGCTCCAGGATCAGAACGCTTCCCAGCTCTCGGCGCTTGCTGCGGCAGCGCCGTGCGCCCTGGCGACGCGTGAAACGAGATGCCGCGCCGGTGAGCCCGTCGGTCTTGCCTCCTGCCTGACGGAGGGCTGGGGCTGGCCCGGGAGACGAAACTTCGTCAGCAGCACACGCAGCGTCTCGGCCTCCCGCGCAAGGCTGTGGCTGGCGGCCGTGCTTTCCTCGACCATGGCGGCATTCTGCTGGGTTGCCTGATCCAGCGTGTTGACCGCCTGATTGATTTCGCTCAGTCCGGTCGCCTGTTCTCTCGACGCCTCGACGATCGCCTCGACATTACCGTTGATATCGCCGACCTGGGCGACGATCTCCTCGAGCGCCTTGCCGGTCTCGCCGACCAGACCGACACCATTCTTGACGAGCTGGCTCGACGTGTTGATGAGCGACTTGATCTCCTTGGCGGCGTTGGCAGAGCGCTGGGCGAGTTCGCGAACCTCCTGGGCGACGACCGCGAAACCCTTGCCGGCTTCACCGGCACGCGCCGCCTCGACGCCGGCATTCAAGGCCAGAAGATTGGTCTGGAAGGCGATATCGTCGATGACGCCGATGATGTTGTTGATTTCGCGCGAGGACTGCTCGATCTGGTCCATGGCCGCGACGGCATTGCGAACGACGACGCCGGACTGTTCGGCGCCCTGTTTCGTCTTGGCGATGAGGCGTCCCGCCTCCCCGGCGCGGCGGCTCGAATCGGCGACCGTCGTGGTGATTTCCTCCAGGGCGGCTGCGGTTTCCTCGATCGACGCGGCCTGTTGCTCGGTCCGTTTGGAAAACGAGTCCGCCGATGATCCGATCTCGCGCGAGCCCGCGGCGATCGCTGCGGCATTTTCGCCAATCGTCTTGATGGTTTCGGCAAGGCCCGCGACCGCGGCGTTGAAATCGTGGCGCAACTGCTCCATCGAGGGAACGAAAGCCGTATCCACCGTCCTTGTCAGATCGCCTTCGGAGAGCTGATGCAATGCGCCGCCGAGCATGGAAATGGCGCTCATGCGCTGGGTGACATCGGTCGCGAATTTCACGACCTTGTAAACTTGGCCGTCGGCATCGACGATCGGATTATAGGCTGCCTGGATCCAGATTTGCCGGCCGCCCTTGCCGAAACGGACAAATTCGTTGGCGATGAATTCGCCGCGCGCCAGCCGTCTCCAGAAGTCGGCATAATCCCCGGTGCTGGTATAGGCGGGATCGCAGAACATGCTGTGGTGCCTGCCGGTGATTTCGGCCAGCGAATATCCCATGGCGTTGCAGAAATTCTCGTTCGCGGTCAGGATTTCGCCCGTCGGAGTAAATTCAATCACTGCCTGGGAGCGCGAGATCGCCTCGAGCTTGCCAGAATCTTCGACCGCCTTCTTCTTGGCGGCGGTGATGTCGGCCGCGAATTTCACCACTTTGAATGGCTTTCCGCCCTTGAGAACAGGATTATAGGACGCCTGGATCCATATTTCCCTATTGCCCTTGGCAAAGCGCTTATAGGCACCGGCATCATGTTCGCCGCGTCCCAGTCGCGCCCAGAATTCGCGGTATTCCGCAGTGGCCGCATAGGCCGGCTCGCAGAACATGCTGTGATGCTTGCCAAGAATTTCGCTCAGGCTGTAGCCAAGTGCGTTGCAGAAATTCTCGTTGGCCGCCAGGATTTTTCCCTTGAGGTCGAACTCGATGATCGCCTGCGACTTGGAAATGGCGTCAAGAATGTATTTCGAATCGGGGGCTAGACCAAACATTCCTGTCCCTTTGAGATGTGCAGCTTTTGCTGCTTCGGGCTGCTAGAACGAAGCCATTCGGGGTGAGGAATGCCCTTTGCCGGGGAGTAAACCCCCACCGATCGGAAACCATGTCATCCTTGTGCTTCGCATTCCATAGTGATGGAGCGTGGTTAATTTTCGATATATAAAAGCGATCGCTTATATTTCAGAAGTTGAAAATAATGACTGATGTTGCTCAGACGTGGTTGCGTCGAAAAAAAACCGCCCTTGCGGGCGGTTTTCACGATCCGAAGCATTGGGCCGATTTACGCCGCCAGTTCGTCCGTCTCATTTTCCTTGAACATCTTGGAGAGGTTCAGGAAGCAGATCATGCCGTTTTCCGACGCGATGATGCCTTCGCAATAAGCGCGGTCGAAGGAGGCGGTCACTTCAGGCACCGGCTGGACCTGGCCGGACGAAATGGTCAGAATATCCGAGACGCGGTCGACGAGCATGCCAATGACCATGCTGTGAACTTCGGCGACGACGATGGCGCTGCGTTCGTTGGCGACGGTGCTCTTCATGCCGAGCTTGTAAGCAAGGTCGATGATCGGGATCACCGAGCCGCGCAGGTTCATGACGCCGATGACATCGGCCGGCGCGTGCGGGATCGGCGTGGACGGCGCCCAGCCACGGATTTCGCGGATGGTCGTGGTCTTGACGCAGAATTCCTGATCATGCAGGCGGAAGGCAATGATCTCGAGCGTATCGCCGCTGAAGCTAGTGGAATTGATCGTGGCCATTAGAATTCTTCCCAAATGTCATAAGCCAAAGCAGAAGCGAGTGCGCCCCCATTGGCGCTGACGAGCTTTGCCTTCACCCCACGCGATGGCTTTGCGTTGGGCGAAGCATCGTTACGGTTACGACGACATTAGCGAAAGAGTGTTGCCCAAATCTAAATCGGAAACCGGGTTAACCAGGTTTTCAGTCTCGATTTACGTCACCCGATCGTCTTTTCGATCTGCGAGACCGCCCAGTCGACCTGTTCTCTTGAGATGATCAATGGCGGGGCGAGGCGGATCGTATGGTCGTGAGTGTCCTTGGCGAGAAGACCGCGCTCCTTCAGCGCATGGCAATATTGGCGTGCCCCGCCGGCTTCGGGCTCCAGCTCGACGGCCATCATCAGGCCGCGGCCGCGCACATCGCGGACGATGTTCGAGCGCATCGACTTCAGGCCTTCGAGGAAATAGTCGCCCATCGCGGCGGCGTTTTCGATCATGCCCTCTTCCGTCAACACCTTCAGCGCGGTGCGCGCCACGGCGCAGGCGAGTGGGTTGCCGCCGAAGGTCGAGCCGTGCTGGCCGGGTTTCAGCACCCCCAGCACCTCGGAATTCGAAAGTACCGCAGATACTGGATAGAAGCCGCCGGAGAGCGCCTTGCCGATCAGCGTTACGTCGGCCTCGATGCCTTCATGTTCCTCGGCCAACAGCTTGCCGGTGCGGCCGAGGCCGGTCTGGATTTCGTCGAGAATGAGGGTGACGTTGTTTGTCGTGCAGAGCTCGCGGATGCGGGTGAAATAACCGGCCGGCGGAATGATGACGCCTGCTTCCCCCTGGATCGGCTCGATCAGCGCCGCCACCGTATTGACGTTGATGGCGGCGGCGAAAGCCTCGGCATCGCCGAAGGGAATGATGCGGAAACCCGGCGTGTAGGGGCCGAAGCCGGTGCGGGCGTCGGGATCGGTGGAGAAACTGATGATGCTCAGGGTCCGCCCATGGAAATTGTCGGCGCAGACGATGATCTCCGCCTGGCCCTCCGGCACACCCTTGACCTCGTATCCCCATTTGCGCACCGCCTTGATGGCGGTCTCCACGGCTTCAGCGCCGGAATTCATCGGCAGGATCTTGTGCGAGCCGGTGAGAGCGGCGAGCTCTTCGTAGAGATAGGCGAGCTGGTCGTTTCGGAAGGCGCGGGAGGTGAGGGTGAGCCGGCCCGCCTGCTCGATCATGGCGGCGAGGATCTTAGGATGGCAATGGCCCTGGTTGACCGCGGAATAGGCCGAGAGGCAATCAAGATAACGGTTGCCGTCGGTATCCCAGACATAAACACCTTCGCCGCGCGTCAGCACCACGTCGAGCGGCTTGTAATTGTTGGCGCCGAGCCGCTGTTCCGTGGCGATCAATTTTTCCGAAGTGGTCATGGCGCTTTTCCCTCTGAGACTTGTTTACGGCGTGCCTTTCTATGCGGCACGGGTTGGACGATCAAAAATGCGGCGGCCGAAGAGACTTGCCGTCAATTCCACCAATATCCGGGCGCTCTTGCCACGATCGTCGAGAAACGGATTGAGCTCGACGAGATCGAGCGACGAGACGAGACCGCTGTCGGACAGCATTTCCATCACCAGATGGGCCTCGCGGAAGGTCGCACCGCCAGGCACCGTCGTGCCGACGCCGGGGGCAATATCGGGATTGAGGAAATCCAGATCGAGGCTGACATGCAGCAGGCCGTTGGCCTTGGCGACGACATCGAGAATATACCGCATGATGGCGGCGATGCCCTGTTCATCGATTGCGCGCATATCGAAGACGTTGACACCGTGTTCGTGGATTTCTTCGCGCTCGCGCGCATCGACCGAGCGGATGCCGACCTGGAAGACATGTTTCGGATCGACGAAGGGACGGTCCTTCGGCAGGATCTCGGCGAACTCCGCCTCGCCGCAGAAGAAGGCGACGGGCATGCCGTGAATATTGCCGGAGGGGGAGGTGGCCGGAGAATTGAAATCGGCATGGGCATCGAGCCAGAGCACGAAGAGCGGGCGACCCTTGTCGGCGGCGTAACGGGCCATGCCGGAGACGCTGCCCATGGAAAGGCTGTGGTCGCCGCCGAGAATGAGCGGAAAGCGGCCGGAGGCGGCGACATCATAGACGCTGCTTTCGAGAGCGCGAGTGAAGGCGCCGACGGTTCTCAGATTATGGGCCTTGGGATGATTCGGCAGGTCCATCGCCGGTACGATCCTGAGATCGCCGTTATCCGCGACATCGTGGCCGAGATCGATCAGCGTCTGGTCGACGCCGGCGATGCGCAGCGCCGCGGGGCCCATGGCAGCACCTCTGCGGCCGGAGCCCTCCTCCAATGGTGCGCCGATGAGGGTGACAGATCGCGATTGGATATTCATGCGAGGGCTCCGTGTTGAGGCCTGTTTCGGCCGATAGTCGGATAAAGGGCTGCCGGCAAAAAGGTGGAAAAGTGTCAGAAATGGATTATGATTGCGCAGATTGATAAAGCTATTTTGACAAAGTGATCAGCGTGGACGATCTCGACACCGAAATTCTGAGCGCCCTTCGCCACAATGCCCGGATTTCCGTTTCCTCGCTTGCGGCGACGACCGGCGCATCGCGGGCAACGGTGGCCGCCCGCATCGACCGGCTAGTCGCCAGCGGCACCATTGTCGGCTTCACCATTCGCACCAGCCATGAGACGCGCTCCGCCGGCGTACGCGCCATCGTCATGATCGAGGTGCTTGGCAAACTGGCCGACCGGGTGGCCGATCAGCTGCGGGGCCTGCCGCAGGTGCGCGCGCTTCACAGCACCAACGGGAAATGGGATTTCGTCGCCGAGCTCGAGGATCGCGACCTTGCCTCCTTCGACGAGACGCTGCGCCGCATCCGGCTGATTAACGGTATCAACTCAACCGAGACCAATATTCTTCTCAAGACGAGCAAGACCGGCTTCTAGAGTAATCCCGAGAAAAGTGCGACGCGGTTTTCCGTCTTGGATTGCGCAAAGCAAGGGTTAAGCAGGCTCAGTACTCCCGCTCATAAACGATGCCCGCTTCGCCGGCGCCGTTGCCGCCGGCGGCGCCGCGCAGTTTGACGCCGCGGCCGACATCGAGATTGATGATCGCCTTGGCGCCGGCCGCGCCGCCCTGCTGCAGTTCGAAATAGGTGCGGTCGTTGAGGTAGCGGCCGACGCTGACGCTGGTCTGGCCCTTCGCGTCGGTGCTGACGTCGAAGTCGTCGACGCCGAGCTGGTTTCGCAGGCCTTCGAAAAGGGAGGTGGAGCGGTTGCCGGCGAGCTGGCTGACGGCATCGGCGAGCTGGGCGATCTGCACCGGCGACAGCTTCGACATCGACTGGCCGAAGATCAGCTGCGCCAGCACCTCGTCCTGCGGCAGCTGCGGCGAGGAGGAAAAGGTGATCGAAGGATCGGTGGCGAGGCCGGCCACATCGACCGTCAGGGTCGTCGTGCCGGAGGTGGAGGTGGCTTCCATATCGAGCGCCGGCGTCAGATCGCCGGCAAAGGTGATCCTGCTCTTGTCGGAGAAATCCAGACGGCGGTTGAGAATGGTCAGCCGGCCGCGGCGCATGGTGAAGCCGCCGGTGACGACGGGTACCGCCGCCGTGCCGCGGATGGTCACGCGGCCGCCGAGCTCGGCATCGATGCCGCGACCGCGCACGAAAATATGCGAGGGCGCGTCGATGTCGAGATCGAGGGTGATGACCGAGGATTTCTCACCGGTTTTCCGCTCGCCTTCATCCCTGAGCTGCGCGAGCACCGCGCGAGGCGCGTTCTTGTGCCGTATGTCGATTTCGCGGAGCGAGGTCGGCAATTTTTCCGGGACGGTGATCGAGGTCTTGTCCAGCCGCAATTTGCCGCTCAGCGTCGCGCTCATGATCGGCCCGCGCAAGCCTACTGTGCCGTTGACGGTCGAGACAACCAGGGTTCCGTCGACATAGACCGCCTTGTCGAGCTTGATCGAAATGTCGGCGGGAAAGCCGCCGGCCGGTTGAATGCCGATGGTGCCGCTCGCCGAAATCGTGCCGCCGCCGCCGAGATTGCCGCTGAGGCGCGATATCACCGCCTGGGTGCCGTTGAAGGTCACGGTGGCTGCGAGATTGTTGACGGCCAGATTGCGTCTGACGTCGACGAGCTTGGCGCCATTGGTCGAGACCGTACCGTTGATGACGGGTGCTGCCACCGTTCCGCCGATCGCGAGATTAACGGTTGCGATCCCGTCGGCGACCAGGCCCTGCTGCGCAAGCGGGGTGCCGAGCACCGCGAAAGGAACATTGCCGTTGAAGTGCAAGTCGAGAGCTCGATTGCCTGATATCACGACACTGCCGCCGCCCTTGAGCGACATGCCGGCGTCGCCGGCAAGACTGGTGTCGACGGTCAGCTTGCTGCCGGCCAGCTTTCCGGATGCCCCGATGCTGAGCGGCGACAGACCGGCGCCTTTCGTCTGGCTCGTCGCGGCGTTCTTCCAATCGATCTTGAAATCGACAGCGGGCGAGGACAGCGTACCGGCCGCCTTGGCGGTCGCCGAGATCGTGCCGTCGGCGCCGATTCCAGGAACAAAGCCGTTGGCGATGGCAGCCGGAACATTGGCAGCGTTTGCCGTGACGTCAATCGATCGGATCGATGTGCCCGCGATGGAAAGATTGCCGGCGGCTTTCAGCGCCATGCCGCCGCCGCCGCGGAGGTCAGCATCAAAATCGAGCCGGTCGCCGGCATATTTTCCTGTTGCCGCCAGCGCAAGACCAGAGAGGCCGGCAGCCTTGGTATGGCTGGTCGCGGCATCCTTCCAGTCAAGCTTGAAATTGACGACCGGATTGGCCGGCGTTCCCGATGTCACGGCGCTTGCCGAAAGCATGCCTTCGGCCCCGAGACCGGGAACAAAGGCATTGGCGATATTTGCCGGCAGGGCGGGAATATCGGCATTGACCGAAAGGTCGCGGATGGCCGTTCCGGCAATCGTGACGCCGCCGGTCGCCTTGGCCAGCACGCCGTCCTTGCCGGCGAGGTTGGCATCGAAATCGACCCTGTCATTGGCGAATTTGCCGGATGCCGCGGCGCTGAGACCGGAAATACCGCTGCTTCTGGTCTGGGCGGTGGCGGCGTTCTTCCAGTCCAGCCTGAAGTCGACGGCGGGCTTGGGAAGTGCGCCCGAGGCGGATGCCGTTCCCGACACCGTGCCCTCCGCCGCAAGGCCGGGAACGAAGCCGTTGGCAAGGCCGGCGGGCAGATTGGCGAGATCGGCCTTGACGTCAAGGTTGCGGACCGAGGCGCCCGATATCGCGACACTGCCCGCAGCCTTCAGCGACAGGCCGTCCTTGCCGCCGAGATCGGCGTTGAAATCAAGCTTGTTGTCGGCGAGGTGCCCCGATGCCGCAAGCGCGAGGCCAGAAAGATGGGCCGTTCTGGTATGACTAGTCGCGGCATCCGTCCAGTCGAGCTTGAAATCGGCCTTCGGTGCGGCGGGTGTGCCGGCCGCAGATATGGTGCCGGATATCGTGCCGCCGGCCGCCAGTTCGGGAACGAAGGCATTGGCGAGAGCAGCGGGGACCTTGGCGATCTCGGCATCGACCTTCACGCTGTCGATTGCCGTGCCAGCGAGGGCGACATTGCCCATGGCCTTTAATGAGAGACCTTGGTCGCCACCGGCCGCCGCGTTGAAATCCAGTTTGTTCTCGGCAAATTTTCCCGAAGTGGCAATGCCCAAAGCGGCAAGCCCGGCACGCTTGGTGTGGCTCGTTGCAGCGTCTTTCCAGTTGAGGTCAAAATTGGCGGTTGGCGCCGATAGTGAGCCTGCCGCCGAGATCTTTCCCGAGACGAAGCCTTCGGCAGCGAGATCGGCGACGAAGCTGTTTGCAATGCCGGCCGGGATATTTGCCAGCGTCGCATCGACCTTGGCGGCGCCGACCGTCTTGCCGGTGACGGCGACATTGCCATTTGCCTTGAGCGAGAGGCCGCCGGCGCCGCTGACCGCAGCGTCGAAATCGAGATTATTGTCGGCGAATTTGCCGGATGCCGTCACGCCGAGACCGGCAAGGCCGGCGCGTTTCGTGTGGCTCATGGCGGCATTTTGCCAATGCAGATCGAAATCGGCGGTCGGGGCGGCAAGCGATCCGCTCGCCGAGACCGTTCCGGAGACAAGGCCTGCCGCTGCGAGATCGGGGACGAATCCGTTTGCAACAGTCGCGGGGATATTGGCCAGTGTTGCGTCGATCCTGACGCCACCGATCGTCGCCCCCGTCATGCTGACATTGCCGTTCGCCTTAAGGGATAGGCGGTCGGCGCCGTTGACCGCGGCATCGAAATCGAGCGCGTTGTCGGCGAATTTGCCGGAGGCGGTCAGATCAAGGCCGGTGAGGCCGGCGCGCTTGGTGTGGCTCGTCGCCGCACCTTTCCAGGCGAAAGCGAAATTGGCGGTCGGAGCCTTGAGGGAGCCGGCGGCGCTTAGCTTTCCCGAGATCGCGCCTTCGGCGGCGAGATCGGGAACAAACCCATTGGCGACACGCGCGGGCAGGTTGAGGAGATCGGCGTTGATATCGAGCACCGGCGCCGCCGGATCGGCGAGGCCGACATTGCCGGCAGCCTTGAGCGAGAGGCCGTCGGCGCTGCCGATCGTCGTGTCGAAATCGAGCTTCTTGTCGGCAAATTTGCCGCCGGCGGTGATGCCGAAGGGCGCCAGCCCGGCCCCCTTGGTTTGGCCCGTTGTCGCATCCTTCCAGTCAAGTTTGAAGTCGGCGATGGGCACGGCCGGTGTTCCCGTCACGGCGATCGTCCCGGAGATCGTGCCGCCAGCCGAAAGGTTGGGCACGAAACCGTTGGCGAGTGCTGCCGGCAGCTCCTTGATGACGGCATCGAGCTTCAGCGTCTCGCCGGCGGACCCGGTGACACTCACCGAGCCGGTGCCGGTTTTCAGCGTCAGTCCGTTCAGACTGGCGGCGCCACCGGCGATTTTGACCTGCGTCGCTGCGTCAAGCTCGATCGGGATGTTACGAGGGCTTGCCGAGAAACGATCGAGGTTCACGTCGATTGTGCCATCCGCGGTCTGGATATTGCCGGCCGCCAGCACCGAGTTGCCATCATAGGCGGCGTTGAGATCGAAGTCGGTCTGATTCTGCTGCTTGGTGAAAGCCAGCGACAGGCCGGATAACCTGTTTGCGCCGGCATTCACCCCCTCGGCCCGGACCGTGCCGTTGGCCGCAAGCGCGCCGAGATCGCTGACCGTGACGTCGATCTCGGGTTTGACGATGGCGAAGGCGTCCCGGCGAAGCGAAGCGCCGGTCGCCTGCAGCGTCAGGGCAATCCTGTCGCCGTCGCTCGTGATGCCGAGCGATCCCTTGAGATCGCCTTCGGCTTTCTGTCCGCCGAGGGCCGCCAACAGGCCGATATTGGGAAAATCGAAAGTCAATGCGCCCGAGGGCGTCAGGGCGGGGGAAAATTCGAGACTGCCGGTCAGCCGGTTGCCGCCGATGTCGGCGGTCAGTGCCGGAACGATCATCCTGCCGTTCTCCGAGCGGATATCGCCGTTGACGCCGATCGGCTGGCCGTCGATCGTGCCAGTCGCGGCAATCCTGCCCTGCGGCGCCTTGGGATCGGCGACGCCGGTGACATCGACATTGAGGTTGGCGAGCATGCGATCGGCCATTTGCAGGCGGGCAGCCTTGATATTGGCTGACACGGAGAGGGCCGGCAGTTCGCCCCCGACTCTCAACGCGTATGCTGCGCCGCCGCTGGCACCCGCCATGAGCTTGCCGACATCGGGCAACAGGCCCGAGAGATCGGCGTTCAAAGTCGAGCCGTCGAGCGCGACGTTGCCGGCGGCTTCGAGCGTTCCGGATTTGACGACGAGGTTGGTCAGCGCCAATTTCGACGGGACGGTGCCCGCCACCTGGCTTTCGAGCGAGATTGGCCCGTCAAACCTGCTCGTTGCCGCAGCCGGCAAGGCCGCCGGTTCGACGGTCAGCTTGACATTGCCGGTCAGAGCGCGGTCTGTCAGCCGGTAGGAGCCGTTGAGGCTGCCGTTGATATTGGCGCTTTCGACGGTGGTGCCATTGAAACCAATGCTGCCGGCCGCCATCTGCAGCGGCGCGGCGATGGTGACAGGACCTTTGACCGCACGGTTGAGGTTCGGCTCGGCAAAAGTCGCGTCGCCGGCGACTAGGCGCAGCTGGATGCTGCCGGAGCGGGCGGCAAGATTGAAGGCGTCGCTCTTTGCCGTCAGCTTGACGCTGCCGATATTGGCCTGCGGTAGGGTCGCGCTGTCGAGCGAACCGCTGACGCTCAGTCGCGCCGCCTGCGCGTCGCCGGTCAGCGCCAGATTGAGGCCGGATATCTGGAAGCGAGCTTCGCCTTCGGCGAGAGGCCAGCGGAAATCGACAGGCCCGGAGGGGCCGAGCAGGTTGGCATTGAGGCTGTTGTTGCCGGCCGGATCAAGTGTGCCCGATGCGGCAATGACGACGCTGCCAGTGGCGACATTGCCCGTCTGGATATCGATCTTGCCATGATCGTTGAAGGTTGCAGCAAGATCGATATTGGTCTGGCCGGCGAAAAGCGGCCGGAATGCTGACGGCAGCAGCGAGCTCAGGTCACCGCCGCCCTTGAGGTCGAGATGGTGCAGCCCGTCGGCGGTGATCGCATGCCGGCCTTCGATTGCGGCCCGCTGTTGTCCGTCGAGCGCCGCCTGCAATTTGCCTTTCCAGTCGGATGTCGGTCCTTGGCCGTCGAGGTCGATATTGACGGCAGGACTATCCGGCAGGCCGAGGAAGCCTGCCAGCAGCCCGCCCTTCGGCTCGGCAAGCTGTGCCTTCAGTCGCAGCCGGTTTTCGGCCGGCGCATAAGAGATATCGGCGGTAAGCCGCGCATCCGGGACCGCGTGGCGGCTGACATTGACGGTCGCTTCCCCGCCGCCGCCATCTGCCGAGAGGCTGCCTTCGGCGGCGAGCGCAAAGGCGCGCCCGGCGAAGGGTTCGGCAAGCTTGATATTGGGCAGCGCAACCTGGTCGACGTCGATCTTGATCGGCAGAGAGAAGCCGCCGGAATTTTCGGCGCCGGGCCGGGAGGGCAGAGTGCGCACCGGCTTGCGCAGCACGTCGATTGCTTCGATCTCGAAGCGCTTGGCGTGGAAGGTTCCGGTCAGCAGCGCCAGCGGATTCCAGTCGATGGCCACGCCGTGGATCTCAGCAAAAACGCCCCGCGTGTCGGAGAGGGAGATTTCGGCGGCGCGAAGCCCGCCGGTCAACAGCCCTTCCGGTTCGCGCACCTCGATCGTCATGTCGCGATTGGAAAGCGTGGCGGCAATCTTTTCGGTGACGATGCGGGCGCCAAAGGAGGTGAAGCCGAAGATCGCAAGCGCTGCGACAGCGAGAATCAAGCTGGCGCCCACGACATAGCCGGTGAGCCGTATGATCCAGTTGACGATTTTTGCCAGCGTTTGCATCGGCGCGGACACTACCCCCGTTTTCATGACGGCTCGCGGACCGGACATAACAGCGGAATCGCAGTCCTAGAAGGACTGACCGATGCCGGCGTAAATCCCATAATCTGTGCCATCTTCGTACTTGTTCAGTGGCACGGCAAAATCAAGCCGCAGCGGGCCGAAAGGTGTGGCATATCGTATCCCGGCGCCGGCGCCGGCGCGGATATCGGAAAAACCAGGGAAGGTGCTGTCCGATACCGTGCCGACATCGACGAAGGGAACGAAGCCGATCGTATCGGTGATTTTGATGCGGGCTTCCAGCGATGCCGTGACATAGGAGCGGCCGCCGGTGGGGTCGCCATTGTCGTTGTAAGGCGAGATTTCCTGAAAGCTGTATCCGCGCACCGAACCGCCGCCACCGGCAAAGAAGCGTTGCGTGGCGGGAATGTCCTCGATCCCGCCGCCGCCGATCAGCACGCCGGCGGCGAGCTTGCCGGCCATAACCAGGCGGTCCTCGGCGCCGAACGGCAGATAGCCGGAGATCGAGCCCTCGAATGCCGCATAGGGCGTGGCGTTGAAGATCTCGTAACCGGGCTTTGCCGAAACTGTCGCGCGATAGCCTTCCGTCGGGTTGAACTTGTCGTCGCGGGCGTCGCGATCATATTGGATCGGCAAGGTGAAGGTCAGATAGTCATTCGTGCCGAAGGCGTCGTCGTCGCGTTCCCAGCTGACTTCGCCGCTGGCCGAGATCGTGTCCTTGTCGGTCAATTCATAGGAAAGGCCGAGCGAGGCGGTGACGAGCGTCGCGTTGTAAGCGTCCGGATTCTGGGTCTTGGCGACGATGCCGGCCTTCAGGGTGGCGGCCGGGAAGAAGGCGCCGGGCTTGGTGAAGAGGATGCCGGCAGAATAGTCGAGGTCGCCGACATCGGTGGTCTCGCCGAGCCGCGAGACCGATCCCTCGATCCTCAGCGTCTCGGCTTCGCCGAACAGGTTGCGGTGGCCCCAATAGCCCTGGATGCCGAGGCCGTCGGTGGTGGAATATTGCGCGCCGACGCCGAAATAGCGCCGCTTGCCTTCGGAAACCTCGATCGTCATCGGCAAGGTGCCGTCGGGCGCCAGGGCATCGCCTTCGTGAATGGTGACGCTTGAAAAAACCCCGAGGGCGCGCAGGCGTTCGCCGGCTTTCTTCAGCGCTTCCGGGGAATAGGCCTCGCCTTTGTTCAGTCGGGAGTAACGCTGGATGAAATCCGGCTTGACGGTTTTCTCACCGGTGACGCCGACATCGCCGATCGGGGCAACAGGCCCGCCCTCGGCGGAAAGCACAATGTCGACCGTATCGCTTTTATGATCGGCGACGACCTTGCGTTCGGTCAATTTGGCGAAGGGGCGGCCGTCGCTTTTCAACTGCTCGACGATCTTGTCGCCGGCCTTGATGATGGCGAGCGAACCGGCCTCAGCCCCCGAGGCGAGGTCGTAATCGGCGGGATTGCGGTCTGCAGCGTCGCCGCCGAATTGCACTTCCCTTACCCTGAAGACGGGGCCCGGGGTTATATCGACGGTGACGGGAATCGGCCCGGAGCGGTCGAAGGTCGGATTGGGCGGCAGATCGTCGATGTTCTGGCCGTCGATGGTGATCGTCACCACGCCGCCGTAGCGGGCCTTTTCATACAAGGCGGCAATCAGTCGCTCACGGTCGTCACGTGCCTTGACGACGACGCCGAGGTCGCCGGAAACGGGCTGCTTCTGGTCGCTGACGAGGCGGGAGCTGTTCTCCAGCGCTTCCCTGAGATCCGGATCGGCGGTGTCGGCCTTCAGTTCGACCTGATAGCGCACCGGATCGGGCACCTGTTCGCCTTCGTCTTCCTCCTTGCCGAAGATGGTGATGCCGAAAAGCTTGAAGGCGTAAGCGTCGCCGATCAGGACCGGTGAGAAAGCAGCTGCCGCTGCGACCACCATCATGGTGCCTGTTCGCCGATACGCAGTACCTGTTTTCGGGCCTGTCCCTCTGATTCGCATCCGCTGCTTTTGGTTAGGTCTTCAATGAAGCTTCGTTGCCCAGCCGTGAACAGCTTAGCGGCAAAATCGCGCGGGGTGTACCATTTTAAATTGCCAACGCGCTAATTTAGCACAAAAAATCCCGGACTGTGTCCGGGATTTCCTGATTTGGCCGGTGGGCAAGCACCCTCAGCGCGGGCAGGCGTCGATGTAGCGGCGGCCGTAGCGGTCGCGATAGTAGCACTGGCCGGGCTGTTCGGCGACGCTGCCGATGAGGGCGCCGGACACGCCGCCGATAGCGGCGCCGACCGCCGCGCCACGAACGTTGCCGGTGACCGCACCGCCAATGACGGCACCGGATGCAGCGCCGATGCCGGCACCCTGCTGGGTCGGCGTGCAGCTTGCGATCGACAGGCCGATCAATGCGAGTATGACAGCTTTCTTCATCACTTTTCTCCTGGGTTGTCGCCCAATGGGCATAGGCCGTCCCTAGTCTTTTTTTGCCACGCTAGTCCGAAAACTATGTCGGAAGAAAGGGTTGTCCACTCTAGTCCCGATTTTTTTGCAATATGGACGTTGTCGCCGGCGGCGGTTTTCGCGAATTCCATGGTGTCTGTGCGGCATCAATTCATTGCTTCGCGCTTGCGTATTTTTTTATCTGGAATCATTCAAAAAACTGGGCCTTTTGCCGCAGTTGATGGTAAAGCAAAGGGTAAGCATTGACGCGCGGACGTCCGGTCGGCAAGAACGGCCGCGTGATACTGGAGCATATGATGGATTTCGAAGCGTTTTTCAAAAACGAGCTGGACGGGCTTCATGCCGAGGGGCGTTACCGCGTTTTTGCCGATCTCGAGCGTCAGCGCGGCCACTTCCCGCGCGCCACGCGCCATACGGCCCATGGCGAAAAGGACGTCACGGTCTGGTGCTCCAACGACTATCTCGGCATGGGCCAGAACCCCAAGGTGATCGCGGCGATGAAGGCCGCCATCGACCACTGTGGCGCGGGTGCGGGAGGCACCCGGAATATTTCTGGCACCAACCACTACCACGTCCTGCTCGAGCGTGAGCTCGCCGACCTGCACGGCAAGGAAGCGGCACTGATCTTCACCTCCGGCTATGTCTCCAACTGGGCAGCCCTCGGCACGCTCGGCGCCAAGATCCCCGGCCTGATCATCTTCTCCGACGCGCTCAACCATGCCTCGATGATCGAGGGCATCCGCTATGCCAAGTGCGACAAGGTGATCTGGAAACACAATGACGTCGCCGATCTCGAAGCCAAGCTGAAAGCCGCTGATCCGAAGGCGCCGAAGCTGATCGCCTTCGAGAGCGTCTATTCGATGGACGGCGATATCGCCCCGATCAAGGAGATTTGCGACCTCGCCGACCAATACGGGGCGATGACCTATCTCGACGAAGTGCATGGCGTCGGCATGTACGGCCCGCGCGGCGGCGGCATTGCCGAGCGCGAAGGGCTGATGGACCGGCTGACGGTCATCGAGGGCACACTCGGCAAGGCCTTTGGGGTGATGGGCGGCTATATCGCCGCGTCGGCAGCGCTGTGCGATTTCATCCGCTCGTTTGCCTCCGGCTTCATCTTCACCACGGCGCTGCCGCCGGCGCTGGCCGCCGGTGCGGTCGCCTCGATCCAGCACCTGAAGGTCAGCCAGTTCGAGCGCGCCCGCCATCAGGACCGGGTGCGCAAGCTCCGGGCCATGCTCGACCAGCGCGGCATTCCGCATATGCACAATCCCAGCCATATCGTGCCGGTGATGGTCGGCGATGCCGCCAAGTGCAAGTGGATCTCCGACCTGCTGCTCGACAATTGCGGCGTCTACGTCCAGCCGATCAACTATCCCACCGTGCCGAAGAAGACCGAGCGGCTGCGCATCACCCCGACGCCGCTGCATTCCGACGCCGATATCGCCCATCTCGTCGACGCGCTGCATTCGCTCTGGTCGCGCTGCGCGCTGGCCCGGCATGTCGCCTGATTTTTCGATGATTGCTTCGGTTCAAACTGCCAATCAGGATCTCCGCCGGAGGTTCTGATTGCGCGGTTTTGCGCGCGCACGTTCCCCTCACAATTCCGCTATCGTCCGACAAAAGCATCCGGCACCGTCGCTTTGAGAGGCCGCGCCGATCTGGGCGATCGATCCACGTGGCACCCGGTTCGGGCGCATCGATCTTTCTCTGTGCCTTCCCTCGCAGTAACCCGTCTCTCCTTCGTTGCCTCGCGAATTGTATGAGAAAACCTTTTCTCACTTGACAGCGGAGGTGGTAAAAGCTTTTCTCAGGCCACTTCAGAAGGAGGAAGCTCTGAATCTAACGGGAGGAAAAAGAGGCAGGATCACCATCCATGAGGTGGCGTCGGCGGCCGGGGTGAGCATTTCGACCGCCTCGAAGGCGCTCAACGACACCGGCCGGATGGGAGCGGAAACGCGCGAGCGGATCAAGCGGATCGCCGGCGAAATCGGATATCGGCCGAATGCGCTGGCGCGAGGTCTGCTCAGCAAGCGCAGCTTCACCGTCGGGCTGCTGACGAACGACACGTATGGCCGTTTTACGCTGCCCGTCATGGCGGGTATTTCGGACGCGCTGGTCGATCATGGAGTTTCGGTATTTCTATGCGCCATCGAGGACGATCCGGCACTCGCCCAGACCCATGTCGACGCGATGCTGGACAAGCAGGTCGACGGCATCATCGCGACCGGCAAGCGGCTGGACCGGCGCCTGCCCGTCGATCTGTCGAATTTGCATGTGCCTGTCGTCTACGCCTTCACGGAGGGAACGCAGGACAGCGTTACCTTTCGTTCGGATGATGAACAGGGTGCGAGACTGGCGGTCGAATGGCTTCTCAGGGCCGGGCGGCGGCGGATCGCGCATATCACCGGACCGGAAGAGTTTTTTTCGGTGCGGGAGCGTGCCGGCGCCTATCACCAGGTGGCGGGCCATCGCGAGCCGGTGCTTTACGGGGTCTGGTCGGAAAGCTGGGGCCATGAGGCGATCGGGCAGCTTTGGAAGAGGTCCGGGGAAAAACCGGATGCGCTTTTCTGCGGCAACGACCAGATCGCTCGCGGTGCGGTCGATGCGTTGCGCGAGCGCGGCATCAAGGTGCCGCAGGACGTCTCGGTCATCGGCTTCGACAATTGGGAGATTGTCGCGGCCCAGACGCGGCCGCCGCTGACGACGGTGGACATGGAGCTGAAGGAGCTCGGGCGGCAGGCCGGATTGACGGTGCTGGCACTTGCGGAAGGACGGCTCGTCGAGCCGGGTGTCAGGAAATTGCCGTGCCGGCTCGTCGTCCGGCAATCATGCGGGGGCAATGCCCCCAAGGAATGAGAACCAGGAAATGAGCAAAGGCGCAGGGAGATGCGCCATATCGGGAGGAGTGTCATGATCAAGCGTCTATTGGCGGCGACCAGCATCGCTACCTTGTGCCTGTTTTCGGCCGCGTCGGCCGCCGAGAATGTCGAAATGTGGGTTCGCACGGGGATCGGCGACTCCTTCAAAAAGGTGGTCGAGGCCTATAATGCCGGCCACGACACCAAGGTCGTGGTTACCGAGGTGCCGTTCTCCGAGCTCGTGCAGAAATATGCGACGGCAATTGCCGGCGGGCAGGCGCCGGACGCCCTGTCGATGGACTTGATCTACAACCCCGCCTTTGCCGCGGCCGGCCAGCTGGAGGACCTGACGGACTGGGCGAAGTCACTGCCCTATTTCAACTCGCTTTCGCCGTCGCATGTGCGCCTCGGCACTTATCAGGACCGGGTCTACGGTCTGCCGCTTTCGGTCGAAACCTCGGTCTTCGCCTGGAACAAGGATCTCTACAAGAAAGCCGGTCTCGATCCCGAGAAGGCGCCGGCGAGCTGGGACGAAATTACCGCCAATGCGGAGAAGATCCGCGCATTGGGTGACGACACCTACGGTTTCTATTTCTCGGGCGGCGGCTGCGGCGGCTGCATGATCTTCACCTTCACGCCGCTCACCTGGGGTGCCGGCGCCGATATCCTGTCGGCCGACAGCAAGAAAGCGACGCTCGATACGCCTCAAATGCGCAAGGCCGTCGATATCTACCGCAACATGGTCAAGAAGGACCTGGTGCCGGCGGGTGCGGCCAGCGACAACGGCGCCAACTTCCTGACGTTTACCAACGGCAAGATCGGCCAGCAGAGCCTCGGCGCCTTTGCGATCGGCACGCTGGTGACCCAGCATCCCGACATCAACTTCGGCGTCACCCTCATTCCCGGCGTCGACGGCAAGCCGTCGTCCTTTGCCGGCGGCGACAATTTCGTCATCACCAAGGGCACCAAGAAGATCGACGCGGTGAAGAGCTTCCTCGAATATATCTATTCGATGGACGGCCAGAAGATCATGGCGAAATATGGCAGCTTGCCGACCCGTGGCGATATCGCCGACAAGGTGCTGGAAGGGCTCGATCCGCGCATGCAGGTCGGTCTCAAGGCGATCAGCGTGGCCAAGACGCCCTATACGCTGCAGTTCAACGACCTGATCAACAGCGCCAACGGCCCGTGGGCAACGTTTACCAACGCCGCGATCTTTGGCGACGATGTCGACGGTGTGTTCTCCAGCGCCCAGTCGGAAATGCAATCGATCATCGATAGCGGCCAATAACTCTCCCAAGGCCGCGGCCGGGGAGCGGTGGCAGCTTCCCGGCCAATTTCAATTGACAGATGCGGAGCGTTTGATGCCCGGTTCCGGTTCAGAGACCCTATTGCCTCGGCGCAGGCGACGGCGCCAATCGAACTGGCGCGGCCTTGCCTATATCGCGCCGGCCATGGCGCTGGTCATCGTCTTCTTCGTCATGCCGGTTCTGTTCACGGGATGGATGAGTCTTCACAACTGGCCGCTGATGGGGGCGTCGCGCTGGATCGGCTTCAACAATTATTATCGCATGGTCAACGACACCCGTTTCATGACGGCGCTGAGTTTCACGGCCTATTATACCGTGATCGTCACCATCGCGATTTTCGCCGTCGCCTTTCCGCTGGCCATTTTCGTCGAGAAGGAACGGCAGTTCGTCAGCACCTATCGCACCATCATCTTCCTGCCCGTCGTGGTCGGGCTGGCGACCGCCTCGCTGCTCTGGGTCTGGCTTGCCAATGTCGACAGCGGCTTCATCGGCCCGGCCCTGAAAGCGCTCGGTCTTGTGGAAAAGAGCCCCAATCTGCTTGCGACCTTCGACACCGCCTTCCTGACCGTGGTGGTGATGGTCGTCTGGAAGATCGCCGGCTTCACCATGATCATTCTTTTGACCGGGCTGCAGGCCATTCCATCCGAGCTGACGGAGGCGGCGCGCATCGACGGCGCCGGCCGCTGGCAGCGTTTCCGGCATCTGACGCTGCCGCTGATGCGCAAGACGATCGCGCTGGCGCTGATCGTCTCGGTCACCGGCTCGATCCTCGCCTTCGACCAGTTCTACATCATGACGGCGGGCGGACCGCAGAACAAGATGATCTCGGTGGTCTATTACATCTTCAACCAGTCCTTCGTGTCGTTCAATCTCGGTTATGGCGCCGCGCTGTCGATCGTGCTTCTCGCCATCCTGATGGCCATCAGCATCGTGCAGCTCTGGCTGCTGCGCGTCGGGGAGGAACGCCCATGAGCACCTCAAGGCAACGCCGCGCCCGCAAGGCGCTCCGTGTGAAGTCGGCCTATCATCTCACCGGCATCGCCATCTCGATCTTCTTTCTCGCGCCCTTCGCGATCACGCTGCTCGCCTCCTTCCGGCCGGGTGCGGAGGCCAGCCTGCCGCCTCTGCCGCCATGGCCGAGCTCTGGCGTCAGCTTCGATGCCTATGCGCTGCTCGATACGTTCGGCGCCGGCATCTGGCGGCACATGATCAATTCGCTGTTCGTTTCGGTCGCCACCGTGGTGCTGACCGTTACCGTCAGCCTGCTCGCCGGCTACGGCTTCTCGCGCTACCGCTTTCCAATGAAGAATGCGCTCTTCGTGCTGATCATCGCCACGCTGATGATCCCGTTCCAGTCGATCCTGACGCCGCTCTTCATCATCCTGGCAAAACTCGGCCTCAACAATTCGCTCATCGGGCTGACGCTCGTCTATGTGACGCTGCAACTGCCCTTCTCGGTCTTCATGATGCGCAACGCATTCGATGCGGTGCCGAAGGAGATCGAGGAAGCCGCGCGCATCGACGGCGCGCGCGACCTCAAGCTGCTCGCGCGCGTTCTGCTGCCGCTGGTGCTTCCCGGCGTGGCGACGGTGGCGATCTTTGCCTTCCTCAATGCCTGGAACGAGTTTCTGGCTGCCCTCGTGCTGCTCTCCAGCAACGAGAAATACACTTTGCCGGTGCTGATGACGGCGGTTCGCGCCGGACGGCTCGGCGCCATCAACTGGGGAGCGGTGCAGGCCGGTGTCGTCGTCATGACGATCCCCTGCCTGATCGTCTTCCTGCTCCTGCAACGCTACTACATGCGCGGGCTGATGGCCGGCGCGGTGAAATGATCCCAAGAACAGGATGATTTTAGGCCGTCGGCCTAAAATCTGAATCCTATTCTAAATTAAAGAGTTAGAGCATGATGTCGTTGGAAAACCGCTCACACTTTTCGGCATCATGCTCAAGGTAGAGCCCATGACCAAATCAAGCAACGACCGCCAGTTTCGTCCCGTCGCCGTTCCCGATGTCGAGCTCGGCGGCTTCTGGGGCAAATGGCAGGACGCCGTCTGCAATTCCACCGCCGAAACCCTGCTCGACCGCTGCGTCGAAGCCGGCATGCTGAAGGCAATCGATGTCGACCAGCCGAGCCCCGGCGTCGTCATTCCCATCCAGCCCTGGGGCGGCACGACGCAGATGTTCTGGGATTCCGACCTCGGCAAGTCGATCGAGACCATCGCCTATTCGCTCTATCGCCGGCCGAACCCGAAGCTGGAGGCACGTGCCGACGAAATCATCGACATGTACGAGAAGCTGCAGGATAAGGACGGTTATCTCAATGCCTGGTTCCAGCGCGTCGAGCCAAGCCGCCGCTGGACCAACCTGCGCGATCATCATGAACTCTATTGCGCCGGCCATCTGATGGAGGCTGCGGTCGCCTATTATCAGGCGACCGGCAAGCGCAAGCTGCTCGATATCATGTGCCGCTTTGCCGATTACATGATCAAGATCTTCGGCCATGGCGAAGGCCAGATCCCCGGCTATTGCGGCCATGAGGAAATCGAGCTGGCGCTGGTCAAGCTCGCCCGCGTCACCGGCGAGAAGAAATATCTCGACCTGTCGAAATACTTCATCGACGAGCGCGGCACCGAGCCGCACTTCTTCACGGCGGAGGCCGCTCGCGACGGCCGGAGCGCTGCCGACTTCCATCAGAAGACCTACGAATATGGGCAGGCGCACCAGCCGGTGCGCGAGCAGACGAAGGTCGTCGGCCACGCGGTGCGGGCCATGTACCTCTATTCCGGCATGGCCGATATCGCCACCGAGTATAAGGACGACAGCCTGACGGCGGCGCTGGAAACGCTCTGGGACGATCTGACGACCAAACAGATGTATATCACCGGCGGCATCGGCCCGGCGGCGTCCAACGAAGGTTTCACCGACTATTACGATCTGCCCAATGATACGGCCTATGCGGAAACCTGCGCCTCCGTCGGCCTGGTCTTCTGGGCAAGCCGCATGCTCGGGCGCGGGCCTGACCGGCGCTACGCCGACATCATGGAGCAGGCGCTCTATAACGGCGCGCTGCCCGGCCTTTCCACCGACGGCAAGACCTTCTTCTACGACAATCCGCTCGAAAGTGCCGGCAAGCACCACCGCTGGAAATGGCATCATTGCCCCTGCTGCCCGCCTAATATCGCCCGGCTGGTGACCTCGATCGGCTCCTATATGTATGCCGTTGCCGACGACGAAATCGCCGTGCATCTCTATGGCGAGAGCACGACACGGCTGAAGCTTGCCAACGGCGCTGCGGTCGAACTCCAGCAGGCGACCAACTATCCGTGGGAAGGTGCGGTTGCCTTCACCACCAGGCTGGAGAAGCCGGCAAAATTCGCCCTGTCGCTGCGCATTCCCGATTGGGCGGATGGCGCCACCCTCAGCGTCAACGGAGAAAAGCTCGATCTCGGCGCCGTTACCCGTGACGGATATGCCAGGATCGATCGGCAATGGGTCGACGGCGATCGTGTCGATCTTTTCCTGCCGCTTTCGCTTCGCCCGCAATATGCCAATCCGAAGGTGCGCCAGGATGCCGGCCGCGTCGCCTTGATGCGGGGCCCGCTGGTCTATTGCGTCGAGACGACGGACAATGGCCAGGATCTCAACACCATCGTCCTGCCGCGCGAACTGTCGGCGGCCGAAACCGTCGTGCTGAAGGACCTCAACGATGCCGTCGCCCTCGATCTCAAGGTCGAGCGCGAGGAAACGTCGAACTGGGGCGCGCCGCTTTACCGCAAGGCGCCGGCCGAAAGGCAGGTCGCCACGGCGCGTTTCGTGCCCTATCATCTCTGGGATAACCGCGCGCCCGGAGAGATGCTCGTCTGGGTCCAGTCGGACAAGTAGGTCGTTTGGGGATGACGAACGGTATGGCTAACAAGAGCGTCGTGCTCCAGGACGTGCGAAAAAGCTATGGCAATCTGCAGGTGGTCCACGGCATCGACCTGACGATCGAAGAAGGGGAATTCGTCGTCTTCGTCGGCCCGTCCGGCTGCGGAAAATCGACGCTGCTTCGTATGATCGCCGGCCTCGAGGACGTCACCGACGGCGAGATCGAGATCAAGGGACGTGTTGTCACCGATCTCGATCCATCCGAGCGCGGCATTGCGATGGTCTTTCAGTCCTACGCGCTCTACCCGCATATGAGCGTGCGGGACAATCTCGCCTTCGGCTTGAAGATGGCGCGCACGAGCGCGCCCGAGATCGAGATGCGCGTCAAGGCCGCTTCTGCGATCCTGAAGATCGACCACCTTCTCGACCGGCGGCCCGGACAGCTTTCCGGCGGCCAGCGCCAGCGCGTGGCGATCGGCAGGGCGATCGTGCGCAAGCCCGATGTCTTCCTGTTCGACGAACCGCTGTCCAATCTCGATGCCGAGCTGCGCGTTTCCATGCGCATCGAGATCGCTCGCCTGCACCGCGAACTCGGCAACACGATGATTTATGTCACCCACGATCAGACCGAGGCGATGACGCTTGCCGACAAGATCGTCGTGCTGCGCGACGGCCGGGTCGAGCAGGCCGGAACGCCGCGGCAGATCTACGAAGATCCGGCCAATACCTTCGTGGCGGGCTTCATCGGTTCGCCGAGGATGAACCTGCTGAACGCCCGCTCTGCCGAGCAAGGTCTGGTCGAGGTGGCCGGCGTCCGCATCGAAACCGCCTTGTCCTGCACCGGCCGGCCAGCCGGCGGCGCCGTGACGCTCGGTGTGCGGCCGGAGCATCTGAAGGTGGCGCCCGATCGGTCGGGCAGGCTGGTCGCCACCGTCGATTTCTCGGAATATCTCGGGGGAACGCAATATCTCTACTGTCAGCTCGGCGATGGCCAATCGCTGACCGTCGAGCATCGTTCGCCGGTCAGCATCGCGGCCGGCGACGAGATCGGCCTGCTTTTTGAGCCGGCCGATTGCCGGCTGTTCGACGAGGGCGGCAATCGGCTGCGGTAATTGCAGCCGCTATAGCGCTCAAGGAATTATGCAGTAGGTCTCAGCCGACGAGATCCAGTTTCATCAATTGCGAAGCCCGCTGCCGGGCTTGGCTGTCGGCGCTGAAAACATCGTCCATCTCGGCAGCCGGCGGCAGGTGGGCCAGATCGTCCATGACCCTTTCGGTGATGTCGGCCATGGCGAGGAAGGACAGGCGCCCTGCGATGAAGGCTTCCAGCGCCACTTCCTTGGCGCCGTTCAGCACAGCGCCCTGGACACCGCCGCGGGTCATCGCAAGACGCGCCAGCCGCAACGCCGGGAACCGCACCTCATCGGGCGCCTCGAAATCGAGCCTCGCGAGCCTGGCGAAATCCAAGCGCTCGATCGGCAGGTTCGGCCGGCGCGGAAAGGACAGGGCATAACCGATGGCGGTGCGCATATCGGGCGCGCCGAGCTGGGCCAGCACAGAGCCATCTGTATAGCCGACCATCGAATGAATGATCGATTGCGGGTGGAGGATGACCTCGATCTGATCGGGTGTCAGGCCGAACAAGTGCCGGGCTTCGATCATCTCAAGCGCCTTGTTGAACATCGAAGCACTATCGATCGAAATCTTCAGGCCCATCGACCAGTTCGGATGGGCGCGGGCGGTTTCCACCGTCACATCGGCCATTTCCTTGAGCGAGGCGGTGCGGAAGGGGCCGCCCGAGGCCGTCAGGACGACACGTTCGACCGCGTGGCGCTGGTTTTCTTCCAGCACCTGGAAAATCGCATTGTGCTCGCTGTCGACGGGAAGCAGCCTGCCGCCGCCTTCACGGATCGATTTGAGGAAGAGATCGCCGGCCGAGACCAGGCATTCCTTGTTGGCAAGGGCGATATCGGCGCCGCGGCGTGCGGCGGCCAGTGTCGGCGCGAGACCCGCCGTGCCGACGATTGCCGCCATCACCCAGTCGGCTTCGCAATCGGCGGCTTCCATAAGGCCCGATTTTCCCGACGCGACCGCGATGCCGCTGCCGGAAAGCGCGCTCTTCAGCGAATCGTAATGCCGGTCGCTCGCCGTCACCGCCAGTCGCGCGCCCGATGCTTTTGCCTGCCGGGCCAGCAATTCGACATTGCCGTTGCCCGTCAGCACGGAAATTTCGAAGTTGTCCCGTCCGCCCAGGTGTTCGACGACATTGAGCGTGTTGCGGCCGATCGAGCCGGTCGAACCGAAGATGCTGAGGCGCCGCGGCGCGGTTTTGCCGGTCGTCATGTGGAATTTCGCGAAAATTTATCTCGTAGGGTCAGGCTCTACTAGGGTTTGGAGGGTGCGGCAAGTGCGCGGTGCAGCAGATTTCGGCCCTCAAGGGGTTTACAGAGCGGCGGCGAGATGTGAGTCTGGCGACATTCCTGCGGGAATCGTGAATCCCAGGCAGCCGCTGATGGTCGCCCGGATATCCAAGGGCGCTGCGGCGTCCATTGAACAGGCACTTGGCTGCCACCGGCCGTTTCGGCCACACATTGAGATCGAGGATGACGTTGGGATGGACGGCTTTGCCGCGCTGCTCCCTTGCGGGTTCGCTGTGCGCATTTTGCCGCGGCATCCCTCCTTGAAAGACGAATTGGTCACATGACGATAGTCAGAATAGCCTGCATTCTTTTCACCGTGCTGCCTTCGCTCACCGCGGCTGCAAAAGCGGACGACCTGCTGATCTGGTCGCCCGCCAAGCTTTCGGAGCGGTCGTACAAGGCGACGATGGGCTTTCGTCTGCCGGCGGAATGGGAAACGAGCGCCGGCGCCGACATCGCACTGGCGGCGACGAAAAGCGGCGCGCCGCTGCCCGATTCCGAACAGGCGATGCTCTGGGGCAGAATCGTCAGAACGAACGTCACTCCGGCCGGCCAGTCACAGCGGGGTGTGAAGGTGAGCGTCGATACGCTGCGCGGCAGCGGCGCGCTGACGCTCAGCCGTTCGCGCAGCTGGATCCTGTCGGATTCGCTCGACATGCAATCGAGCCGCTCCGTCAGCGTCGGCTACGATCCGATCGATGCCCGGCAGGCCTCAGTCACGGCGTCGCAGGCGCTGAAACTCATCCATCCCTGGACGGGAACCTCGCTCTCGGCCGGCGCCGGCCTCAGCAATGCCAGCGGCGACTTCTCCAGTTCGGTGGCCGTCAGTCAGACGATCCTGCCGAACCTCAATCTCGATGCGTCGATGACCAACCCGTTTTCGCAGGACGAGGCCGGCAGCGTCAATCTGCGCTATCGGCTCAACTGGTAACAGGCTGAAACCAAAACCAACCGGCAGGCGTTTCCTTTCAAGATTTCACAGAGGAACAGGTCATGGTTTTCAAGGAGCAGACATTTCACGGGCTCGCGCCTGAAATGGAAGCGGAAATCGCCAATCGTGCGTCGGTCGAGGCGGCCGTCGCCAATGCGCTGGCGATCGCCGGCGGCATCGATGCGTCCGATGTCGAGGTGACGATGGAAAAAGACCAGATCGTGCTCAGCGGCACGGTCGGCACAGTCGGCGAGATCGAACGAGCGACCGCGGTCGCGAAGGCCGTCGAGGGAGTGCAGAGCGTTCAGAACCGGATCCTCCTTGGCGGATTCTCCCTGGACGGCACGCATTGATGGTGAGGGGGCTCCATCGCATCGGCAGGAGCGCGCCGTGGCTCGATGGCGAGCCGCGCTGTCTTATCAGTTGGTCTTTCTGGGGCCTGCGTTCAGCTGATCAACCGGCGAAACGCTCGACGAGAAAAGACGAGCCGGCCGGCCGATCGGTCTTCGCCGTGGTCACCGGTCCCTGCAATTGATAGGCGATGGTGAGAAGCAGAGCGCAGACCGCCACATAGGCGATTGCCAGAACAGTCATCTTGATAAGCATGGCGAATACTCCCATTTCGCCCTAAACGCGGCGGGATTTGCGAAGTTCCTTGCCGGGGAGACCAGATGAAAAGCCCGGCCGAAAGAATGAACTGACCCCCAAAAGTTGGACGGTCTAAAGGCTGGGGAGATTTAGGGGCTGGGTCCTGTATTGTACAGGGCTCAGCCCTTTGAGTTTCAGTTTGATACGCTGATGATTATAGTAGTTGATGTAGTCTGCCACCCCATCTTGCAGGCTCTTGACGCTGTCAAAGTCGTTGGGGTGGAAGAACTCGGATTTGAGAATGGCAAAGAAGCTTTCGATGGCAGCATTGTCGAGACAGTTGCCCTTGCGTGACATGCTCTGATTGATGTGACGTTTCTGAAGCATGCGCTGCCAGGCCGGCATCTGGTAGTGCCATCCCTGGTCGGAATGCAGGATCGGCCGGTCATCGTCTTGCAAACGGCTCACGGCCTTGGTGAGCATGTTTTCGACGAGTTTGAACACCGGCCGTCTAGCGGTTTCGAACGCAATGATTTCCCCATTGAACAAGTCCATGATCGGCGAGAGATAGAGCTTTTCGCCGGCCACGTTAAATTCCGTCACATCGGTCACCCATTTCTGATTGGCGCGCTCGGCGGTGAACTGCCGCTTGAGGAGATCGGGAGCCACGCGTCCCTCCTCGCCCCTGTAGGATCGATACTTCTTCGGCCTGACCTTAGACTTCAAGCCGCTCTCGACCATCAGGCGCTGAACCGTCTTGTGATTGACCGTCTCTCCCAAGCCGCGCAGCGCCGCCGTCACCCGGCGATAGCCGTAGCGGCCCTTGTGGGTGTCGAAGATCGATTTGATCCTCTCCTTGAGAACTCCGTGCCGGTCGGGCCGGGACAATGCCTTTTGCTGATAATAGAACGTGCTGCGCGCCAGGCCCGAAAGCGCAAGCAACCCGTCAAGCGGATGGAACGGCCTTAACGCTTCGACGACTTGCGCTTTTTCGGCGCTCGTTGCTGCGTTAAGGCCTCCAGTTTTTTTAAGTAGGCATTCTCCATGCGCAGATAGTTCAGCTCCGCCAACAGATCTTCACGGCTCTTGGCATCGTCACTGTGTGGAGCATCTGGTCCACTGGCTATGATAGGCGACTTGGGCATCGATCGAGGTCTTCCTCTGCGGCGCGGGGCCAAGGCTTCGATCCCACCCCGTTCATATCGCCTCTCCCAATCCGGAAGGCAGCTGGCATTGCGAACGTCGAAGATCGCAGCCGTCTGGCGATAGGACAACCCATCCTCCCACATCCGCTGTAGGACCGATAGCTTGAAGTCAGCATTATAATGGCTGAATTTCTTCACCAATCCAGCCGAACCATGCGCAGCATGGCTCGCTACCCATTTGCGAACGGTCGCAGGATCAATGGCAAACCGCGTGCTCACCTCTTGATAGCTACGCTCGCCATTCCCGTAACACTCAACAACAGACTGCTTGAAAGCCAGGCTGTATTTGGACATGCAAAACCCCCGAAGGTGGATGTCCAACTTTCGGGGGTCAGTTCAAAGAATCGGCCGGGCTTTGCCTTATCGGCAGATTCGGGTTTCCTTGATGACCGTATGACCGTGGCGGCGGATCCTTTCCGTCTTGGTGAAGCAGTCGCTGGAAACGTAACGCCGCCGCATATCGTGGCGATAATAGGGACTGTGGTGGCGGTAATAGGGGCGTTCCGAATCACGGTAATAATGGGGGCGCGCATCGTCCGTGGTGATGGTCACACTTGCCGCCTGGGACGGCACTGCGGACACAACGGACGCTGCGGCGAGCGTGCAGGCGAGGATAAACTGTTTCATGACGAGCCTCTCTTTCTCAGTTGCTCACGGCGAGCAACTCGGTTGTCATGGGGTCAACTCGCCGGAAGTGTCGTCGGTTCAATCACATAGCGTTACCGATTGTGTCGACAGCAGAAACCTTTGCGGCCGCGGATCGTTAGCGCAGGGAACAGCCGGAGGCCTCGATCATGGGACCGATTGCAAGGATCATCGCCATCGTCGCCGGGCTTGCCGGCGGCACGGTGTTTTCGCAGGCGCCGGAATTTGCCCAGCAGTACCGCCAGCGGATTGGCGGAGCGATTGACGAACTGCGGGTTATCGTCGAGGATTTCACCAGGCAGGCGGCCGAGCACCACCTCGATCGCCAGCAGGCGCTGAATACCTATGCGCAATCTTCCAACGATTTCCTGCGCGACCGCGGCGTCTCGATGCAAAGCACGATCGCACGCTACGAGACGCTGCAGTCGCAGCAGCTGAAACTCGGCACCGCCGCCCCGGTCGCCAAGCCGTTCGTGCTCATCGGGGAGCCGGATGATGTCGTTTTCGCAAATACCTGGCGGGATTTCGTACCCGGCGTGCCGGTCAGCTTCGCAGGCCTTGTCTGGGCTGCGATTGGTTTTGTCAGTGCTTGGGTCGTTGCGGCGCTGCTCGGATTTGGCGTGCGGCGGGTTGTGCGCGGCCGGCGAGCCTCTCCCCAGATGCGATGAATCGATATGGGAAGCAATGCGGTCGGCGCTGATTTGCAAGACGAGATCGATCAGTCTAACTAACCCCGCAACACGCAAGGAAGGCCAAAGAGAATGCAGACCATCTGGAAGAAGCCGGTGACGATCGCCCTTGAAGGTCCGGATCAATGGGTGGTGATACAAACCACGCAGGCTGCGACATGGGCGCTGATCGAAGACTGGCCGACAGACGAGGGTCCCGCCTTGGATCGGGCCTGTGCCGTATGCGCCGATGTCATCTCCGGAAAGCGAAGCCGGGAGGAGGCGCGACAGGCTTTCATCGAAGCTGCAATCGAGGCGGGAATTCCGATCAAGGTGTGAGGCAATGCCCGATCTGCTCAGCGCTAAAGACTGGTGATCCCGGCGCGATTCGAACGCGCGACCCCCAGATTAGGAATCTGGTGCTCTTTTCATAGCGGTACGTACTTTACTGGTAGTTACTGCCACTCTCCAACGGTTGATTGGTTCTCCAGTCATCAATGGGCAGCAAGGCCACACCTGGGCTTGCTGTTCCCAAGCCGACGCTACGAGTGAATGGCCCTGTCAAGGCCTTTAGAGCGTCAGCGTGCCTTTACAGGGACAGGCACGAGTGGCTTATCAAACAAAGAAGTATCCGCCCCTCAGGCGGATTCCGTTTAGGTATACGAGCCTTTTGGACCAGCGACCTTCCGTCTTGCGGTCCGTTCGGCCGTATACAACAAATGCCGGGCCCATTGGCCCGTCATTTTCGTCGAGCTTGCGAGACGCTTCGGCTTTAGCTTGGTCACTGGGATGGCAACCTTTACATCACCACGTGAGCATACGTCGCAACAAAGGTGGCGATGGTGCCGCGAGTGCCAGAAAGCTCGCGCTCGATTACGAGGATACTTTCAGGCTAGGGAGCCAACGAACGCCAACTCCATAGTAGCGTTTTGTCGCGGCGTCGCTCCACCCGAGGAACTCAACATTGTTCCGTTCGTAGTAGCTCTGCATCGCCTCTGACGATTCAGCCCAGTGGTCCCCACGCTCCATAGCCTTAACGGTTGCAACGGACAACCCGGTCTCATCTGCGATGACTTTTTGCGTCTTGTTCAGGAGGGCTCTAGCGGCTGGAAAGGATATCCCGACGTCTTCGGTCCGAAATTGTGATCGCTCCTCCGGAAGGCTTACCGGATCAGGCGCGCTCCATTTCGCGCCGGCACCGGAGACCTCGGTCCCGATCTTGGCTTCTCCCAGAAACTCAATGCCACGGGAAATGTAAAAGTCGACAAGCGCGAGATTGAGATCGAACATGGATTCCGACGTTTCGGCTGTCGAAATGTATCGTCTCGTGACGCCCGCTAGATCGGCGGCTTCTTGCTGTGAAAACCCCGTTAATGCACGTGCGATCCTGAGTGCTTCCGGTGGAGCAGGTAACCTCATTCATCCGAGAAGCCGCTCTGCAGAAAAATTGTCAACATTTACCGTATGGGGTCTTTTAATATCCGAAGGGGAGGCTATAAGGATTCCTTTAGGATTTAAAAACATCCCAAATATGGAGGTCACGTTGACACCAAGTGATTCGGGCGCGCACGAGGTAACAGCGGGCCGACATCGGCGACTTGTCGCGCGGAACCAAAGGTTGATCGATGACGTGACACTGAGCCAGGCCGTGGAAAACCGATCGGTGTGCTGCTTGATGTCTGAGACGGTCGGCCGCCCTAGCCCGATTATCGATCCGACGTCACGACCTCTGTCTGTTGTTTGGAATGCGAAACGCGGATACGCGGAGGACCATCTTGTATCGGCATCTGCGTGAACCTGCCGGCGGCCAGTAGGGATGGTGGGTCTGTACCCTCTCGGCCAACAAAAACCTGAACTCGTCAAATTTTAGGATGTCTCATGCCGAACCCTGAGCCAGGCAAGCGATCACGCGTGCCGTGGAATACGAGAACTCGCGAGTGGCGCTACGTCACTGTGCCGATCTATATGGCGTATTGCGCCGTCGCTGCCGCACTGAGGCCTTGGAATGGTATAGAGCGGAAATTCATAGCGACGTTGGTCTTCAAAGACGATTACTACCAACCGATCTACTCGCAAGCAGCTCAGGTCTTCGCGCGGGAGATTTGGAAGGGTTCCGATTGGGAGACCTACATTTTCGAATGGTCAAATTCGCCGTTTCGTCACCAGTCGCTCGCTGAAAAGAACGGGCGTGGCATCTTTTTATCGCCCCCCGGGTACAGGCTTACTGACGACGAGCGACTGTTTTCAGATGCTGTGATCGAAATCGAGCCTCGGTCTCCGGAGCATGCAAGGGCTGCATTACGGCGCGCTGCAATTCCGGTCGATGATGAACTCGTCGAGCTGTTGATTTCGGCACCGTGGGCAAGGCTTCATTCCGCCTTTCAGGACCGGCGTGGTCCGGTCCAAGGTTTGGAACGCCTTCGACGCGAGACAGCCAGGCTCAAAGAGGTCGAGTCTGCCAAAATCCTGCGCGACGATGGTCCTACACTCGACGACATGCATGGTCTTGGGCCTGCTGTGGAGTGGGGACGAAACCTCGCGAAAGACCTCGCAGATTACAAATCTGGCCTTATCGGTTGGAACGAAGTCGATGGCGGCGTCTTGCTTTCCGGGCCTCCAGGCATTGGAAAAACGCTGTTCGCGACGGCGCTCGCTAATTCGTGCAAAGTACCGATCATCTACGGCTCGGTTTCTAAATGGCAGGAAGCCGGCGCTCTGGATGCGCACCTTAAAGCCATGCGCGCGTCCTTCAAGCAGGCGCGTGACAATGCACCTTCGGTCTTGTTCATCGATGAATTCGACACCTTGGGAAAACGTACGGCCTCTGGCCAGAACGCGGGCTACCACAACGGCGTGCTTGCCGGTGCACTCGAATTGTTCGATGGCTTCGAACGTCGAGAGGGGGTAGTCGTGGTCGCTGCGTGTAACCAACCCCATCTCGTCGATGTTGCCCTCCTCCGAGCAGGAAGGCTTGACCGGCATCTGGAGCTGACGCTTCCCGACGGCCCCTCACGCCGCGGCATCCTGAAGTTTCACACTGGAATCGAGCTGTCTACCGCCGATGCGGAAATGTTCGAATTCGCCACGGAAGGGTTTTCGGGTGCGGAAATCGAGCGGCTCGTCAGGGATGCAAGGCGGACGGCCCGTCGGCAAGCTGATTATTTCAGCGCAGTCCACATTATCGATCAGCTCCCAGCCATTGAGAAGCTTCCTGAAGAATACCTCAGGGTGATCGCTTTTCACGAAGCCGGCCATGCCTTGGTCAGCTATGAAATTGGGCATGAAGTTTCAGGCATCACGATCTCCAAATGGCGGGTCAGCGGCGAGAGCCGAGTGCTTGGCAGCGTCGATTCAAAACCTTCACTGGTGCAGGCCAGGACCAAGACCACCTACCTCGACACCATAGCCATCTACCTGGGGGGTATCGCAGCTGAGGTGGAGGTCTTCGGAAGCTTCGCGGACGGGGCATCGGGTTCAAGTGAGGCCGATCTTAATAGGGCGACCGATCTTGCGACGATGGTCGAAGGTACGACCGGTATGGGCCACACGCTCGCTGTGGAGGCTACCGGTCCGGGGGAGTTCGCAAGGATGCGTCTATACAATCCGGAACTTCGAGAACAGGTCCACGTGTTGCTGGATAGCGAACTTGCCAGGACGAGGTCCATCATTCAAAGGCAGCGTCCTGCGCTGGACGCGCTGGTGGATAGGCTTATGGCAAATCCGACCATGACCGGACAGGACGTGGTCCAGGTGTTGCAGAGCAACAGGCGCTCGGTTGTCAGCCTTGCCAAGACACAGCTCAGGACGGGAACGTGATGGCAAAACGAACAAACGCAGCCGGCCGGCGGCCGGCGTCGAAGAAGCCATACGCGGGTTCGCTCGGCGAGATGCTCGACGATGCCGGATTTGAACCATTGGACAGGCGAATAAAGGTTTCTGATCGCGCTGGCGGAACCCAACTCGCATCGCCACCCAAGTGGTTCGATCCCGTGATCGAATTCTTGTGGGCAGCCCTACCGGACTTGGCCGCTAATCACTGGGACCATCTCTATATCGACGCTCTTCAATCTGCTTGCCAGGCGTTGGTCGCACTTGGTCAAGCAGTTCTTGATGGCGGTGGTGGCATCAAGGTTAACCCGGAGCCTGCGCAACCTGCCATCCTTCCCCGCTGGGACGATGTCGCGACAGTGGTCGTTTGCTTGGCTGCGCAAGTCAGTATGCTGGAGTATCGACATTTCACCGGAGCGCGCGACCGACCTAGTCCATCGGGACTTCGACGTCCAAATATTCGGTCGGATCACGGTAGCGGTCCGGCGTATCTGGCCCCAGAGGCGTTCCGAGTGTTCGAAAGCCTCGACCTGGTCCTTGGTGCTCGGTGGACGGAGCGCGCCGAAACAATATTCTGGCGTGACAACCCGTCAGAATGGGGCGTCGATTTCACGAGAGACCGCCGGTTCATACAAGCTCGGGACGCGGCCCTAGCAACCGTCCCCGACGACATTGCGGAGAAGATCGAGAAGACGGCGGTGATAACAGAGGAGAGTATCGTGGAGTGGCTTCAGATCGCGCCGAAAACCAAGACCCGAGAAGACGCGCTCAGGTCTCTCAGGTTTTGGAGCAGTCACAGTCTTGATCGTGTTTTCCATCGTCGATGGCGTTTGGATTGCGGATGGCTTTCGGTCGAGGAGTCGTACCGCACGCTTCTGATCGAAAACGATGCCCTATCGATCAACATGCGTCGGCATTTTGCAGCCCGATATCTGCCGCACGCTCCGTTTCTGAATGCATAAAGTTGGTGAGGTGCGGCGAGATCGCACGGTGTCGTGCATACCCCACCGCCGCTCGTGGAGAAATTGATGATCTCAATACCCGTAAAGGTGGCCAATCTGTTGCCGGCTGCTCAGTGCATGCTATTTCGATGAAAATCTGGGCCTTTTCAGACATTCATCTCGAGTTCGGCAAGCCGTTTACCGTGGCCCCGCCGGAAGACATCAACGTTATCGTTTGTGCCGGCGACGTTCTCGACAAAGGCGTGGTGCCCAGCATTGAGTGGCTTGCGAAGAGATTTGGTCCGGAAGTGCCGGTGGTCTTTGTCGCGGGAAACCACGAGTTCTACCGCAGTTTCCTTGTAGACAGCCTAGCCGCGGCGAATGCGTTGCGGGATCGCTATCCGCACATCCACTTTCTCGATGACCGTGATCTGGTCATTGACGACGTACTTTTTGCCGGAGCAACCCTTTGGACAGACTTTCGGCTATTCGATAGCAATCCCGAAACGTCTATGTGGTCCGCCCAACAGGGAATGAACGACTATCGGCGCATCAATCTGTCCAAACAGCCCTTCAGAAAACTCAAGCCCACCCATGCATTCCGGAAACACGGCGCTTCAATGGCGTTCCTGACGGAAAGTCTCGGTCGGGCCGACGTCAGGAAAAGGGTTGTCGTCACCCATCACGCGCCCTCATCGAGGTCGATTTCTCGATGGTTCCGAGATGACCCACTAGCGCCGTGCTACGCCTCGGATTGCGATGATTTCATAAGGGAGGCAGAGCCCGATCTGTGGGTTCACGGACACGTACACCAAAGACTGGATTACATGCTCGGATTCACCAGGGTCGTCTGCAATCCTCGTGGTTATCCCGGGGAGGCCACAGGGTTTGATCCCAACTTGGTGATTGAAATTTAGCGCTAGCGGAGCAGCATCAGATGTCAAACCATCGATTGGCTGGTAAATCAGCCAGAAAAACCAGAAGCGCCGTGGCAGGTTCGGTCGACTTGATGAACAAAATCCACCGACTGATGTGAAAAACTCCACGCACCAGTACGCCATTTAGGATCAGAACCTAAACCTTAGGAGAGCGTTGATGAGGAAGGACCAATCGAAATCGGTGATCCATTCCACACGTGACGATCCTCTTGGCATCGACCCCGACAAGGACTTCGATGCGGAAGTTCAGCGGATCGCCCGCAATGCTATCGAAGGCCGTCATCGGGAAGCCGTCCAAGCGGAAGTCCAAGCTGCCCTTCGACGATGGGGGATGCTGCCGGCGGCCGATCTTGCCGCGACGACGGCCACCGTCGCTCGCGCTCCTGACGCCGAGCCTGATCCCGGCGACGAGATCGTTGATTTTGACACCCAAGGTCTTGCCGAACTCGATCGCGAAGAGAGCGTTGAACTCGATGCCACACTTGAGAAGGCGCGAGCAATTGTGGATGAAGTTGAGCGGGCCAAGGCCAAGAAGTCCGACGAATAGTAAATTGAGCTGCGGTTCGCTACGAATGGGACCAAGACGCCAGGGGCGAAAAATACTGTCGCTGCTTCCTCCTTACTGGACGAAGCGACCGCTCAGCCCTTCAAGATCAAGTCCAGTGAAGATTAGGCCCGCCAGAGCAAGTTTGAATAGACCACAACGCCCGTATGCCAGCCATTCAACTGGTATCGCAGCCGGAAACGGCCGAGGATGCACTCTCGCCTTTTCGAGGCCTTCGGCAGCCGGAAGCATCGACTGGGTTATCACCGAAAATGCCGCAGCTGTGGAATTCTGCCGGCCACCCGGTAAAGATGTCCACCACTGACCAGTGTCGATCAGCTGAGTTCTTGGAGACTTGGAACCTAAGATTGGTGCGTTCAAGGAACAGCAGCGCCGTCGAGACGGATTACAAGCAGCCGAAGTTGGCGACTGAAGTTCAACGCGCCGCCGCGCTCTGTGCTCCTTCGCCTCTCTGTCTTCGAACCAGATACAGAGCAATGCTCTGGACCAACAGGCATCCCGCTGTCGAAAAGGCGAATGTTGTCTCGAGGGAGAATGTCGTGACGGTTATCCCGAAAATCATGAAGAACGTCGCAAAGCCATAAAGTGCGAATACCATTCCACGCAGCACCTGTCTGGCGGTTTCCGCGCCGCGCATTCGGTGGGCGAACAGGGCAAGGATCGTCCCGAAAATCGGAAACGAAGCCAGAAGGCCGGCGGTTCTAGCGCCCACGATACCCGCAACTGCTGTGACAGTCATTACGAGTGTCGTCACAATGACCATGCGAGCGGGCATGTCCCACCATGGAGGCGGACCATTCCCCGCGGCAGAGGGGCGAGGCGCAATCGCGAGGGCTGACACAGTAAGAACAGCGGCGGCGATCCTAGAACAATGGCCAGTTCGAAAGGTGCAATGACTGCAGTAGCGCTCCGACGACGGCGTAACCAGCCGCGCCGCCAACGAGAGCTATTTTCCAGCCGCGGGTCGCAAGAACCGCGTAACAAAGACAGAAGGCTCCCTGTGCGGCCGTTCCGATGAGCGAACCGCTGGATGCCGTGACTGCAAACCCCGGACCGTACTCGAGGACAAGGAAGGCGGCGACCGGGCCTGAAGTCAGCGGCAGGCCGACGAGCCATCCACCGATGGCGTCGCCCCAGCGTCGTCCCGCGAGTGTCGCCAGCAGGATGAGCGTGGGAGGGATGAGCAGTTTGAAGACAATCAGGCTCATGGGATTACCGCCTCGCGGACCGGGGAGCGCGCCCGATCCTCAGTGTAGGATTTGCGTCAGGAACAGCTTTGTCCGCTCGTGCTGCGGGTTGTCGAAAAACTCGGCTGGCGAGTTCTGCTCGATGATCCTACCCTGGTCCATGAATATGACCCGGTCGGCGACCTGACGGGCAAAGCCCATCTCGTGTGTAACGCACAGCATCGTCATGCCCTCGTCCGCCAACGACACCATCGTGTCCAGCACCTCTTTGACCATCTCCGGGTCAAGAGCAGACGTCGGCTCGTCGAACAGCATGATCTTGGGCTTCATGCACAGCGAGCGTGCGATGGCAACGCGTTGCTGCTGGCCGCCGGAAAGCTGGCCCGGGTATTTGTTGGCCTGCTCGGGAATGCGCACGCGCTTGAGGAAGTGCATGGCGATTTCCTCGGCCTGCTTGCGCGGCATCTTGCGAACCCACATTGGGGCGAGCGTGCAGTTTTCGAGGATCGTCAGGTGCGGAAACAGGTTGAAGTGCTGGAACACCATGCCGACTTCGCGGCGGACTTCGTCGATTTTCTTGAGGTCGCTCGTCAGTTCGATACCGTCGACCACGATCGAACCCGCCTGGTGTTCTTCCAATCTGTTGAGGCAGCGGATCATCGTTGACTTGCCCGAGCCAGACGGTCCGGCGATGACAATGCGTTCGCCTTCGCGGACTGTGAGGTTGATGTCGCGAAGAACCTGGAAATCGCCATACCATTTGCTGACGTTGGATAGGCGGATTGCGGATGGGTTGAGCTCGGCGGATTTCTGGCTGGTTGCGGTCATCGTAGGTTCCTGGTGAGGTAGAGGGCAGACTGAGGCGTTGGATGCCAGTCACGCAGCTTGTTGACGGTTGCCGCGCGCCCTGTTGGCGAGGCTTCTGACGCGCTTCGTGTCGCCCACGATACCGGGGACGGTTCCATCCATGAGCGGCACGGGGGTCGTCTTATGGCGCAGAGCCGCGAGGAGCTGCGTGCCGCCGACAACGCGCTGGGCACCGACGCAATCGGCAATCAGTTCGGCACAGGCCGAGTGCATCGGCAGGTTCCCGCCGCGCGGGCTGGCGAGGCCGTTGAAGTAGAGGCCGGGCGCGCGCGGAGCCACTGCACCGCCACCGATGCGGAGCGGTACACCCTCGGCCCAGTCGAGATGACCTTCCTCCAGGAACGGGAACGACGTCTTGTAGCCGGTGGCCCACAGGATCGTGTCGAACTCGCCCTTGCTTCGGGTAGACGCAGTCGTGGGCGTGGACATGGTTGCAAAGGGCAAGCCAGCCCCTGATCTGTACATCAAGGCCGCGGGGCTGCTCGGTCTCCGTCCGGAACAATGCGTGGCTCTGGATGACAGCGATCTCGGTGTCGCTGCCGCGGTCGACGCGGGCATAATGCGAGTGATCCAGGTGCCGGACCTGTTGGCCAGCCGGGAATTGCGAGCCCATCATCAGGCAGTCTCGCTAGACCGAGCCCGAGCGATCCTCGGCATTTAAACGGGCGACTAAAGTTTGAGCTGTTTCGCCGGTTCGGTCGCTTCCGTCGGCTTCTCAGGCACGTCCACTCATTTTTTATGCTCGGCCTAAACGTATTTCGCGACCCCCGTGTTTAGCACCTCTTCACGGGGCAATTCGAACCTCGACCTCTGGATTGGATGGAGGAGGCGCTCGAGCTACTCTCGTTCCGCTGGGAGCGTGTCTCTCAACGCCGCGATAGCCTGTGGGTCGAGGTACTTCGAGGCGGAGGTCCGCCGACATCTGGAAATGACGTAGGAAAAGTCTCCGACGCCCAATCCGATCAGATCAGATCACGCGCTCCCGTCAGTCGTTCCCTCCGGACGCTGGTTGGCGGGGATGTTCGAGAAGGAAGTAGCCGCCGTTGTTGCCGAAGATATCTTTGGCACCTCCAAGCACCTTACTCGCGATATAATGTTCGGGATAGCTGTTGCGAAGTTGCAGACCGCGGGCCTGCATCTCGGTCCAGAGCTCGTCGCGCCGGATCGGTTTGTTGTCCCGCTCCTTGAGGATCGCCGTGGCCAAATCGATGATTTGTTGTCGCTGGGTTGTACGCTTTTGATCGCTAACGGGCTTGGCCTGCTCGTGTATGGACCTCGGCGATTTTGCGAGAGATACGCCTCCACCACGAGGCGGTACGTTACCTTTCGCTGCGGATATTATGTAGCGCTTGGATTCTTCCGCTCGCTGTATCTCGTGTTCAACCCGCTGGCGTTCAGCCTCGATCCGATCACGCTCATTCCGCAAACGCTGAATGTCCAGGTCAATGTTGTGGAGTGCATCCTCAAGAGTGCCTTGCGCGTTCGACATTCCATCTCCTCGTCGCAGCCAGTCTAGCTACGAAAATCAGTCGCTCAAGATGCAGTTAACATGGCCAGTGAGGCTTTGCCACCGCGGTAGATGCATCTGTCAGGTGATTTCTGTGGGCTGATGCACGAGCCATTCCGGAGGCGGTAAGGTGCGTGTCCACAGAGAATGCCCCCGCTGCGCGCACCTCGATCGCTTGCTTGAATAGGTACGTGAAACTGTTAGTGTGTCCGCGCGGACGATTCGTCCATAAACGCAAAGCGTCACGTGCGCTAACACGTGACGCCGAGGTCATCCGAATCCCTTCCACCAAGAAAGGAGCGAATATGTAGATTTCTATCCCGGCATTTTTCCCCCTGCAACAGTGAAACCGGTTTCACTCCGCGTCAGCGGTGTTGAAAATCTGTGACTTGGTCTTTGGATAGCGATTTTGAGTGCCTGGAGCCCAGTTCCGAGGACAAAATCGCACGTCGAGATACATTTCGGCAGGGGCATTCTTCGAATCACTTCGATGCGTGCGCGGTCGTCTTTTGCGGCCGCGCCCGCCGTGACAATGGACGTTGTCGTTCTGGATCAAGGTTCTAAGGTGAAAGCTGTACCCGCACTAACTAATGTGTGCCAGGCAGAAACGCGTACCTTTCGTGCGAGAACAACTTATGCGAAGTCCACTGACGTGCACTTGGCGGTGCGCTGCTGTTTGCGGCGTCCTGAGATCGTTAACATCGGTTGCGAGTGTTTCTTACGTCCTCCGGTGCTGCGCAGCCCTTGACCCCAAGATTCGTCGCAAGAACGCGCGCACGGCAATCTGCGTGTGGCAAGAGTGGAGAAAAACATGACGCGACTAAAATTCCTTCCGATACCTTTGGAGCTGTACCTCAAATTGAGGCACGAAACGACGTTTCGCACTCCCACCATGTATGTGATCAATGGGGAGGCCGTGACCGAGTGGTATTTGGCCGATTGCCCGCCCGGGGACGTGTCGCCGTCTCAGGATGAACCTGACGACATAGCGGAACTGATAACCCGCAACGGCCTCTGATCTTTCCGCCCGCTTGGACTCAATCGCAGTTCGAGCCGAAGCCAAATCCAGTCGAAGCACAGCACCGACGACCGCGAGACCTCGCACCGTATCGGAGAGGTGCGTTCCGAGGAAGCCGACATGTTCCTAGTGGACGAAATCACAATCCGACGCTGCTGTGTCGCCAGGAGACAATGACCAGTGGCACCCCAAGCACAAGTACGCAAATCTGGACGTCAAAAGCTCAACTCGTACCGGCGCAACAAGGCACGTGGGTTGAATTTCGTCGTTTGCCGCCAGCCGATGATGCGCTCAGGGCTTCTGAGAAGCTGGCATAGACTTTTCTTGATAGGGAGGTCCGAGGACGGCTCCGTCGTAGCCCATCCCATGGAGATCATAGATCGCTACTTCGACGATCACCCGAAAATGTCGAAGCAGCACAGAAAGGAGACCTGCCAGGTTTTCGGCCTCCTGATTGACCATACCGTCGCGATCCTTCCGTCGTTGACCGCCGCACAACTCAAAGGGGACGCGCTGCCCCTGGAGAATGTCCTCTTTCGATCGTTCGCCGTCGCGCTTGCCTACGGGACGATTTCATTCCGTGACGACGGAGTGCCAATCGAAGAGAAAGGTTTGTTCTGGAGGACTCGTAGCGCACGGCGCGCGTTCCGTCTTCTCTCGGTCCTCGACACATTCTTCGACCATCTGGGGAAGATGGGCGTCACGCCCGAGTGGCTAGAGCGGTATAAAGGCACCACCAGCTCATCGGAGGCATTCAGGGCTACGGCTCACCTTGCTGTTCGACGCTCGAAATCACTGCTCGCCCATCTCAAGCAATATATGGATGCCGAGGATGGCAAGCCACCACACCCTTTCACCGGCGTTGTTCGTTCTCCCGGCAGGTCGACGCCAAAGACGTACTCTTTCCCTGCTAGGTGGGTTCCAGCGTTCCTGTTGGAAGGTTTCACGAACGAACGGGGCGAGACAGACGAGACGGCTCAGCTAATCGCGTTCTTCCTGTTCTACGGCGGGTTGCGGACTAGCGAGTCGTTCCATCTGTTTTGCTCGGACGTCCAGTTCGTCGGGCAGACGCCGGCGGTGTACCTCCACCACCCGGAGGAAGGACTGCTGCAGTACGGCGCGGAATTGATCACGCGCAAGGATTATTTGCAGCACTTCCAGAAGACGTCGAGGACGATGAACGACGGTCGAGACGAGGCAGGCTGGAAAAGCGTTCGCAACGACGACGAGGGCGACCCTATCTATTGGCTTCCCGTCGGCGGGCTCAAGGATTTGCTGGGTAAACTCCTTAAAAGGTACCTGCGTGTTATTCGTCCGGCGTTGATGATGCGGCGACCTGCGCGACTCGGGGATCACCCGTTTCTCTTCGTCAGCTCTGGGCGCACGGGAACCGTAAACGGGGGCGACGTAGGCGATCTGTACACCCCCGCAGCATTTCGGTCGGCTTGGAAGGCCGCCGTGAAGCGGATCGCTCGCCGATATCCGGAATCTGGTTTGAAGTACGGAAAGCGCTTCGGAACGTCTCCGCACGGTGCTCGCCATTTCTATGGCAGGTTCCTACGGACGCTCGGGATCAGCGGTGACATCATTCAGGTCTGTATGCACCACAAGCACCCTGACAGCCACTTGCGCTACGTCGAACTCTCGCCAGACGAGGTCAACGCTATCCTCAAGAAAGCGGCGGCCAACGACAACGACCCTTCCGCTTCCATTGATAATCCGATTGCCGCAGCTCGGAAGGAATTTGTGGCGGATTTTCATGGGGAAACCTACGGCGTCTGGTCATCTTCCGGCGGGTCTCATCATTCGGGTCGGGGACGGAGGTCGCGCGCCCGCTGATTGAGCAACAAACGTGCCGCGGAATACCGATCGGCCAGCAATCCCAGGAGTCGTAATGCTTGTGTTCGAAACGGATGAAGGTCCGGTCCACTTCAATAACACCCCAAATCCACAAAGCATCGAGAAGGGCGGAAGGGTTGGGCGGTCGGTGAAGGCCGCCTGCAAGATGTTGGAGGAGTTGCCACACCAAATTCCCATCGACGACGCCATCAAGAGCGCGATGGACTTGATTTTGGACTCGAACGTTATTCTGTCGGCGTGGTGGTTCTACGGCAAGGAGACCGCTGTTCACAAAGAGGTCTGCCGCTATTTCGTGATGGAGACCACCTTTGGTTTTGACCTATACGAAAGGCTGGACGCAGTCGGAGCGTTTAGCTTTCTGGAGAAGCTCAAACCCTCCGCGCGACGCCACGCCGATGGTGCGATTATGCGTTTGTTGGCACCTTTCGTCATCTCTTCCGCCGGAGTGGACTCCGTGGAAAGCGCGCCGCTGGAATTTATCCATTCGGTAGTGGACACCTATCGGACGGATGAAGGGCGTCGTTGGAGAAAGGAGGTCTTTGGATCGTCAGAAATCGTGACGCAATGCGCAAAGAACGTCGTCACCGGTCTCTTTAAAATCTACGGTGACCCCAACCTTCTGATAAAATCGAGCGTAGGTCGGCGTGCGGGGGCGGAGGTTGGTTCCAAGATTTGGGACCAACTCCGCGCGTCTACTGATCCTCTAGACCAAGAAGTCGTGGCACTTGCCGACGACGTCCTCAAGAAAACGACAATTGCACCAAAGACTGTTCCGCAGGGATGTTACGACATTCTCTCGTGGTTGCGGTCCGAATACCCTGGGATGTCGCTCCTTGACGTTCTGACCTCGAAAGCACGACCTGTTACCTTCACCGAATTCTTGAAGCGGCGGAAAGGGAGCATAACGAATTACGTCGTAAGCCAAACCATATGCGTTAAGCGACTCCTTGATCATTTCACCGGCCAAATGGTCGATGAAAACCCAGTGCTGATGGTCTATCCGCTGATTTCTGAAGCCGAAATGGCCTTGACTAGAGCGGCTGGTCCACCGCCTGGCAAAAAGCCTAGCCATTCCAAAGCGCGACCCTTGCCCATCAAGCTGTTCGCTCTCGTTCGCGAGATTCTATCGGAAGGTGAGGGAGGATGGCCCGGGCAATCCGGCCACTTCAACGTCGAACTCATGATCGATGGCAAACCGCAGACTATATTTTGCCCGGTTATTCCAACGCTCCTCTTATGCGCAACACATTTGCCGCTGCGGATCGGTCAATGGCGCAGATTGGACAGTGGGGAAGGCGACAGAGTCCAGTTCAACTCCGACACGGGTCAATGGGAGAACAACCCAGGTCCCCTGGCAGGCTTCTGGGCCGCGGAAGAAGACGGAACCGACGTGCCCACCCATGGATACGCCCACCGGTTCGAGGAAAGCACTACCACAGGCATTTTCGTAAACACCAACAAGACCGGGTCGCCTTACGTACTGCCTTGGCAGCACGAGTTTATTCTCGGAAGGCTTTGGGCCCTCCGAGAGTGGCAGCAGAAGTACAATCCGATTGACGATGCTATCGGTCCCGATGAGTATCTCGACGCGCCGGACAGAATGCCTGAGCGCACGAAGCGCGGCATGCCTCGAATCCACGCGCTCTTCAGGCTGTTTCCAACGTCGGATCGCCCGTTCAAAGGTAGAATTGTCACAGGGTCGGAAGTAGGTCACGCGTGGCAATATGTCATGGCGGAAGCCCAGCGCCGATGGAACGAACGTGAACCGTCCAATCAGATTGACATTGTAAAATTCAACTCCATCACGGGCCAACCATCGAGCTGTATCTACAATCTCCACGGGCTGCGGGTACGTGGACTGACCGACCTCTACCGCGCCCGCGTCCCCATGGAAATCCTGAGCAAGCTCGTGGCCGGGCATGCCACGTTTATGATGACCAGATATTACCTAGAGTGGGACCCGGACAAAGTCCATCAACTGCTGGAGGCCGGAGCGATCGAAGCCGCTGCCCAGCATCAGAGAGAGCTAATTGATGGTCTGAAGTCGTGGAACTACGAGCAGGCTCGCAAGAGGACGGTGGCCCTCGAAGCCGCCGCAATCGAAGAGGCAGTCTCGTCGCCGTCGAAACTGGAATACTGCAACGTCGATATCGGAGTGTGCCCGTTCGATTGCACTCGGTGCTGGGACGGCGGTCCCATCGATCGCAAGGAAACTGTAAAGAACGGGCCTGACAAGCATACCTACAAATCTGTGCCAACGAGGAATTGCGTCATTTGCCGACATTTCGTGACGGGACCGGAGTGGATGAACCAGCTTGAATGGTACGGTTCGAAGCTGTGTGAGCAACGTAAGCATCTTGCTTTGCTCGAGAAAGAAATCGTTGAAAAGGTAGATGAGCTGCGCGCTCGGTTCGACAGTGGCGCAGTAACCAAGGCCGAATATCTGCAGAAGTACGACGCATTCCAGTCCGAGTTGATGCCGGTGCTCGAAGAGCAGGAATTAGTTCAGCAGGGGATTTTCAATACCGATGTGTTGCTTGCCGCATGCGGCAAGCTACTCGATGAGATGAAGCCTGGCGATGCACCCGCACGTATCGTCTGGGACAAAGAGCGCGTTACCGAATTTGTCGAGGTCGACCATTTTGAATTCGCGCTCTTCATGTCGGTCGCCGCGAGACATTATCCGCTGCTTGGTGATCCACGCATCCGCAACGCGCTCTCCAGTCATCTGAATCGGATAGCTTTCAACGGCGGGATTGTTCCTCCCGAACTCAATTTCAAGTCCACTGAGGCGCAGCGGCGGAAATGTGCGGACCTTTTTGCCGACTTCATGGTGAGGCGTACCACAGCATTGCAACGGAAACAGTTGGTCGACGGAAGTTCACGGCTTCAAGATTTCGGTATTCACACCGAGATGCAGACGCTTGTCTCGAGCGTAATGGACGAGTCATTTAGTCTGGACCGGCGGGAATCCTTGTTGCTGGAGGCCCAAGCATGACGTCGCGAATTGCGGATATCATCAAGGTCGCCGACAAAAAATGTCTCGCCCTGACGCAGCAGGAACCTGAGGCCAATACGATCTCTCACCGCAACATGCGGATGTTGTGGACCATATGCCAAGGCTTAGTAGGTCGCCCTAAACCGCTCAAGCCGACAGTCCCTCTGATCATCGAGGAAGGCATCGCGAAATATGGCGAGGACGTCTTTCCGATGACCAGCACCATCTACAACGACTACCCGGACATTCCCCGAATTTGGCGCGAGGCCTACGTGTCGATCAGGGATATGCAATCGGTCGATCCGATGTCGAGAAAGGACTTGGACAAGGTCGACACGTCGATCATGAGCGAAGGCGACCGCTACAACTTCCTGGAAATCCGAAGGCTGCTGGAGGAAACCGAACTACAGAATGCTGCCATGCGTGCGATCGTTCGCCGGAAAGGCCCGGACGAAGAATCCCCCAGGGTCGACGCTATTGTAGACGGCCTAAACATCTGGGTGGATCGTATGGACCGACTTGGTTTCGGTCTGGATGAAGTGAGCCTGCATGTAACAGGCAGGACGCGTCCGGGGACGATCATCATGGACGCCGATCTGTTCAAAGACATCAAGAAATTCGTCGATGAACAGTTTCAGGCCCGGAAATCGCGGCGTTCGACAGACGGCTAACTGCGGAAATTAGGGCGAAGGCAGCCTCAGGACGGACTCTCGCCCAATTGTTCTGAAGATGCCGACGCACCCTGTCGACGTCCGTTCTCGCAAGTGAGGCCATCGACCCCCGGTTAGCGGAAGCCGGGGGCTCTCACTCTCGACAACGCGGGGGTCTGGCTAATAGGGAAACACCAATTGGACTGATTTTAGACGTCAGTGCTGGTCCGAGTTTCAAACCATTATCGAAGACGTCAGCTCGGCCGAAAGAAACGTCTTTAGGTGAGACGACCTTAGTCGGTAGCTATCTTGGCTAGGTAGCGTCCTAAACGCCGGCTTTCCTCATCAAGACGTCCAATGCCTCGCCGTAAGAATAGCCCGTTTCGTTACAGTAGCGCTTGAACCGATTGATCGTAGCAAGCGGCGCGCGGACGTACGCCTGGTCAAACGGCTCGCTCGGTTTCCGTACTCTGCCAACCCGCTCGATGGTCTCGCGGCTGGTGAACCCGTTGCGTTCGGCGGTACGATCGGCGGCCCGCTGGTCCAAATCCCCGTTGTTGTCTTCTCCCGACTCCGGCTTGAACTCGTCGATCTTGAGCTTGCGCTGTTCACTTCCGAAAATATCGTTCTTGCTCATCACGCCGCCTTTCCATCTGCGATCGCCCGAAGACAATCCAACAGGTCTGCCGTTACCTGTATGGCATTCTCGATAGCACCGCTCAGCCCGTTCACGATCTTGCCATCGAGTTCATAGAGGCTCAGCTTTTCCATGAACATGGCGTTGTAAGCTTCTCGTCTGTAGAGGTGCGTAGGCATCACCGGAAGGCAGTTTGCGATCATCTGGTTGGTGATCTCGCGCTCAATCCGGCGGGTGAAGGGAGGCGGGTTGGTTCGATTGAAAGCCAGGCAGAAGTTGAGTCTGCGCCCCGTATCCTCTTCGCTCTCTTTTACCAGATTGACTGCGCGGGCGGCCTCCCTGGCGTCCAGCGCGCTTCCCGAAAGCGGAATGAGAGTAAGGTCGGCGCGGATGATCGCGCGAGACGCCAGCCTGCTGGCCGTTCCTTCGAGATCGACGAATACGAATTGGCTCTCACGCGCCGCGCTGTTGATGCTGTCGCGAACGTTCGCCTCGGTAATGTCACTTATGACCTTGATAGGCAGGCGGCTATGACCCGATCGCCAGTCTGAAATTGGCCTATTTGGATCGGCGTCCAACACCGTTACCGAAGCTCCCTCGTGGGAAAGCGTAGTCGCCAGCGTTAAGATCATCGTGGATTTTCCAGCGCCACCCTTGGGGTTGGCCGCGCATATCACCGGCATTTCACGATTCCTTCCAAAATCTCGCCGCGACAAGTTACGTCAACGAATGTGCGCCTGCAAGCACGAGAGATTGCAATCAAGGGGTCATGAATTCGTGATAGCACTCTTGCAATCAATATAGTTGGCGATCTTTTGTCATTGCGTGGAAGGACAGCCTGGATGAATAAAAAACTGAATCGGCGCAATTGCATCCAGTTAGCGGGCGGCCCTGAGAAGTGCGCAACGAAAGTTCTGCTAATCGGCATTATCGTTGGGCAATGAAGCGCCCGATTATGTTCTGAAACCAAATCGCCCCTGCGGGGTGGCGAACGGCACGTGGAGCGGTTCAGTAGGTTTGTCCCACAGGGGCTAAATCTAGCCCGATTTTATTGGGTTATTTCTGCTCGATGGATTTGGTGCGTCCCTGAAGGTTTAATTGATCTATCGCGAAAGTGGCCATCACCGTTCCTGCGGCGATGATGCCGAACTTGCTGTCCGACGAAAATGACAACCCAATCGGCCCCCAACCTGGTTGTTCAAACTTCTGAATTACTTTGCCCGTGTCCATCGAGATCAGTGCAATCGCAGTGCCATTTTCATCTGGCAGCGAAATCAAGCCATAGCGTCCGTCCGGGCTGACCCCCGGAGCCGCACTATGGGAGAAGTACGATGCCGTGCCAGAAAGTGTCCATTTCACCCGGCCAGATGAAACATCCCTCAACTCGGCAATTGTTCCGGATTGCGGTGTCGGGGGCGAGCAGGAATTCCCCCATTCGCATAGCGCACCCGTTGCACTAAGATTGCCCATGATCAAAACGCTTGAGGCATCGCTCGAAAGTGTGAACGGCGTCCGCCGAGTAGTGGATGCGAGGGGAACGACGCGCGGCGGTTGCCCCTGAACCCAGAGTAGCCATTTGCCGGGTGCCCATGCGATCAGAATATGTGCTTTGCCGAATGGGTCGATCCGAGATTTGACGGCTTCCAAGCTCCTTTGACCGACCAGTTCCGGAATGCTGTCCCTTTCGACCGATTGCAGGATCGTTCCGTTACGTGCATCGACCAAGGCGAGCGTCGGCTTTCGATCTTTATGCTTTGGCTTGTCGTAGCTTCCCTGGGTTCCGAACGCGGCAAGCGCAAGCCCCGAACCGCCAACCCAGTAAATCTCATCGAGTGGACCGTTCGGATGAACGAGTTCGGGCAGCTTTATCTCAGAGCCATCCAAGGCGAAGAGATATGGCCGCAGGTGGCCGACGGCGAAGCCACTTTGCATCGCCACATGGCGTTTAACTCCGATAACCGCGGATGAGTCATCAAGCCAGGCGAATGGTGCTGTCCTTAAAAGGAAGTCTCCCGGGAGGGGTTCCTTGATTGTATGGGAGCGGCCGCCCCGCGTCACATCCCCGAGCCATAAGCCTTTCGTGAAACCGAAGGCGGCCACGAAATGGCCGTTCGGAGAAAGGAAGGGCGGAAGTATCCGCGGCCAGCTCTCCGGGATCGGTAGGCAGCGTATGGTTTTGAATGTCATCGGGCCGTTAGGGGTCGGCTCAAGCATTGCAAGCGTGGGGCCCCAGTTGTCGCCATAACAGCCTATTCGTTCTGGAGCCGCGGTGGCTACGTCATCAGCGCCAAATGCCGCGATCATGACACCCATTACGAAAGAAGCTATCGACGGTGCATGTTTCATCGCTTTCCCTTCATGGAACCTGGCCCCGCCAGCTTCGAAACGGAATACGGGCACCAGTAAATTTCTAGGGGTCTTCTCAAGAGGCCCGAGCTCGCTCGTATGGCGGTACGTTCGGATTACGATTCAATGGCTAGCCGGTGTGTGGCTGCTTATCTCAACCATCGTGCCGTCTTTGATCTCGGACTTATCCGATCCAACTAATAGGAAGCCCTCGGTTGACGACTCCTTGGATGGGCTGGGATGAAGCCAGTCCTTGTAAGCTGCGACTTCACGTACTTCATTGCCAGGAACATGCAATCCGGCAATGAGCCTGCTGCCGATAGGGAGATCGGTCGATCCTTCAATGGCGACCATAGTGCCATTGCGGCCTTCGACCCGAAGCGCTTCCAAAATCTCTCGCATTTACCATTCTCCCGGTGGGTAATGCCCCTTGGCCAACCAGCCATTGAACTCGTTGCCCCTTCAAGGCAGTGTGCCTGCCCGATAGGAGACAAAGTCGATGTTTGGCAAGAAGCCATCAAGGCAGAGCGTACTTCAACTCGACGTTGCAGCACATAGGGAAGGGATCGAAAATTCTCCCTTTGATGTGGTGTTGCCGGATTACGAACGACCGGTCTCCCTCGACACGATGGGGTTTATGGGACTGCCAGCATGATGGTCTACGGATACTGGAGAGGAATTATATGGGCGACGTTGCACGCAGTATCGATGCGGTTATCGGGCTTGGATTCGCGGACCTACTGAAAGCGCATGGTTTTAAAAAGACGGGCCGCAATTGGCACCGGGCCGATGGTGAGAACTGGCTGATCGTGAATATCCAAGCGAGCCGTTCGAATACCGGCGAAAATGGAGAGTTTGTCGTAAATCTTGGGGTCTACGTGGCGGCGGTTGCAGCTCTCGCAGGACAGGCCGCGATCAATGGAAAACCCAAAGAATACGACGCGACAATTCGGGAACGGCTAGGGAGCCTCGCCTATGGCGAGGATCATTGGTGGGCGGTTGAGTCAGGCTCAAACCTGGATTTGATCTCCGCTGATCTCGTAGAAAAAATGCTGTCCGTCGGCTTCCCATGGCTCGAAACTCATCGCGACATATCGCACCTCGCTGCTGCCCTTCGGAATAGCCCGTCTCTGTTGTCAGTCAGCGCGGCATGGCTCGCAGGCGACAAAGACGAAGCAAGTCGGCGATTGCGCGAGGCAATAGAGCGCAGGCCTGCCGCCAGAGAGCGTTTCAGTGCCTGGGCGATCAACAATGGCGTTGCGCTCTGAGGCGGCTGGATGCGATCTTTTTAATGGGGATGGCTGCGTGGGGGCGGGAGGGGATGGAGCAACAGCCCCTGGAAGAATCCTCTGCATCGTATGACCTAAGCAGTGTTCACATACCGTGCGCGCCTGCTAGGCTCGCCGCAACCGACTGGGGAGGGAGCGATGCTGGACCAAGAGCGGAAGTTCAAGCTACTAAAGGCGCTCCATCAGCGGGATAGTGCTTTCGTGATCCCGAACCCGTGGGACGCTGGTTCGGCACGTCTCCTGTCGAGCCTCGGATTTGAAGCACTTGCGACGACCAGCGCGGGGTACGCTTTTTCCAAAGGCAAGCTGGACTCGTTCGCAAGTCTTGGACGAGGCGAAATCTTGGAGAACGCTGCCGAAATCGTCCAAGCCACCGATTTGCCTGTCATAGCCGACCTGGAAGATGGTTTCGGTGCCGCGCCGGAAACCTGTGCCGAGACAATCCTCTTGGCTGGCCAGGTCGGCCTTGTGGGCGGATCGATCGAAGACGCGACCGGCGATCCCTCTAGGCCAATCTATGATCTGTCTCACGCGACCGAGCGCGTTCAAGCTGCGGCAGAGGCGGCGCGGGACCAGCCGTTCCTCCTAACGGCGCGGGCAGAAAACTACCTTTGGGAACGGCCTGATCTGGACGATACCATCCGACGATTACAAGCATTTTCGGCCGCTGGAGCGGATGTTCTTTACGCCCCGGGCTTGCCGCATATCGAAGCGATCCGAACGGTTTGTGCCGCCGTGGATAAGCCGGTCAATGTCGTCATGGGGTTGCGCGGACAAAGCTATTCCGTTGCTGAACTCTCGGCCGCCGGGGTGCGACGGGTGAGCGTCGGTGGCTCATTTGCGCGGGCCGCACTTGGGGCGTTATTGCGTGCAGCGGAGGAGGTGAAGTCTGCCGGCACATTCGGGTACGCCGCCGAGGCGCTTTCCGCGACTGCGATCGGCCAGTTGATGTCACAGGAGAAGCGCGACGACAGGCGATGAGTCAGGCAACTGCGCTTGGTCGCAATAAGCTGGTAGGGCGACCGCTCCGGGAAGGAGCCAATGGCCGCCATTTCGTCGACTGACCTGCAGTTTGTATCATCGACATCCCGTCGGCCATGATGATGGCGATATTCGACGTCGCAAAACTCAAACCTCTGCGACAGATAGCGCTGGCGGCTTGCCAAACGCCGCGACTGCCACGCAAACGCCGACGAGCTGCAACGTTACGCCAATCGCCTCGGCAGGAGAAGGCAATCGTCCCTCGAACATGAAGCCATAGGCAAGGCCGAACACGGTTTCGGCAACGATAAGCTGGGCCGCCAGAGCCAGCGGCAGGCGGCGGGAAGCGACCACCCAGCACCATGTTGCCAACCACGAGCCAGCCAGCCCCATCAGCAACGCCCATCCGATGAAGCGAGAGACCTCGGAACCAGAGACCGCATTCACCAGATCGAACGAAGCTAGCGGCAGCAGAATTAAGCTGCCGATTGCCGCACCGATGCCCTGCAATCCTGTCCATTGTAGACCGTCCGGCGCATCGATCGATCCCATCACGGCCGCATTGACTAGACCGTAGATGATCCAGATCACCAACGCCACGGAGCTGGCGAGGATGCCGAGTATGATTGATCCCGTGGAGGAAAGGTCAGCCGCGCCGATCGTGGCGACATTGACAATTGCCACCCCGATCAAGATCATTGCCAGTGGCAAGGCAAGGCTTTGCCAAGGTGCGGATCGGTCTCGGATATTGGCAATGATCGCCAGAGACACCGGCATTGTGCCGATGATGACTGGCGGAATGGCAGCGCCGGCGAGCTTCACGGCGAAGGCAGCACTGACAAAATAGCCCACATATCCAGCGCCGCCGAGAAGCAAGCCGATCAAAACCCGGATGGGTGCCATCCCAACGGGCCGGAATCGTTGATTGATCATCAGAAACAGGCAGGCCACACCGAAGATGCCATAACGGGCAATGGTCAAATCCCATGCCGTGAACGGTGAGACGGCGCGTGGGGCGACGAAGGTCAATCCCCACAAGGCGCAAGTGGTAAGGCCGGCGATGATCCCAAGCAGCATGACGATCTCCCTTTGATGGGCGATCATGCGATGTGATCCGGCGGATTTCTATGGAAAGACAAAGGAACAGTGGCTAGTTTGCATTCCATGTCCAAGGCAAAAGCACCAACAAACCTTCAATCTGGAAACTCGACGTTGGACGAGACGGAGCACGTATTCTCGCTGCGCTCGATTCCGACGCCCGATTGTCGATGAGCGAGCTTGCCCGTCTGGTCGGCATGTCCGCGCCGAGTGTATCGGACAGGGTTCGTCGACTGGAAGCCGCCGGCATCATTCGGGGTTTCACCGTGGATGTCGACACGCGCGCCATCGGCTATCAGATACGGGCCATGGTGAGGATCAGGCCGCTGCCCGGCAAGCTGCACCTAGTCGAAAGGCTCATTCTGGAGCGGCCGGAATTCGTCGAATGCGACAAAATTACCGGCGACGATCCTTTCCTCGCGCGCTTGGTCGTCCATTCGATCGAGCAGATGGACGATGTTCTCGAAGCCCTTTCCGAACACGCCGTCACCAGCACGGCCGTCATCAAGGGAACATCCGTCAAACGGCGGCTGCCGCCCCTTTAGCCAACCCTCGCAGAAGGCGCTCCCGCAACAGCCGATACGGGTGTTTCGGCATGCAAATTTGAGACCCTTGGCGGGGTAATCGGCGTCCAAAAATTGGACGCCGATAAGGGGTGATTTTTGGACGCCGATTGACACTTCAGCATCGTGTTGGAGTAGGCGGGGTCAGTGTCGCTGTAGACGCCGCCAGGACCGACGTAGGCACCATGGGCGGAAGATGTGTCCAGTCCCTCGGCAGCGAACGTGCTGTCACGAGAAGGGCCTTCATGGCGTTGAGGTGCTCCAGAACCTCGCTGACCGACCGCGGCATAGGCGTATCGGTGAGACGGTCTTGGCGCGGGTAAGCACTTGACCTCAAGTGCCCTTGAGGTTGCAAAGGTCATAACGGCATGTTTTCCGCCGAAAGATACGAGACCTTCTATGAGCATCAGCACCCCACGACCTCTGAAAATCACAATTCTTTCATGCAGTCTCGATCCAGAAAGCCGCAGTCGAGACCTCGGTCGCGAGGCAGAACGCTTCCTAGAAGCGCAAGGGTGTGTTCCGCAGTTCATTGATTTGCGCGAATTTCGGCTGCCAGACTTTGATAACTCCGCTTGCTATCGTGACCCCGCCTATGTCCCACTGCATCAGGCCGTTCGAGATGCCGACGGAGTTGTGCTTGCCGTACCAATCTACAATTGGTGAATCGGAAGCGCCGCCAAGAGCCTCATCGAATTGACGGGCGCAACTGGAGCGGAAAGCCGGAAGTCGGCATGGTTTGACCAGATTGTGACCTTCTTGTGTGCTGGAGGGCTGCCCCACAGTTATATGGGGTATGGAGCAACTGCGATGTCGCTGATGTTGGACTTCAAATGCGTCATCAACCCTTACGCCGTTTATGCGACGGAACGCGATTGGGGAAACGGGATCATGTCAGATGTCCTTTCCGCGAGATTTCGAAAATCTCTGGAGGTCAAGATCGAGCTAACCTCTCTATTGAAAGCGAGGCGATATTCGTCCGACTGGGAAATCTAACTGTTGACCAAAATCATCGGCTCGGTACGACGGCGGCGAGCTTCGTGAACCTTCTCCTTCAGGAGTTTTGCCCTGTGTCGAACTAGTAGACGCAATTCGCTGCGAACGCCCCTCGCTTGAAGCCGGCGTTTAACCTTTCTTTGGTTTCCATAACGCCGCGGTTTTCGCCACCGAACCTGCAGGCATATCCGCCTGACCGGCAAGTTCGTAACCGAGAAAACGCATGAGTTCTCCCACGATCCCACCTGCACTTTTGGTTCCATCGTTGTGCGGATGGTAACGATCGCCAAGGTCCGCGACGATGAGCGGCTCGACCCCGGCCAATGCGGGTCGCCCGGCCTCCGTCGCTTCGATAGCCGCCTTCTTTCCTTCCGAGGACCAGGCAATCTCTTGCATTCTCTGGTAGACGGGGTCGGACAATCTCATGCCTCCGGAGCTGAGCGGCAGTCCGGAAGATTCAATCAGCTCAATTATTTCTCGCCCGCCGTCGTCAAGGCGCTTCCTGGCGTTTTCGTGGAGGTTCGCGCGTTGCTCAGGAGTCATTTTCCTGAGTCTTTCGCTTGTGATCGTCATAACTTGCTCCTCAGCTGACTGTTGCTCCGTTCACCTGCGGATCGGGGGCAGCCAATCGGGGCCAAGGGGCATCTGGTGCTCTGGCTGACCCTGAACGTCTGGTTTCAAGGGCGCAGCTCTCAAGGGCGGGGGTGCTGGACAGCTACAACTGACGTAGTTGCCTTCATTGTCCACCGTGAGACAGAAGCATCTCGAACAAATAATGCCTTCTTCCATTGCCTCCGACCATTCGCCCACAAGAACCTCCACCTTCATTTACCACAGCTTGGCAGAGAGTTTCCTGCGGTCAATTCACCTAAACGGGCAGTGCATCGCTTGAACTGGGTGGCCAGCACTGGGCGTACAGAGGGGTGGCGAGTGTTACTATCAGCGGTCAGAACGATCCTGCCGGCGTATACGACGTCAATATAGGCTTGAACCGTTTGCAGTTCGCATTTCGCGAATTCGATTTTGGCCCCGATGGCGGTTATGCTCAGCTCGTCGGCAGTGACGCCGAAGGGGACACCCTCCAATCTTTGCCGGAGCCCTACGGTTCGACCGTTGTCTCCGTGTCAGGGGAGCCGATATCGGAGACAGACGAGCTTTGGCAATCATAGTCTATGCTTTACACGCCCACGAGATGATCTCGCGGGGCGAGTAGTGGTTTGAAACGAGGACTTGCTTCAGGCTCGGCGCGCGTCCGGTCGCCGCTCGGGCGCTGGCTGCTGGACGACAGTCAGAGCTGTAATACCCGCCTCGTCGGCGGCACGTAGGAATGCTTCCCGAAATTGCTCCGGAGCAATCTGACCGCTGATCGCATCGACGCAAGCCTTCACCGCAGTGACATATTCTTCGCCGTCGTCGGAAGGCCAGTCTTTGAGCAACAGATATGCCGCTTCTCCGAGAGTGCGTACGATCCTGTGAGCTGGCTGACCGCGCAGAGCCAGCCCGACAGGGGTGAATGCAGAGGTTGCGTCCCAGTCCATTGTCCTCGACCCCGAAAGGCAGGGATCGCAGTCCCCAAGAGCACTATAGGCGTATATTCCAAATTGGTAATTGACGATTGATTACCCGAAGTGACGGGGTGTGAAGGATGCCGTGGGAAAGGAGTGGGCGCTCTACGATTTCGTATCGGAGCGCCCTGAGCTGCATCGGCCTTTGTTGCGATGATGGCCGACGGCAGGACGCTGAAATGACGAGATTCTGGCCAGAATGCAACCGAAAATCAAGGCGGTGGCGGTGAAGAAGTCTGCGAGGGCGATGTAACTCGGGTTTCAGATGTCCGTTGCATCTTGGCCTCACGCGAATTCCAGATCATCAGCACCAATGTCGTCATGGCAAAGAATGCCAGCGCTGCCAGATGGATTTTTCCGATGCGGCGCACGAAATAGGATTTGGCCTTAGCCTCGACAGCCTGGGCCATGGCCCTCCTTCGCCTGTCGTCTTCGAGGAGATGCCGGCCGTACTAGAGTTATGTACTGTGCATCTCGGCGGGTTGCCTGGTTGGCCGATGCCCTCGGACGGCGATCCGAAGCCGTTGCGTCTGTCAGAATTGAATCTCGATCAGCTCGGGAGGCTCCTTGTTGAAATCGGAATATCGAATCCACCGCGGCGTTGCTTTGAACATCACTGCTCCCCTCTCGATGAACTCCCTTTCGGCCGGAACGCTGTTGAGATGGGCTTCCTGGTATTGTTCCATATCTGCGGCAGGAACCCTTGTTGCCTCACCCTCGTATTGAACCGTGATGTTATCGTTCCATCCGACAACGAACGCGACGCCAGGACGCTCCGCGAGATTGGTAAACTTCCGTGTGTCTTTGAAAGTATCGAACACGATCTCAAGATTGTCCCGCACCAAGAAGTCGACCGTAGCCGCTTCCGGCGTTCCGTTGCGGTGGCATGTCGCAATGACCGCCAAGGTGTGCTTCCTCAGGAATTCAAGGATCATGCGTTTCGTGTGGTCTTCGTCCATTGCCTCATCCCTTAGTGGGTATTCTCGATTTTCGTTCAGTCGCCTGCCGGCCTCAGCGGAGTTGGGCCGCTAGCGCCGCGAGCTTGCCAGATATTCGTTCATCGCCTTGCGTTCTGGAGGCGGTCCTGCCGTCTCGGCCTATGTGACCAAGACGGCAGCCACTCCTTGCCCCAAGGTCGAGGCACTCCTCAGTTACGCGGTCTGGGGAGCAATTGGACGATAGCCACTACGAATTAGGTTGGCTTTCAAGATTTTGACATTTTCTTCTAACGCCGGTCCCCGATCCACTCCCAGGCTTCGCTCGCCGCAATTGACGGCTGCAATATGTTCCTCGCCGTATGCGAAGGCGATAGCCAAAATTGCTTCTCATGCGGGACAGCTTGGTGACCTGGAATTAGTGTGTTTCGACAGCGCGGTGGCCTTTCTCCAGCTTTACTTCATCTTCCGAAACCGCACGTTCGGCCGTAGGGTACGACCATGAAAGAGAGATGTACGGAAGTGCCGATGATCGTAGCGCAGATTTCTGATATTCACGCTGCACCGAGTAACGACAATCTGCTGCGACTCAACCGCGCATTGTTGTGGCTTTCCGCGCTCGAGCCGGATGCGCTTGTCGTGTCGGGAGACCTAATTGATGATGACTGGACCGATGGTTACGCTGCGATAGCAGCCCGTCTTGAAGCCTTGAATTGTCCGTTCATGTTGGTGCCCGGTAACTCGGACGATCGGCAATTCATGCGAACCGTTTTCGCGACACGTTATGGAGCGGTTGACGACTGCGACGCCATGCATTTCCGCGCGCAGATCGGAGGGCTCGGGTTGGTGGGAATTGACACCTGCCTGCCCGGTACTTCGGCGGGCGACGTTGTCCAGCATCTTGCTTGGCTGGAACGGGTACTGGAGGAGCTAGCCTCATGCCCCACGCTTCTCTTCGCGCATCACCACTTCGTGCCAAGCGGAATCGCGCCGATGGATGCGGTGATCGCGGAGGGTAAAGCCGAGCTTGGTGACTTGCTGACCCGGCGCTCTCTTGCGCCAATCGCTATATCCTCGGGCCATGTCCATCGGCCAATGAGTGCTATGTTGGCGGGAATCCCCGCACATATCTGTGGCTCGATCTGCCCAGCTAACCCGCTATGGTTCGGGGACCGGAATATTCCTGCCGTGAACGAGCCACCGATGATAATGGTTCATCGTCTCACTCGCGATGGACTGGTGAGCAGTCACGTCGCCGTCTGAACGGCAATCAACTTCATGGACGAGCAACGAGAGTTCCTCGGTGGTTCACCGGCAAAGCCCCAGTCATAGCGTCCCCACTCAAAGCGTTGACGCCGCCACGATAGGATAACTGTCCCGCCGAACTCTGGGGAACCCAAACCCGTGCGGGCGAACGGGAACCTGAAGAAAGTGCGAGACTGCCCACGATGGTCACCATCGCGATCAAGATGACGGCGATCGGAAAGGCGATGCCAGACCGTTTTTCTTGACGATATATCATCGAATACTCCTGTCCCCGGCGGCGGAAAGACGCGCCGCCGGGGAATGCCTGGTTATGCCTCGATGATGTAGACGATCGTCAGAGCATCGGGATCGACAATGACGATCCGGCCGTCTGCAAGGATGAAGAACCGATAGCCTTCGTATTGCGGGACGATCTTCACGATGCGCGTCGGCAGCTTTTCAAGCCGGACCTTCTTCGGAATTTTCGTTCCGACGGAGACCGTGAAGTCCACTTCCTTCACCGGCGCAACATGAACCTCCTTCACCACGGTTCGAATTTCGGTCTGCTGCTCGACCGAGATGTTGACGTTGGTTTTGGTGTTCGATGTCTGGTTATTAGTCGTGGTGTTGTTGTTGACGTTGGTTTCGGAAGAGGTTTTGTTGGTCGTCGTAGCGTTCTGATCGGTCGACTGCTTCGATGCATCACCGCTTTGCGTGGCGCTGCCGCTGCCGGTTCCCTCAGCGGGCTTGGCATTCTGCGTGCTGCTCTTCGAGCCTGTGGTGGCCGAGCCGCCTGCGTCCGTAGTGCCAGACTTGGTGGTTGCCTTCTGTTCGGTGGTCGTGCCTCCACTGGCGTCTGTCGAACCTGGCTTGGTTTCTGTCGAAGACTTCCCGGACACGCTTCCGCTGGTCGACGAATTGCCGTTCGAAGGTTGCTGGGCGCTCTTTTGCGTGTCGGAACCTTGACCTGCTTTCTGCTGCGATGACTGACCCTTGCCCTGCGGGCAGGCTACCGAAGCGTCTGGCGTACAGTCGGTGCCCGGGCTCTTGCCGGTGGCGCTGGAGCCGGATTGCATGTCCGACTGCGAGCCGGATTGGGTCTGGCCGGTTTTCTGGGTATCCTGCTGGGCTGTGGCTGGCAGCGTTGCGAGCGGCGACACGCCGAGCGAGAGCGCCGCGACCATAATGGCGAGATGACTGCTTTTCATGATCGATCTCCGAGATTTGGACACGCAATGCCGTCCGCATTCTCGTGCGGTGCATGCGTGCCCTTGTTGTTGGAAGGGGCGGCTCAAGCCGCCCATCGGTCACTTGACGACCTGGATCACCTTCCGCGTGGAAGGCTCGACGATCACACGCTCATCGTTGACGATCGCGTATGCATATGTCGGGTCATCGGGAATTGGCGTCACGACCACCGTTTCCGGCAGCGGCTGCCCGACGACAACCTTCTCCTTCACCACGACGCGTTCAGTCGGGGCGGGAGCCTTTTGGACAAAGGTCACCACCTTCTCCGGCGGTGTCGCAATGACTGCCGTAGACTGCGCAAAGGCGGATGCCGATGCCAACACGATACCCATGGTAATTCCTAGTGCTTTGATTTTCATCTGTTCTTCCTCCTTGCTGCGGTTAGGTCCGCTCAAGGCCAAACCGGAAAAAGGAAGATGGGTTCCGGAGTAGGACTTAATGCCGAGGTTGGTCCGACTTTGGTCCTAAATCAAATTGGGTGCCCGTTCTGCCATCCACTACTGCGGCGGAATGCGGCTCAGCATTCGGTCTTGGACGTTGTCCCAGCCGACGACGGATGCTGCGAGCGAGATGATTTTATCGCGATCCGCGGCCTTTGTTATGTAGCCTTCGAGCAGAACGACGGGGCCGAGCATTCTGATTTCGACGGCGCTGCTGTCAACGTCCGGATCGGCAGCAAGGGTTGCCGAGATGGTCGCGATTGTCGCCGCCGTGCTGTGGCCTTCCGGACAGTGCTCCCCATCATTGTTGGGGCCAAACTTCATTTTCTTGTTCCTGTTCCGCCTTGCCCCTCCCATGGACCTCATATTGCCTCAAAAACAATATGTGCAGCGGCCGTAAGGTTGCCAGCCCGACTTAGGTCCCCCGTCTGGGCGACCATAATCTGTGGCGAATGCCTGGATGACCACAGGGGAGATTGGAAAATGCTGAAGACCGCTATGTATCTGACGTGATGCTCCGACCGCCCATATCGGCCGCCCAGGAATATGTATGAGATTTTCGCATGTGCCGCCGCATCTACATCAACCGTTCATTTAAGGAGCTGGCCGAAAGCTTCAGCTTCGCTGAGCGGGGCAACGTCGACGATTTGGGCGGCCGCCTCCCCAGATACAACGGTGCCCCCACCGAGGTGTACCACATCATCACTCAAGACGCGGAACGCCAGCGCGATCGTCCTAAGCCTGCCATCGCCGTCGCTTGCTGGGGCCTTGTTCCGTCTTGGATTGATCGGCCGCATCGTCAGCCGCCCGTCCACGCGCGCCGTGAAGACATAGCTTCGAATGAGTTATTCCGGGACGCTTACCGATCGCGCCGCTGTCTGATCCCGATTAGCGGCTTCTTCGAGTGGCTGGACATTACCGGGTCGGCCAAGAAGCAGCCTTACGCGATCGCCATGAGGGACCGGTCGATGTTCGCGCTGGCAGGCATCTGGGAAGTATGGCGTCACCCGGTCGGCATCGACATCCGTAGCTTCGCTGTCGTCACCTGTCCCGCGAATGAGATGATGGCGACAATCCACGATCGGATGCCGGTCGTGCTTCGTCCCGAGGATTACCAGCGTTGGCTGTCAGCAGACCCAGACCCACGCGGCCTGATGAGGCCCTTCGATGACGACGCGATGACGATGTGGCCCATTACCCGTCGCATATTGACCGTCAGAAACGTAGGGCCGGAGGTCATAAGCCCCGTTGATCTGAGCGCCGACCAGGTTCCGCAGTAGGATTACTGAGTTCAGGTAAATTGACGATTTTTTGAACTGTGTCATCCTGCTACTTAATCCGCCCCCTCGGTGCCGCATCGCTAATAAGGCGGCATCCGCCTGATACAAGATGCTCCGTTCTGCGGGGCATCTTTCTGTTTCGGGCCCCGGTAATTCAGGAAGATTTCGCACGGACCAAAAGAATGAAATCGCCGACAAGACTATCGCGAGCTTTCCAGGCGGTGATCGCCGCTCAGAAGGTCCAGCCAGGCCAGCGAGACTTTCTCCGCGCCTGAGCCCCCGATGTGGCAATCGTCGTACCGGTCGTCTCCATCAAGCAGTGCGTCAGAATCCACGCCCTCTCGGATGCCGTGGCCGCTTTTCGACAGGGCAAGTTGCGCCCGTACGATCGCATTGTCCGGAATATGCTCCTTGAAGCCGCCGTTGCTCGGTTCGAGGCATTTCGAGGCGATCGAAATGTAAACGGGTGCCTCGACGCCGTGCTGGCGCAATGTATCGACCATCGACATGAAACGTTCCTGATAGGCCTCCGTGGTGGTGCCCAAAACGAGGTCCTTCTCTCCTTGCACCCAGAGGACGCTCGTTACCCGGTGGCCGGAATCCTGAAGCTGTTTCATTGTATCGACCAGCACTGGATTGAGGTCACCGCCTTTCGCCCATCGTGCGACCTCGGAGCCGGAATAGGCGAGCGGTGCGAGGATGACGCTGTCATTTTGGCCCGAGGCGATCAGTTGGTTCCCAAGACGCGTCCAATACTCTCCCTTGATATCGGTCGATCCAAGAAGTGGTGACGCCGCGACGAAGCACCGCTTATCAAAGGCGTTTACAAGGCGAGCGCCATAATTTGACCGGTACCGTTGCCCACCGTCGTTGGCGGCGTTCGATTGGCCTAGAATAAGTAGGACAGCAGTTCGATCGGTTTGAACCGGGCAGGGCACAGCCGATTTTGTTTCATCGCCGATGAGTCGCTCCTTGTCGTCGAAGGTGTAACGGCTTGGAGCCGCCGGCTTCTCTCCGCCAACCGTTTTCTTCAGCGCGGAAAGTTGCGGCCAAGGAAATATCTCATGTCTCGCGCTCTCGCCGCCGACAAAGTACACGGCGATCAAAGCCGCCAGACCGAACACTATTGTTTTGCGCATGTCGTTACCTTTAAAGATCATCCGATGACGTTTAGCCTGGCTTGACCCTGTCAAAGCTGCTCACGCCATGAAGGTTACTTTTAGCTCAGCAACATCTGCTTGCTCGGACATCCTAAGAAAGAGATCGTCTGGCTGCCACCCCGACCTAAGTCCGGGATACCACCGGGCGTCAGCCGATGTAATGCCCCTCGTCTTTGTTGAAATGCCATCGGGAAGGGTTTAGTCGTTGTCGCAGGCGTCAGAGGTTTTCGCAGCGGATGGCGAAAAACGCTCTTTGCAAGGACAACAGGGACTCTTGGCATGCCGAGGCTCGGCTTAGTGAATTGGCGAAGGACCGACGACTTCGCTCCGTTGGTGCTTGTGATGAGTGGTGAGGAAGAAAACAGGCTTGTCCGATCTCTCGGTGAGGTTGCTAAGGCTCTCGTCGTGGGATGGCCAAGTGACGATGGTGAGGAGTACATGGCTGCCGTGAAAACATGCCTGGATGCCATTCACGGCAATATCCCCGCCAAGGCTGCACGTGACGCACTCATTCGCGCTGCGGAGGAAGCCGGAATTCCCGTTTTCGCGGTCGCTCACTGACAGGATAGCTCGGCCTTGGTCCGCGCTTGGAGCACCAGCTGACAGCTGCTCTTGAACCGCGACCGACCCGAAACCACCTCAGGGCACGACGCGTATGCGTGAAGAACGAGGGAAGCGCGATGAGCTATCACCGGCATGACCAGCCGCTGACATCGGAAGACTTATCGAAGTGCCAGATAGTCCTTGAGGAATTCTGCTCTGCCAACAACGTCCCGTCTCCCTCTGACGAAGCCGAACGTGTAGCCGCCATCATCATCGAGCTATACCAGCAGGGCGTCCATGAACTTCATCAACTGAGGCCGCTCGTAGACGCAGCGCGTGGAATTTTGGACCCGGCCACGTCGCCACAATAGGCGGAGGGCTGATAGTACTCTGCCACCGTTGGAAGCTGCGCTTTCGTGTCGATCCCGAAGCCTTAGAATCGCCTGCCCGAGGTTGGGAACAATGGCATGTCAGGCCTGTTATCTTCGGAGAAGTGGACAAGGCCATGCCCAGAATCCTAAATGCGCGTCAAATTGCTTTCTCGTCTGATCGTATTCACGACTGCAAGGAATCTCTTGGAACCGAATTTCATCTGATGATTGATCACGCTCTCAGTGTTGGCTGGTCTCTCGATGAGGTGGCCGTCGCGCTCAATGGCCTCGTCGCGGAGGAGATCGCGGTGCCGGAGCGAGCGATCACCCTTCATTGAAATCCACATTATCGGATCGAAACAGGGGCGACGATTACTCCTGAGTAGGCGAGGTAGATGCCATCTCATCTCGGTCTCGCATTCTGTCGCTCACGTTTTCCGGGCCCGCGATCAATGCGGCGATCGCCGTCGCTTTCTCCCGATCACCGTAGTCCGCCACATAGCCCTCCAGCAGCACGCTTCTGCCGACCATACTCACAGAGATCGACGAGCTTTCCAATTCCGGTTCCATGGACACCGCCGCTTGCACATTCGCAAGCTGATCGTGGGCGAGGCTTTCGGGCTCGAAACTCATGGCAGTCCTCCTTCGTGCTGTGAAAGAAACAGCGGGAAGTCAATTTGGTTCATGGCCGGGACTTAGGTCCTAGCGACGGATCGGCGTCAGCAGGGGAGAGGGGCACGCTCTGCGGGCGCGCGTAGTGATCATGAAATGGGTCGGCAATAGACGCTCGTTGGTGCGATAGCGCACGGGACCTAAGTCCGGGCTTCCACGCGCCCACCAACTGGCCTAGCGTTTGGTGTCCAACCCCTGATGGACGATGGAAGGAAGGCGCAGTTGGTGTATGTTATCGGTCTCCTTCTGAGCCTTCCTTTCCCGGAAGTACCCTGCGTTTCGGGGCGGTTGAAAGTCTTCTAAGTGACGGGACGGGAATCGTGGTCACGGAGGGGGACTACCTGCTCGTGAAGACAACGGTTCGGGGTCGTCCTCCCGACCTCTGGGACAGTGTAGATCGAAACTCGTTCAACTGATGGCGGCGCAGTTCGACGGCGAGGTGATCAGGCGTCCATCGGAGGCCTGTCGCTCAGACGAGTATGCGGATGGCAAGAACTACACAGACGGGTTACGCTTTCCAGACAGCAGTGCCCAGGCGCGACGCATCTTTTGGAGCCGCGAGGACATCCGCTCCTTTGCCGGAGGAACCAACATTCCGTTGCGAAAATCGGCCCAGGCCTGCGCTTCCAGCCTCGATTTTTCGGTCGAACCTTCCCGGTCGAGGAGCGGGCTGCCGGTCTGATGATCGACGACCGACCACATTCCGTTTTCGAGTGCTTGTATCTCGTAGCGCTGCATGACTGGAGCCATAGATTTGGACGTCTCATACCAGCCCGTAATCCCTTTGAAATCAACTGGAGCGGTGCATCACTTCACGCATACTTTGGTGAGATGGTGAACCTCGGGTTACCCCAGCAGAACACGAGCACCGGCGTTGGCGACGAGCAGACTCCTTAGCATTTTGAAGGGATCAGCGCCGGACGATCACTCGGGTCCCCGGCCGGACCATATCGTAGAGTTCCTCGACGTCCTCGCGGTACATCCGAAAGCATCCGCTCGATGCATTGGTGCCGATGGAGGCGGGGTCGTTGGTGCCGTGGATGCGGAGCAGCCCGTCGGCCAGGTAAATCGCGCGGGTTCCAAGCGGATTGGCAGGGCCGGCTTTCACAACCGCGGGAAGCCTCGGGTTCTTCTGCCGCATGCTCGCCGTTGGCCGCCACTCGGGATGCATTCGCTTGGATACCACCCGGGTTGATCCGTACCACTGTTTGCCTTCGCGACCGACGGCAATGGGGTACGCGAACTGCTCTCCGCTCGCTGTCGTGTAGATAAGGGTGTGCTCACGCGTGGCGATGACGATGGCTCCCCTTCCAACTCGCGTCGATGGCTCCCTTCGTTCTTGCAACGGTTCCCGATAACCAGGTTCTGGCTCGTAGTAGGGAGGTGGGGGATACCGGCTGTAAGGGTCATCATACCCATAGGGGTCGTATTCCTCGTATCCATCATACGGCGCGTAAACTTGGGCTTGGGCATGCGCCGCTGTCAGGAAGAGGGCCGCAGCAAGGAGAACCAGCAATCTCATTCTTCGCCACTCGGTTGTTATAAAGGCAGTGTTGGTCCCAATTCCGTGGCGTGACTATGGCGGACCGCGACCGATGGGGTTTGAATGTGTCAATCGGCGTCCAGGAGGCGACTGCGACTTCCCTCGGTGCATTCGCGATTTCGCTCTTGAGCCCTGCTCAACCGGCCTTACGCGATTTCAGGTCGTTCTCGACGGACTTGCGAAGGGCATCCATGATGTTGACGACATTGGAGGCCGGAGCGGTTTCAGGTTTCTTGCCTTTCGTGGTCTTCCTCGGTTTCAGTGCCTTCTTCTTCTCCTCGATGAGGGCCAGCAAGGCTTCCTGTATGGGATCGGTGACCATGGTCGGTGACCAATGTTTCGTCCGCTGTTTGATCAGCTTCTCCACCAAGGGCAGGGCATCCCTCTCGGAGTCGCTGTCGATGTCTTCGAAGTAGGATTCCTCCGGGCGCACCTCGTCGCCGAAACGAAGGGTCCAGAGGACGATGCCTTCGTCGCGGGGCTCGAGAATGACCGCTCGTTCCCGGCGACCGATGACAAGCTTCGACACGCCAACAACCTTAGACGCCTTCATGGCGTCGCGGATGACGGAAAAGGCCTCATGGCCGACCGGATCGTCAGGCGTGAGGTAGTGGGCTTTCTCCAGATAGGTCCAGCCGATGGATTCGGAAGGAACGAACTTTTCGATGTCGATCGTTCGCACGGTGTCGAGCGCCACGGAGTCCAGGTCTTCCTCCGTCAGGATGACATAGTCGTTCTCGCCGCGGGCATAGCCCTTAGCCTCGTTTTCGTCCTTGACCGGTTTCCCCGTGACCGAGTCCACGTATTGGGAGACGACGCGGTTGCCAGTGGCGCGATTGAGAGTGTGGAAACGAACTTTCTCTGATTCCGATGTCGCCGGCGACATCGCCACCGGGCAGGTGACGAGGGATAGCTTGAGGTAGCCTTTCCAGTAGGGGCGGGGTGCCATTGTTCACTGTCCTATCCAGCTTTACGCTGCGGGGAGGCTGCTGCGGCGGACTTGGCCGCCCCGCGCGTCGCACGCTGGCGTTGGGTGCCTTTGTTGGCATTGGCGGCCGTGCGTTTCGGTTGTCCAGAGGATTTGCCTGCAAGGCCCGCGCTTTCGCGAAGGGCAGCAAGAAGCTCATTGGGTTTTGAGACCTGTACCTTTTTCGGCTTGGGAAGCGACTTGCCTTCGATCTTGGCTTTCACGAGTTCCGCGACCGCCTGTTCGTAACGGTCGTCGAAGGTGGCAGGATCGAACTCCCCGAGCTTCGTCGAAATGATGTGCTTGGCGAGATCGAGCATCTCACCTTCGATCTTCAACTTCGGTATCTCCTCGAATGCGGCCTTCGAAGATCGTACCTCGTAATCGTATTGTAGGGTCGTGGCGATCATCCCGTTGCCGTGCGGGCGAATGAGCACCGTACGCATCCGCCTGAACAGGACTGCCTTCGCGATTGCGGCGACCTTCGCTTTCTTCATTCCGTCCCGGAGAAGCGTGAACGCGTCCGATCCGGCACGGTCGCTCGGGGTCAGGTAGTAAGGCTTGTCGAAATAGACGTCGTCTATCTCGGAGCAGGGGACGAAGGCCTCAATCTCCAGCGTCTTGTTGCTCTGGGGGATGGCCGCCGCGATCTCTTCCGGATCGATCATGATGTAGCGACCGTCGTCGACCTCGAAACCCTTGGTCTGCTCCTCTTTCGGGACCGGCTGTTCGGTCTCGCCGTCGACGAAAATGCGATTCACCCGGTTGCCGGTCGCTTTGTTGACGGTGTTGAAGGTGATGCGTTCAGCAGTGGACGCAGCCGTGTAGAGGGCAACCCCGCAGCTGACTTCTCCAACTTTCAGAAAGCCCTTCCACTGGGCACGGTGCCCTGACGCCATGACAAGTTTCTCCGAATCAATGATTCGCGACTCAAGTCTGGAGGAGGTGATTCGTTCCGACTCGAAACGAATCATTTTTCAATGGCTTACGACCTGATGTTGAGATTTTGAATGGGGACGACTTCATCGTGCGAGCGCGGCCGTAAACGAAAGACACGAACAGATCGACGAACTTGCCCGCTGCATATCAACTGCTCCAGACACCGACCCCTCAAACTCCCAAGAGCGCTCGCTGGCGCTGACGGAGCCATCACGGCAGAGGAAGGTTTCGCCCTGGCCTCGGTAAGCTTCTAATTGGCGTTCATTGATCGATCGCGAAAGTGGCCATCGTTGTGCCTGCGGCGATGACCGCGAACTTGTTGTCCAACGAAAACGACAACCTTATCGGCCCCCAACCTGGTTGTTCAAACTTCTGAATTACTTTGCCCGTGTCCATCGAGATCAGTGCAATCGCAGTGCCATTTTCATCTGGCAGCGAAATCAAGCCATAGCGTCCGTCCGGGCTGACGCCCGGAACCACGCTGTGGGAGAAGTACGACGCGGTGCCGGAAAGCGTCCATTTCACCTGGCCTGTTGAAACGTCCGTCAACTCGGCAATTGTTCCGGATTGCGGTGTCGGTGGTGGACACGGGTCTCCAAATTCGCAGATCGACCCTGTCGCGCTAAGATTGCCCATTATCAAAACGCTTGAGGCATCGCTCGACAGTGCGAACGGCGTCGACCGAGTAGTCGATGCGATAGGAACGACGCGCGGCGGTTGCCCCTGAACCCAGAGCAGCCATTTGCCGGGTGCCCAGGCAATCAGTATATGTGCCTTGCCGGATGCATCGATCCGAGATGTGACGGCCTCCAAGCTTCTCTGATCGATCAGTTCCGGAATGCTTAGCTTTTCGACCGATTGCAGGATCGTTCCGTTAAGTGCGTCGACCAGGGTGAGTGTCGGCTTGTGATCCTCATGCTTTGTCTTGTAGGAGTTTTCCCTGGTTCCGAACGCGGCAAGCGCCAGCCCCGAACCGCCAACCCAGTGAAGCTCCTCGAGTGGACCGTTCGGATGAACGAGTTCGGGCAGCTTTATCTCAGAGCCATCCAAGGCGAAGAGATATGGCCGCATGTGGGCGACGGCGATGCCACCTGGCATCGCCGCATCACGTTTAGCTCCCATAACCCCGGACGAGTCATCAAGCCATGCGAATGGTGCTGTCCTTAAAAAAAGGTCTCCCGGCAGGTTTCCCTTGATTATGTGGGAGCGGCCGCCTCGCGTCACGTCCCCGAGCCACAAGCCTTTCGTGAAACCGAAGGCGGCCACAAAATCGCCGTTCGGGGAAAGGAAGGGCGGAAGTATCCGCGGCCAGCTCTCCGGGATCGGTAGGCAGCGTATAGTTTTGAATGTCATCGGGCCGTTGGGGGTCGGCTCGAGCATCGCAAGTGTGGGACCCCAGTTGTCGCCATAACAGCCTATTCGTTCGGGTGCCGCGATGGCTGCATCAGCAGCGCCGAAAGCCGCTATCATGGCACCCATCACGAAAGAAACTACAGACGATGCATGTTTCATCGCTTGTCCTTGATTTGGTGAAATTCGCGTGCTGTCAGGTCGACTCTGCATTTCATTGCATTCGAAACGCGAGTCACCGATGCGACTTCCTCGGTCTCGTCGCCGTTCCAGTGCTCAGGCAGGACGATGTCCTTCCCGCGTTCTTTGTTGGCTTACTTCTCGCGCAAATAGCCGGTTTTTGCGTAATTCCGCCAATCACGAACCCAATCCGTATCTGCGCAGCTTGGCTTGTATAGGCTGCGACCACTCAGCAATGGCTGCTTGAGAACGCCGAGTTTATTGGAAGATTCTAGGTCATCGAGCGTCTCATCAACTTTCCGACGCTCTTTGACGGAAAGCACATGACATTTGTCGTCGATCCTTGCGGTGTGGAAGGCCAGATTGAAAATCAGTCCATTTCGCGCGGTCTCGTCGCGACCGCCTGCCTTTTGGCCGCCCAGGGAAAGACCGGGAGTGGCCAGGAGCGTGAGCGCGATGACAAGAGCGCTTGCTTTCGTAAGGTGCTGCATTTTATCCCCGTTAATGGCGCAACGCGTGTTGTGTCGGTGTTTAGCAGCCATGGGTAGAGGAAGGCTTAACGCTGATCGCCATGATCGGAGTGTCGCGTGCCCTGAGGAATTATTCAGACGTCTTGATTATCCGGAACCTCGTTATCGTCGCATCGCTCGTCTTCATCTGGCGGGAAGAGCAGCTTCTCCTGGTCGTATTCAAGCTGCGCGATCTGATCGAACAACGAATGCTCGTAGTTGGAAAGCACACTGCCGAGATGCGCAAGCGTGTCGACAGGTAGCTCGCTGCCATCATCCGTTGTCACAGCGATCCTTCCCGCGTAGACGACGTCAATATAGGTCTGGACCGTCTGCAGTTCGCTTTTCGCGAATTCGATTTTGGCCCCAATAGCGGTTATGCGCAGTTCGTCGGCAGCGACGCCGAAGGGGATACCCTGCAATCTCCGCAGGCTCTCGTCAGATGAGATCACGTTCTCCGTCATCGACTTTTCTCCCGTGCCTTGCATCGGCATCGACAAGATTTCAGGAAAGGGCGCGAGTGGTTCTCTATAGGTATTTTTTCTTATCGATGACATTTCGGAGCCGTGGGACGAGCCTTCGGTAGTCAATTGAATCCATTCGTCCTTCCGGTCCAATAGCGCCGACGAGGTTGCAGCTCACGCGCCCATTCGCCTTTACATCTGCATTGACTCATGTTCCGCTAAGGAACAAATAGGGAACATACTCGCTTTTGAACGAGATGGAAACCCGCTTTTGGTAAAGGCCCCGAATGGCGCAGATCGCCGCAAACCCAATTATCTCCGATCTTCGGGACCGCATTCAGCACCTCGAAGGGGCGGTCGCGCGATCCAAGTCGGTCCTTCCATTCGGGGTGACCGAAATCGACGAACGCCTTCCGGGTGGCGGGTTGGCCCATGGCGCGGTCCACGAGTTTGCGGGAGGCGGAGCAGGGGCAGTTGATGGGGCCGCAGCTGCGCTCTTTGTTGCTGGGATCGCGGCCCGGACGAAGGGCATGGTCGTCTGGTGTCTGGCTCGTCCGGACCTGTTCGCTCCCGCATTGGCCCAGGTCGGCCTGCACCCGGATCGCGTCATCTATGTCGAAGCGGTCAAAGAGGAATATGTCCTCGAAGCCTTCGAGGAGGCCTTGCGGTTCCGGGGACTGGGCGCGGTCGTCGCCGAAACGGTGCGCCTACCGATGGTGATTTCGCGCCGTCTCCAGCTGGCGGCGGAGGGTTCCGGCACTATCGGTCTGATTATCCGACGATGGCGACGGCAGACCGAGGCGGGGGATTTCGGACACCCGACGGCAGCGGCAACGCGATGGAGGATATCGGTTCTGCCGTCCGAGCCACTTCCAGTTCCGGGCGTTGGGCGAGCCCGATGGTTGGCCGAGCTGATCAGGGTCAAGGCAGGTGAAAGCGCAGATTTCGAAATAGGTGCATGCGATGCCCAGGGTCGTATCAGTCTTCTTTCCGACGCTGGCGACGGATCGGATCAGACGCGCCGATCCATCCATACCGGTTAACGGTCCGCTGGTCGTTGTCGCCAGGAGCGGCTCGAAACGATGGCTATCCGCTGTCGACGCAAACGCCGGCAGGCTTGGCTTGCACGTTGGCATGGCGGCCGCCAAAGCACAGGCCTTGATACAGGGCCTCAATATAGTCCATGACGATCCCGCCGGTGATCGTGCTGCCCTCGAACGCCTGACGCTTTGGGCGCTGTCCCAATATTCGCCGATCGTGGCAATCGATCCACCGGACGGGATCGTCATGGACACCGAAGGAGCCGATCATCTTCGGGGCGGCGAAGAGTTGATGCTGTCCTGTCTCGTGAACCGCTTTCGTGCACGGGGTCTGCCGGCTCGCGGGGTCGTCGCCGATACCTGGGGAGCCGCATACGGGCTGGCGCGATCAATGACGGTCGAGACGAGGGTCGTTCCACCAGGGAAAACGGCCGAGGCAGTTGCTCGGCTTCCGCTCTCGTCGCTGCGGCTCAGTTCCGAGACGGTGATCAGTCTGCGTACGCTTGGATTCCAAACCGTCGGTGAGCTGGCTGCGACACCGCGTGCGCCATTGGCCCTTCGCTTTGGTCCTGAGATCGGTCGCCGCCTTGACCAGATGTTCGGTCGGGTCGCCGAGCCGATTGATCCGATCCGTTGTCCCGAGATCATCGAAGTCCACCGTGCCTTCGCCGAGCCGATTGGTGCAGCCGAGACCATCGGAAAATACATCGCGCGGCTGGTAGCGAAGCTCTGTCTGGAACTCCAGGCAAAAGGGCTGGGCGTCCGCCGCACGGACCTGATCGTCCACCGCGTCGACAACACGATCCAGGCACTCCGGGCGGGGACAGCAAAGCCGGTGCGCGACGTTGCCTGGCTGACGAAGCTGCTGCGTGATCGCGTCGAGAAGATCGATCCCGGGTTCGGCATCGAGAAACTCAGTCTCGCCGCAACCATGGTCGAGCCACTCGAGGACAAGCAAATTGCTTCCAGCCTGGTAGAAGATGCCGCGGTCGATGTCGGTGCTTTCGTCGATGTCCTCGGCAACCGAGGAACCTATCGCATCTATCGCGTGGCACCGGTCGCCAGCGATGTCCCGGAGCGATCGATCCAACGCGTATCGCCCGTGGCCGCCGTGATTGGACAAAACTGGCCGATGACCTGGCCACGTCCGGTCCGCCTGATGGACCGTCCCGAACTGATCGAAGTCATGGCTCTGCTGCCTGACCATCCGCCCGTCTGGTTTACCTGGCGTGGCAAACGGCGGCGTGTGAAGCGGGCGGACGGACCGGAGCGCATCTTCGGAGAATGGTGGCAACGAACGTCGGAATGGGCTGCCGTCCGCGACTATTTCACAGTCGAGGACGAGAGCGGCGAGCGCTACTGGATTTACCGCTCAGGCGACGGCGTCGATCTCGATACCGGCTCGCATCGCTGGTTCATCCATGGAATCTTCGCATGAGATATGCCGAACTCCATGTCACGACCCATTTCAGCTTCCTCAGAGGTGCATCCTCGGCGGAAGAGCTGTTTGCGACGGCAAAGGAACTGGGAATCGAGGCGCTTGGCATAGTCGACCGCAATTCGCTCGCTGGCATCGTGCGGGCGCTCGAGGCGTCTCGTGCCACCGGCCTACGGCTGGTCGTCGGCTGTCGCCTTGATCTGCAGGACGGCATGTCGATCCTTGTCTACCCCACGGACCGGGCCGCCTATTCGAGGCTAACCCGGCTGCTGACGCTCGGCAAAGGCAGAGGCGGCAAAGCCAACTGCATCCTAAACCTCGATGACGTCGCCCTTTATGCGGAAGGTCTGATCGGCATCCTGGTGCCCGACCTGCCTGACGAGACCTGCGCGATCCAGCTTCGAAAGATGGCTGAGGTTTTCGGCGACCGCGCCTATGTTTCGCTCTGTCTGCGCCGGCGACCGAACGACCAGGTGCGGCTGCATGAAATTTCCAACATGGCAGTCCGGCACCGGGTGAAGACGGTCGTCACCAATGATGTCCTGTTCCACGAGCCCGGCCGCCGCCAGTTGCAGGACGTGGTGACCTGCATTCGCATGGGCATGACAATCGACGACGTCGGCTTCGAGCGCGAACGGCACGCAGACAGGTTCCTCAAACCGCCGGGAGAGATGGAGCGTCTGTTCGGTCGCTATCCGGAAGCGCTCGCCCGGACGATGGAGATCGTCGAGCGCTGCACCTTTTCGATGGAGGAACTGACCTACCAGTATCCGGAGGAGGCTATCATTCCCGGCATGACCGCGCAGCAATCGCTGGAGCATTATGTCTGGGAATGCGTGCCCAACCGTTATCCCGAGGGGCTGCCTTCCCACGTGGAAAAGATCATCCGCCATGAACTGGCCCTGATCGAGACCATGCGCTACGCCCCCTATTTTTTGACGGTTTTCTCCATCGTCCGGTTCGCCCGCTCTCAGGATATCCTCTGTCAAGGGCGTGGTTCCGCCGCCAACTCGGCCGTCTGCTTCGTGCTCGGCATCACCTCCATCGATCCGGATACCAACGACCTCCTATTCGAGCGCTTCGTTTCGCAGGAACGCGACGAGCCACCCGACATCGACGTCGATTTCGAGCACGAACGACGCGAGGAGGTCATCCAATGGATTTACAGGACATACGGCCATCACAAGGCTGCACTCTGCGCGACGGTCACACGCTATCGGACAAAGGGCGCGATCCGCGATGTCGGCAAGGCGCTCGGCCTGCCGGAGGACCTGATCAAAGCTTTGTCGTCGGGTGTCTGGGCATGGAGCGAGGCGGTCGATGATAGGCAGGTCAGGGACCTTAATCTCAATCCCGACGATCGGCGGCTCGCCCTGACGCTCCAGCTTGCCCAGCAGCTGATGGGAGCCCCACGTCACCTCGGACAGCACCCCGGTGGCTTCGTTCTGACGCATGATCGCCTGGATGAACTGGTCCCCATCGAACCGGCGTCGATGGTGGATCGTCAGGTGATCGAATGGGACAAGGATGACGTCGAGGCCCTCAAAATGATGAAGGTCGATGTCTTAGCCTTGGGCATGCTGACCTGCATGGCCAAGAGCTTTGCCTTCCTCGCCCATGACAAGGACATCGATCTCGATCTCGCGACGATCCCGCAGGAGGACCCGGCGACCTACTCCATGATCTCCAAGGCGGACACGCTTGGCACATTTCAAATCGAGAGCCGCGCTCAGATGTCTATGTTGCCCCGCATCAAGCCTAAGACCTTTTACGATCTCGTGATCCAGGTCGCCATCGTCCGCCCTGGTCCCATCCAGGGGGATATGGTTCATCCTTACCTTCGCCGTCGCGAGAAAAAGGAGGAGGTCGAATACCCGACGCCGGAGCTGGAGGCGGTCCTCCATAAGACGCTGGGCGTGCCGCTGTTTCAGGAGTCGGCGATGAAGGTCGCGATGGTCTGCGCCGGGTTCACCGGGGGTGAAGCCGACCAGTTGCGCCGGGCGATGGCGACGTTCAAATTCACTGGCGGTGTCAGCAAGTTCGAGGACAAGCTCGTTTCCGGCATGATCCGCAACGGTTACTCGCCGGAATTCGCGAAGCGCACCTTTGGTCAGCTGGAGGGCTTCGGAAGCTATGGGTTTCCCGAGAGCCATGCGGCATCCTTCGCCCTGATCGCCTATGCGTCGAGCTACATCAAATGCCACTTTCCTGACGTCTTCTGTGCGGCGCTATTGAACTCTCAGCCGATGGGCTTTTATGCACCGGCCCAAATCGTCCGCGATGGCCGGGAGCACGGTGTCGAGGTTCGCCCGGTCTGCATCAATCGGTCACGATGGGACTGCACGCTCGAAGCTATCGATGGCTCGGACCGGCACGCGGTCCGCCTTGGTATGCGGATGGTGCGAGGCTTGGCAACGGCGGACGCGGCTCGGATCGTGACCGCTCGGGCGGATCAGCCCTTCGATAGCGTCGACGACATGTGGCGACGGTCCGGTGTGCCGGCAGCGTCGCTGGTGGAGCTTGCCGAAGCAGATGCCTTCCTGCCATCTCTCGGGCTGGAACGGCGGGACGCTCTTTGGGCGATCAAGGCTCTTCGTGATGAGCCGCTTCCTCTCTTTGCGGCCGCGGCCGAACGCGAGGCGAGAACGATTGCCGAGCAGCAGGAGCCGACGGTCGAGCTGCGGCAGATGACTCAGGGGCACAATGTCGTCCTCGACTATGGGCATACCGGGCTGACCCTTCGGGAGCATCCTGTCAGCTTCCTGCGCAGGGAATTGGTCGAGCGTCGTGTCGTTACCTGTGCGGAGGCAATGTCGGCTCGCGATGGCCGATGGCTGATGGCAGCCGGGCTGGTACTGGTCCGCCAGCGGCCGGGGTCGGCAAAGGGTGTGATCTTCATGACTATTGAGGACGAGACGGGCGTCGCCAACGTCGTCATCTGGCCGAAGCTATTCGAACGATCACGTCGGATCGCGCTCGGCGCTTCCATGACGGCGATCAATGGGCGCATCCAGAGAGAAGGCGATGTCGTGCATCTCGTCGCCCAGCAGTTGTTTGGTCTGTCGGGAGACTTGACGGGCCTTGCCGATCGCGATCTGGAATTCAGGCTGCCGACGGGGAGGGGCGATGAGTTCGGACATGGCACGCTAGGCAGGCCGGATTCGCGTGAGCGGTCGGGGCAAGGGATGAAGTCACGGGACATCTTTATCCCAGACCTGCATATCGATCAGCTGAAGGTGAAGAGCCGAAATTTTCAGTAGAAGGAACGTCGACATACCGTCAATCGCGTGATTGAGCACCTTGAATGGTAGCTTCGCGCCAGAAGCGGACGTCGCAATGCCGTCCCGCAATCATTGGCTCATAGACTATCAGGCCCGCTTGGGCTTTGTTCGAAGGGATGGCCGCCACCCTAATGACAGTTTTGCGCTACGCCTATATGTAGGGAGTCGCAATAGGGGACTTCAGCGAGAAGGCTTAGAAAAGACTCCGCGAACGTAGCCGCAACTGGTTGAATGGCCGAGGCAAAATGGCGACTGATGAAGAAGAACTTGAGGGCTTAGACAACAGTTCGCCTGACCGGCAACGGCTCGACTACCCGCTCGATGATGTGATGGTACGAAGTGAAACTCGTACCGTTGCTGAAATTATAAGGCGTATCGAAAATGGTCGATACGTTATGGACCCTGACTTTCAAAGAGATTTTGTATGGCCGCCTGACAAGCAATCAAAGCTGATCGAGAGTTGCGTGATGCGCATCCCGCTCCCGGTCTTCTACGTAGCAGAAGGAGAAGACGGCAGGGTAACGGTAGTTGATGGCTTGCAGCGGTTATCGACTTTTCGCGCATTTATCGGCAACAAATTGGCTCTTAGAGGGTTGGGCGAGGAACATCCTCTCGAGAAGCTGCGATACGACGACTTGCCCATCAATCTTCGAGAGCGCATCGAAGATACGCAGCTGACGCTTTACATCCTTGACAAGAACGCTCCGGAAGCGGCCCGCTTGGACATATTTGAGCGCGTAAACAGTGGCGTTCCTCTAACAAGGCAACAAATGCGGAACGCGCTGTATAACGGTCAAGGAACCCAATGGATAGCTGACCGCGCAAGACGCAATCCTTTCATTCGCGTCACCGGAGGTTCACTTTCCGCTACGACAATGAGGGATCGAGAGGCGATTAATCGCTTTTGCGCCTTTTCACTTATAGGGCATTCTAAATATACCGGTGACATGGATGAATTTTTGGCCGAAGCTCTTCGTTTGATGAATAAACTTGACGAAGCTTCGCTCGAGAAAATTCGGATTGAATTTACCAAGTCGATGAACCGAAATGAGAAGCTTTTTCAAAAGCATGCTTTTCGAAAATCGCTTATTTCCACTCCGTCGGCCAACCGCAGTGTTCTGAATATAGCGCTTTTTGACGTGATGTCCGTTGTTCTTGCCCGAGTTGATGACGAGCAATTCGAGAGCCAGCAGCGCTATATTAAAGATGCGATAATTGAACTTTTGAATAACGATGAGTTTTCTAACTATATAACGTATTCAACTAACAGTAAATTCCAAGTTCAGGGCAGATTTCGGCTGGCTGAGGATGCCTTAGAGGTATATCTTCCATGATTACAGAATTATCCCTACGAAATTTTAAGTGCTTTTCGGATTTTCGTTTTCAAATTACCGCTTTGACCGCTCTGACTGGTTACAATTCGTCAGGTAAATCTACTTCAGTGCAAGGACTTTTGCTCATTTCGCAAGCTTTGCGGGCCCAGAATAATTTAAGTTCTATAGCTCTCAATGGGGACTTGCTTCGGATCGGCTCGTTTGTTGACCTTCTCAGGGAGAACTCAAACGAGCTGGTTGAAATTGGTATCGCCGACCAAGGAGGGGGAGAGGCTCGCTGGACATTAGGCCAAAGCACTAAATTGGACAGGCGATTTCTCGATGTAAGACGCCTGATCGTGCGTCAGCAGGGTGGCAAATCCAGCCTCGAACGTCAGCCTAGAGTTTTGCCAGCGGCCGGGCGGGCGCGGGAACTGATGGAAGAAATTCAAGATGTCATTTACATCAGTGCTATTCGCAAAATTGAAGATGCGGCCTTTTCACCGCCTGAAGACACGAAGTTAATTCAAGGTAACGTGGGAACGAGCGGGGAATATGCGCCGTGGTGGCTTGCTCGGATGGCTGATGAAATATCTGAACCGGCCCGACGAAACTCCAATGAAAAAGGCATAACGATTAGGTCGCAGGTAACCGCATGGCTTGACTACTTGTTCCCAGGTGCGGCAGTGACCACTGAAACCTTGGTCCCTACTTCACTTACGGCGTTATCATTCGCAGTGGGCGGCTCTAACGTCTGGCTGCGACCGTCCAACGTCGGTTTCGGCCTCTCATATTCCCTACCTATCCTAGTTGCATTGCTCTGCGCCAAACCCGGCCAATTGATCGTGATTGACAGCCCCGAGGCTCATCTGCATCCGCGTGCTCAATCGCTTTTTGGAAAGATGCTCGCTCGTTTTGCAAACGCGGGGGTCCGAATTATCGTTGAGACACATAGCGATCATGTTCTTGCGGGGATGCGAGTGGCGGTGAAGAGCGGTGAGATAGGCGCAAACGATCTCAGCGTGTATTTTTTCGGCAGCCCAGATTCGGACGCTGGTTCGACTAGCGTGTCGCTTATAAAGGTAGATAAAAACGGGATGATCGAAAGTTGGCCGAGAGGGTTCTTTGATCAAAGTGAACAGGATTTGGCCACTTTGAGCGGCTGGAACTAACTTGCAAGCGTTTCTTAATGAACTATCGCTGGACGGGCAGTTCTCGACGTCTGAAGGTGTTGTGGAAGTTTTCAGGACGCTCATGCGCGCCCGAGTTCAACACGCGATTCTGGCACGAGAACTTTATTGTTCCCGAGCACTTCCAACCGTAAACGGTGTGGCCGGCGAGACGATCGCACAAACAATCTCACGGCTCCCGCGCGACGAAAAGAACTCGTTTTTGCTGTGGTTGGCAAACAGAGGACCATTCACCGACGATGTACGAACAGAGGAAGAGGACGACCTTTTTCAGTACGAGCACACTGATGTCACTGATCAGGGGCTTGGCGAAGCTGCCCGAAGAGAGAAAGCTGGGAGGCGCGCAGTTGCCTACAGCTTTTCTCCCGGTCTCACACGTCAGTTTGATTTTTCTCCTCTAACAGTCATTCAGGGCTGGGATGAGAACTTAATTGCGGAGATCGAATTGCAAAATTTCTGGGATGTCGATCTACTCGCGCAGGCTTTGGCGCAGGCTGAGCCAGACCCGGACGATTGGGCCGCGGTTATCGAACAATCAATCCAAAGATTTCCAAATCTCTGTATCGCTGAGCACATCGTCGACGAACTGCGACGATCACCCTTTTCTGTCTCACTGGCCAGAAATGTTTGCGACCTGTTATCGGCTCTAAACTCCGTAAAGACGGAAATGGACGGTCAAGGTAATCTATCCCCTGTTGGCGTGCAGTTGGTGCAGAAGTATTTTGTGGGAAAAAATGCGTGGTTTACGGATGAATCAGACAGGAACAAAATAGACTTCGAGTCAGACATGTCGTTCGTTGATCCAATAACAAAACAAAAAATCACGTGCTTCTGGCATGGTAAAATACAAACTCCTCAGTTCCGAATTCATTTCGAATGGCCTGTATCAGATTACAATTCTGGGCTAAAGGTTTGTTACATCGGACCGAAGATTACAAAAAGATAATAATCTTAACCGATCGGGTTGAGAGTTATTGCTTGAACTAATGCGGCATGCCCATACATTGGAGACGGACTACCTCTATTCGCAACGGTGACGTCCGCTTTGGGCCGGGAGCGGTCATCTGTCGCTGAAATTTTTCACGTCAGATTCTCGGGCATGGGGCGTCATTGCGGCTTCCTTGACGATTTACCTTCCATTACAATCCCTTCCGCACAGGAGTTCCGCCATGAGCGAAGACGCCTTCAACATGTCGATCCGCAAGTTCCTGAAGGAAGTCGGCGTCACGTCGCAGCGCAAGATCGAGGAGACGGTGCGCAAGGGGCAGGTCGGCGGCAAGACGTTGAAGGTCCGCATGACGCTAACGGCGGAAGGCACCGGCCTCAACCACGTGGTGGACGGCGAGATCGAACTTCCGTAGGTCGGGCGAAGCGATCGTGTGAACCGTCGGGCTTTCCCAAGTTCATGGTCCACGCCCGCGCGTAATCGAAGATGGCCGCTCTGGGCCTACGGCGGACTTCAGACGTGACTTCGCTCCGGATCATTCCACGGAATGCCTCGTCCATCCTGCTCTCCCTTGACGAGGCGCGTGAGCGTGGGGGACAGGTACGCGAACGGATCAACGGCGTTGAGTCCGATGCTGCCATTTGATGGTCTGCGCTAAACCAATGTAGCTCGGGATATTGACTGATCACGCCAGCGGTCACCACGAGAGCAAGATTGCCTCGGCCGCTTCGCGTTTTGCTGCGCACATCTGCACGTCTGGTTGCTGAATGAGGCGTCAGTTTACGATTTCTTCCGGCCTTCCTGCTTAGGTGTGGCTATCCGCACGAAGCGACAGAGCCATGGACCCGGCTGGAAACCTGCGAAACGACATCGAAGCAGCATTGCGTCGCCCCAATTTGACGGCTTGGCAGCGAACGTTTCTCGCCGACATCCATGCGCGTCTCGAACGATCGGGCGGCCAGGCTCGCCTTTCAGACAAACAGTGGCGGAAGATTTTCGAAATTCTGGGCCGGCCTGGTACGGCCGCGCCATCGCGATCCCCGGTCGTTCCCTTTCCCAGATTTCGCCGCCAACACAGGAAAACGCTCGCTCCCAGTTTTAGCCGCGTGGGCAGACGGTTGAAATGGCGTTTCCGAAATCTGGTCATTGGATTCCTGTTTATCGCCGCTGTTGCGATCGCCCAGCAGGTATTCGAATTCGGACAAGGCCAGTTTCAGTCTGCTCCTGCGACGGCGAGAACCTCGCTGAACCAGGAATTCACGGTGACCGACGGAGACACGGTCCATGTCGTTGGCGAGGCAGCAGGGACCAGGTTAGTGGGCTTCAACACGCCGGAGAAGTTCTCGCCCCAGTGCGAATACGAGCGCCAACAGGGCGAGCGGGCGTCGGCACGGCTTCGGGAGCTCGTCGCCGGCGGCAGCACCCAGCTGACAAAAGTCGCATGCGCGTGCGCGGCTGGCACCGAGGGCACCAGCAAGTGCAACCACGGCCGGTCCTGTGGGACGCTGCTGGTTGACGGAAAGGATGTCGGGAGCATCCTAATCAGTGAGGGCCTTGCGGTACCATTCGTCTGCGGGACAATGAAATGTCCGCCGACGCCTCGGCCGTGGTGCAGGGGATAACCATGAAATCGGGCGGACCTTTTCGCGTTTTGAATGGTTTATTGACGCGTGTCTACGCGTTTACCCGTCTCGTCCTGACCTTTGTCCTTTGGGCGATCCTTCTTATACTCGCGGCTATCATCCTCGTGCCCATGTTGCTGCTGGCCACCAGGACACCAGCAACCGTGGTATTGCCGAGCAACGAGACCAGAGAAGCAATCTACAATCTGGCATGCAGCAAGGGACTTTCCAGCGGATCGCTTGCTGAACGCGAGTTGATATGGCGGAGGCGTAGGCTCGTCGAGCTAAGCCATCCAATCCGCGTCGTCCTTGCCTTGCAGCCTTATGATATCCCGTGGGGCTAGTATGCTGGTCGCCCGAATCCGACGAGCTTCAACTGTCCGCCACGAAAACAAGCCTCTCTCCAATATTGGATACCCAGCCTCGATATGCCCGAGGGAGAGATCGTCTATAGCGGAGCGACCAACCGACCAAAGGAGCGCGCGAGGCCAAACCCGAGACCTGACGAGTCGGTTGTGGAAGCGTTATGGGTCGTCGGATACGATGACGATCGTTCGTACGGGCGAAGATCGATTGAGTGGCTGAAGGAGGCGAGGCAGCTCGAGGGTCGTTCCCCAGGTAGTGTCGAGGAGCACGGCCTTTGGCATACCGTGGTTCCGACAGGCAGCTTGCAGATGACCTATTGGTATAAATTCGATCTCAGTGAGGATGTCGTGATCGAATGTTATGGTCCATTCCAGAGATGCGAGGGGAATGTCGACTTGAAGGATTTGCGAATGTACGCGCGGCTGAGCTTCGATAAGGACGCCATTCCTCAGCACCAAGTCATTGTCGACGGACTTCGAACCCTGCTGTCTCGTTGGCGGTCGTCGAGCTGATCAGGATTTTTCAACAAGGCCACCCGGAAGCTTGCGGCGAAGGCGCTCCACGACAGAGGTTTTGATGCCCACACTTGATCGAGAAATAAGACTTCGACTTAGTGTGCAACGCGCGTTGCTTGGAGCAGTCTCATCAGCAATAGCCGCTGTTACGTGCGGCTGGAATGGCAACGAGATTGTCCTCGAATTCTTGGTTGACTCGCACTTCAACGATGAAGATCGAGAGCGTATTGAAGTCGTCGCATCTGAGGTCCTCGCGGATTTCGCCGACGAAACGATAACGACGGTCTTCACATCGCTTCCTTCAGATGGGCCGAAGGCTCCTGTCGCCACTCGATGGTGGGCTTACAAGCGATTTCCGCCAAACGCCTATGTCAGCTGAGCAAAAACTGGAATGGCCCTCATTGTGCAGGGTCTCAAGGTCGCATTGTCGCGTGTTTACCAACATTTGACGTGCTGGTTGGAAGGATTAGGCTGTCCGCAGCGAAATCGAGGTCGTTGCGGTCATGTGCAATCTCTACCGCATGGAGGACAAGGACTGGGTGAGCAAATGGGCTCAGGACGTCGAGAGCCTGATCAACCTGATGCCCGCCTATCAAATGAACCCGGACCAGATGGGGCCAATCGTCCGCAACACGGCCGATGGTCGCACGCAGCTTGTGCATGCGCGGTGGGGATTGCCGTCGCCATTTTTCGCGATCAAACAGGCAGCTGAGGCCCGGGCCGAGAAATTGCGGCAAAAAGGCAAGCCGGTCGACATGGAAATTCTCATCCGAATGGAGCCGGATAAGGGCACCACCAACATCCGAAATCTCAATCTTCCACATTGGAAAAAATGGTTCGGTGTCCAGAGCCGCTGCATCGTGCCGGTGACCAGCTTCGCCGAGCCGGACCCCGCCAGTAAGGAAGAGGGCGGCAACACGCCGAACGCCTGGTTCGCTCGAGATGAGAGCAAGCCACTGATGTTCTTCGCGGGCATCCACGTTCCGCAATGGCAAAGCGTTCGGAAGGTCAAGGATGGACTGACAACTGATGACCTCTATGCCTTCCTGACGACCGATCCCAATGACGTCGTCAAGCCGATCCATCAGAAAGCGATGCCGGTTCTGCTCCTGACGAAAGAGGAAACGGATGTCTGGTTGCGGGCATCATGGGACGAAGCGAAGGCGCTGGCTCGGCCGTTGGCGAACGACGAGATTGGGGTGACGTCGCGGGAGCCCTATGGTTCGACCATCGTATCGAATTCTGGAGAACTCCTGCCGCAGCCAACCCTATTTTGATGTTGTCCGGATCATTGGGTTGATCTCGCTGCTCGCTAAATTTTCCCGTAGTGGAAGATTGAGTGATATAAAGCCTCTCGGTTTGCGCCGGGAGGCTTTTCGCTATGGGAACCAACCCACCATCCCCGCACGAAGGATCGAAAGCCAGCGAGGCACATGATCGGGGGCTGGTTGCGAATGCGGAAGACGACAATATGCAGCAGGCGGCAAATGTCGCGACTACCAATGAGAGGAAAGTGAGGAGCGATAGGTTCCAGGGCATTGGAGCGGTCGCATATTTCGGTCAGAGACCTTAATTCGACACACGTAAAAGACGAGTCACGGGGATCAGGAATATGGCCAAAGATGATCGATTTCTGACCCAATCCGACCGCGACTCTAATGGCCACCAATGCCAATCATATTAAAATGGCACCCCCTCCGCGTAGAGCGAGTTGCGGTTCAATTTATTCGGGCAAGGACCGGCTAACCGGGTAAACGCGCCATCAGCCGTGCCACTAGCAAATAAAAGAGACTCGCTGCTCAATTTCGGCGCATCCACTGATGAATTTATTTGCAACTATAGGTACTTGATTCTTAAAAAATATTACGCCTAAATTGCATTGTCCAACCTTAGGAAGATGCCAGCATGCTCAATACACTCAATGCCATTTTCACAAATCCCGAATACCTGACTCAAACAACTTTCTCCGACTACTATCGCGCGACTGCGGTGTCCTTTCCCGATCTATGCGCTCTCCTCGATGAGGACGCGATCGCTGAAGATAAGCTCGCCGACTATGTGCGGCTCATGAACTCGCTTTCCTGGGAATTCGAAGATTTGGCAGACGGCGGCAGGGGCGTGGCTTACAACGTCGCCCAGAAAGTCGTCGGCAATCGCCAACATGGCATGATCGCTCTCCTGAAGTGCTTTTCACCCAGTTTCCGTGACATGCCGGATGCCGACACCAATATTCTGGACGTCCTTGGCGGCGATGGGACGATTGCCCGTTTTGTTCAGAACATCGATGGACCTCGGCCGACGATCATCACCGCCGATCTATCGCGCTTCATGGTGGATGCCTGCATGAAACAGGGGCTGCCATGCGTACGCCAGTCGGCCACTCGGAGCCTTTTTAAAGACAACGCTCTCGACGGCGTGCTGATCGCATACGGCAGCCATCACTTGGCTGAGGATGATCGCCAATTGGCGATCTCGGAAGCTTATCGGACCTTGAAACCGGGCGGACGGTTGGTCCTGCACGATTTCGAGACCGGCGGGGAGACTGCACGTTGGTTCGAGGAGGTAGTGCACGTCTATTCCAGAACCGGCCATCCTCACCCACATTTTACGCGACCGGAAATGTGGGAGCGCTTCAGTGCGGCTGGTTTCCGCGACGTGCGTGTCTTCGATTTGAACGATCCCTTCACGCTACCCGGCGCAACAGCTGACGAAGCCGTGTCCAATGCGCTCATGCACATGTACCACATGTACGACCTGGTAAAGATCGCCAACGGAACCGGCGATATCGTCAATCGCGTTGCACGTTGTGTCGAGCAAACGCTGGGCGAAATTCATGTCAACAAGGCCGATGACGATTTCGTCGCGACGATACCGCGCAAGGCGCTCGTTGCCGTCGGCACGAAATCCTAATCCGGAGGATCAGATATGTGTGGAATCGCCGCCGTATTCTCATCTCAAAACAACCCGAGCGATCCAAGGGACCTCGAAGCTGCATTGCTGCACATGCTTGGCGCAATCCGGCATCGAGGTGACGCTTACAATTTCGCTGAGCGCCTCGTCTTCGACAAGGGAGCGATGGGCACCAATCGCCTCGCCATCGTGGATAGGGATCAGGCCAAGCAGCCAATTGTCGATCCAGCCTCGCGCAGAGTGATCGTCATGAATGGCGAAATCTATAATCATCGGGAACTGCGGATGGAACTGCAGGGGCTCGGTTACGCCTTTCAGACATCGAGTGATACCGAAGTGGTGCTCCAGGCTTTCATCGCGTGGGGCTCCCTCTGCGTGCAGAGGCTCGACGGCATCTTCGCCTTTGTCATCTACGATCCGGACACAGGTGACTGCTTTGCGGCCCGCGACCACATCGGCATCAAGCCGCTTTATTACAGCGTGGGCGATAGGCTCGTCTGCTTCGCCTCAGAGCGGAAATGCTTCCTGGGATTGGCGAAGACGACGCAGGAGGTGATGCCGGGCAGCTATTGGCATAATGGGAAGGTGGAGCGCTATGTCACCTTCGAAGCCATCCCGGACTTCGGTACGAAAGAAGCAGCCGCCATCGAGGAGTGCAGGCAGCGAATGGAGGATGCCGTTCGCAAACAGGTGGCGACCGATCTGCCGATTGCGGTCATCTTCTCCGGTGGCCTCGACAGCACGATCATCCTGCATCTAGCAGCCAAATTCCACAAGGATGTGACGGCATTCTCTATAGGCACTGACGATTCCGCTGATCTCGCATTCGCCCGGCGGTTTTGCGCCGAAAGGGGCATCCCGCATGTGATCACGGAATTTCACCACGGGCAGATCAGGAGGAACATCCGCAATTCGGTCTTCAACGGCGAGTTCTTCGAACCGGTCGACATTTCGGACATGCTGACGATGGCAGCAGTCTATGCCGCCGTTCGAGCCAATGGCTTCAAAGTGGCGCTCTCAGGCGATGGCAGCGACGAGATATTTGCCGGATACGACCTTTTCAAAACTGCGGCAGACCCCTATGGCCTGTCGACCTATCGCTTGAACAATCTCTATCGCACCGATCTTCAACGAACGGATCGAAGCAGCATGGCAAATTCGATCGAGTGCCGGGTACCGTTCCTCGACCGCGCCGTGATCGAACTCGCCATGTCGCTGCCGTTCGATATGAAGGTCCGCAACGCTGTCGAAAAATATGTCCTTCGCGAAGCCTTCAGGTCGGAAATCCCCTCCTACATGATTGACCGGCCAAAAATCCGGATGCCGGAAGGGATCGGCATCCACGACCAGATATTCAATGCGCTGGCAGAGGTCCAAACCAACGACATCGTTTTGCCAGACATCAATATCGACGGACCGCAGGTTCGGAATGCGTTAAAGCTCTTCTTGGAATTCGGATACGATGCGCCCCTTGAGCGCTACAAGAAGCTCGGGACCGATTACTTCCACGGCGGATATTTCAAGTTCGACGATTTAACCGAGCAAAGGAGCGCGTGATGGACCTACAAACAGTTCTGACCTTTAGCCTGGCTTTCTTCGTATTCGCGGCAAGCCCTGGCCCTGACAACCTGACGATCTTGTCGAAGACCGTGTCCAGCGGTCCGGCGCACGGTGCCGCCTATGGAGTCGGCGTCGTTTGCAGCATCTTCCTTTTTGTCATCTTTGCTGCCATCGGCTTCAACGCTATCGCCCAGTACATGAACGAAAATCTGCGCTTCATCCAATATGTCGGTGCGATCTACCTCATTTACACCGGCATCATGATGTGGCGCTCAAAGCCCGACATCAAACCCCGCGTGATGCGCGGTGGTCTGATCCGCCTTTTCCTCACCGGCTTCCTTCTCAACATCTCTAATCCGAAGATGCCGATTTTCTATCTGGCGCTGCTGCCAGGCGTTCTCGGAATCCGGCCGCTCACCGTCTCCGATACGGCGGAACTGCTAGTGATCATCGCACTGATAGAGGTGATCGTAGTCGGAGGCCATGTGTTCCTCGGTCATAAGGCAAAAACGGCCTTGGCCGATCCCAACAAGATCGGAATCCTCAACCGTGGAGCTGGGGCGTTGATGGTCGGAGCTGGGGTGCTTGTCGCTGGCCGCTAATGCCGATCTTCTTGTGAGGTGCGGTCTCCCTGTGTCGCCATTGGGAGGCCGCGAGCCATACAGGCCAGCGGCTTGACCGAACGCAAAGTCTTGTGGGCAATTTCCGTGCATTCCTTTGGAGGTAGTTTTTGACGGACTTTGCGTGCGCGGTTTTTGTAAGGGATGGCCAGGTCCTGCTGGCAAAAGCGAGCCGCCCATAAAGTGTGGTACCCAAATTGCTGGGACCTGGTCGGCGGCCACTAATAGCACCGGGCCGGCTTATTCACCGCTTAGGTCAGCCTCAGATTTCTGAGGCATTAACCTGACTGAATGCCATCGTCCTTTTTCGATCCTGGATCGAACAAAGCTGGCGTAGGATTCTGCACCCTTCGGCCGCTTCCTGCTATGACGCGTTTTGTTGCAATAGTGGCAGGCGGCGACGATGTTCTCCTCGATGTCGCGACCTCCATCACACTGAGCCGTCAAATGCTCTGCGGTGCATCGGAAGCGCCGGACTTCCCGAGAAGATATGGAATAGCGTGTTTTGAAAACCTCCGGGTCGCCTTCCCACATGGGAAAGGAGCAGTAATAACACTGCCACTCTTGGCGCTCGGCGGCCGCGCGTCTGAGAATTCTCATTCGGCTGTTTGATCTCATGAGTCCACGTCCGTTGCTTCATTGCTGAAGCGGACGTGCAACGTACCAAAGGGCCGCCCCTCAGTTGGGAGGAAAACCTCGCACAAGACGACGCCTAAAAGCGTCACTCCGCAGTCTTTGAACGGTACGAGCGCTTGCAACCGCGCAACGCTGACGGGCCTTTGACCAGCCCCAAGCAAGCAATAACTTGCCTCCGCCCGAACTAAACGTAAACGGACCAGTCAAATTGTCAATGGAGTCCGTTCTCAGATCGTCGCAACGAAGACCAGGGGCCGGCGACGAATGCAAAATACCTTCTCATCGCTCGAACCTTCCGACCACATCGGTCCTAGTTCCACTGGTGTTCTCACTGTTCAGTTCCATTCCTTATTGAAAGGGCGTCGGGAAGGTTTTAGTCATTTGTCGCGGTACATCTGGATCGAGCTTCGCAGCAAATTGGAACACTGTCGTCGGGGTTGAAAGGGCTATTGGCATGCAGAGGCTCGGTTTGGTGGATTGGCGAAGGAGCGATGATTTCGCGCCTTTGGTGCTGGTGATGAGTGGCCAAGAGAAGAACAGGCTGGTGCGATCACTCAGTGAGGTAGCCAAAGCCCTTATCGTTGCGTGGCCGACAGACGACGGGAAGGAATACGTCGAGGCTGTGAAATTATGCCTGGATGCCATTCAGGGCAATGTCCCAGCCAAGACAGCGCGTGCCGCGCTCATTCGTGCCGCAGACGAAGCTGGAATCCCAGTGATTGTCTCCGTTCATTGATGGTCTTCCGCCGCCAAGCGTAGAGACCGGAAACCCGCTCCGGTGAACAGAGCACGCAAAGCTGTCAACGTTGACGCTTCTGGAGCCAGCGAGGGAGTCGAGCGAAGCCTATGGACCGGTCCGAAAGCGAGATACCACTGAACGGTGGTCGCGTGACTTGTACGCGTTGGTGACACTGTTCGACGTCCGCCTACAAATGGTCATCGTTAAATAGCCTCAGGCAGCAAAACCTCGGAGGTTGCCTCCTCCGCCAGGAGAACTGACCGCCGCTTCGCAAGCGTTTCACGGTAGTCCTGCGCCTCGACGTCTTTGAAGAACGGCGCATCAGGTGCCAAGCGCTTCACGGCCGCTTCAACCTGATCCAGGGTCGCCTTGAAAAACTCCTTGCGGTAGTTCTGGGCATTGACACGAACGGGTTCGAACTCGGTGTGCAAGGCCCTTTCCAAGGTCGGCGCGTTGTCACTGTAAATGATTGCGTGGGTGTCAAATAGGAACGGAACGCTGGCGTCCCCAAGTTCGCGGATGCGGTCAGCCGGATCAAGTCGGCGGGTCAGACCAATCTTGACAACGTCGCTGCCGAACGAGCCGACGTTAGAGATAATATAGACGTACCCTGATCTAGTCTTTTCAGCCATCGCTTGAGCACGTTCCACCTTGGCATGGGCTTCGGCCAGGTCGCGCTCCAGCATTTCGATTTGGGCGTTGAAGGCTTCGAGCTTCGGCCCGACGGCCCTTTCGGCTTCTGTTTTTGCTTTGTCGAGCAGACGCTGGTACCGGGCTTCGTCTTCCTCCGCCCGCTCCATGTCGCGTATCAACTTCTGCTCCTCCTTCTGAGCCCTAGCCAGTTCCGCCCGTTCGTCCCGTTCGGCCTTGACCTTTTCCCGGTATTCGTGGGTAAGGAATAGTTCCTGGAACTTCAGCTTCACGTAGTCCTCGGTAATGAACACGCGATTGGATTCATTCAGCTTGTTGATCTGGATTAGCGCGTTGCCGATCCTCTTCTCCATTGCGTTGACGTTGCTCCATCGAGTGTTCGCAATCGCCGCATCGCACTCGTTGTTGAAAGCTCGCAACGTCAACTTGATGTTCCGGTTCGTCATGGTCTGCCCCTTAGCCGTGCTGCCGTCGACCGTCCATTCCGTCGGACATATGACCGCCGTTTTCAAGGACACCATTTGCTTCTGGGTTGCGCGAACCACTTCGATATTCTGCTTGTATTCCTCGCTGTCGGTGTAGTCGAAATGGGGTTCGTAGACGCCCATTTCGGCGAACGCCAGTTTCTCATCGAAGATTGCGACCTCCTTCAGCAGGCGGTCATAGACGAGCTTCTTTTCTCCATATGAGGCGCGTAGTTGCTCGATCTGGGCCGCTTCCTGCTGGTTTTTGGCTCTGAGCGATGCTGCCTCAGCGTCAAGGTCCAAAACGTCTTTGAACCGCGCCTCGATTTCGGTGAACCTGCTCGTGAGTGAGTTCTTCTCCTGGAGCAGTGTCTGTCCAACCTCCATCGCCTTAGTCAGTTTCTCGGAGGTATCTGAGAACGCTGCGGTGGCCTGCGCCGCTCTTCTCCTTTGGATCAGCCACAAGGTCATGAACAACAGCATCGTCACCGGAATGACGATGACGAACAGAACGGCGGTAATCAGCGTATGATCAGTAGTCATGAAAGCTCCCCAGCCTGCGAGCTGGAGATTACCGTTCTCGTTGTAAAAGCCAAGTGGTGCAGCACTCAAGATTGAAGGGATCGACAGCCGAAATGGGCGTCTTTCTGATCCTCGTCACATCAATCAGCTTTTGCCACCCAATCGATAGAGGCGGGCGCACCGCGTAAGTGCCGTCTTGGCGACCACCATGCAACAGCTAGGCACCGTTAGGGGGCGCGAAGAAGCAGTTCACTTCGTTTTCCGTGGGATGCAGGCAGATATGATATCGGCCATCACCGGAAGGTATCTCGTCGCCATATGGGATGAAGAACAGGTGTGGCTTTGTCGCGAGGTGGTGGTCTCCCCGATGCAGGAAGATGGAAAAGCCATGAGGGCCCGGACTGATATGCTGAGCGGGAATGGCTTCACAATCTCCACCAACATCGTGGGCCTTGCAGCACGCTGGAGGGTAAGTCCAGCCGCTCTCCGCTTGATGGGCCTCTGCTCTAATTAGAATGCCGACTGAGGTAGCCGTAAGTGTGGCCAGGCATAAAGTTGATGTGACGAGTGTCATTGCACACCTCCTTGGAGGCAGCCCCGCGAAAAACGCCGAGAAGTTGCTTCACCGATTGGCAGGAACGCGCTGTCTACTCGATGGGTCGACCAGTTGTATGCTACCGGACGCTTGCGGCGCGGTTAGGTCGACTACGCCTCACGAGCCATCGCTGTGATTAGGCAGCGATGGCGAGGAAGACATACTACTCCTTAGATATCCGGCCGCAAACGCTGTTCGGCCTCGTTGGGGCTCAGGTCAACTTCGATCGCGCGCGCAAGGTATCGGCGCGCTCTCCCTCATTTAAGCGCGGGGAGCGATGCAGGTCGGTCGTTCAGATCGGTTTCTTCTTTCGAAACTCGACGCCTAAAGTGGCATCCACTAAACCGCGGGCATCGAATGCCGACATGCCAGAGGCCATCAGCCTGTGGAACTCGTCTCTCATCCGAATGTGATCGTCAGGGTATTTTCGAAGGGCGGTCGGTAATGCTCTGCCATTGCGAAATGCTTCCCTCCCGGTGCCATCGCTGGTTTCGCGCCACTCGATGAACGGATCGGGAATGAATAGGAATTTCGAAGCGGTTTCCGCCAACTGCGGCGTTAGACAAAGCCATTGGCCGCCATAGTTGACGACTGAATGCAAAATCAGGTCGGATGCGTCGATCAACCACCCGGTTACATGACGGCTCAACCCATCAAGATCGTTTGCCGCTTGCGCATGGCAGTTTGCATGGCACTCGTTGTGAACCATGTCGGCGGCCAGCAACTCCTCGTTTGGAGGGCGCACGACGACAATCCGCGGAAGCTTGAGAACGTCTGCGAGGACGTTTGCTTCCCATTCAGTTGGAGGAAAGGCCATTTCCTCAGTAATCCGAATTGCCAAACGACCCAGTTCTTCTTGTCGTTGAGTGTCTTTTGCTGCTTGGATGTTAAGCACTCGTCCCCACCAATGCATTGTTCCACTGGCAAATTATCGGTTGCCAAGCCCTACGTGGTGCTGATGGCCAACGACTGCAAGCTCCCGGATGTGGTGGTCTGTAGTCGCCCCGGGCAATAAGTGCGGTCCATTTGCCGTTATTGCCTTCGATGTAAATGAAGGCTAGCTTGTCCTCATCGTCAGGTGGACCAGATGATGAAGAAGATGAGGCAGCCGAAACTGCCCGAAGAATCTCCAAGCGGTATCCAAGCCGCCCGCCAACTTCCCTACTAGGAACCGAGCTTGCGTCGCTCTGGCGGCTGTTTGGAGATGACAATGAAATTCGCTCTCGTAGACGGAATCCGTCAGGAAGCGACGCCTGGCGTCCGTGGAACTTGTCCCGGATGCGGATCGCCAACGCTGGCCAAATGCGGTCTCAAGCGACTGCATCATTGGGCCCACGTCAGCACTGCCGTTTGCGACCGTTGGTGGGAACCCGAGACAGAATGGCATCGAGCATGGAAGAACCTGTTTCCAACGGAATGGCAGGAAATCCGACACGTCGCGATTGACGGCGAGGTTCATATTGCCGATGTGAAATCGACGAATGGGAAGGTGCTTGAGTTCCAGCACTCGGCCATCACGCCGCAGGAGCGGGCGTCTCGCGAGGCGTTCTACGGTTCCATGTTATGGATCGTGAACGGCAATCGGCTGAAACGGGACCTGTCGTCGTTCCGCGAGGCCTTCCTCAATGCTCCGTCGGTGGGGTCCGAGACCGAGGCCCGCGCATGGCTCCTATCTGATCGCGCCGCGGCGATCATCGAACGCTGGAGAGGAGGCAGGTGTGCCGTTTTCCTCGACTTTGGCGACGCCGAGTTTCCGTTGGACTGGATACCGTCGACGAGGGTGCTTTGGTGGCTGAGTTATACACTCCGCGGGCGTGTGACCGTGACGCCCGTTCACCACCAGAGCCTGGTGGACCATGTGCTCTCTGGCACGTCCATTCGCGGATTTGGTAGACCCATGCCACCTATGTCGCGTCGATCGGGACGACCGAGATTTTGACCCGCGGGCGGCGTGCGTGTGTTGAGAGTCCGAGCATCATTGCGTCACCTCCACGATCAGTTGCCACTAGAGCTTCGGAGCGGGGGCGGCAGTAGTGGCGTTCCTGGATTTCGCCGCATCGATGCGCTTCCTGGCGTCGGAATTATCCGCGTCGAAATCTTGCGCGAGATGTAGCTGGTCCATCATCTTCATCTCAAGCTCGTTCGCCAGACCCGTCTGATCACCGCGGACGACAAAATCGACGTAGATGCCGCACATGCTTGCGGATTGCTTTGCTTTCTTTGCCGTGAATTCGTCAAGGCCGACCGGGAAGTCGCTGATGCCGATGCAGCCCAATGGCGATTCCAGTTTTTCGGCCTTTGCGTCGGCTGAACCGAATTTCCATGCTGCCCAGATGCCGGTGGCGCTCTTTCCGGTTACCGACGGCTCGCCGAATTTCTGGACGGCCGCGGCATAAACTGACTCGGTCATCGGTCGTTGCGATGGCCTGAACTTCAACTCGCGGCTGGCGGCAAACAGTTTGTTGCCAGACCCGAGGCCCGTGAATGCGAACTGCATACGCTCGTGTTCCATGTCGTCCGGATTTGCGAGGTCGTTGTACAGGGTCCTGCCGTTGGCGACCCACTCGCTGCCTTCCGGGAGTTTCCAGCGCACGAACTCGTACTGAGCTTCCGGGCGCGCCTCCTGGAATCTCGCGATGATTTGGTCGGCACTCGTCCCAAGCGCAATTCCATTGATGTCAAGTTCGGCTGCCAGCGCAGTAGACACGGACGCCGCGCTCAGCGTGAGCGCGGTGACGAGATGTAGGATCGCGGCTCTCATGAATCCCTCGGATACCTCGGATGGTCATTGCCGGACATCGACCGACAATGAGCTTCTCCAACAGGAGCAGCCACTGGAAGTTGCCGCGTCGGAATTGTGATTTCGGCAATTTCCGAGGGGGATTCCACCCTCCCAGAGTAATCGAGACTTCGAGAACAGCGGTTAGCGTTAGCGACCGTTTAACGATGCCGATTTTTACAGGGAGCGCGCGACGAGATCATGGAGCGTTTTTGCTCCGGTCATCGCCTTGAGACGCTCGACACGATGCTCGACCGTGCGTGGGGACAGCTCAACCCGGTGGCCGATCTCCCGCATCTGCAGGCCTTCTCGCAGCAATTGGAGGACGGCTAAATCGACGTCGTCGAGGTCCTTCGGTATTGCCGAGGACCTCAGGATATAATTCACGACACCGAGGACGAGGCACCAGTCGCCTCTCGGCTTCGCGGCTTTGCGAGGAAGCGCCAGCATCTCGAAGTTGGTTTGCATGTTGTCGTGGCGGACGGTTTCAGAGATGAGCGAAGGCCGGCGGCCGGTGATCGCCTTCAGGATGGAAGGGTGAAGACGTCCTGCAGGAAGCATTGGGAGTCGTGATTTCAAGACTTCAGGGACGTCTGCGTAGCTGGTTGGAACGCTGTAGTCGCGGACGAGATTCACTTCAAACTCGGTAGGGCTGCCGTTAGTCATTTCGATGACGGCAAGCACCATATTCGCGGAAAGCCGATTGCTAATCACGTTCGATAGCACGGTAGAATGCTCGACGTCATTGCGGGAAATCCAGACGTCAATGAGCTGCTGGGCGAGATCACCGAAAGTCGCCAGCTTCATCGGTGGAGGACAGAGCGTAATTCCTTACCGCCGGCGACTAGATACGAGCGTTTTTGTCATCGCTCGGGAAATGTTTTGTCACTTGCCTAAGTCATTGCAACCATTTCCGGATTGAAATCATGCAACCCCGCGCACTCGCACGTCGAAAACGCTGCATTCTGTCAAGCGGCGCGGAGGATGGAATAAAACATGGCAAAGGTGGGGTACGCCCGGGTCTCAACACACGATCAGCGCCTCGACCTCCAGATGGCGGCTCTGCGGGAGGTTTGCGACCGGATTTTCGAAGATCAGGGCATCTCGGGAGCAAAATTCAGGAGACCTGGTTTGGCAGCGGCACTTCGGTCACTGAAGCCGGGCGATACCCTGGTGGTCTGGAGGCTCGATCGCCTTGGCCGATCAATTCAAGACCTGATTGGAATCATCGAACGCCTTACGAAACGAAAAGTGGAATTCCTCAGTCTGACAGAAAACATAGACACCAGCTCCGCAAGCGGACGGCTTGTATTCCATCTGATGGCTGCCATGGCCGAATTCGAGCGCTCGCTTGTAAGGGAGCGAACCCGGGCGGGGCTTGAAGCCGCGCGTGCTCGAGGCCAACGGCTCGGCCGGCGCCCTTCTCTGACGGAAGACGAGTGCACGCTGGCCTATAATGCCGTCGTCGTAAACGGGGAGGATGCTCAGGAGGTTGCCCGACGATACCGGGTGCACCCGAGAACACTTGCCAGACTTATAGGACGGCGTGATTAGCTGAACAACTGCACCAGGTTGCCCGGAGCCGCATTGGCGATCCCCAAGCTCTGAATGGCAAGTTGCTTTTGGGTTTCCAGCGCGCGCAGCCTGGTCGCCGTCGTTTCCATGTCAGCGTCCACCAGACGGCCGATGCCGTTGGTCGCGGAATCGATCATCTTGTTGTTGATCTCGTCGTACATCTCCAGCGACTTCTGGACCGTGCCGACATACGCCATTTTCGATGTGATCGCCTGAATCTTCTGGTCTAGGTTTGCCACGAAGTTGCTGTAGAGTCCCTGCCGATCCGATCCAAAGCGTACGACGTGGTTTTCGAGCGCCTGGAGGACATAGGTCGGCTGGACAGGATAGGCCTCCGGATCGCCCGTCGTGGGATTGGAAACCGGGATGTTGTACCAATACGCCCCCACAGGCGTGAACGATCCAGGAGCGGTGATGGTGTCGCTGCCGTCGAACAGCGTTTGCTCTGGATTGAATTCTCCCGGAAAGGTCGTGGGAAAGCTACCGAAGTCGTCGTTGAGAAGCAGCGTGTCCATGGCCTTGACGTTCAATGTCTGAACCTTGCCGTCGGCGTAGCCGATGGTGAAGTTGAAAACCTGCGCGCTCGCCTTTTCGTCTTCGTTCTTGCCGTGATAGAGCAGGTTCACACCCGAGAACGAAGCGGACAACATGGCGGCTTTCGCCTGATCCTGGAGGGTCTGTATCCGCTGGTCGATCTTGTAAACGTCGGATTTCGCGTATTCCGGATCGAGGCTGAATGCCGGCTTGACCGCGTCCCGCATGCCCGGCTGCGGCATGTCGCTCGCGGTGATGACGAGGTTCCTGATCTCGACGAAGCTGTCGAGTACACTTTCCATCCCCGCGTAGGCGGTATCCACCACCCCCTGAGCCAGGCCCACGCTGTCATTGACGACGTTCATGGCCCTCACGTCCGATCGCATCGAGGTGGAGATGGACCAGTAAGCCGCATTGTCGGATGCCGTCTTCACCCTAAGGCCCGAAGACATCTTCTCCGACTCGTCGTTCAGTCGTCCGCCGACGGAGCGCAAAGTCGCAAGCGTTGTCATCGCGCCGTTGTTCGTGATAATGCTGGTCATAATCTCCCGTCGCATCGGCCGGGCTCGTCATGAGCCAATCTCTAAGTTACGAGTTCGAAAAATCGTCGACGCAGGTTAACGACAAGGTGAAAAAGGCAGGGGGAAATTACCCTGGCACCCAAAAAATGTAGCCTGATTGGGTCGTGGAAAGTCGTTCACGGCGCGAACGATCCAGTGATGCGCGGCACCAACCCACGCGGATTCCCTGGGGAGGTGACTGCCTTCGAACCGTGGCTTGTTATCGAAATCTAGCCGATCGACTCCAGAATCTGGGCTTTCCGCCGGCCGCAGTCTCCTCAAATATATGCGATATAAGATCGAGGGTTTCCATGGGTTCAACTGAGGCACAGCAGCGAAGGGAACGTGCGGTTATCCGCCTCATAACCTTCCATCCGCTTGAACTTGAATCCTCAAAGGAGACACCACGGCGGCAAGACTGCTCCAACAAGATGACGGCCTATTTGACCACCTGATGGGGACGTTGAAAACCGGACGTCGATTCTTAGGATGCAGCGGTTCGACCTCACGCTCGGGAGTGACGCTGGCAGTCCAATGGTCGCCGCTCCCGTCAACGCCGGCCCCGTTTACGCTCGCTGGCCACAAAGTCCTCCAGGACCTCAAGGCAGCGGGCAAGAGTCTTCTGGTCCTTGCAGTAGTCCAAAGGCTTCATGCCGTCCAGTTCTGGCCACCCTTGCTTCGGCCATAAGTCAGCAATTTCACGGCGGGGAATAAGGCTATAAACGCGTTCCCAAAGCTTTCCGACCATATCCCGCTTGAGACCTTCCGCAACCCGGACTGCCTGCTCGGCTTCCCTGATAGAGGAGAGGATGGCCTGGGCCTGATTGAAACCCCGATAGCTTTCCGACGCGAGCTGTCGGGGTGTCTTGCCATCATGTTCTGACCTCGGGGTGTCCAGAAAGACGTCCACGTCAGGAACCACGAACATCGCTGCCTCCGTCAATCGGAACACACGGTCGGTGATTTCTTGGCGTTGTAGCGCTTCCGCCTCCGCCTCCTGTCGCCTCCGGAGGGCTGCAAATTCGGCCTGCTCTCGCTTTTCCTCCGCGATCCGTGCCGCCGTTAGACGTTTGATCAAGCCGTCCATCGGCAATCCTGCCAAGTCTTCAGGTTGCTTGATCTTCTTGTAATTCCGCATGTCGGCGACCATTCGGTAGACGGCTTCCATCCGGTCGGTCAGGTCGTCGAAGTGTCCACTCTCGTCTTCAAGTAGTTTTCCAACGGACAGCCTGACGGCGGTTGCCCGACCTTTAAGCCAATGATCGAAATTAGGTAGTCGACCGTCGTCGGGTTCCATTAGAACGCCGATGTTTCGGAAGGTGACCTTTAGCTCTGCTATCCGACGCTGAGGCCGGGTCCTCTTTTCGATAGCTGCATCTATTCGGAAACGTAGCTCTCGGCTCATTGCGAACCCTTTACCGCGGGCCTCGTATACTGCGCCTTCCGTGCGCAGTCGTGATAAATAGGCTGACACCTCTTCATAGGGCGACTTGAAATCGTCGGCGATGTTGGCGGCTATCCATTTGGAATGCTCGGACTTCGTGTACGCGATTTCTTTCTTCGGCCAGCCTCCTTTGGAAAAGCTCTCGAGCAGGTCCATCGGACTTAGGAATGCTGATTTCGCCTTGTACAGGCGATCGAGGATCACAGCCTGCCACTGGCGGCGGTAGATTATAAAGGCTGACGGCCGGTCGTCGAGTTCCAGGAATTCTCCGAGGCCCAACTGAGCGAGCTCCTCGGACAACACCTGGGCCTTAACGTGATTTCGGATAACTGGATTGCGGTATACCGCCACGAGTCGCTCGGCCTCGGTTCGTTTTGCGTCTTCCTGCCGCCTCCGATCTTCGGCGATCTTGGCGGCCATGGCCTTGACCTCGGAGCTGTGGATCAGCGTGCGAGGGGCGATGTCGAGGATGATCTCGTCGAGGTCGTCCAGCGGGACGGCGCGATACGCCGCGACGGTAATCTCAAGGACCTCCACGCCCATGGCATCCAGCTTCTCGATTTTATCCCGCGAGCATGGGTGCGTATTGGCGATCTCGATGAATATCCGTCTACCGTCGGGCATCGTCGCGGTGACGTCGGGGATCAATTCCCCCGCAACCGCCTCCAGTCTGACATCGGTGAGATTGACGGATCGCTCGGGATTGACCTCTACTTGGTTTCCGTCCAGCCCCAAGATGGATGTGGCGGGTAGCGTCACCCGTCGATACTTGGCGATGATTTCTTTCGCACGTATATGGAGCGCGGTCTCGCCTGCCGATGTGCAGTCGATGACGATGTCCTCAGCGCGGTGCGCGAAGTGATGGGTCATTTGGGCTGGATCGCCGCCATTCTTCGCGATCAGCCTTCTTTTGCAGCCGAAACAGATGCATCCGCACGCCGCGCCGTTGGGGACTTCGGAAATATGCCGAAGCGATCCGTCGTCGGTGTCCTCAGCGACGAGGATCATGCCTTCGTCGTCTGGGAAGAGGTCTGCAATGGTGATCTTCGTTACCATCAGTTCCATGGAAATAGGAGTGGCGAATAATAACCTGTTCGCGACTTAGTTGAGGGATTGAAGGCATACTCTGCGAGTGTAAGTTGCCCAAATCATAAACGTTGGGCAAGCGATTCTATGAGCATTACCGATGATCTGCTCGCATTTGCGAAGACGAGACCGACATGGGAACAGGACTTGTTCCGGCGCATCTATACGCAGCCTGATCTGGTCGAAAATGACTATGTTGAGGTCTTGGCCATAATTAAGGCCGCAAATGGAATCGAACTCGCCGTTGCGCCCGGTGATCCAGTCCCGCTTACTGTCGATCACGTGTTGCATAGGGCTGATGGCGCTGATCCTGTAGTGCTCGGTTCGATCAACGACATTCGTAGCGCGATGCAGTTGGCATCCGGACAAACACTGTCTTTCGCGGTCAATGGGTTGACGATCGTTTACGGTGAAAATGGAAGTGGCAAGAGCGGTTACTGCAAGCTTCTAAAGCAGATTTGCCGCGCTCGGCGAGAGCGCAATGACGAAGTCGTGCTGGAGAATGCCTACTCGACGGACAGGCTTTCCAAGCCATCTCTCACGGTACGCTTCAAAGTAGGGCAAGCCGAAGTCCAGGATCATCGGTGGGAAACGGGCGCTCCGCCTCCGCAAGCCTTGTCTCGAGTGAGCGTCTTCGACAGCCGCTTGGCACCTCTCTATGCCGATAAGCAAGACAAAATCGAGTTTCTGCCGGCAGGGTTGGATGTGCTGCCGCGGGTGGTCAAGGCGTGCACAGAACTAAGCCGACGCCTGCACGACGAAATGGAGCCGATAAAGACGATTGTGGCCAGCCCTCTGCCCGACATAGAGCGAGACACCCCACAGGCCGAAGCCATCGGGAAGCTCAACGAGAAAACCGCCTTGAAATCCATTCCAAGCGCGACGGCTTTCCAGAATCTCGCGCTTTGGTCGTCAGCTGACGACGCGAGGATCGAATTGGTGCAGGACGATATACGTAGCGACCGGGCAGCTCTTGCCAAAGAGAAGACTCGCGGTGTCGGCATTTTGGAAAAGCTCAAAGAGCAGCTCGTGCATGCGGAAAACCTATTGTCTGCCGACGCGGTCGCGCGTTTGAACTCCACAATAGCGAAATGCGTCACAACCAGGCAAGCGGCGACGCTTGCCGCTAGCCTCGAATTCCGCGAAGACCCGCTTGCAACAGTAATCGGCTCTGAACCGTGGAAGCAGATGTTTGGGTATGCGGTAGCGGTGTACGCTGACGCGTTTCACGGGGCGGAATTACCGTCGCATGGCGATAACGAAGTTTGCCCTCTTTGCGCTCAGAAACTATCGAATGGGGCGTTCGACAGACTGGTGAAGTTCCGGGCGCTCATTGCGAACGAAGCGGAAAAGCAAGCTGAGTCAGCGCTTGCGTCTCTGACCTCCGAGGTATCGGTTCTACGGCAGTTGACTCTGCCGTCGGCCAATCAGATCGTCAGCGCTTTGACCCCATTCTTCGTGGAAGGCAGCTCGGAAGCGAGTGTCGTGAACGACGTACTCAATTGGTTGGTATCCGCTGATGAGTTTCGGTCAGCTCTTACGAAGTCTGCCGAGTCACTCGAAGACGTGATGGTCCTTGGCGTACTGGAACCGGGCAAGTCCAGCGAAGTCGAAACTTGGGCCTACGCGCTAGCGGCGGCAGCGGCGGCGGATCAGACTGCCGCGACTGATCCGGAGCGTTTGAACCGTCTCAAGACCGAACTCCGCGATCTTCGCGGACGCAAGCAGCTCCATGACAACCTGCCAGCGGTCCTCCAACGAAGGAGCCAACTGGTCAGCTTGTCGAAGCTTTCCGGATGCATCGCTTCTCGCCATAGCGCGCCGATCTCATCCAAGAATACTGAACTGTGCGAGAAGCACCTGACCGAAGACTTCCGCGGGAGGCTACAGAAGGAAATAGGCGACTTGGGCATAGGGTACCTGCCTGTCGTTGTGACTGGACGGACCGATAAGGGGGTCAGTTATGTTGGACCCGACCTGTCGAAGTCGATTTCAGCAAAGACCTCGAATATCTTGAGTGAGGGTGAATTCCGCGCATTGTCGCTCGCGTGCTTCTTCGCCGAAATCTCTTCCATTGACGGCCATGACGGCGTGATCCTAGACGACCCCGTTTCCTCGCTCGACCATAAGCATGTTAGGCAGGTGGCCACTCGTATCCTTTCGGAAGCCAAGCACCGTCAGGTGATCGTATTCACCCATGAATTGAGCTTCTATTATGAACTCTGGCATCAGGCCATGGAGGCTCAAGTCGAAGTCTTACGGCATTGGATCGTCAAAACTGAAGAACATGGCTTTGGCACGGTTCGAAACGACGATGCTCCATGGCAAGTCAAGTCCACCAAGGATCGCTTGGCGGCGCTGGACATCAAGCTGACATCCATGGCCAGTAGGGCATCGAAAGACACCGAGGCTTACGAACGTGAAATCACCGATTTCTTCACTGGGCTGAGAGAGACTTGGGAGCGCTTGGTCGAGGAGATGCTTCTCAATGGTGTTGTCGGCCGCTTCCAGCCCGGAGTGATGACACAGTCTCTGAGCGGGGTTGAGGTCAGGGACAGTGACTTTACCACGATACATTTCGGAATGCGCAAGACCTCAGAGCTTTCCGGTCACGATTGGTCCAAAGGCAGGTTGCCCTATTCTCCCAGCGTCGATGATATGAAGCGCGAAGTTGAGACGGTGAGGACCTATTTCGCTGAGCTTAGAAAGAGGCGTGACGAACTGGCCTCCACCCGGCGGAAAGCCGTGTCGGCTCCCCAAAAGGCCGAGACGCTGCGTTAGTCCACGGCGAGGTGAACTTCGATTTCAACTTGAATGCTCGTGCGTCATGGAAGCGGTCGTCCGACTTAGTACGCGCTGCCCTGACCAACCAAGATAAAATGGATCAGACATTTCCGATACAATTTATCGATCTCCAGACAGCTCAGATGACGCCATCAGCGCCGTATGATGTGGGTTAGGGGCAACACAGGTTGCATCTGAGGAAAATTATGCTGATTTATCTCAGGGACAAACCTATTGAAGCCCCAGGGACATATCAGCGCTCGTAGGGACAAACCTTTTGAGCGATTCCAACGATCATACGAACGCCTGTTACGATTCAGGGGAAATGGTGTCTACGAGAGGATTCGAACCTCCGACCCCAGGATTCATACCACTTCGGCTTTAGCCGCCGCCATTTCGGCGTTCGTGGTCTGGACTGTCCCTTCACCATGGGCCGAAGCCTTTAGGTGCTACCCATCCAGTCTCTACACCTTCAACGGATTTCTCCGAAGCTTGGCTCGGGATTGGCATGCTGAGAGTTCAGCGAAGCGTTCCCCGAATTTGAGTAGATCGACTACAACCTTTCGGAGTGCAGCCCCCAATTTACAACCAGGAATCCTGTGCTCTATCCTGCTGAGCTACGTAGACGAACCTTTGTTCAAGATGGTTCGTAACCCATGCTCTCTCGAAGATCAACACCCAGCGGCAACAGCGTACGTCGTTGGGTGACCTCTCAGATTCGAACATCCGCGTCGCAGTGGCGGTGAACCACCCTGCGACACGGTTGTTCAACAAAATCGCGATGTGCTGACGTCCAATTTGGCCTTCAGGCGCGGCAGTAAATTTACTGGTACGCCTATGCCCTGCCATGCTTGGAATTTCGCCCGAACCAGTAAACTTTCACACTATAAAAGGCGCTCTATCCTGCTGAGCTACGGGACCACTTGCACGCCATGCATACAAAAGGCTTGGCGTGAAGCCAAGCCTTAATTCTTGTCAAAGACCCAGGCGCTGTTCGGCGAGGCGGACCCAGTAGGAGATGCCGTGGGCGATGGCTTCGTCGTTGAAGTCGTAGGCCGGGTTGTGCAGGCCGGCGCTGTCGCCGTTGCCGATGAAGATGAAGGCGCCGGGGCGGACGTTCAGCATGTAGGAAAAATCCTCGCCGCCCATCATCGGATCGATTTCGGCATTGACGTTGCCCTCGCCGGCAACGGCGCCGGCGATGGCGACCGCATGCTCGGTCTCGTCAGGATGATTGATGGTGACGGGATAGTTGCGATGGAAGCTGATCTCGGCTTCGGCGCCGTGGGCAGCAACCACGCCCTCGACGATCTGCCGGAAGCGCGTCTCGGCGAGCGTGCGCACCTCCGGGTCGAGGGTGCGCACCGTTCCGGCGAAGGTCGCATCGTTCGGGATGACATTATGGGCAAAACCGGCATTGAACTTGGTCACCGAGACGACGACCGAGCTGATCGGATCGGCGGTGCGCGAAGCAATCATCTGCAGGTTGGCGACGATCTGCGCGCCGATGGCGATCGGATCGATCGTCCGGTGCGGCTGGGCGGCGTGGCCGCCGCGGCCCTTGATGGTGACGGTGAATTCGTCGGTCGCCGCCATGATGGCGCCCTTGCGGGTGGCGAACTGGCCGACGGGCAGGCCCGGCAGATTGTGCATGCCATAGACCTCTTCGATCCCGAAGCGCTCCATCATGCCGTCCTTGACCATCAGATTGCCGCCGCCGCCGCCTTCTTCGGCGGGTTGGAAGATGACGGCGACATTGCCGTTGAAATTGCGGGTCTCGGCCAGATATTTCGCGGCGCCGAGCAGCATGGCGGTATGGCCGTCATGGCCGCAGGCATGCATCTTGCCCGGCGTCTTCGAGGCCCAGGGCTTGCCCGTGATCTCGGTCAGCGGCAGGGCGTCCATGTCGGCGCGCAGGCCGATGGTGCGGCGGCCCTCGCCCTTGCCTTTGATCAGCCCGACGACGCCGGTGCGGCCGATGCCGGTGCCGATCTCGTCGACACCGAATTCCTTGAGCTTTTCGGCGACGAAGGCGGCCGTGTTTTCCACCGCGAAGAGCAGCTCGGGCTGGGCATGAATGTGGCGGCGCCATTCGGCGACTTCATTCTGCAATTCGGCGGCTCTGTTCAAAATCGGCATGTTGGCTTCCTGTTATCAAATCCCGACAATCTAGATCGCTTCACAAGGGTGTGAGGCTTTTGGAAATTACTTCGTCAATGACCTTTGCCATGTCATAGCCATATAGGCTAGATAGGGGAAGGTTGCGAGATTTCCTGACATCTGAAGGACGAACCGTGTCGACGAGCCACTTCCGTTTGTTTGCCGCCATGCGGCCGTTGCGTTTCTCAGTCGCCGCGACTGCGGCTTTTCTCGCCTCCGTTTCGCTCGCTCAGGCCAATCCGCATATTCTCGTCGACGTCCAGACCGGCCGCGTGCTCGAGCACGAGGAAGCCTTCCGCAAGTGGTATCCGGCCTCGCTCACCAAGCTGATGACGGTCTATACGGTGTTCGATGCGATCCGCGCCGGCCAGATCAGCCTTGATACGCCCATTGTCATGAGCAAGCGCGCCGCCGCGCAGCCGGCCGCCAAGATGTATTTCAAGCCAGGCCAGAAGCTGACGCTCGACAGCGCGCTGAAGATCCTGATGGTGAAATCGGCCAACGACATCGCCGTTGCTGTCGCCGAAGCCGTCGGCGGCACGCAGGAAGGCTTCGTGACGCGAATGAACGGCGAGGCGTTGAAGCTCGGCATGACGGATTCGCATTTCGTCAACCCGAACGGCCTGCCGGGCAAAGGACAATATACGACGGCGCGCGACCTCGCGGTGCTGACGGTGGCGCTGCGCCGCGACTTTCCGCAATATGCCGGCTATTTCTCGCTGGAGGGTTTTACCAACGGCCAGCAGAACGTGCCGAACCTCAACATGCTGATCGGCCGCTTTGCCGGCGCGGACGGCATGAAGACCGGTTTCATCTGCGCCTCGGGCTTCAACCAGATCGGTTCGGCGACACGCAACGGCCGCACCCTCGTCTCGGTCGTGCTCGGCACCGACAGTCTGGCGGCGCGTGCCGATGCGACGGCGAACCTTTTGCAGAAGGGCTTCACCACGCAGTTTCCCGGCAACGACACGCTCGGTTCGCTGAAGCCTTACGGGCAGGGACAGGACCAGGTGACCGACATTACCGCCGATATCTGCAGCGCCAAGGGCGCCAAGATACGCAGCGAAACGCGCGACGAGGTCGGCCGGATGAAGGTGCACTCGCCCTATATTCTGGAAATGGACCACGACCCGCAATTCGTCTTTGCCGGCCTTATTCCGGGGCAGGATCCGCAGCCGGCGCAGCAGCCGGAAAAGGTCGCGACCGGCGACACGGCCGGAGGCATCGCCAACGTGCCGGTGCCGATGCCGCGTCCGACCTCGTTTTAAGACAGGATCGTTTTCAAGGTAAAATGAGATGAGTGCGCTCAACGACAGGATTCCGGTCACCATCCTGACCGGCTTTCTCGGCGCCGGCAAATCGACGCTGCTCAACCGCATCCTCAAAGACCCTGCGATGAAGGACGCGGCCGTCATCATCAACGAGTTCGGCGATGTCGGCATCGATCATCTGCTGGTCGAAAGCTCCGGCGATTCGATCATCGAGCTCTCCGACGGCTGCCTGTGCTGCACCGTGCGCGGCGAGCTTGTCGATACGCTGGCGAACCTGATGGATGCCGTGCAGACCGGCCGCGTCAAGCCGGTGAAACGCGTCGTCATCGAAACGACCGGCCTTGCCGATCCGGCGCCGGTCATGCAGGCGATCATGGGCAATCCTGTCATTGCCGCGAATTTCGCGCTCGACGGCGTCGTGACCGTCGTCGATGCGGTCAACGGGCTGCAGACGCTCGACAATCACGAGGAAGCGCGCAAACAGGCGGCCGTCGCCGATCGGCTGATCATCTCGAAGACATCGATGGCCGGCGCAACGTCCGGGCTGGAACTGCGCCTGCGGGCACTCAATCCGCGCGCGGCGATGATGGATGCCGACAGCGCTGACGCCGGCAGCGCCGCGGTGCTGGTCAACGGGCTCTACGATCCGGCGACGAAGATCGCCGATGTCGGCCGCTGGCTGCGGGATGAGGATGCGCACGAGGCGCATCACAGCCACGACCACACCCGTGATCACGGTCACCATCATGATCATACTGGCGATCATCATCATGATCACCACGGTCACGCGCACCAGCACGCCCACGACGTCAATCGGCACGATGCCTCGATCCGGTCTTTCTCGATCATCGAGGAAAAACCGATCGATCCGATGGCGCTCGAGATGTTCATCGATCTCCTGCGCTCGGCGCATGGCGAGAAGCTGCTGCGGATGAAGGCGATCGTTTCGGTCTCCGACCGGCCGGACCGGCCGTTGGTGCTGCACGGCGTCCAGAGCATCTTCCATCCGCCGGAGCGGCTTGCCGCCTGGCCGGATCCCAGCGACCGGCGCACGCGCATGGTGCTGATCACCAGGGACCTGCCGGAAGCCTTCGTCAAGGATCTGTTCGACGCCTTCCTCGGCAAGCCGCGCATCGACACGCCGGATCGCACCGCGCTGTCCGACAATCCGCTCGCCATTCCGGGTTTGAGAATTTAAAGCATGTCGCGCAAAAGTGCAGCGGTTTTCCCAGGCAAAGCGCGAAGCGCTTTTGCCGCAACGGCATGCGTAAGAACAAAAAGCTAAAGCGCCAAGAGCAAATTTGAAAGATCGCAACGCGCTTTAGCGCTTGCGGATCAGGAAGCGGTGGCCGCTTTCGGTCTTTTCTGTTTCGACCAGTTCGTGACCGTCCTCATTACAGAAATGCGGCATGTCGATCACCGCCAGCGGATCGCTGGTATCGACAAGGATGAGCGCGCCGCTTGCCATGGCGGCGAGCTTCCTGCGTGTCTTCATCACCGGGAGTGGGCATTTCAGGCCGCGAAGATCGTAGAGAACGGGGTTCAAGCCGTTCAGTTCCGCGCCCAGAATTTCCAGAACGGCTTCTTTGCCGCGGCTTCCGCCGTCTCCTGCGGTTCGGGCGCGGTAAAGGCCAGCGGGTTCTGCATCGGCACCGGCACGACCGCCGGGGCGGCGGTAGCGACGGCCACTGCCTGCGGCTGGGCAGGGGCTGCGGGGATCGCGCCTGTGGCGGTTTGAGTGGTCACGCTCTGGGCGGTGCGCTTGGCCATCAGGTCTTCGAGTTCGGCGACCTTGACCATGCGGCCGGCTTCCAGCGAGGTGCCGGTCGGAGCGAAGGCCAGCTCGCGGCCCTTGCGCAGCTTGGCGACCACCGCCTTGCGCTCAGCTTCCGACGGGTCGTACCAGGCCATGCCGTCATATTTGCTCATCGCCTTGGCATAGTCGGCATCATAGGTCTTGCCGTAGGACGCCAGCGCGGCCGCCAGCGCCGGCGGCGTCGACATGGCAGGGCATTTGCCGGCGGCATTGAAAGCGCCGCCATCGGTTACCTGCTGGTTGAAGACATATTTCTTCTCGCAGACGGCCACCTCGGGCGGGCGCTTCGTCACTTCGAAATTATCGTAGCCGACCTTCAGCATTTTCCAGAAGTCGTAATTGCTGTCGAGGCGATGCTTGACCATATTTTCCGCCGTCATGCGGAAGGGGAAGGCCTGCAGCTGCACGGTCGCCTGACCGCCCTTGAAGGCGTCGCGGGCGAAGGCATAGATCTCCAGCACCTGCTGGTCGGTCATCGAATAGCAGCCGGAGGACGAGCAGGCGCCATGGATCATCAGATCAGAGCCGGTGCGGCCGTTCGCCGCGTCGTAGCGGTTCGGGAAGCCGGTGTTGATCGCCAGATAATATTTCGAGTTGGGGTTCAGGTTGGCGCGCGTCAGGTCGTAGAAACCTTCCGGCGCCTGCCGGTCGCCGGTCTTTACCTTCGGGCCGAGGCGGCCCGACCACGCGCAGATCTTGTAGTCGGCAATCTTGTCGAAGCGGTTGTCGGTCTTCGCCTTCCAGATCTCCATGGCACCTTCTTCCTTGAAGATGCGGATCATGATCGGCGAATTGCGGTCCATGCCCTTGGCGGACATGGCGGCGAGGATATGCGGAGGAAGCGGCTGCTCGACCTTGTTCTTGACCTTGGAAAGATCGACCTGCGCGGTTTCCAACGCGTCATTGCAGCCGGTCAGAGCCAGCGCGATGAGAGAAACATAGGCAAAATGACGTATGCGCATCCAAACTAGCCCATAAAGAAGTGCGACCCGGTCGCCTAAGGAGTCCTGGCACGAGGCAGAATCATAAGCGGCTTATACTTCACAAATCCTTACCAGCCTATGACGTGTGAGGAACGCCCCCGCAAGCGCAAATGTTAGAGATAACATCAATGTGGCCAAGGTTTGGCCTCAATCCGCAAGGAACGGCAGTAGAGCTTACAGATTCCGCCCCATGTTGAGGAATTTCTGGCGCCGTTCGTTGCGCAATTGTTCGCCGGAGCGGGACGACATTTCGGCCAGCGCATTGGCGATCACGTCGCCGGTTGCGGCAATGACGCTGTCGGGATCGCGGTGGGCGCCGCCGAGCGGCTCGGAAATGATGCCATCGATGACGCCGAGCGATTTCAAGTCTTCGGCGGTGATCTTCATGTTGGTCGCGGCTTCGCGGGCGCGGGTCGAATCGCGCCAGAGAATGGAAGCAGCGCCCTCCGGCGAGATGACGCTGTAGATCGAGTGCTCGAGCATATAGACCCGGTTGCCGGTGGCGATCGCGATCGCGCCGCCCGAGCCGCCTTCACCGATGACGACGGAAACGAGGGGAACCTTGACGCCGAGGCACATTTCCGTCGAGCGGGCGATCGCCTCCGCCTGGCCGCGCTCTTCGGCGCCGACGCCGGGATAGGCGCCGGCCGTATCCACCAGCGAAATGACCGGCAGGCCGAAACGATCGGCCATCTCAAGGATGCGGATCGCCTTGCGGTAGCCCTCCGGGCGGGGGCTGCCGAAATTGTGTTTCAGGCGGGACTTGGTGTCGTTGCCCTTTTCCTGGCCGATGACGGCGACGGGCTGGCCGCGGAAGCGGGCAAGACCGGCCTGGATCGCGGCATCCTCGGAAAACTTGCGGTCGCCGGCTAGCGGCGTGAATTCCTGGAACAGCGTCTTGGCGTAATCGACGAAATGCGGGCGCTGCGGGTGGCGGGCGACCTGCGTCTTCTGCCAGGCGTTGAGCTTGGAGTAGATTTCGAGGATTGCCTCACGGACGCGAACCTCCAGCCGGCCGATTTCATCGGTGGTGTCGATGCTCTCGTCTTCCGTAGCGAGCTTCTTCAGCTCGATGATCTTGCCTTCGAGGTCGGAGATCGGCTTTTCGAAGTCGAGATAATTGTGCATGAGGTGCGTTTCCGTTCCTTGTGCCCGGGGCGTTTTCCTGGCTCCGCCCCTTGTCGCCGGTCCTATTCGTGCTTTTTCGCCTGTTTGGCAAGGGGGTGATGCGTCTGGACGAGTTGCTGCAGCCTCTCTTCGAGCACATGTGTGTAGATCTGTGTGGTCGAAATGTCCGAATGACCGAGGAGTTCCTGGACGACGCGCAGATCGGCGCCGTTGGCGAGCAGGTGGCTGGCAAAGGCGTGGCGCATGACGTGCGGCGAGATCAGTGACGGCGTCAGGCCGGCGCGGATCGCCAGGTTCTTCAGGTCTCGCGCAAAAACCTGGCGCGGCAGGTAGCCCTCCTTGGAGGCGGCCGAAAATAGAAAGGGGCTTTCCTGCGGCTCCTTCGCCGCGGCATTTTCGGCCGCCAGCAGGCGGCCATAGGACTTCAAGGCCTTGATCGCCGATTGCGACAACGGCACCAGCCGCTCCTTGTTGCCCTTGCCGCGGATCATCAGGAAGCGGCCCTCCTGGTCGAGGACGCGGGCGGGAAGCGAGACGAGTTCGCTGACGCGCATGCCGGTGGCATAGAGCAGCTCCAAGAGCGCCAGCATGCGCAGGCGCTGCAACTGGCCCGGGGCCGGATCGTCGGCCTCGGCCTGCGCCTGCGACAGCAGCCTGCTGACCTCCTCGACCCCCATCGTCTTCGGCAGCGGTCGGCCTTTCTTCGGCGCGTCGAGCACGCCGGTGGGGTCGTCGGTGCGAATGCCTTCGGCGTAGAGGAACTTGTAGAACTGCCGCATGGCCGCAAGCCGGCGCGCCTGCGAGGAGGGCTTGAAACCCTGCCTGGCGAGCGAAGCGAGATAGGCGGAAAGATCGGCGGAGGCGGCTTCGGTCAACCTGATGCTGCGGCCGTTCAGGAAGGACCTGATGTCATCGAGGTCGCGCTCATAGGATTGCAGCGTGTTGGCGGCGGCACCGCGTTCGGCGCTCATCATCTCCAGGAAGGATTCCACATGGACGCGGCCGAGATCCCTCATGTCGCTCACTTCCCGGTGGTGTTGATCGTGCCCGTCGCCGGCGGATTGACCCGCTCGGACGGAATGCGGATCGTCACGTCGCGCGGCTCGGGCTCCACGAAGGTCGCAAGCGCCCACATCGCTCCGTAAACCGTCCCGGCGAGGATCGCGCAGACGAACAGAAAACGGAACAGGGTCGGCATCCGGCAACTCCTTCATGCTCTGCTTCTGTTATAAGAAGCGTATCTGCAAGTGCAAGAAGCGGTATTCAGGCGATGATTCCCTTGTCCACGACTTGACGCTCCACCTGCATTTGTCGATACGGTTTGCAAACAAAGTGTGAATGGACCGATGAGTGAACCACTGCTGACCGTTGCTGACAGCCTGAAAGACAGAGCTCGCGCCGCGCTCGGTTCACGCAATCTGATCCTGGTCGGCCTGATGGGTGCGGGAAAATCCTCGGTCGGACGCATTGTCGCCAGCCAGCTCGGCATTCCCTTCATCGACAGCGACCACGAAATCGAGCGGGTGTCGCGCATGACGATCGCCGAACTTTTCGCCGCCTATGGCGAGGACGAGTTCCGGGCGCTGGAAACGCGGGTGATCAAGCGTCTGTTGAAGAGCGGGCCGCGTGTCGTCTCCACCGGCGGCGGCGCCTTCGTCAACGAGCGGACGCGCAGGCATATCAAGAGGGGCGGCCTTTCGGTCTGGCTGAAGGCGGATCTCGACGTGCTCTGGGAACGGGTCAACAAACGCGACACGCGGCCGCTGCTGAAGACCGAAAATCCGAAGCAGACGCTCGAAAACCTGATGAACGCACGGTATCCGATCTACGCTCAGGCTGATCTCACCGTGCTCTCGCGCGATGTGCGCAAGGAAATCATGGCCGACGAGGTGCTGACGGCGGTGATCGAAGCTCAGAAGGAAAGTCCAGCGTCATGAATGCGATAACCTCCGCTCCCGCCGCCCAGACCGTGCATGTGCCGCTCGGCGAGCGCGCCTACGACATTCTGATCGGGCCGGGGCTGATCGCGCGGGCCGGCGCCGAGATCGCTTCGCGCCTCAAGGGCCGCAAGGCGGCTATCATCACCGACGAAAATGTCGCGCCGCTCTATCTCGACGCCCTCGTTGCCAGCCTCGATGCGGCGGGCATCGCCTCGGCTGCGGTCGTGCTGCCGGCCGGCGAGAAGACGAAGAGTTTCGAACATCTGATGACGGCCTGCGACAAGGTGCTGGAAGCCCGCGTCGAGCGCAACGGCTGCGTCATCGCGCTCGGCGGCGGCGTCATCGGCGACCTCTCTGGATTTGCGGCCGGGATCGTCCGTCGCGGCGTGCGCTTCGTGCAGGTGCCGACGTCGCTGCTGGCGCAGGTCGATTCTTCCGTCGGCGGCAAGACCGGCATCAATTCCCGCCACGGCAAGAACCTGATCGGCGTTTTTCACCAGCCGGATCTGGTTCTGGCCGATACCGATGTACTGAATTCGTTGAGCGAGCGTGAATTCCGCGCCGGTTACGCCGAGGTCGCGAAATACGGTCTGATCGACAAGCCGGATTTCTTTGCCTGGCTGGAGGCGAACTGGAAGGCGGTTTTTACAGGTGGTGCGGCGCGCATCGAAGCGATCGCGACGAGCTGCCAGGCAAAGGCCGATGTCGTCGTTGCCGACGAGCGGGAGAACGGCCAGCGGGCATTGCTCAATCTCGGCCACACCTTCGGCCATGCGCTGGAAGCGGCGACCGCCTATGACAGCCGCCGCCTTGTGCACGGCGAGGGCGTTTCGATCGGCATGGTGCTGGCGCATGAATTCTCTGCGCGGATGAATCTCGCCAGCCCCGACGATGCGCGCCGCGTCGAGCGGCATCTGCAGGCGGTCGGCCTACCGACCCGGATGGCTGAAATTCCGGGCGAGCTGCCGCCGGCCGAGGTTCTGATGGATGCGATCGCGCAGGACAAGAAGGTCAAGGGCGGCAAGCTCACCTTCATCCTGACGCGCGGCATCGGCCAATCCTTCGTCGCCGACGACGTTCCGGCCTCCGAGGTGATCAGCTTTCTCCGGGAAAAACACCCCTGATGGCGGTCGAAGGCGCTCTGGCATTTCTTGCGACATATTGGCCGGAGATCCTTTCGATCACGGCCCTCGTGCTGACATCCGCCTTCTTTTCCGGCTCGGAAACCGCGCTGACCGCCGTTTCGCGCAGTCGCATCCATACGCTGGAGGTCAATGGCGACGAGCGCGCCGGGCTCGTGCGCCAACTGATCGAGCGGCGCGACCGGCTGATCGGCGCGCTGCTGATCGGCAACAATCTCGCCAATATCCTGTCGTCGTCGATCGCCACCAGCCTGTTCCTCGGGCTGTTCGGCAGTTCCGGCGTGGCGCTGGCGACGCTGGCGATGACCGTTATCCTGGTCATTTTCGCGGAAGTGCTGCCGAAGAGCTGGGCGATCTCGACGCCCGACCGCTTCGCGCTTGCGGTCGCACTGCCGGCCAAGCTCTTCGTCACCGTCGTCGGCCCGGTTTCCTCCTTCGTCAATGCGATCGTTCGGCGGATCCTGGCGCTGTTCGGCATCAATCTCTCGCGGGAAATATCGATGCTGACGGCGCATGAGGAGCTGCGCGGCGCCGTCGACCTGCTGCATCGCGAGGGATCGGTGGTGAAGGCCGACCGCGACCGCCTCGGCGGCGTGCTCGATCTCGGCGAGCTCGAACTGTCCGATATCATGGTTCACCGCACCAAGATGCGGGCGATCAATGCCGACGATCCGCCGGAGGCGGTGGTGCGCGCCATCCTGGAAAGCCCCTATACGCGCATGCCGCTCTGGCGCGGCACGATCGACAACATCATCGGCGTCGTTCACGCCAAGGATCTGCTGCGGGCACTGGCCGAGCCGAACATGGAGCCGCAGAACCTCGATATCGTCAAGATCGCGCAGAAGCCGTGGTTCGTGCCCGACAGCACCAACCTCGAAGATCAGCTCAATGCCTTCCTGCGCCGCAAGCAGCATTTCGCCGTCGTCGTCGACGAATATGGCGAGGTGCAGGGCATCGTCACGCTCGAGGATATTCTCGAGGAAATCGTCGGCGACATTTCCGATGAGCACGATATCGAGATTCAGGGCGTGCGCCAGGAGGCGGATGGTTCGGTCGTCGTCGACGGCGGCGTGCCGATCCGCGACCTGAACCGTGCGCTCGACTGGAACCTGCCCGACGAGGAGGCGACGACGATCGCCGGCCTCGTCATCCATGAATCGATGACCATTCCGGAAGAGCGCCAGGCCTTCACTTTTTACGGGAAACGTTTCGTCGTCATGAAGCGGGAGAAGAACCGCATCACCAAGCTGCGCATCCGTCCGGCCGGGGAAGACGGCGCCAAGCCGACCTGATCGGCTTGGCGCGAAGGCAACCGGTTCCTATATGAGCTGCGGTTCTACCATCGCGTCGCCTCGCCGGGGGCCGCCGGTTCGACGGCCAGCGCATGCAGGCCGGCATCGAGTTCCGGTTTCAGCAGGTCGGTGATGGCGCGGTGGCGGGCCAGCCGCGACAGACCGGCAAATTCCGCCGAGACGATCCTCACCCGCATGTGGGTTTCGCCCGTGCCTGTGATATCAGGCTGATGGCCGGCATGCAGGTGGCTTTCGTCGATGACGCTCAGGCGTTCCGGCGCGAAGGCTGCGACAAGTTTTTCTTCGATGCGGGTCCTGAGGGTCATCATCCGGTCTTGCTGTTGCGCGAAAGGGGTTCCCACCAAGCCAGCAACATTCCCATTTGTCAATTCTTGTTGTCGCCTTCCGACAGCCCCATAATTAGCGCCGCCATGAGACTTGATTCCAAATATTTCGATCGCATCCGAACACGCCGCAAACGCGAGCAGGAGGCAGAGCAGGCACCGCCTACCTGTCAGTGGGACGGCTGCGACAAGAAAGGTTCGCATCGCGCGCCCGTCGGACGCAATGCGGAAGGCCAGTTCTTTTTGTTCTGTTTCGAGCACGTCAAGGAATACAACAAGGGCTACAATTATTTCTCCGGTCTTTCGGCCGGCGAGATCGCGCGATACCAGAAAGAGGCGATCACCGGCCACCGGCCGACATGGACCGTCGGCGTCAACAAATCGGCGAAGGACAGTCCGCTGCATTCGGAAGTCCGCTCCGGCGCCTATACGCGCGTTCGCGATCCCTTCGGCTTCGTCAAGGAGGGCGGCAAGGGCAGCGGACCGCGTTTTCCCCAGGCGCGCAAGCTGAAATCGCTGGAAAGCAAGGCCTTCGACACGATGGGTCTGCATGCCAACGCGACCTCGGCAGAGATCAAGAGCCGCTACAAGGAACTGGTCAAGAAGCACCATCCGGATGCCAATGGCGGCGATCGTGGCTCGGAGGAGCGTTTCCGCGCCGTCATCCAGGCCTATCAATTGTTGAAGCAGAACGGTTTTTGTTAATTCCCGTCCTTGCTCTTAGGCTTCAATCGGGTATGGTCCAAATCGGCTGAGGCCGCAGGCAAACGCGGCTCCTATCTGCGTGTTTACCGATCGCCTCCGCCGACCTTCCGGACGCGGCGTTTCTTGTCCGGGACTCTTTCAAGAATGCTCGCACGCGGTCATCATCCCGCCGAGGTTTCGTTTCAGTCCCGGAGAAGTATCGCCGACGTTCCGACCTGACGGGCGCGGATAAATCGCGGCGTCACGGTTGCGACATGGCCTGAGACAGTATGGCCGGGTGGCATCACCCGCCTTGGAGACATGATGAGCAAGATCGACCTGGATATATCTGAACTGCCCGACACCGCCGTTTCGGTTCGCGAGACCTTCGGCATCGATTCGGACATCCGCGTTCCCGCCTACAGCAAGGGCGACGCCTATGTGCCGGACCTCGATCCCGACTATCTGTTCGACCGCGACACGACGCTCGCCATTCTCGCAGGCTTTGCCCATAACCGACGCGTGATGATCTCCGGCTATCACGGCACCGGCAAGTCCTCGCATATCGAACAGGTGGCGGCGCGGCTCAACTGGCCCTGCGTGCGCATCAACCTCGACAGCCATGTCAGCCGTATCGATCTCGTCGGCAAGGACGCGATCGTCGTCAAGGATGGACTGCAGGTCACCGAATTCAAGGACGGCATCCTGCCCTGGGCCTATCAGCACAATGTCGCGCTCGTCTTCGACGAATATGATGCCGGCCGTCCCGACGTCATGTTCGTCATCCAACGCGTGCTCGAATCCTCCGGCCGCCTGACGCTGCTCGATCAGAGCCGCGTCATCCGGCCGCACCCGGCTTTCCGCCTGTTTGCGACCGCCAATACGATCGGCCTCGGTGACACCACCGGCCTCTATCATGGCACGCAGCAGATCAACCAGGCGCAGATGGACCGCTGGTCGATCGTCACGACGCTGAACTATCTGCCGCATGATCACGAAGTGAATATCGTCGCCGCCAAGGTGAAGAGCTTCGGCAAGGACAGGGAAGGCCGCGAGACCGTGTCGAAGATGGTGCGGGTTGCCGACCTGACGCGCGCCGCCTTCATGAACGGCGATCTCTCCACCGTCATGAGCCCGCGCACGGTCATTACCTGGGCTGAAAACGCCGAGATCTTCGGCGATCTCGCCTTCGCCTTCCGCACCACCTTCCTCAACAAGTGCGACGAGCTGGAGCGGCCGCTGGTCGCCGAGCACTATCAGCGCGCCTTCGGCGTCGAACTGAAGGAAAGTGCCGCCAACATCGTTCTCGGAGCCTGAGACCGACCGATCATGGCAGCTCGCGGTGACAATTCGAAAGCAAAGCCCGGCGCGCCCGTCGATGTCGAGCCGTTGCGCCGGGCGATATCCGGCTGCGTGCGCTCGGTCGCCGGTGACGGCGATGTCGAGGTGACCTTCGCCAATGAACGGCCGGGCATGACCGGCGAGCGCATCCGCCTGCCGGAGCTTTCCAAGCGGCCGACGGCGCATGAGCTGGCGGTCACCCGCGGGCTCGGCGATTCCATGGCGCTGCGGCTTGCCTGCCATGACGAGAAAGTGCATGCGACGATGGCACCGCAGGGCTCGGACGCCCGGGCGATCTTTGACGCGGTCGAGCAGGCGCGCGTCGAATCGATCGGCGCGCTCCGGATGGAGGGCATGGCGTCGAACCTGCGCTCCATGACCGAGGAGAAATATTCCAAGGCGAATTTCACCGGCATCGAACGCCAGGAAGACGCACCGATCGGCGAAGCCGTCGCGATGATGGTGCGCGAGAAACTGACCGGCCAGCGCCCGCCTGAAACCGCCGGCAAGGTGCTCGACCTCTGGCGCGGCTTCATCGAGGACAAGGCGGGCTCCGAGCTCGACAACCTGTCGGGCGCCATCAACGACCAGCAGGCCTTCGCCAAGGTGATCCGCAACATGCTGTCGGCCATGGAGATGGCCGAGGAATACGGCGACGACGACAGCCAGGCCGACAACGACGATCAGTCGGAGCAGGAAGACCAGCCGAGCGGCGACGAGCAGGATCAGGACGAGGTCGACGAGGATGCCGGCACCGATGCCGCCCCGGTCGAGGACAGTGAAGTCGCCGACGAACAGATGGAGGACGGCGAGACCGAAGGCGCCGAAATCTCCGACGACGACATGATGGAAGAGGGCGAGGACGATTCGGAAACACCGGGCGAGACCCGCCGTCCGAACACGCCCTTTGCCGATTTCAACGAGAAGGTCGATTATCACGTCTATACCGAAGAGTTCGACGAGATCATCACCGCCGAAGAGCTCTGCGACGCCGCTGAGTTGGAGCGCCTGCGCGCCTTCCTCGACAAGCAGCTGGCGCATCTGCAGGGCGCCGTCGGCCGCCTCGCCAACCGGCTGCAGCGCCGCCTGATGGCGCAGCAGAACCGCTCCTGGGATTTCGACCTGGAGGAAGGTTATCTCGATCCGGCCCGGCTGCAGCGCATCATCATCGATCCGATGCAGGCGCTCTCCTTCAAGATGGAGCGCGACACGCAGTTCCGCGACACGGTCGTCACCCTCCTCATCGACAATTCCGGCTCGATGCGCGGCCGGCCGATCACGGTTGCCGCCACTTGCGCCGACATTCTCGCCCGCACGCTGGAGCGCTGCGGCGTCAAGGTCGAGATCCTCGGCTTCACGACGAAGGCCTGGAAGGGTGGGCAGGCGCGGGAAAGCTGGCTTGCCGGCGGCAAGCCGCAGACGCCGGGCCGGCTCAACGACCTGCGCCACATCATCTACAAATCGGCCGATGCGCCGTGGCGGCGGGCCCGCGCCAATCTCGGGCTGATGATGCGCGAGGGCCTGCTCAAGGAAAATATCGACGGCGAGGCGCTGATTTGGGCGCATAACCGCCTGCTGGCGCGCCGCGAACAGCGCCGCATCCTGATGATGATCTCGGACGGGGCGCCGGTGGACGATTCGACGCTGTCGGTCAATCCCGGCAATTATCTGGAGCGGCATTTGCGCGCCGTCATCGACCGGATCGAGACCCGTTCGCCGGTGGAATTGCTGGCGATCGGTATCGGTCACGACGTGACGCGCTACTACCGCCGGGCGGTGACGATCGTCGATGCCGACGAGCTTGCCGGCGCGATGACCGAACAGCTTGCCTCGCTTTTCGAAGATCAATCCGTCCAGCCGCGCGGCGGCCGGCTTCGCCGTGCCGGCTGACGCCGCTTCAGGGAAATGTCCGGAATGACAGGCAAGCGCCTTTGCCATGCGGCGTTGATCGCTCTTTGCATCGCAACAGGCGCCTGGCCCTCATGGGCGGCCGGCGGCGAAGTGCCGGTCATTAGCCGGCAGATATTAGATTTCAGGATCGGCTCTGCCGAGACGAAATTCGGATCGCTGGAATTTCTCGGCGGGCTGGAGATGGTTTCCAGCAGGGCCCTGTTCGGCTCGCTTTCCTCCATCCGTTTCCGGCAAGACCAGAAGCATTTTGTGGCTGTGCTCGATACCGGCCAGTGGCTGACCGGCAGCATCGAGCGTGATGCCAAAGACAAGCTTTCGGGCCTTTCGGATGTCGAGATCACCCCGATGAAGAACCGCGCCGGGCGCAGCCTCGAGGGTAAGGCCTATATGGATGCCGAGGGGCTGGCGTTCGACGGCGATCGGATGCTGGTCTCCTTCGAGCAGCTTCATCGCGTCGATGTCTATCCCGATCCCGGCTTTGCCGACTCGCGGGCGATCGGCACCCTGCCGCTCGTCATCCCGCCAAAGTTTCTGAGGGACAATCGCGGGATCGAGACGATCACGGTGGCGCCCGCATCGAGCCCGCTCAAGGGCGGCGTGGTGATTGTCTCCGAACGCGGCCTCGACAGCGACGGCAATCGGGCGGCGGCGATCCTCAGCGGGCCATTGAAGGGACGTTTCTCGGTCGCACGGGACGGCAGTTTCGACGTCACCGACGGCGCCTTCCTGCCGAACGGCGATCTGCTGCTGCTCGAACGCCGCTTCAACATGGCCGAAGGCATCGGCATGCGCCTTCGGCGCATCAAGGGCGCCGATATCAGGCCGGGGGCCGTGGTCGAGGGCGAATTGCTGCTCGAAGGCAATTTCAATTCGCAGATCGACAATATGGAAGGTCTCGATGCTTTTCAGGCGGCCGACGGCACGACCCATATCATCATGGTGTCGGACGACAACCATTCCATTCTGCAGCGCAATCTGATGCTGGAATTCCGGCTTTACGAAGAGCCCCAATTGCTCGGATCGTCAGATTGACGTCACATGCCTCGGTTATCCCGCCGGCGGTATCGCAAGCGGCGGTTTTCGGAGGAAGTCATGGTGCATATTCATGTCATGGGTGCGTCCGGTTCCGGCACCACGTCGCTCGGCCGGGCGCTTGCGGACCGGCTGGATATCGCCCATCTCGACACCGACGATTTCTTCTGGCTGCCGACCGATCCGCCGTTCACGACACCGCGGGACTCAGACGAACGCATAAGGCTGCTGCTTGAGGCGACGCGGCGGCCCGGCGGCTGGATTGTTTCCGGATCGGCGCTGAAATGGGGAAGGCCGCTGGAGCCGCTCTACGACCTGATCGTGTTCCTCACGATCCAGCCGGAGCTTCGCATGGCGCGGATTCGTGCGCGCGAGGCGGCCCGATACGGACAGAGGATCGGGCCTGGCGGCGACATGGAAGTGAAAAGCGGAGAATTCCTGGCATGGGCGGCAAGCTACGATACGGCCGGCCCCGAGCGCCGCAGCCTCGCGGCGCATGAGCAATGGCTGGAAACGCAGACCGCGCCGGTGCTGCGGCTCGATTCGTCGCGCGATATCGACGATCTGCTGGCAGAGGTTCTTCTGCACCCCGCGATCGCCGCCGGTGCGGTGCGGCGGCGGTGACGTCTCCGGCTTGATCAGCCGGCGCGGGCGGGCTGCATCGGCCGCAGCACGTTCATCAGCGCGCCGTAGGGCAGCAACATGACGAGGCCGACGAGCATCTTGACAGCGAAATCGCCGATCGCCCAGGAAAGCCAGCGCGGCGCCTGCGCAGCGAAAACGCCAAGGATAGGAGCCGCTTCCAGCGCGAACGGTTCGTTCGGGCCGAGGAAGACGAAAAACGCGGCAAAGGACAGCGAGAAGAACATCACCGTGTCGAGCGCCGAGCCGATCAGCGAGCCGACGAGCGGCGCGCGCCACCAGGCCTGGCGGCGAAGCCGATTGAAGACGGCGATATCGAGCAACTGGCCGGCGAGATAGGCCGAGCCCGACGCGATGGCAATGCGCGGTGCCGAGGTGAAGAAGGACAAGGTCACGCCGACGACGAAGCCGGCAAAGACCACCTTGCGGGCTGCCTGCGGGCCGAACTGGCGATTGGTCAGATCGGTGATCAGGAAGGCGACCGGATAGGAAAAGGCGCCCCAGGTCAGAATATCGGCGAGGTTGATGCCGGCGACTTCGGCGTTCAGCGGAAACTGGACGAGAAAGTTGGAGGCGACGACGATCAGCGTCATCAATGCGACATAGGCAAGCGTATAGCGCGTCTTCAGCATTTTTTTATCCTGGGTGATGCCACCAGTTGGAGAGACGGACCGGCAAAACAAAAGGCTTGACCGGAGGTCATCCGTGCAAGCCTTTCGAAGCCGTGTGAAAGAAGAGCAGAAGCTTAGGCAGCAACAGCCGCTTCGGCAGTCTTCTTGACGATCTGGCGGCGCAGCAGACGTGCGCGCATCGACAGTTCGTTTTCGCTGGCCTTCAGCAGGAAGGCATCGAGGCCGCCACGATGCTCGACGGAACGCAGAGCAGCAGCCGAAACGCGAAGACGATAACGCTGGTTGAGAGCGTCGGAAATCAGCGTTACCTGGCACAGGTTCGGCAGGAACCGGCGCTTGGTCTTGTTGTTGGCATGGCTGACATTGTTACCAGTCAGGACGGCCTTGCCGGTCAATTCGCACACGCGGGACATGGAACACCTATTCTTGTTTTTCTCGGGCCATCGAATTGCCATCCCCGGCAAAACCGGGCTCGCAATCCAACAGGCATGATTGGAAAGTTGCGGTTCTATAGTCAGAGAGCCTGCTCGCGTCAAGCCAAACCTTGGCCTTTCCCGCAATTCTGTCAAAAAGCTGCTGTTTTCTTACCGGCATGGCAGGAGTATAGAGCATTTCGGCAAGGGCTGCCGCGCGCGGCAAGACAAGGCTTAACACATGGCTCATTCGGGCAGACGCATTTTGATTTCGGCTATCGCCGCGCTTTTTGCCATACCGGTATCGGCGGCCGAGATCCAGCACCGGACGGTATACCGGGTGACGCTTGCCGGCCTGCCGATCGCGCGCGCCGCATTCCTGACGCAGATCGAGGATGATCATTCCTACAAGATCGCCGGCGATATCAAATCGGCCGGCCTTGCCGATCTCGTCAAGACGATCTCGGCAACGACCAGCGTCACCGGCGTCGTCCGCAATGATCGGCTGCAGGCGCTGAAATATTCCCTCTATTACAAAAGCGGCAAGAAGGCCCGCGTTTACGAGGTCAATTACCGCAACGGCGATATCATTTCGGCGACGACGACTCCGCCGCCGAAGCGGCCGAAGAACTGGATCGACGTTACCCCCCGCGACATGCGTTCGGTGCTCGATCCGATCTCCGGCCTGGTCTTCACCGGCGACACCAAGATTTGCTCGCAGACGCTGCCGATCTTCGATGGCGAGACTCGCATGGACTTGGTGCTCTCGCCGAAGGGCGACGAGGATTTTTCGACCGATGGCTTCAAGGGCAAGGCGGTTGTCTGCGGCGTACGCTTCGTGCCGCGCTCGGGCTACAAGAAGGGTCGCAAGGATATCGATTATCTGAGCAAGAGCGACCGCATGGAAATCTGGTTTGCCAAGTCGGACGCGGCAAATGTATATGCTCCTGTTTATGTGCGCATTCCAACCGAATATGGAATGGTGACGATCACTGCCGTCAAATATGGCAGCGTCAGCTGACGGAGCTTTCGCCTCCGTGAAGGAGGACAGGTGAAACTTCGCGCGACGTTGATCGGTTTTACGGCCATCCTGATGTGGTCGTTCCTGGCGCTGTTTACGGCAGCCTCCGGCAAGATGCCGCCGTTCCAGCTTTCGGCCATCTGCTTTGCGATCGGCAGCGTTCCCGGCCTCCTGGTGCTCTTCTTCAAACCCTCGCGGCTGACGCTGCTGAAGCAGCCGGCCAAGGTCTGGCTGACCGGCATTGCCGGGCTCTTCGGTTATCATTTTCTCTATTTCACCGCGCTCAGGAATGCGCCGGCGGTGGAGGCGGGGCTGATCGCCTATCTCTGGCCGCTGCTGATCGTCGTCGGTTCGGCGTTGCTGCCGGGCGAACGGCTGCGCTGGTATCACGTGGCGGGCGCGCTTGCCGGGCTTTGCGGCACCTTCCTGATCGTCGCCCGCAACGGCATCGAATTCGACGGCGCCTATGCCGTCGGCTACGGCGCCGCCTTCCTCTGCGCCTTCACCTGGTCAGGCTATTCGCTGTTGATGCGGCGCTTCGAGGCCGTCTCCACCGACGTCGTCACCTGCTTCTGCCTTGCGACGTCAATCCTGTCGTTCTTCTGCCATCTCGGCCTCGAGGCGACCGTGTGGCCGGCAACGGGCTTCGAGTGGATCGCCGTCATCGGCCTCGGGCTTTTGCCCGTCGGTGCTGCCTTCTATGCCTGGGATTACGGCATCAAGAACGGCGATATCCAGATCCTCGGCGCGGCAAGTTATGCCGCACCGCTGCTTTCGACGCTCATCCTCACCCTGTTCGGATTTGCCGATGCAAGCTGGCGGATTGCGCTCGCCTGCCTGCTCGTCACCGGCGGGGCGGTGCTGGCCGCCCAGGACATGTTCCGTCGCAAGGCTCAGCTGCGACCGGCTGAGGTCTAAGCTCCGGGCTTCCAGCCGGGTGCAGCCATTTCGAAGCTTGAAAATACGAAGCCGGGCGAAACGGTGCAGCCGACCAGGGTGAAATCGCCAAGGGTTTCGGCTGATTGCCACCAATTGGCGGGAATGACCGCCTGCGGCCGCTCGCCTGCAGTCAGATTCGGTCCGAGCGTCGAGGTCTCGCTTGCCGCCCCGTCCTGCGAGCGGTGCAGCGCCAGCGGCGCGCCGGCGTAGTAGTGCCAGATCTCGGCGGCATCGTGGACGCGATGCCAGTGCGAGCGTTGTCCGCTGGTCAGGAGATAGTAGATCGCCGTCGAATGGCCACGTTCTCCGCCTGCTGTATCGCGGAATGTCTCAGCATACCAGCCGCCCTCGGGATGCGGCTGCATGGCGAGTTCGCGGATGATGTCCTCGGGCGACATCAGAAATTGTCCTTGCGCTTGCGGATTTCGGCGAAGACTTCCTCGTTCGTCTTGCCTTCCATGATCAGGCTGCGGCGGATGGTGGGATCGCCGGCGCGCAGGAACGGATTGGTTTCCTTTTCAAGCCCCAGCGTCGTCGGGATGGTGAATTTGCCCTCGGCGCGCAAAGCCTCGATCTCGGCGGCGCGGCTCTTCAGGCGTTCGTTGCCGGGATCGACGGTCAGCGCGAAACGCGCGTTGGAGAGCGTATATTCGTGGCCGAAATAGACGGCGGTCTCATCGGGCAAGACGGCAAGCTTTTGTAGGGAGTGCCACATGTCAGCGGCGGGGCGCTCGAACAGACGGCCGCAGCCGAGCGCAAACAGCGTATCGGCGGCAAAAAGCAATTTGTCGTCGACGAAGTGATAGCAGATGTGGCCAGAGGTGTGGCCCGGGGTCTCGATCACATGGACCGTGTGGTTGCCGAAGAGGAAGGTATTGCCATCCGCCATCGCCCGGTCGAGGCCGGGAATGGCGATGGCCTCGTTGATCGGGCCGATGATTTCGCAGCCGAACTGCTCCTTCAGCGCCAGATTGGCGGCGACGTGATCGGTGTGATGATGGGTGGTGAAGATATGGGTGATCTTCCAGCCGCGCCGTGTCGCCGCTTCCAGGATCGGCGCTTCCTCCGGCGCGTCGATTGCCGCGGTAAGACCGGTCTCCGGATCGTGCACGAGAACGCCGAAATTATCGGTGCGGCAGAGAAAAACGTCTAATTCCAAAGGTTTCATCGTTCAATAATCCTTTGTCCTGCGAGTCTCGCGGGAATGTAGAGGTTCCGGCCTTGAAGTCCAACCGCCCGCTGATAACATTTATCGCAATGCACGCCGATATCGTCGACCTACGTCAGTTCTATCATTCCGACCTCGGGCGTTTTGCCGAGCAGTCGATCGCCATGGCGCTGTCGTCGCTCTGGGTGCGCCTGCCGCAGGAGCGTCTGGTCGGTCTCGGTTATGCCGTGCCCTTCCTCGATCGGTTCCAGGCCGATACCGAGCGTACCTTCGCCTTCATGCCGGCCGGGCAGGGCGCGGTGAACTGGCCGATGGGCTCGCTGTCGTCGACGACGTTGATTTTCGATGAGGAACTGCCGTTGCCGGATTCCTCGATCGACCGGGTGCTGATGGTGCATTCGCTCGAATTCGCCGAAAGCCCGCGCGAGACCCTGAAGGAACTCTGGCGGGTGCTGGCGCCGGGCGGACGGCTGGTCATCGTCGTGCCGAACCGGCGCGGCGTCTGGGCGCGCATGGAGCATACGCCCTTCGGTTCGGGCCGGCCCTATTCGCGCGGTCAGCTGACGCATCTGCTGCGCGAGACGAATTTCACGCCCGGCGCGACGGCCGAAGCGCTGTTCTTTCCGCCCTCCAAGCTCAGGGGCATCCTGCGGCTTCGCCGCGCCTTCGAGCGGATCGGCCGGACGCTGTGGCCAGCTTTTTCGGGCGTCATCATCGTCGAGGCGCAGAAGCGGCTCTATCAGGGCCTGCCGGTGGCGGCACGCGCCTCCCGCCGCGTCTTCGTGCCGGTTCTCGCACCCCATGGCGTGCCGACGACGCGCAACCGGTGAGCCCGTTCCCGGCTCTCGACAAGAACCGCATTCCGCTTTAATGCCACTTGGTCATTTTCCGGAAAATCCAAGGTCGACCCATGAGCGTTGAGATCAGCAAGCCCGTTCCGCGTCCCGGTATTCTCGATATTGCCTCCTATGTGCCGGGCAAGGAACATGCGCCGGGGGTTGCCCGCGTCTACAAGCTCTCCTCCAACGAAACGCCGCTCGGCGCCAGCCCGAAAGCGATCGAGGCCGTCAAGGCTGCTGCCGATAATCTCGGCCGTTATCCGGACGGGCAGGCGATCGAACTGCGCGAGGCGATCGCCGCCGTGCATGGCCTCAATCCGGCAAACATTCTCTGCGGCAACGGTTCTGACGAACTGCTCGGCCTGCTCTGCCATGTCTATCTCGGCGCCGGCGACGAGGGCATCATCACCGAGCACGGGTTCCTGGTCTACAAGATCCAGATCATGGGCACGGGTGCGACGCCCGTCGTCGTGAGGGAAAAGGACTATACCGTCGATGTCGACGCGATCCTTGCGGCGGTGACGGAGAGGACGAAGATCGTCTTCATCGCCAATCCCGGCAATCCCACCGGCACCTATGTTCCGGTCAGCGAAATCCGCCGCCTGCAGGCCGGTCTGCCGAAACATGTCGTCCTCGTGCTCGATGCGGCTTACGCCGAATATGTGCGTCGCAACGATTACGAAGCCGGGATCGAGGTCGTGTCTTCCAACTCCAACGTGGTGATGACCCGCACCTTTTCGAAGGCCTACGGTCTGGCGGCGTTGCGCGTCGGCTGGATGTATGCGCCGGCCGAGATCGTCGACGCGGTGAACCGCGTCCGTGCGCCGTTCAACCTGAATGCGGCGGCGATCGCCGCCGGTGCGGCGGCCATCCGCGACCAGGCTTTCGTCCAGCAGGCCGTTTCTTTCAATCAGATGTGGGTGGAAACGCTCACGGAGGCCCTGGAAGCGGTCGGACTGAAAGTGACTCCGTCGGTCGCCAATTTCGTCCTCATCCATTTCCCTGATGTCGACGGCAAGCGCGCCGCCGATGCCGATGAACTTCTGACGAGCCGCGGTTACATCCTGCGCGCCGTACGCAGCTACGGTTTTTCCAATGCGCTGCGCATGAGCATCGGTCCTGAAGAGGCCAATCGCGGCGTCATTGCCGCACTGCGCGAGTTCATGGGACGGCAGGCATGAGCGTACTGTTCGACCGAATCGCGCTGATCGGCATCGGCCTGATCGGATCTTCGCTCGCCCACGACATTCGCCGGCTCGGGCTTACGAAAGAGATCGTCGTCGCCACGCGCAGCGCCGATACGCTGAAGCGTGCCGAAGAGCTTGGCCTCGGCGATCGCTATACGACCTCCTCGGCAGAGGCTGTCAGGGGTGCCGACCTTGTCATCGTTTCGGTGCCGGTCGGGGCTTCGGAAAGTGTCGCGAAGGAAATCGCCGGCAATCTGCGGCCTGGCGCAATCGTCACCGATGTCGGCTCCACCAAGGCTTCCGTCATCGCGCAGATGCAGCCGCATATGCCTGAGAACGTGCATTTCATCCCCGGCCATCCGCTGGCCGGCACGGAAAAATCCGGTCCCGATGCCGGCTTCCCCGGCCTCTTCGAAGGCCGCTGGTGCATCTTCACGCCGGTCGCAGGCACCGACGAGACGGCGCTGAAGCGGCTGCGCAGCTTTTGGGAGGCGCTCGGCTCGAAGGTCGACGAGATGGATGCGGAGCACCATGACAAGGTGCTCGCGATCGTCTCGCACCTGCCGCATATCATCGCCTATAACATCGTCGGCACGGCCGACGATCTGGAAACGGTGACGGAATCGGAAGTCATCAAATATTCGGCTTCCGGCTTTCGCGATTTCACCCGTCTCGCCGCCTCCGACCCGACGATGTGGCGCGACGTCTGCCTGCACAATCGCGATGCGATCCTCGAAATGCTGGCGCGCTTCTCGGAGGATCTCGCCTATCTGCAGCGGGCGATCCGCTGGGGCGAAGGCGACAAGATTTTCGAACTTTTCACCCGCACCCGCGCCATCCGCCGCTCGATCGTCCAGGCTGGTCAGGACGTCGATGCCCCCGATTTCGGCCGCCCCCACCTGCTGGACAAGAAGTAGCCGCGCGATGGTGGAGGTGACGAGCGCGAGCCAGGGGGACATCGATTGGCTGGTGCGCGAGGATGCCAACGTTGGTCAGCCGTGGGTGTCGCGATGCGTGGCGCTTGGCGAATATCTTGTGGCCAAGGAGGCCGGCGAGATCGTCGGCTTCCTGCGCTTTTCCCGTTTCTGGGGCAGGGTTCCCTATTTGGAGATGGTCCGTATCCAGCCTGCCTATCGCCGGTCGGGTGTCGGCACGGCGCTGTTTCTTGCCTGGGAAGCGGCGATGCGCGCCGAAGGCGCCCGCCTGCTGATGACGTCGAGCGAATGCGACGAGAGCCGGCCGCAGGATTGGCATCGCCGCAACGGATTTACCGAAACCGGCGCAATCGGGCTCCCAGGTCTGCAATCGGTGCCCGAGGTTTTCTTCATCAAGCACATAGCCTGAGAAACAGGCTGGTCAGATCGGCGGGATCCGGCCGAGCGGGATGAAGCCGCTGACGGTGGCGTTGCCATGATCGACAACGAGATCGACCGACACCTTGTCCTTGCCGCCGGCCAGCGATTTCAAGAGCTTGGTCGCCGTGTTGACGGTCGAGGCGATGTCCGGGAAGGTCTGTTTCAGGCTGTCGCCCCAGGGTCCGAGCCGTTCGATCTCCAACTTGAATTTTCCGGAGAGGAAACCGTGTTCGTCGAAGGAGAAGGGGCCGGTCAGGGTCATCACCTTGCCGTCGCCGATGTCGGCGACGATGCGGCGCAGCTCTCCGGCAGAACCGTTAAGGCCATTCGGGTCGCTGCCGTCGATCAGGCCGGCCTTGCCGGCAACGGTCAGATCGATGCTGGCGGAGAGTTTCGGGAAGACCTGCGGCCAGTCGGTGATGGCCGTATTCGCATCCTGCACGGAGATCGCGCCGTCGAGATCGGTGCCGTTCTGGCGCAGATGAATTTCCGTGCGGGCGGCATCGAAGTTCACCGTCTCGCCGGTGAACGAAGAAACCGCCGTCGCCTTCAGGCCCTCGATGACCGTCGAGCTGCGGTCGATGCCTTTCAGCCTGGTTGCGAGGCTCGCCTCAAGGTTCGTCCATTGCGCCGAGATCGTCAGGCCGTTGGTGGTGCGGATCTCGGCCGGCGAATCGAGTTCCCAGACGATATTGCCGGGCGCATAAACCTGGGCTGCCGAGCGCAGCGCGCCGAAGGTGGCGGAGACGCCGTTGACAGTGTCGTCGACATCGATCTTGGAGCAGAACAGGCCGATGCGGAAGGGATAGCCGCGGAATTCGATGTCGGCACATTCGCCGCTGACGCCCGCCTGGTCGCGCGGCGCGATCGCTTTCAGCACCGTCGTCTTCAGCGCCGATGCCGCATAGAACCAGCCGCCGGTATAGAGCGCGATCGCCAGGAGGATGCCTCCGCCCAGCAACCAGAATTTCTTGCCGCTGGTGGATTGACCGCTGCCGGATCGGCTTGACGCTGCCATGATGTTCTCCAATGGTGAATCGCAATGTGATTCCGGTCTGGCGTGCGATATGGACGAATTTTGGGTGTTTGGCTACGGCTCGCTGATGTGGAATCCGGGCTTCGAGTTCCTGGAACGGGCAGAGGCTCTGGTACATGGTTACAGGCGTTCGCTCTGTGTCCGTTCCTTCGTTCATCGCGGCACGCGCGACAATCCGGGCCTGGTTCTCGGCCTCGACAGGGGCGGCGCCTGCCGCGGCATGGCCTTCCGTATTTCGCCGAAAAATTGGGACGCGGTGATCGATTATCTCCGTGCCCGCGAACTCGTCACCAACGTCTATCTGGAGCGCCGCGTCCGGTTGCAATTTGCTGGCGGCCGCAGGGCGGAGGCGGTAACCTATGTTGCCGATCGCGACCATGAGCAATATGCCGGTACGCTCGATGCGCTTGCGGCGGCGCGGGTGGTCAACGAGGCCGAGGGGCAGTCCGGTCCGAACGACGCTTATGTCTTCAACACGCTCGCGCATCTGAAGCAGATGGGCATCCGAGACCATTGGCTGGAGCAGGTCGTCAACGAGGTGGAACGGTTGCGCGCCGCTTGATCAGGCCCTAGCCGCCTTCAGTTTGCGCAGCTCCGTCAGTCTTTCAACCGCCGTCGGCGGCAGCGGCAGATGCGGATTGCGTTCGACGGTGTCGATGAGGAGCTCGTCGCTTGCCCGTTCCGTCACCTCGATCAGATGGGCGAAGAAGGCGTCCGGATCCATTCCCGGCATGATCGGCGGCAGGATTCGCACCTTGAAGTGGCCGGGATAACGACGGAAGCTCCGCCGCGGCCAGAAGAGGCCGGGATGCATGGCGACGGGCACGACCGGAATGCCGAGGTCGCGGTACATTCGGGCGATACCGTATTTGTAGACCGGTTCGGCGCCCGGCGGGCGGCGGGTGCCCTCCGGATAGATGATGAGCTGGCGGCCGGTCGAAAGCTCTTCCTTCGTGCGTCTCAACACTTCCACCATCACCTTGCCGCGGGCGCCGCGATCGACCGGGATCATGCGCTGCTTTTTCGCATACCAGCCGAAGAGCGGAATCCACATCAGTTCGCGCTTCAGGATGTAGACCGGATCCTTGAGCCTCGGCAGAAGCGCGTAGGTATCCCAGAAGGACTGGTGCTTCGGCGCCAGGATATAGCTGCCGTCAGGCAGGTTCTCCAGCCCCTCGATCTCGAAGGTCGCGCCGATGATCATGCGCATCAGCCAGTGGTTGGAGCGCGCCCAGTTCTTCGGGATCGCATAGGCGGTAAGCCGCGGCACCGCGAAATAATAGGGAGAGAGAACGATCATCCGGATGATGAGGTTGGCGTAGAAGATCGTGTTGAAGAGGACGGAACGCAGGGCGATCATGAAATTTTCCCGAGGCAGGCTCACGCGACCGGCCTACACGATATTGGTCGTCATAAAAAGCGTTTGATGCCGCCCCAGAACAGGATTCAGATTTCAGGCCGGGCCTGAAATCTGAATCCTGTTCCAAATTAAAAGAGTTGGAGCATGATGTCGTCCGAAAACCGCTCACACTTTTCGGCATCATGCTCTGGCAAAACCTAGTCCGAGGCGGACGCACTGGCCGAGCGCAATCCTGTATGACGGCCGAAGCCGGTGATGTTGCGGGCGCCGGCCAAGAGCACCTTCGCATATTCGGCCAGCATGACGCGCATCGCGTTCGGATCGGTGAACCAGTTGCGGGTTTTCAGATCCGAGTTGACGACGGGATACGGGATGAACTCGATGTCGGGGTCGACATAGGAGAGTTCGGCGAGGCTGCGCGGCATATGATAATTGTTGGTGACGACGAGCACGCTTCTGTATCCCTTGGCATGGATCCAGTTGGAGGTCTCCTCGGCATTGCCGATCGTGTCTAACGCGTCATGCCCGATATCGACGCAGCAGGAGAAGAGATTGGCCGAGCCCTGTGTCATCTTGCGGATCTGGGCCGGCGTCGTCGTCGGGTGGACGCCGGAGATCAGGAGCCGCTTGCCGACACCCTTCTGCAACAGTTCCACGGCCTGGTCGATGCGCTGGTAACCGCCTGTCAGCACGACGATCGCGTCCGCCTTCGGCTCGACCGGGGGCTTCAGCGTCGTCACGGAATCGGCAAAGCGCAGGAAGCCGCCGAACAGCAGGGCGATCGCCAGAACGCATCCAAAGCCGCCCCAGCGCAGCAGGCGCCGGATCAGCCCGCGCCGCGGCGGCAGGCCTGCCGGGCGATCAAGCTCCGGATCCCGCCGAATCGGGTTGCGTGTCGTATGGCCCATGGTCATGAATCGTGATTATACGCTGATTGCGGCGTGGAACAGACGCTTTAATGACAAAACCACATGGCCACGATCAACTTGCGATGCCATCGGTGCGCGTCGGGTCCGAGCGCAATGTATCGATTTCATAGATCGTCCGCATGACGGTCAACCGGGCGGTGACAGTCGTCAGCAGCGCGATGACGATCATGGTCGCGAAGATGCCGGCATAACCGAGGACGCCGACGGAAAAGGTGCCGAACAGCGCGGTTGCCTGATCCGTTTCCGGCGTCGCCAAGGTGCGGCTTTGCAAGAAGCCGGCGGTGGCGAAGAAAAGAGCGGCAAGCGCGCTGCCGATCGCCGAGCCCTTGAGGCTGATCTTCAGGAAATGCTTCTGGAATTCGGTGGCGACGAAGGAACTTTCGGCGCCGACGAAATGCAGCACTTCGACGATGTGCCGATTGCCCGACAGCGCGCCGCGTGTGGCGAAGACGACAGTGAGCACCATTGCCGAAAAGACCAGGAGCAGGACGCCGGTGCCGATCAGCACCGTCGTGTCCGCCATGGACACCAGCCGGTCGACCCAGGTGCGGTGATCGTCGAGGCTCGCCTGCGGGATGCTGTCTTTCAGCAGGCCGCGCATTGCATCGAAATCCGGCGGGTTGCTCTCGTCGATGGTGATGACGACGAGTCGGGGGACGGGCAGATCCTTGAGGTCGAGACCGGGGCCGAGCCACGGTTCGAGCAGACGGGCGGTGGCTGCCTCGTCGACGATCTGGCCACTTTTGGTGCCGACGAATGTCAGCGCCAGGTCACGCGCCTGAGTCAGCGCCTTTTCCATGTCGAGATTGTCGTCGGGCTTGATCTGGATGGTGATCTCGCGGGAGATCTGGCTTTCCCAGCTCGCCGCCGTCGAACGCACCATGCTGACGCCGCCGAGCGTCAGGCAGGCGAGAAAGGCCATGATCGATATTACCACCATCAGGGCATTGCCCTGGATATTGGACGGCGGCAGGATCGGCGCGGTCGGGCGCACGCGCATTTCCGGCCGCTTCTGCTGGGCCCGGGCCGGCGTCTTCTCCCGGTTGCTGGATGGGGGCTCAGTCATAGATATCGAGATGCCCTTCCGAGAGGATCATGCGGCGGGCCTCCACCTGCTCCATCAGCGCCAGATCGTGGGTCGCGATCACGACCGCCGTGCCGAGCCGGTTGAGCTCGAGGAACAGATTGAGCAGGCGCCGGGCCATCGGCGGGTCGACATTGCCGGTGGGCTCGTCGGCCAGCAGCACCTCAGGCCGGTCCATCAGCGCCCGGGCGATGGCGGCGCGCTGCTTCTCGCCGCCGGAGAGCACCGGCGGCAGCACGTTGATGCGTTCGCCAAGGCCAACCCATTTCAACAGTTCCAGCACATCGGTCTTGTAGGAGCTTTCCTCCTTGCCGCGCACCCGTAAGGGCAAAGCGACATTCTCATAGGTGGTGAGATGATCGAGCAGACGAAAATCCTGGAAGACGATGCCGACGCGCCGGCGCAGCAGCGGCAGCTCGGGACGAGGAATTTCGGAAATGTCGCGCCCGAACATGCGGATCAGGCCGCGCGTCGGCTGCAGCGACATGAAGAGCAGCCGCAGCAGCGATGTCTTGCCGGCGCCCGACGGGCCGGTCAGGAACTGGAAGGATTTCTTCGGAATGTCGAAGGTCAAGTCCCGGAGGATTTCCGGGCCCATGCCGTAGCGCAAACCGACATTCTCGAAGTGGATCAACGGGCAGCTCAGTCTGTTCTTGGTTTCACCGCGTGACTTGTTAACCAACACCGTTAACAGCCGGTAAATTTTGCCGGAAAGACGCCCGTTTGATGGCGATCTTTGCGAAGCATTAACCATTAAAATTTACGACTGAGCAGGATTCGTTTCAATGCCAAGATTAGCGCTGGCAGCGAAACCATGTGGACATCTGCGAGGCAGTCACCATGGAAGCATCCTTCTTCAGCCGCCGGACACCGGGCCAGGCCTATGATTTCCTGCCGCCCGAACCCGCAAGCCGCCCGTACCGCAATCCGCGCCCGGCCGATATTGCCGACGCCGAATTCGTCACGCTCGGCAAGGTGCGGCCGCGGGAGTTCACGGCGAGGACCCATAACGACAACCGCAAGCGGGCAGGCACACAGCCATCGCTTTGGCTGGCGATCGCCGCTTCTCTTCTGCGGGAAGCAGAGACCTGGCTGCAGCGCGCGTCGATGCGCAGCTTCGCCATACTGGTGCTGGCGCTTGTCGTGCTCGTCTTCGGGCTTGCGGGTGGCTTCTCCGGTCTGTCGGGCAGCCGAGCCTATTCCGGAGCGCCGCTGCATTTCACCCATGTGACGGCGACGCCGCGTGATGCGAACGGCATGCGCGTGCTCGTCATCAACGGCATCATCGAAAACGACAGCGGCACGACGCAAACGCTGCAGCCGATCCGCGCCGATCTCGTGACCGACGAGCGGTTGACCGCGAGCATCGTCATCAACCCGCCTGTCGACGTCATCTATGGCGGCCAGAGCCGGGGCTTTTCGGCGCGCGTCCAGCATGCCGGCGGACCATTGCCGGAAGTCCGGCTTTCGTTCCTGCCTTAGCCGACTTTCCTGCCACAGGTCGTGGCAATCCGGTTAATTTCCTGGCTGGCGAGGCTGTTTCAAGCGCGCATATGTGCTAACGGCTTACCCTTCTTTTCAGGGAGCAAGCCTATGCCTGTCGTGCGCGGAAAAAACATCGAGCCGCTGTTCACCGCCGAACAGATCGCCGAACGCAATCATGCGATGGCGCGGGAGATCGCCAACGGTCCGACCAAGGACCTGCTCGTCATCGCCGTGCTCAAGGGCTCCTTCATTTTCGCCGCCGACCTGATCCGCGCCCTGCATGACACCGGGCTTGCCCCAGAGGTCGAGTTCATCACGCTGTCGAGCTATGGCAGCGGCACGGTCTCGCAGGGCGTGCGCATCGTCAAGGATATCGACAGCGATGTGCATGGCCGCGACGTCCTGTTGATCGACGATATTCTCGAATCCGGCCGGACGCTGCTTTTTGCCAAGGAGCTGCTGTTCGAGCGTGGCGCACGCAACGTCACTATCGCCGTGCTGCTCGACAAGCGCGTCAAGCGCAAGGAAAAGCTGGAGGCCGATTATGTCGGCTTCGAATGCCCTGACTATTTCGTCGTCGGCTACGGCATGGATGTCGCCTACGCCTTCCGTGAACTGCCCTTCGTCGGCGTGGTGACCGGCGACGCCTGAATGATCGGGCGGACCGCAGCGCCGTCGCACGTCTGAAAAAGACGCGCGGCGCGGTGCTGTCGCTCGAGACGGGTTGTTAACCATTCCGTCCATCGCTTCGCCATCTTTACCGATCGAAAAGGAAAGTCTGGTGATTTCCGTCGCGGGGCTGAAGACGGAGCAATGCACATATGGCAAGAATTCTGATTACGGAAGACGAGGACTCCCTGCGGTCTTTCGTAGCCCGGGCGCTCAGACTCGACGGTCATGAGACCGATGAGGCGGCCGACGGCGCCGAGGGACTGGAGAAGCTCAAGGACGGCGTCTACGATCTGCTGCTGTCCGATATCCGCATGCCTGTCATGGACGGCATCGAACTTGCCCATCAGGCAAAAGACGCCTTTCCCGGCCTGAAAATCCTGCTGATGACCGGCTATGCCGAACAGCGGGAACGGGCCGACGATCTTGCCGAGAAGATCATCGACGTCGTCGCCAAGCCATTCGCGCTTCCCGATATCCGCAAGGCGGTTGCCCGGGCGCTCGTCGCTTAAAGCGCGTTCACTCTTCGGAATTTCACGCGTAACCCCGGAAATCGATTGCGATTTTCGGGGTTACGCGCTTGAGGCCTATTGGATATCCAGCAGCCGTTCGAGATATCGCCGTTCCATTTCCTGCGGCGGGTTATTGCTGAGCTTTTCGCGAATCGCGTCGAGAATTTCCCGTGCCCGCTGAACGTCGATCTCATCGGGTACCTTGACGCTGTCGTCGAATTCCGGCCCCTGGATCCGGCGCGGCCGGCCGAGCGGGTCGCGGCCGTTCTGCTCGCCCTGGCCGACCTGGCCATTCGGGCCCTGGCCTTGCTGGCCCTGCTGCGCCTGCATCATCTGGTTCATCATGTCACGGGCGCCTTGGCGAAGCGCTTCCAGGGCGCGGCCCTGGTTTTCGATCGCCGGTTGGCCGTGGCCCTGGCCGAGTTCGCGGCCGGCACCTTCCATCTCGCGCTGCGCCTGGCCGAAACCGGGGCCGGGCTTCATGCCCATTTCGCCCAGCTTTTTCTGCAATTCACCCAGCTGCTTGCCGAGCCCGTCCTGCTCAGCGCGCAGCTGTTTCAACGCCTCGCGCAGTTGTTCGGCCGTCATCTGGTCGGAGGGCTGCTGGCCTTCCTGGCCTTCCTGGCCTTGCTGACCCTGTTGCTGCTCCTGCGGCTCGCCGTTTTCGCCGGGGGCCATCTCGTGGAGCAGCGGATCGTTTTCGCCCATATCGGGTTCGCCGCGCTGCATGCGGTCCTTGAGCTGCTGATCGAGGCGGAAGGTCTGTTCCATCAGCTTCTGCTGGTCGCGCAGAATTTGGCCGAGCTTGTCGATCTGCTTGCGTGCCTCACTATTCTCCTGGCTCTGCTGACCGCGCTGCGGCCGGCCAGCCTGCAGATTGTTCATCATGCGCTGCAATTCCGACAGCATCTGCTGGGCCGCGTCACGGTTGCCGGAGCGGGCGAGATTTTCGATCTGGTCCATCATCCGCTCCAGATCCTGCTGGCGCAGGATGTTCTGGGCGTTCTGGTTTTGCTGCGTCGGCGCATTCTGCATGCGCTGGGCAAGCTCGCTCAGATAGTCCTGCATTGCCTTGCGCAACTCGTCCATCAGCTTCTTGATCTCTTCGTCCGGCGCGTTGCGATTCAATGCGTCGGCAAGATTCTGCTGGGCCTGGCGCAGCTTGCGCTCGGCAAGGGATAGATCGCCGTCCTCCATGCCGAGGGCGATCTCCCAGAGATATTGGGCCGTATCCTTGAGCGCCTCCTCGCCCCTTGCGAGTTTCATCCGCGCCAGGGCGGATTCCAGCAGCAGGTAGTTGGTGAGCTTGGGGATGGTCTCCTCGGGACGGATGGTCAGCGCTTCGTTCAGCGCGATCGCCTGCGGCATCCTGCGGGTGTCGAGGGCGAAAACCTGCCGTTCCTCGGCGACGGCCGCGGCAAGCGGCTCGTTGAACGGCCGCGACGGCAGCGTCATCTCGTGCGGCGGACTGCGGCCGGTCTGGCCGGCTCCGTCCTTGGCAACGAGCGTCACGCGCACGCGTTTGCCGGCGAGCGGGTGTTCGGTCAGGTTCCTGCTGGTCACACCCTTCGCGTCGCGGGCGTTGCGGCGGGGAATATCCAGCCTGTACTCCGGCAATGGGTAGAGAGGCGTCGCTTGCGGATCGGTTTCGACCGGCACGATCTCGGCATGAGCCTCTTGGACGCCGTAGTCGTCCTTGACGGTGAAACCAATTTCAAGCGCGCCGTTGACGCTGGGCTTCGGCAAGCCGTCAAAGGCAATTTCCGGCGCCTTGTCGGGAAGGATGTCGAAGCTCCAGCGGCGGCCGTTGACTTCGAGCGCGCCGTTCTCCTCGAGCTTCATCGCATGCGTCTGCGCGACGGCGGGCTGGCCGGCCGTTGCGGCATCCGCCGGGTTGCCGGCTGTCGCGGTTGTCTGGCGCGGGCTTGCGTCCGCCTGCAAGGCGATATCCTGCGCCTGACCATTTGCCTTGCGGAACACGACCTTTTCGGCGGTCTTTCCGCCGCTGACGCGTACGGTGAGGGCGGAAAACTGCGGAATGCCGATCGGCGCCTGTTCACTGCCGTCGGCGGTCAGGTAAACCGGCGCGCGGCCGGTATAGGAGGGTGGCGTCACCCAGGCGTCGATGCGCACCGCAGGATCGACCGTCACCTGTTCGGGTGCTGCCTGCAAGGCGTCACTGATCGAACCGCCATTGATCGACAGCGAATAAGCGTAGGCGGTGACCAGCACCAGCGCCGGAATGGCGCGAAGGGCGAAACGGTCATGCCCGGCAATGTCGGGCCTCGGCATGCCCGCATCGAGCGCTGCGATCTTTTCGGCCATGCGCAACTGGTGCTCGCGCCAAAGCGCCCGGGCGAAGGGCGCATCGAAGGCCGGTTCGTCTTCCTGGACGGTGACCGGCTGGTGCGGCAGGCCGTTGCGCTCTTCCAGCATGCGGTCGGCTTCGGCGATCCTCGGCCAGCGCAGATTGCGGAAGGGAAGAAGCGCGACGAGCAAAGCGAAAGCGAAGGCGATCAACAGAAGGATGCGCAACCAGTCGGGCGCGCTGCGGAACACGCCGAACCAGGAGGCGGAGAGATAAAGCGCGACGACCGACAGGACCGTCACCAGAGGCGGCAGCAGCTGCTCGCAAAAAAGCACGATGCGCGCCAGCAGACGTTTTGTCGTCACCAGCCGGGCAAGGGCAGGGCGGAGCGCAAATGCACCCTTCTTCTGCCTGAAGGGGCTTGTCATCGGTCCGGTCTCCGCGATCTCAAGTGGAACAGAGGGCGCTTCCGGCGATTGCGAGGCAATATGCTCATGCTGACAAGGATAACACTCTTTGTGGCGAAGGCGAGGGCGGGCGGCCGGCAATACCGGCTTTTCACGTTTATTCGTCAAAAAGTGATGCTCTACCTTGAAGCGCGTCGCGATTTTTTCAGGTTGCTTCCCGCGCTTCAGATCTTTGTTTTATGCATGTCTTGCGCAACAGCTTCAGTCGAGCCAGGCCGGAACCGAATCGAGGCTGATCAGCTCGGCATAGGTTCTGCGCGGCCGTATCGCATGGAAATCGCCGCCCTTGACCAGGACTTCGGGGACCAGCAGGCGGCTGTTATAGGTGCCGGCCTGCACGGCGCCATAGGCGCCGGCCGTGCTGACGGCCAGCAGATCACCGGGCTTCGGCATCGCCATTTCGCGATCGAGCGCCAGATAGTCGCCGGTCTCGCAGACGGGGCCGACGACGTCGGCGCGGATGCGCGGCGCGTTCGCCGCCGAAATCGTCACCGGGCGGATTTCGTGATAGGCCTCGTAGAGGGTCGGGCGGATGAGATCATTCATCGCGCCGTCGACGATGACGAAGGTCTTTTCGCCGCCGTCCTTCACATAGAGCACCTCGGTCACCAGAATACCGGCATTGCCGACGATCAGGCGGCCGGGCTCGGTGATGACCTTGCAGTTCAGATCGCGCAGCTGGTTCTTGACGATCGCCGCATAGGCATCCGGCAGCGGCGGCGGATTGTTGTCGTCCTTATAGGGGACCCCGAGGCCGCCGCCGATGTCGACGTGATCGATCGTATGGCCATCGGCGCGGAGCGTCGCGACAAGGTCGCGCAGCAGCTTGAAAGCGTCGTCGAAAGGCTGCAACTCGGTGATCTGGCTGCCGATATGCATGTCGATGCCGGTGACCTCGATGCCGGGCAGCTTGGCGGCATGGGCATAGATCGCGCGGGCGCGCTCCCAGGAGATGCCGAACTTGTTTTCCTTCTTGCCGGTCGAGATCTTCGAATGCGTCTTGGCGTCGACATCCGGGTTGATGCGGAAGGAGACGGGGGCCTTCTTTCCGGCGCTGACGGCGCGCTGGTTGAGGATTTCAAGCTCTGGTTCGGATTCGACGTTGAAGCAGTAGATGCCGGCCTCGAGCGCGAAATCCATCTCGGACGGGGTCTTGCCGACGCCTGAAAACATGATGCGGCTTGCCGGAATGTCGGCTGCGAGCGCGCGGCGCAGTTCCCCTTCCGAGACGACGTCGATGCCGGCGCCGAGGCGACCCAGCGTCTTCAGCACCGCCTGGTTCGAATTCGCCTTCATCGCGTAGCAGACCATCGAGTCCATATCGGCGAAGGCTTCCGAGAAGACCCGGTAATGGCGTTCCAGGGTCGCGGTGGAATAGACGTAGAACGGCGTACCGACCGCCTTGGCGATCTCGGGAACGGGAACGTTCTCGGCGTGAAGGATGCCGTCGCGGTACTCGAAATGGTTCACGGGCTTATGCCTTAAAGAAGAGGATCGAGAAGGAAGGGCTTGTCAACGGTTCCTGGCTGTTTCGTCGGCTTGGAAACGTCGCCTTCTTTCGTTGCCGCAGCACTCGGCGGATCGAGATCGCCTTTGCGCCCGCATCCGGCAACGGCAAGGCCGATGACGGCGATGACCGCCGTCAAGCGAATGAGGTGCGGCAAGCTCTTCTGCATGGATATCCTCTTGTGCGAGATATGGCGGACATCATTCGTTCCGAACGATGGACATCTTCATAGCGAAGTTTCTCCGCCTTGTGCACCCTGATTGTTGGACGGTTTTTCCCCGTGCGAGGGAAGGGCGAAGCGGCTTTTCGCCTCGCCTTTCTTTCAGTTGCGGGCGCGCCAGAAGGCGATCTGCTTGCGCACCTCGGAGGGTGCGGTACCGCCGAAGCTCTTGCGGCTGGCGACCGAGGCTTCCACCGTCAGCACGTCATAGACCTTGTCGGTGATATCAGGATGGATCGCCTGCAGGTCGGCGAGCGGCAGTTCGGCAAGGTCGCAGCCCTTGCTTTCGGCCAGCGCCACGGCGCGCCCGGTCACGTGATGGGCATCGCGGAAGGGCAGGCCGGCTTCGCGCACCAGCCAGTCGGCAAGATCGGTCGCAGTCGAGAAACCGGAACCGGCCGCCGCCTTCATGCGCGCGGTGTTGACGGTCATGTCGCGCACCATGCCGGTCATGGCGGCGATCGCCAGCTCCAGGCTCTCGGCCGCGTCGAAGACCTGTTCCTTGTCTTCCTGCATGTCCTTGGAATAGGCGAGCGGCAGGCCCTTCATGATCGTCAGCAAGGCGATCAGCGAGCCGTTGATGCGCCCGGTCTTGGCGCGCACCAGTTCGGCGGCATCCGGGTTCTTCTTCTGCGGCATGATCGAGGAGCCGGTCGAAAAGGCGTCGGACAGGCGCACGAAACCGAATTGCGGCGTCGACCAGATGACGATCTCTTCGGCCAGGCGCGATAGATGCATGCCCGTTATCGCGGCGATCGCCAGAAATTCGATGGCGAAATCGCGGTCGGAGACCGTGTCGATGGAGTTGCGGGTCGGCTCGCGGAAACCCAGCGCCTTGGCCGTCATATGGCGATCGATCGGATAGCCGGTGCCGGCAAGGGCGGCCGCGCCGATCGGGCTTTCGTCCAGATGCTCGATGGCGTGGCGCACCCGCGAGCGGTCACGGCCGAACATTTCGACATAGGCCATGCAGTGATGGCCGAAGGTGACGGGCTGGGCGGTCTGCAGATGAGTGAAGCCCGGCATCACGCTTTCGGCATGTTCCTCGGCGCGGTCGAGGAAGGCGGCAATCAGGCCGGTCAGCATCTTCTCGGTCTTCTCAAGCTCTTCCTTCACCCAGAGGCGGAAGTCGAGCGCCACCTGGTCGTTGCGCGAGCGGGCGGTGTGCAGCCGGCCGGCGGCCGGTCCGATCAGCGTCGCCAGGCGCGCTTCGATGTTCATATGGATGTCTTCGAGCCGGCGCGAGAATTCGAAATTGCCGCTTTCGATTTCTGACAGGATCGTGTTTAGCCCGTGAACAATCTTGTCCTTATCCTCGGCCGAGATGATCCCCTGATGGGCGAGCATCGTCGCATGCGCGATGGAACCTCGAATATCCTGCGCGAATAGCTTCTTGTCGAAACCGATCGAGGCATTTATCTCCTCCATGATCGCGTCCGGGCCGGAGGCGAAACGCCCGCCCCACATCTGGTTGGAGGATTTGGAGTCCGTGTTGCTCTCGGCCATGAAAGATGCCCGCCCTGGAGAATGAAATGACGACAAAAAAACCCTTCGGCCTGCCGTCCGTAAAACTGATCGCAATCGCCGCCGTTGCAGGCGTTGTTGCCGGTGCGGCAGCGGTATACGTGAAGGAGACGGGGATTGGCAATGGCATCGGCAATACGGCTTCGGCCGAGTGCCCGCTGGCCAGGGAACGCGCCGCCAATCTGACGCCGCTAATGAAGGGGCAGGTTGCCGCGATGGTCGCCGCCAACGAGCCGCGCAAGCTGGCCGGGGTGTCCTTCAATGGCCCTGACGGCAAGCCGCTGACGCTCGACCATTTCGCCGGCAAGACCGTGCTGTTCAATCTCTGGGCCACGTGGTGCGTGCCCTGCCGCGAGGAGATGCCGGCGCTGAACGCACTGGAAAAGCAGATGGGCAGCGACAAGTTCCAGGTCGTGCCGGTCAATATCGATACGGGTGACGACGAGAAGCCGAAGGCTTTCCTCGCCGAGACCGGCGTCGATGCGCTGCAGCTTTACCGCGACAATACGATCGGCGTCTTCAACAGCCTGAAGAAGGAAGGTCTCGCCTTCGGTCTGCCGGTGACGCTGCTGCTCGACGAAAAGGGCTGCCTGATCTCCGCCATGAACGGACCCGCCGCCTGGGACAGCGAGGACGCCAAGACTTTGATCAAGGGTGCGATCGGATCGTAAGGATACCGGTCAGGAGTCGCCATTTCCTCTGATCAGGAAAACTCCGGCAATTCCAATAAGGACGCAGCACTGCAGCAGGAACATCGGTGTTTCGGTCGACATGGCGTTTCCCCCGTTCACCGCAAGGAAAGCATGTCCCGGGCGTCCGGTCCATTCGCCCGTTCTGATGATGCCTGGTTACTTACCGGGTCGGGACCGGTACTTCGCCGCGATAGTCGTAGAAGCCGCGGCCGGATTTGCGTCCGAGCCAGCCGGCTTCGACATATTTCACCAGCAGCGGGCAGGGTCGATATTTCGAGTCCGCCAGGCCGTCATGCAGCACCTGCATGATCGACAGGCAGGTGTCGAGGCCGATGAAATCGGCAAGCTGCAGCGGTCCCATCGGGTGGTTGGCGCCGAGCTTCATCGCCGTATCGATGGCATCGACCGTGCCGACGCCTTCATAGAGCGTGTAGATCGCCTCGTTGATCATCGGCAGGAGGATGCGGTTGACGATGAAGGCCGGGAAGTCCTCGGCGACGGTAATGGTCTTTTCCAGCGTGCCGACGAATTCCTTGGCGGCGGAGAAGGTTTTCTCATCGGTGGCGATGCCGCGCACCAGTTCGACCAGCTTCATGACCGGCACCGGGTTCATGAAATGTATGCCCATGAAGTGTTCGGGGCGGTCGGTGGCGGCAGCAAGCCGGGTAATCGAAAGAGAGGAGGTGTTGGTGGCAAGCAGCGCTTCCGGCTTCATCACCGGACAAACCTGACTATAAATCTTGCGCTTGACGCTTTCATCCTCGGTGGCTGCCTCGATGACGAGATCGGACGGGGCGAGGTCGTTGACATCGGCCGAGCCCGATATGCGCGACAAGGTCGATTTACGTTCCTCATCCGTCATCTTGCCGTTCGTCACCAGCCGGGCAAGATTGCCATTGATGGTGGCGAGGCCGGATTCGATGCGGTCCTGCGAGAGATCGTAGATGTGGACCCTGTACCCTGCGGCGGCCGAAACATGCGCGATGCCGCAGCCCATCTGGCCGGCACCGATGATCCCAATATTCTTCAACACCGCACTCATCTCCAAACCCCCGCTCGGCAGTCGCCCCCGCGTTGCCGCATTATTTTAGCATTACTGCCGGACGAAAGATCGCCCGGCAGCAGATAAAAGACAATTTTCCAGTCATTCGCAAGTGCGAAAGAAAAGCATCGAGGGCTTTGAAGCGCGTTGCGATCTTTCCGATTCGCTTGTCGCGCTTAAGGTCTTTGCTTTTATGCATATGTCCTCGCAAAACCGCCCTGCAGTTTTGCGCGGCATGCTTTACAGCGCCTTCTGCAATTCCGGCAGGGCGTCGAACAGATCGGCGACGAGGCCGTAGTCGGCGACCTGGAAGATCGGCGCCTCCTCGTCCTTGTTGATGGCGACGATCACCTTCGAATCCTTCATGCCGGCCAGATGCTGGATGGCGCCGGAGATGCCGGCGGCGATATAGAGATCGGGCGCCACCACCTTGCCGGTCTGGCCGACCTGCCAGTCGTTCGGGGCATAACCGGCATCGACGGCCGCCCGGCTGGCGCCGACGGCAGCCCCGAGCTTGTCGGCAACCGGCAGGATGACCTCCTTGAACTTCTCCGCCGAACCCAAGGCGCGGCCGCCGGAGATGATGATCTTCGCCGAGGTCAGTTCCGGACGGTCGGAGGCCGACAGCGCATCGGCGACGAAGCGCGACAGACCCGGATCGGAGGCCGCTGCGATCGCCTCGACAGAGGCAGAGCCGCCTTCCGCAGCCGAAGCAAACGAGGCGGTGCGCACGGTGATGACTTTCTTCGCGTCGCTTGCCTGCACCGTCTGGATGGCATTGCCGGCATAGATCGGCCGCTTGAAGGTATCGGCGCTGACGACCTCGATGATCTCCGAGATCTGGGCGACATCGAGCAGCGCGGCGACCCGCGGCAGCACGGTCTTGCCGACGGAGGTGGCGGCCGAGACGATCGTGTCGTAGGAACCGGCGAGCGAGACGATCAGATTGGCGAGCGGCTCGGCCAGATTGTTGGCAAGCGTGTCGCTTTCAGCGAGCAGCACCTTGGAGACGCCAGAGAGTTTGGCGGCCTGATCGGCCGCTGCCCTGGCGGCCTTGCCGGCGACGAGGATGTGCACGTCGGCGCCGATCTGCGAGGCTGCCGTCAGCGCCTTGGCGGTCTGGTCGGAGAGGTGATGGCCGTCATGGTCGGCCAGAAGAAGAATGGTCATGAGAATTGCTCCTGTTCTTGCCCGTTACAGCACGCCGGCTTCGTTCTTCAGCCTGTCGACCAGTTCGGCGACCGACTTGACCTTGACGCCGGCCTTGCGGCCGGACGGCTCCTCGGTCTTCAACACCGTCAGCCGCGGCGTCGTCGAGACGCCGAAATCGGCCGGGCTCTTCTTGTCGAGCGGCTTCTTCTTCGCCTTCATGATGTTCGGCAGCGAGGCATAACGCGGCTCGTTCAGACGAAGATCGGTGGTGACGACCGCCGGCAGCTTGATCTCGATCGTCTGCAGGCCGCCGTCGACCTCGCGGGTGACCGTTGCCTTGCCGTCCCCGATCTCGATCTTCGAGGCGAAGGTCGCTTGGGCGGAGCCCAGCAATGCCGCCAGCATCTGGCCGGTCTGGTTGCTATCGTCGTCGATCGCCTGCTTGCCGACGATGACCAATCCGGGCTGTTCGGCATCGGCGACCGCCTTGAGGATCTTGGCGACGGCGAGCGGCTCGACTTGATCGTCGGTCTCGACCAGGATCGCCCGGTCGGCACCCATGGCGAGGGCCGTGCGCAGCGTCTCCTCGGCCTTGGCCGGACCGATCGACACCACCACCACTTCTTCCGCCTTGCCGGCTTCCTTCAGTCGCAGCGCCTCTTCCACCGAGATCTCGTCGAACGGGTTCATCGACATCTTCACATTGGCAAGCTCGACACCCGTGCCATCCGGCTTCACCCGGATCTTCACGTTGTAGTCGACAACCCGTTTGACGGGGACGAGAATCTTCATGGGGTCTCCTTCAAGAAAACTGGCTTCAGCGAGGCTTTTAAGGAAAATGCGCGCTCGAGCGCCGCTTCGATTGTCGAATGGCGACATGGATACGCGTTTTTCCCCCAAATACAACGCTTGCATGACGCAGGCAGGGGATTGCGTCGGCAATATATGGACGTTTACGTGCGCGTCAATATATCTGTTAGCCGCGGCCGCGACCCCAGGGAAGACGCTCGACCCGTCCATCCGCGCCGGCCGCAACAGCCGTACCGGCGCCTGCTTCGTTCCTCACGGCGCGGGGCGTCAGCATTTGCCGATCGAAGAGTGGTACGCCGCGACGACGCAGCACCAGGATCAAAACCGCTCCGGCAAGAATGCCGCCGACATGGGCGCCCCAGGAGACGTCGCCATCGCGGGCAATCGCCAGCATGAAGAACTGCTGGCCGATCCACAAAAGCAGCGGCACGAAGGCCGGCAGGGGCAAGGGGACGCGGAAGAACACCAGCACCCAGACCCTGACGCGCGGATGCAGCATGACATAGGCGGCAACGACTCCGGAGATCGCCCCCGAGGCGCCGACCAGCGGCGCTTCCGGGCTCGTCGTCAGCAAGCCGTGGCAAAGCGCGCCGGCGGCCGCGCAGAGGAGGTAGAAAAGCAGGAAGCGCATATGCCCCATCGCATCCTCGACGTTGTCGCCGAAGACCCAGAGGAAGACCATGTTTGAAGCCAGATGCCAGAAGCCCGAATGGACGAAGGCATAGGTGAGATAGGTCATCGACTCCGGCACGATGTCCAATCCCTCAGCCAACCGAGCCTGTCCGAAGGCGATTGCCGGGATGTAGCCGAGGCCGACGGTCGTTGCCTGGGCAGCCTGTTCGCTCTCCAGGCTGGTGAAGAGCCAGACTGCGACATTGAGCGCGATCAAGGCCAGCGTCACCCACTGAACCTTGATGTGTTTCAGCGTATTGGCGTCGTGAAATGGTATGAACATAAAGGCCCCCCGGCAATCGTGATCGTGGCAAACCTATCTGTTTTTTCCCGGAACCCAAAGCACATCCGCACGACCTCGGTCATTTGCATGGCGGGCGGCGACGAAGAGGAAATCCGAAAGCCTGTTGATATATTTCATCGCGGCCCCGCCGACGATTTCGCCCTCCATGCGCGCCAGCGTGACCATCAGCCGCTCGCCTCGGCGGGCGATCGTGCGAGCGAGATGCAGATGCGCAGCGGCCGGGCTGCCGCCCGGCAGGATGAAGGATGTCAGCGGGTTGAGGTCGGCATTCAGCCGATCGATATCGCGCTCGATGCGCTCGACTTGCGTCTCGACGATCCGCAGCGGCTCGTAGGCCGGCGGCTCGCCGGTATCGGGCGTGGCGAGATCGGCGCCGAGGTCGAAGAGATCGTTCTGGATCGACATCAGCATGGCGTCGAGGTCGGCCAAGTCTGTCGTGTAAAGCCGCGCCAGGCCGATCGCGGAGTTGGCCTCGTCGATCGTGCCATAGGCCTCGACGCGCAGATCGTCCTTCCTGCGGCGCGGGCCGGAGGCCAGCCCCGTCGTGCCGTCGTCGCCGGTCTTCGTGTAGATCTTGTTGAGTTTTACCATGCCGCACCGCCGATCGAGGGGAGGTTGGTCGCGTCCCCCCAACCTCCGTCATGCTCGAGCTTGACCCGAGCATCCACACCGCATCTGTCAGCGGCTATGGGGATGAATCCGCGGGTCAAGCTCGAGGATGACCGGGGTTGGCCTTCACGCCAAGCTCGCCCCGGCATACTCACGCACACCGCGTCGGGGTGCTTCCTCAAGCCGCCGCTCACCTCTCCTCCGTCATTGCTGTCCGCGTGCATCATCAAAATCCCTGCTCCGTGGTTTCCTCAGCTCGGGCGGCCGCCGCCGGTGATCCAGAGCGTCAGCATGATCAGGATGACGGCGACTGCCTGCAGCAGGACGCGAAGCTGCATCAGTTTGTTGGAAAGGTTGGCGTCGCCGCCCTTCATCATGTTGAAGAGGCCGCGAATCAGCACAAGGGCGACGACGCCCATGACGATGATCGCAAGGATATAGGTGACCGTAGACATGGCATTCAGCTTTCTCAGTCCGTCCAGCGCATCAGATTGTAGAAGAGGTCCGCCGGAAGCAGCCGCTTCAGGAACATGCCCTGTTTAGCCGGAGTCGTTACAGGATAATGTGGCCTTGGATTTTTCGCGTTCAATGCGTGTTTCAACACCGAATAGACCGCCTCGGGGCCAAGTTTATGACGGTTGACCGGCCCCGAACCCTCAAGCCTCGTCAACTGCCTGATATAATCGGCCGCGTGCGGCGAGTTCTCGACGTCGATATTCTCCTTGATCTTTGCCAGCGCATTGGCGGTGAAACGTGTGGCGATCGGTCCCGGCTCGATCAGGCTTACATGGATGCCGCTGCCGTGCAGCTCCATGCGCAGGGTGATGCTGAGGCCCTCGAGCGCGAATTTGGAGGCGGTGTAGGCGCCGCGATAGCGGTATGGGACCACGCCGAGTATGGACGAGCATTGCACGATCCGGCCCTGGCCCTGTCTGCGCATCGACGGAATCACTTGCCGCGTCAATTCGTGCCAGCCGAAGAAATTCGCCTCGAACTGGGCGCGCAGCGCTGCCGTCGAAAGATCCTCGACGGCACCCGGCTGGCCAAAGGCGCCGTTGTTGAAGAGCGCGTCGATGCGACCGCGGCTGCGTTCGAGAACCGCGCCGACCAGCTCGGTGATCGTCTCGGATCTGGTATAGTCCATCAAGAAGGTTTCAATGCCGTCGGCTTCGAGGGCCGGCAGATCATCCTTTTTGCGCACTGTCGCAAAGACGCGCCAGCCATCGGCTTTCAGCGCCCGGGCGCAATGAGCGCCAATGCCGGAGGAACAGCCGGTGACGACGATTGTACGCTGCTCCACCATGGAATGATTCCTGTACAAAATGGGACTCGTTTCCCATATTCGGCCAGAGGATACAATCTGGAAGCCGGAGACGGAATGCGGAAGGTGCTGCGCACGATCTACGACGTGGTCTATGACGCGATCTGTCACATGGTCGAGGACGACGGATTTGCGATGGCAAGCCACGTCGCGCTGTCAAGCCTGCTTGCGGTTTTCCCGTTCCTGATCTTCGGTACCGCGCTTGCAAGCTTTCTCGGCGCCGATCAGTTTTCCTCCACCGCAATCCATCTGATCTTCGACACCTGGCCCGAAGCGATCGCCAAGCCGCTTGCCGACCAGGTTCTGCAGGTTCTGACCATTCCGCGCGGCGGGCTGCTGACGATCTCGGTGCTGGCGGCCGCCTATTTCGCCTCGAACGGCGTCGAGGCGCTGCGCATTTCGCTGAACCGTGCCTATCGGGTGCAGGAAACCCGGCCGTGGTATTTCACCCGCCTGGCCAGCCTCGGCTACGTCCTGATCGCAGTCATCATCTTCGCGGCGATCAGCATCCTGCTGGTGGCGGTGCCGTTGGCGCTCGATTATGCCCGGAACTGGTTTCCGCTGTTTGCCGATACGCTCGACATCGTCTTCAGCTGGCGCATCTACGGCACGCTCGTGGTGCTGACCGTCGGCCTGCTGGTCATGCATCTGTGGCTGCCGGCCGGCAAGCGGCGGGTTTTCGACGTCATCCCGGGGGTCTTGCTGACGTTGCTTCTCTGGCTCGCCGGCGCGTTGATCTTTGCCTATTATCTGGCCACCTTCGCCAATTATACCGCCACCTATGCCGGTCTCGCCTCGGTGATGATCGTGCTGATCTTTCTCTATATGGTCGGCGTCATCTTCATCATCGGCGCGGAGATCAATGCGGCGCTGATCAAGTTCCGCGTCTTCCGGATGTTCTCGCATACGCTTTCGATCGTCGGCAGAGAGCGTGTCGAACGGCGCTCAGAGCCCGACAAGGCGGCGAATGTCGGCCCCTGACATGCCCTGGGCACGCAATTCGGCGAGCCCGCTGTCACCTTCGCTCTTCGAAAGCTTGCGGCCATCGGCGTCGAGAATGAGCCGATGATGGTGATAGAGGGGCTGCGGCAGGCCGAGCAGCACCTGCAGCAGCCGGTGCACCGATGTGGCGTAGAAAAGGTCGAGCCCGCGCACGACATGGGTGACGCCCTGCAGCGCATCATCGACGACCACCGAAAGATGGTAGCTCGAGGGTGCGTCGGAGCGCGAGAGGATGACATCCCCCCAGACGCCAGGCTCGGCGGCGATCTCGCCTGTCCTGCTGTCGCCGGTTTCGGTCCAGAACAGCAGTTCACCGATCAGGTCGAGCGCCTTGCGCATGTCGAGCCGCCAGGCATGTTTTTTCCCGGAGGAAAGGATGTCCCGCCATTCGGCTTCGGGCCGCTCGCGATCAATCGGCGGATAATGCGGCGTGCCATCGGGATCACGCGGCCAGGATTCGCCCGCTGCCTCATAGGCGGCGACACGCGCCTTCACCTCGCCGCGTGTCAGGAAAGCCGGGTAGACCAGGCCGCGTTCGATCAGCGCATGCAGCGCCGCCTGGTACTCCGGAAAATGTTCCGACTGGCGCCGCACCGGACTTTCCCAGTCGATGCCAAGCCAGTCGATGTCCCGCAGGATGCCGGCCTCGAATTCGGGGGTGCAGCGGGCCTGGTCGATATCCTCGATGCGCAGCAGCAGGCGGCCATGCAAAGCGTCGGCCATGTCACGGTTCAAAAGGGCCGAAAGGGCATGGCCGAGGTGCAGCGGTCCGTTGGGGCTCGGCGCAAAACGAAAGACAGGTTTTTGACGGTCGCTCGTGGTCATGCTTTCTTCTGCCACGGATTTTGGTTTTGAACCACTGGGAGGACGCGTGCAGATCATCCGCAACGACGACGACGTCAGGCTGGGGCTCGAAGCGTTGCTTCGCCTGGATCCGCGGCTTGCACCGATCGCCGCGCATGCGGGTCCGCTTCCACTGCGGCTGCGCGAACCGGGTTTTGCCGGACTTGCCCATATCATCGTGTCGCAAATGGTCTCGCGCGCCAGCGCCGAGGCAATCTGGCGGCGCATGCTGCCGGCGGATGGCCCGCTGACGGCGGAAGCCTACCTGCTGCTTCACCCCGAGGCGTGGCGGGAATTCGGCCTGTCGCGCGCCAAGGCCGATACGCTGACGCGGATCGCTGACGCGGTTGCCTCCGGCCGCCTCGATCTTTCCGGGCTGTGCCTGAAGCCGCCGGGCGACGCGCTTGGCGAACTGACGGGACTGAAGGGCGTCGGCCCGTGGACGGCGGAGGTCTATCTGATGTTCTGCGGCGGCCATGCCGATGTCTTTCCGGCCGGCGATGTCGCGCTGCAGAATGCCGTCGGCGCCGCGCTCGGACTTGCGGCGCGGCCGCAAGCGAAGGCGCTTGCCAAGCTCTCGGAAGTCTGGTCGCCGTGGCGCTCGGTGGCAGCCCGGCTTTTCTGGGCCTATTACGCCACGAAAATGCGCCGCGACATGGTGCCGACCGGCTGATCGGCCACACTCTTCAAATTGCCTTTATCCTCTGAATTTATTGGACTTCACAATCCTGTAACAACCGGCCTAATATACAGGTGCAGATGCCGAATCGATCAGGAGAGTCCCTTGACGATTGCAGTCTCCCCGCAGGCCCTGCCAGCGCTCGTCCTGAACGCTGACTACCGGCCGCTGAGTTATTACCCCTTGTCGCTGTGGTCCTGGCAGGACGCGATCAAGGCGGTATTTCTCGACCGTGTGAACATCATCGCAGAATATGAACATTCGGTTTCCTCGCCGAGCTTTTCGATGCGGCTTCCGAGTGTCGTATGCCTGAAGACCTATGTGCAGCCGTCCCGCAATCCTGCCTTCACTCGGTTCAACGTATTCCTGCGCGATCGGTTCGAGTGCCAGTATTGCGGCGCCCATGACGACCTGACTTTCGACCATGTCATCCCGCGCGCCCATGGCGGCGAGACGACCTGGGAGAATGTCGTGGCGGCGTGCTCGCCCTGCAATCTGCGCAAGGGCAGCAAGCTTCCGAAGCAGGCAGGCATGTTCCCGGCGCAGAAGCCCTACCAGCCGACGGTGCAGGATCTGCACAATAACGGCCGGCTGTTCCCGCCGAACTATCTGCATGACAGCTGGCTCGACTATCTCTACTGGGATACCGAATTGCAGCCCTGATCGCACCCGTCTGGAGCGCGTCGCCTCGACCGTGGCCAGCACCGCGCTTTGTCGTTATCAATGGCCCGTTGCGGACGCCCGCGACGCCTTGCGTCAGGCGGCTTTGCGCACGCCGACGAAGGCGAAGGCCGCAAGCAGGATCCCCGCAATCACGTTCCAGCCGGCAAAAGACAGGCCGAGCACCCGGAGCGCCGCATCGGTGCAGGATGGGCCCTTGATCGTATTGAGTTCGCCGAGCAAATCGCCGGCATTGGTCGTCATGCTGCTTGCGGTGGTCGAGCAGGTGGCCGGACCCGGCCAGAAATGCCATTCGACGCCGGCGTGATAGACGCCCATGCCGGCGGTGACCAGCATCAGGATGCCGGCCGCGAGAATCATGGCGCGGGAAATCCACTTCGGCAGGCCGACGAGATCACAGATCGCGGCGAGAACGGCGATCGGAATCGCATAATAATAGGGCTGGCGCTGCAGCAGGCAGAGGGCGCAGGGAATATAGCCGCCGATATACTGGAAACCGAGGGCGCCGCCGACCACCGCCGCCATGCCGATAGCGAGCAATATGGAATAGATAAAGCCGGGACGAGCGAGCGGCGAGGCGGTGACAGTCATAGCGGAGCTCCGCGAGAGTTTGGCTTGGAGCAATTCCAGCAAAAGTGTGAAGCGGTTTTGCGTCCGGAATTGCGTAAAATTAAAAGAGAGAGAGCATCTTCGCTATTCGAGGAAAAACGAAATGCTCTAGTGAGCGAACGAGCGGTAGCCGACGTATAGCACGATTGCCGCAGCGGCACCGATGCCGACGAGCTGGCCAAGGCGTTTCTCGATGAAGTCGCGGATCGGCTCGCCATAGCGGCGCAGCAGCCAGGCGAGGAAGAGGAAACGCGCGCCGCGTGCAATAATCGCCGAAACCATGAAAAGGCCCAGGTTGACGTTAATGACGCCGGACAGGATGGTGACGATCTTGATTGGCGGCAGATGTGCAAGACCTGATGTGACAAGCAGCAGCAGGATCCACTCGTAGGTGACATAGGCCTTCATCTGCTCAAAGGCATCGAGCTTGCCATAGAATTCGAGAACTGGTCGCGCCACCGCCTCATAAGCGTAATGACCGAGCGCCCAGCCTGCAATGCCGCCGAGCACGGAGGCGACGGTCGCAATCAGCGCATAGCGATAGGAGCGCTCCGGCTTGGCGAGCGCCATCGGCAGGAACAGCACGTCGGCGGGGACGAGAAAGACGGAGCTTTCGACGAAGGCGATGACGGCGAGCCAGACTTCGGCCGATTTGCGCGCGGCCAGAGACATGGTCCAGTCGTAAAGTCTGCGGAGCATTCCGTTCCTTTCCTATTGCAATGCAAAAGAGCTTTAGGGGCCGTGCGCGGCGCTGTAAATGCTCGTCCGTGTCCTTCGTGCCACCCGGCGCTTAAAAATTTCGTGATGCGGGCATCGATGTCTCTCCCAAGATTTCATGGGATGGCGAATCGGCCATTCTGCGGCAAGCTGGTTTGAGGACGACGTGCAGGGTGGCATGAGAATGTTCAAAGTGATCGAAGGCGGCCGCGGTCGGGCCGTTCAGATGGATGACGGGGTCGGAGCGGGACGGGGACCGAACAGGGACGATGTGCGTCGGGAAGCGGCCCGGCGGCTGAGCGAAAGCGGTTATCATCTGTCCCGCGTGCGGGAATTCGTGACCGGTGTGCCGATGCTGGCGTCTCTGAAACACCTGTCGCTGCAGATCGATTTCGCCGCCGAAGCGCTGTCGCGGCTCGATCCGATCCCGGCAGATTTCCGTTCCGACGGTTACTGGCCGGCATCTTCCTGAACGGATCGCCGCACCATGGTCGACTGCGGTTTCAGGACAGGTCCATCGACTTTTCCCATTGCTGACGCAGCACGTTCATCTCCGTGCGCTTTTGGGCCATTTCGCTGACGATAGCGCGCAGGTTGGGATGGTGCGACATGAACATGTTGAAATCGCGCCGCTCGAGCACCTCGAACTGGCAGAAGTCGACGGCGATGACGTCGGCGGTGCGCCGTCCGCCGCTCAGCAGCGCCATCTCGCCGAAGAAGGCGCCCGGCTCGAGGCGGATCGCGCCGCTCGCGAGCCGCACTTCGACGGCGCCTGAGGAGATGAAATACATGCTGTCGCCGCGATCACCGCGGCGGATGACGCGTTCGCCCGGAGGGGCGGACTTTGCCTTGAAGAGCAGCAGAAGCTCTTCCTGCGCGTCCTCGCCGACCTGGGAGAACAGAGGGAAAGTTTCGATCAGCTGCTGCATCTTCAGCTGGTGCTGGCGTTCGCGCTCCTCGCCGAGCGCCCTGATCTTTTCCAGTTCCCTGCCGAGCGTCTTCTGCTTCTTTCTGCCGTAGTTTTCGAAGAGGAGGGGCCATTTCGAATGCATGTATTTCTTCAGGCCGTCGCTCGCGAAGATCACGATCGGGTTGAGCGTGATCGACAGGATCGCGGCGGCAAGAATCAGATCCTGGCCCTCATGCGGCAGAAGTCCGAGCGAGACGCCGAGGCCGGCGAGGATGAAGGAAAACTCACCGATCTGAGCAAGGCCGCCGGCCAAGGTCAGGCCCATGCTGATCGGATAGCGCAGCAGCATGACGATCGCAAAGGTGATGATGGCCTTGCCGAGGATGATGAGCGCCATGGCTCCGATCACGGCCAGCGGCTGGCGCACCAGGATCGAGGGGTCGAAAAGCATGCCGACGGAGACGAAGAACAGCACGGAGAAGGCGTTCTGCAACGGCAGCGAATCGGCGGCTGCTCTGTGGCTGAGCTGGGATTCGCTCATGACGACGCCGGCGAAGAAGGCGCCGAGTGCAAAGGAGACGCCGAAGATCGCCGCTGAGCCGAAGGCGATCCCCAGCGCGATCGCCAGCACTGTGAGCGTGAAGAGCTCGCGCGAGCCGGTGCGGGCGATCATCGTCAGCAGCCAGGGCACGATCCGTGGACCGAGGAAGATCGCCATGGCGGCGAAAGCCCCCACCTTCAACAAGGTCAGCCCGATTGTCAGAGCCAGCGGCAGTTCGCCGAGACCGTGATTGGTCGTATCGACAGCATGGCCGCCGAGCAGTTCTGCCAGCGCGGGCAGCAGCACCAGCGCCAGCACCATTGCCAGATCTTCGACGATCAGCCAGCCGACGGCGACGCGTCCGCTTGCCGCATTGACGAGATTGCGCTCCTCCAGCGCCTTCAGGAGCACGACGGTGCTGGCCACCGACAGGCTGAGGCCGAAGACGATACCGGCGCCAAGGCTCCAGCCCCAGAGCTTGCAAAGGCCGATGCCCAGCAGTGTGGCGAGGCAAATCCGTCCGATCGCACCCGGTACGGCGATGCCGCGCACGGCGAGCAGATCGGAGGCGGAAAAATGCAGGCCGACGCCGAACATCAGCAGGATGACGCCCATCTCCGCAAGCTGGCCGGCAAGCGCGGTGTCGGCGACGAAGCCCGGGGTGAACGGCCCCATCATGATGCCGGCCACCAGATAGCCGACGAGCGGCGGCAGCCGGAGCCGGTCCGCGCCATAGCCGAGGACCGCCGCGAAAACAAAACTGACGGCGACCGTCGCGATGAGTCCTACTTCCTGATGCACGTCTGGCCTCGCCTGATGGTAACGGTCGCCACATTGGACGAAGCGTAAACAAAATTAAACAGTTGATTTGCGTTTTGAGCGCCTGGTCGGCGCTCCTGTCCGATCGGCAACAGATAATGTCGGCAGAGGATCGCCACGGTCGGCGCGCCACCGATGTTGGAACCAGTTTTAGCTTACGTCGTTGCCCCTTCATCACGAGAAGGAGAAACGATATGCGGAAAATCATCCTGAACTGTACTGTGGCGGCGCTTGCCGCCTGCTCATTTGCAGCCCCTGTTCTCGCAGACAGCGTCTATGTCAGAGAGCGCACCTATGATGATGACGGCTATCGCCAGGAGCGCGTGAGGCCCGGCATCACCATCAGCGAGCGCGGCGTGACCTTTGGTGTCCGCGAACGCGAGCACCGTGGCTATCGCAACGATGGCTGCGAGACCAGGAGCGTCACCCGCCAGACGGAGGACGGCGAGGTTACCAGGACTGTGCGGCGCTGTTACTGATGAAAATATCGGAGAAGGGCGAGGCCCGGTTCCTGCGTGAGCCGGGTTTTCACCTTTTCGTGGCGCTGATGTCGCAATGTGGTGGTGGAAAACCTCCGGCGATGTTATCAGCACGCCTTCGGTCGAAGCGCATTCCCAGCGCAAGGACCCGCACAGGATTTTTAGTATGATTGAGCTTACCCCGTCCCAGATCGCCGGACTCAAACTCGCCAGGGATGGAGATCTTTATCCTCAGCCGGCCAATAAATGGACGCATCAGAACGCGACCGTGACCTACGCAAAAACCGACCGGTGGAAAGAGCGGCCTCAGAAGGTGAAATCGGTCACGGCAAAGACGCTGGGTGAGCTGAAAGAGCCAGGCTTCCTCGAGCGACGCCACCTGGACGACGACGCATCAAAGGATGTCTACGGCATCACCATGGCCGGCAAGATGTGGCTGTTGAAGAATAAATAGTTTCAGTTGAATGCGGATTGTTCCGTATCGGGGATCGAGGCGCGGCGAGTTGAAACCAGTCCGCCTTCATTCCTGACGGAACTACGGCTCGCCGAGCCGAAGCTAATAGAGCGGAGGCTGGTGCCCCATGCCGGGGTCGAACCAGCACTTCTTTCGAAACTCGATTTTGAGTCGAGCGCGTCTACCAATTCCGCCAATGGGGCAACGGATACCGACGAGGCGGGTGTCTAACATGTGTGCGCCCGCGCATGCAAGACGGACGAGCGAAGTTATCGCGGCAATCCCGTGGAGAGATCCGGCCTGTTTAGAGGCCGGATCCTCTGGGATCAATGGGCCGCGGCAGGGGCGGCACTCGGCAGGCCTGATTTCTTCAGCGTGATCGCCAGAATCGAGGCCAGCAGGCAGAAGGCGCCGGCGACGAAGAAGGCGGGCAGATAGCTCGACAGTTCCGTGCGCGAGAGGCCGGCGCCATAGGCGGCGGTGGCGGCGCCCAGCTGATGGCCGGCAAAGACCCAGCCGAAGACGAGGCCGGCCTTTTCTCGGCCGAAGCGGTCGGCGGCGATCTTGACGGTCGGCGGCACGGTGGCGATCCAGTCGAGGCCATAGAAAATGGCAAAGATCGAAAGCCCGTAGAAGCTGAAATCGCTAAAGGGCAGATAGAGCAGCGAGAGGCCGCGCAGGCCGTAGTACCAGAACAGCAGCCAGCGATTGTCGAATCGGTCGGACAGCCAGCCGGAGCCGATGGTGCCGAAGAAATCGAAGATGCCCATGACGGCAAGCACGCTGGCAGCGGCCACCGGCACGATGCCGAAATCGCCGCAGAGGGTGACGAAATGGGTCTGGATCAGGCCGTTGGTGCTGAGGCCGCAGATGAAGAAGGTGGCAAACAGGATCCAGAAGGTCGAGGTCGTCGAAATCTCGCGCAGCGTGGTGATCGGCGTCATCAGGGCAGCGCCGAGCGTCGGCTTGGCCGGTGCCGGCGTCACATGTGCCTCACCCAAAGAGGGCAAATTGACGTCAGCCGGCCGGTCGCGCATGAAGGCGAGAACGGCAAGGGCGGCAACCATGATCATGGCGCAGACGAAAAACACCGTCGAGCGCCAGCCATAACGCTCCGTCAGCTCCGCCATCAGCGGCAGGAAAACGAGCTGGCCGGTGGCCGAGCTTGCGGAAAGCATGCCGACGACGAGGCCTCGATGCCTGGTGAACCAGCGCGTCGACACCGTCGCGGCGAGCACCATCGCCGTCAATCCGGTGCCGAAGCCGACGACGATGCCCCAGAGCAGCAGGAGCTGCCACAACGTCGTCATGAACAGCGAGCCGACGAAGCCTATGCCGATCAGCGTCAATGCAAAGACGATGACCTTTCGCACGCCGAAATAATTCATGAAGGCGGCGGCAAACGGCCCCATGAAGCCGAACAGGATCAGGCGAATCGCGAGTGCGGAGGAAATCTGCGACGTTTCCCAGCCGAATTCGTCCTGCAGCGGCTTGATCAGCACGCCGGGGGCGCCCATGGCGCCCGCCGTCACCAGCATCGTGAGGAAGGTAGCGGCAACGACGACCCAACCGTAGTGAATGTTGCGCCGGGCAAGGGTTGAGGCAAGGGCGGTGGAAACCATGAGCGAGATTCCGTTTCGGATTTTCGGGGAAAATACTGGACCGATTTACATGATGGTCATCATATTTCTTGCGTATTGATGATGGACATCATATAATTTGTCAAGCCACTATTTCCGGAGACGATGATGCGGGTCAGCCGCGAGAAATTTGCCGAAAACCGCGAGAAGATTCTGAGTGTAGCCGGCGTGCTTTTCCGGGAAAACGGTTTTGACGGCGTTGGCGTTGCCGACATCATGAAGGCGGCAGGGCTGACGCATGGCGGCTTTTACGGACACTTCGGCTCCAAGGACGAACTGGCGCTTGAGGTCAGCCGCAAGCTGATCGATCGGGTGGAAGAGCGTTGGAAGGAGCATATTGCCAGCTCGCCGGACCGGCCGCTCGAAACGCTTCTCGACCACTATATCCACTGGCGCACGGTTGATGATCCTGGCGGTAGCTGCGTCTTCGCGACGCTGATCCAGGAGGTGAGCCGCAGCCGCGGCGCGGTTCGCGCCGTCTTCAGCGATGGGTTGTCCGTGCTGGTTGACACGCTAGCCGAGATTGTTCCCGGCGACAGCGAAGAGGAACGCCGCGCCAATGCCGCGACGACGCTTTCATCGATGATGGGCGCCGTCATTCTCGCCCGCGCCGTCGAGGACAGGGCCGTCGCCGAGCAGTTTTTGGTGACGATGCGCCGACAACTCGATCCCAAACCCGGCAATCAGAAATAGGCTCAGTCGCGGAAGGCGATGAGGGCGTTACTCTCGACGATCTCGGTGAATTTTCCATCCGGTGAAAGAGCGGCCAATTCGTTTCGCAGCGTCTGCTCGAATTGCATCGTCCTGCCGCCGAGCGCCTGCGGCGACGTGACGGACATGGAGAAGGCGCGGCCGACGATCTCATCGGCATCGATGGTCCGCTCGACGACAATGCCGATGCGTTCCAGGTTGCGGAATGCCGAGCGCAGCAGAAATTCCTCGTGCTTCCCAAAGTCAGGCCCGCGGCGGAACTGCCGCTCGCTACGCATCTCTTCCGGCGACAGGTGTTCGGATACGCTGTCCACGGCCTCGCGCCAGGCCGGCGAGGCGGAGATGTGCCGGTCGCCGAAAAGAACGACAGTTCCTCCCGGCTCAGTCAGCTTGTCCAGCATCGCCAGTGTCGCGGCGCGATCCATCCAGTGGAACGAGCGGCCCATTGCGGTCATCTTGAGCGGCCCGTAGGCGGGGCCGAGATCATACGAAGAGCCGAGAATGAATTCGGCGCGGATACCGGCCGCCGCCGCTCCCTCGCGGGCCGCATCCAGCATTTCCGGCTCCGGGTCGAGGCCGGTGACATCGGCGCCGGCAAGGCGGGCGAAGGCGATGCCGATCTGGCCCGGCCCGCAGCCGAGGTCGAGCAGACGGTCGCCGGGGCGAAGGCCGATTCGGCCGGCCACCCGCTCGATCAGTGCGTCGGGATAGGGAACGCGGAAACGGCTGTAATAGGTGGCGGTGCTGCGGAAGCGGCGGGGCTCGAAAGGAACGGTGGTCATGGCAAACTATTCCTCATGTTCCGGCAATCGCTAGGGCCGAACTAGGACTGTCTTGTGATGCCGGACGGCCTGCCGATGCAACGGTGCTGCCACAATTTTGCTCCCTCGCCGCGCGAACGGGAGGGATCTGTTCTGGCGATTGAAGGCCGAAAGCGGGCTGGTGGTTATTTGAAGCCGGCGACGGCATGCGGGATATAGGGTGCTTCCAGTAAGGCGATTTCCTCGGCAGTGAGCTTGACCGTGAGCGAAGCGACAGCGTCCGCCAGGTGGTTCGGTTTGGACGCGCCGATGATCGGTGCGGTCACGACGCTCTTCTGCAGAATCCAGGCGGTGGCGACCTGGGCGCGGGAAATGCCGCGGGCTCTGGCGATGTCGGCTACGGCCTCGACTATTCTGCGGTCGGCATCGATCGATTGGGTGTAGAGCGTCTTGCCGAATTCGTCGGTCTCGCTGCGCGCCGTCGTCTCGTCCCAGTCGCGGGTGAGGCGGCCGCGGGCCAGCGGACTCCAGGGGATGACGGCGATCTTCTGGTCTTCGCAGAGCGGCAGCATCTCGCGCTCTTCCTCGCGGTAGAGCAGATTCAAGTGATTCTGCATGCTGACGAATTCCGTCCAGCCGTTCAGACGGGAGACGTAGAGCGCCTTGGCGAACTGCCAAGCATACATGGATGAGGCGCCGATATAACGCGCCTTGCCTGATTTGACGACGTCGTGCAGCGCTTCCAGCGTTTCCTCGATCGGCGTCGTATAGTCGAAGCGATGGATCTGGTAGAGATCGACGTAATCCGTGCCCAGGCGGCGCAGGCTGTTGTCGATCTCATCGAAGATCGCCTTGCGCGACAGGCCGGCGCCGTTAGGGCCCGGCCGCATGCGGTTGAACACCTTGGTCGCCAGCACGATATCCTCGCGCTTGGCGAAATCCCGGATGGCGCGGCCGACGATCTCCTCCGAAGAACCGTTGGAATAGGTGTTGGCCGTGTCGAGGAAATTGATGCCGAAGTCGATCGCCTGCTTGATCATTGCCCGGCTTTCCTCTTCCCGCAGGCTCCAGGCATGGTTGCCGCGGCCAGGATCGCCGAAGGTCATGCAGCCCAGGCAGATTTTCGACACTTCGAGACCGGTCTTTCCGAATTTTGCGTATTCCATGAAACGACTCCGTGATGAATCTGACGGTGCTCCCCAGCGGCTTTCCATCATCTAGTGCGGAGCAGGCGAAGGCGCAGGGAGCGCGACGAAGAATTTGTGCTGCATGTGCACAATCATCGGTGACCACCTTGAAGCCGCGTTTCCGCGCCATTTCGCGCTCCTGCTTGCACATCGGTGCCGCAAGGTGTTAGCTGCTGCAGCATTTTTTACCGGAATCCGACGATGCAATTGCCCTCTCACGATCGCTATGACGATCTCTATCGTGATTTCTCCTGGCGGATTCCGGAGGATTTCAATATCGGCCGCGCCGTCAGCGACGATTGGGCAGCCCGGGCGCCGGAGCGCGTCTGCCTCGAACATTTCAGCCCCGACGGCCATCATCGCTCGATGACCTACCGCGCGCTCGCCGACCGTTCCTCGGCCTTCGCCAATGCGCTGGTTTCGCTCGGGATCGGACGCGGCGATCGTGTCGCGCTGCTCTTGCCGCAGTCCTTCGAAACAGTGATCGCGCATGTGGCGATCTACAAGGCCGGCGCGGTTGCGCTGCCGCTGGCGCTGCTCTTCGGCGTCGAGGCGCTGGAATACCGGCTGAAGGCGGCAGGGGCAGCGGCCGTCGTCACCAATGGTTTCGGTCTTGATCGCATCCGGCAGATCCGTGACCGCCTGCCGGTGCTGAAACATGTGGTCAGCATCGACGGGCCAAATGACGAGGCGCTGGGATTTGCCGAACTGGCGGATACTCACCCTTCGGTCTTCGACGTCGCCGAGACCGGTCCGAACGATCCGGCGCTGATGATCTTTACCTCGGGCACGACAGGGCCGCCGAAGGGCGCGCTGCATGGCCACCGTGTTCTCCCCGGGCATATTCCCGGCATGCAGTTCGCCCATGAGGGTTTTCCGCGTGCCGGCGACAAGGTCTGGACGCCGTCCGACTGGGCCTGGGCCGGCGGGCTGCTCAACGCGCTGCTGCCGAGCCTTCTGCTTGGCGTTCCCGTCGTCTCCTCGCCGGCGCAGAAATTCGATGCTGACATGGCCTACCGGATCATGGCGGAGATGAAGGTGCGCAATGCCTTCATTCCACCGACGGCGTTGAGGCTGATGCGCTCGGTTTCCGATCCGCGTTCGAAATATGATCTCGTGCTGCGCACGATCGGCTCTGCCGGGGAGGCGCTCGGCCGCGAGACCTATGAATGGGCGCGGCGCACGCTCGGCATCACCGTCAATGAATTCTACGGCCAGACGGAATGCAATTTCGTGCTCTCATCGAGTGCTGCCTATGGCGTGACCAGGGCCGGTGCCATCGGCAGGGCGGTACCGGGACACCGTGTCGCGATCGTCGGTGAAGCGGGGGATGAGCTGGCGGCCGGCGAGCCGGGCCAGATCGCCATCGCCAGTCCCGATCCCGTCATGTTCCTTGGCTATTGGAACGATGAGGCGGCGACCGAGAAAAAATTCGTCAAGGGCTGGCTGCTTACCGGCGATATCGGCCGCCAGAATGAAGAGGGCTACGTCACCTTCGAAGGCCGCGACGACGACGTCATCACCTCTTCGGGATATCGCATCGGCCCGGCCGAAATCGAGGACTGCCTGATCGGCCATCCCGCCGTGCAGCTTGCCGCTGCCGTCGGCAAGCCCGATGCCGTGCGGACGGAGATCGTCAAGGCCTATATCGTGCTGGCACCGGGCCATTCGCCGAGCGAGGCGCTGGCCGCCGACATCAGGGAATGGGTGAAGATGCGGCTTTCGATGCACGAATATCCGCGCGAGGTGGAATTCGTCGAGTCACTGCCGCTGACGACCACGGGCAAGGTGATCCGCCGGCTGCTGCGGGAAAAGGCGGCAGCCGAAGGCTGAGGCGTCAACTCCGGCTGGCGAGCGACATGATCTTCTCGCGCAGCATTTTCGCCATGTTGCGCGTGCTGCGGTACATGTGCAGCTGGGCGGCGACCTGGCGCATGTCGCGGTCGCCGTTCTGCGTCAGGCCGATCACCAATGTTCCCATCTCCTCGCGCTCCTGCCAGAAGCGGCTCATGATCGGGTGGTCGGAGACGGCGCAGGAATCGGAGCGGACGATATTGGCGTCGTCGAGATGCCATTCGGTGAGTTCGCTCATCAAAAGCTTGCCCGGAGAATAGCGGGCATAGTTTTCGTCATAAGCCGTCTTCCAGGTATAGGCCTCGCCGCCCATCATCAGCACCACGACGGCGGCGATCGCCTTGCCGTTGAGGTCGATCGAATGAATCCGCACCGCGTCGACGGCGGCAAGGTTCGAGACGGCCTCGCGGGCGAAGGCGGTATGATAGCGGTCGGTGACAAGGGCGCTTCGCCGTTTGCCTTTCCAGCCGCCGGCTTCCATCGCCAGGAATTCCTCGAAACGGACGTGGATTTCACGCGGCTGGCGGGCAACGGCATAGACCGCCGTTCCGAGTTCTTCCAGCTGACGCCACTGGCGGCGCATCTCGCGCATGTGTGATGAGGAGATGGTTTTGCCGAGATAGGCCGGCGCCTCGTCCTCGCTCTGCAGCATCGGGCGCAGATAGGGATTGGTCACGGTGAGCGGCAGATTGCGGCCGAGCGCGACAGCCTTGAGCATGCGCACAAAAATTCCGTTCAATCTCAGATCCGGCAGGACCAGGGTGCCCGGCAGGTTGAGATCACGGACGGTAAGCGCTTCGAAGAGATTGTCGAGGGTTTCGGCCGCGTCCTCGCTGTCGACGAGCGGCGTGCCGAGCGGGCCGAAGCTGTTCGACCAGCCGCGGATGATCGAGGGACCGACGGCAAAACCCGGTTTGTCGACCGAAAACGGCAGGAGGAAGCGCATGCGGCTGCGGCCGGCATTGTGGTCGCGGATCAGGGCGAAATTCACCTGCCTGTCTTCGAGCCGCGGCATGGCGGGCGCTAGGAAGCGGCCGGAGAAGAAGACGTTCGGCTCCATCGCCCGGTTGGAGAGGAAGTCTAGCTCATCCTGAAGCTCGTAGCCGAGCTTGCCGGGATAGAGGCAAAGTTCGCGTCCGGGCCGGCCGATCTCCGTACGGGCCTCGGCCTGCGGTGCCTCGAAATGCAGCGACGCGAGATCATGGATCATGCGGTTGGTGATGCTGTCGGTGCTTTCGGTGACGGGGGGCGGACGCACCATCTATCGAACTCTCATTTCTGGGGTTGCGGCGGCGGGGCTGGCGAAGGCGAAGAGAACGATGCCGAGCGTGCGGCGCACGGCGATATGCAGAAGGACAGCCTCGACCGCCATGGCCGAGGCTGTGGCAATCGCGGTGCCTTCGATGCCGTAATGCGGAATCAAAGCGAGGTTGAGACCGATATTGGCGGCCAATGCACCGGCATAGAGCGCGACGCAGAGATTCTGCTTGCCGGCCATCATCAGCAGCGTCTCGGCCGGACCGACCAGCGACTTGGCGAGAATGCCGGCAAGCAGGATCGCCATGACCAGATAACCCGACGTGAAGGCGCCGCCGAACAGCGACAGCAGCAAGTGACCGGCCGCGAGAACGGCAAGACCGACGCCGAGCGCTGGCCAGAAGGTCCAGCGGGCGGCGTCAGCTGCGGCATTCGCCAGCTGCGCATGGTCGCCTTGAGCGATGATCGAGGAAAAGCGCGGGCCGGCGGCGGCTTTGACGGAGAAATTGATGAAATGCACCAGCGCCATGGTCTTGGCGGCGGCGAAATAAATGGCGACGTCGTGTGGTTCGAGGAAAATGCCGACGACGACGACATCGGAATTGGTCAGCAGGAAGCTGACGCCCTCGATCAGGAAGATGGGAAAGGCGACGCTGAGCCAGGCGAGGAAATCGACCTTGCGCGGGCCGTCGTCATAATGCCGGCGAAGGCGGTAAAGCGTCGCGCTATATTGGCCGAGGGCCGTGACGAAGGTGGCCACGAGCGCCGCCTGCATGGCGGTGACGGCGGTATGCTCCGCGCCGGTGGCAATCGCAATCAGCATGCAGCCGATGATGAGGATCGGCCGGATAATATAGACCGGGCCCAGCGCCATCACCGGCCAGTGGTTCGCTCGCGAGGTGCCTTCCAGAATATCGCCGAGTGCGATCATCGGCATGGCAAACAGGCCGAGGAAGATCGGGACGAGATAATAGGGCTCGATCATATCCCCGAATAAACGCAGCCCGAGCATGCCGGCGGCAAGCATCGCCGTGCCGGACAGTAGCGCGAAGATGCGCGCCGTACCCGTCAGGCCGCGGATTTCCTCGAAGGCGCCCGCCGCCTTGTACTGCGGCAGAAAGCGGATGATCGCGGTGTGGAAGCCAAGGCAGGAGAGGTCGCCGAAGACGACGACCAGCACCCAGACGAAAACGAAGATGCCATATTCATATTCGCCCATCAGCCGTGCGAGCACGATCTGGGAGACGAAGGCGAGTGCGGCACTGAGGATGCGGATCGAAAAGGCCGTCAGCGCCATACGCTGAGCGGCGGCCTTCTCGCCGCCTTCGGTCAGCACGGCCGCGAGCATGCGCAGCGTACGGCCGCCGATCGGGCGCAGGCCCGCCGGCAGCATCTTCTCCGCTGTTTCTATGACCGCCATGATGAACACGCAAAACTCTGAGGTCAGGCAAATCGTCCCCGAAGTCTTGACAGAGCAGGGTTAAGAAACGGTTCCGGAACGGCCCTGGCCGCGGGCCTGGAATTGCAGCTGCCCGGCGTTGCCGCAGAAAAGAAAATGCCGCCCGAAGGCGGCATTTTCAGAGTTGTCGTATTGGCCTCAGACCTGTTCGAAGGCCCCGTGGCAGTGCTTGTATTTCTTGCCGGAGCCGCAGGGGCAGGCCTCGTTGCGACCGATCTTGCCCCAGGTCGTGGGATCCTCGGGATTGCGGTTCTCGGGCGCGACGATCACTTCGGAGGCCTGGTAGATCGGAGCGAAATCGTCCTCGCCCGTCATTGGGTCCAGATGATGGGCCTGCATCAGCGGCGGCTCGGGTTCGGCCGGCGCCTGCTGCACCAGTTCGACGCGCATCAGCTGGGCGGTGACGGCCTCGCGCAGATTGTTGAGGAGGCCGGTGAAGAGTTCGAAAGCTTCAGACTTGTATTCCTGCAACGGATCGCGCTGGGCGTAACCGCGGAAGCCGATGACCGAGCGCAGGTGATCGAGGTTGACGATATGCTCGCGCCAGAGATGATCGAGCGTCTGCATGACGATCGAGCGCTCGACATAATGCATGATGTCGTCGCCGAAACGCTCGGCCTTCTCAGTAAAGGCGGCATTGGCGGCTTCCGTCAGGCGCTCGCGAATATCGTCCTCGCCGATGCCTTCCTCCTTGAACCAATCCTCGATCGGCAGATCGAGATTGAGGATATTGGTGACGCCGGTCTTCAGGCCGACGGCATCCCATTGTTCGGCATAGGCGCGTTCGGGGATATGCTTTTCGACCAGATCCTCGATCACCTCACGGCGCATGTCAGAGACGGTCTCGGAAATATTGGTCGATTCCATCAGTTCGAGGCGCTGCTCGAAGATGACCTTGCGCTGATCGTTAAGAACGTCGTCATACTTCAAGAGGTTCTTGCGGATGTCGAAGTTGCGGGCTTCGACCTTCTTCTGCGCGCGCTCCAGCGCCTTGTTGATCCAGGGATGGACGATCGCCTCGCCCTCCTTGAGTCCGAGCTTGGTCAGCATGCTGTCCATGCGGTCGGAGCCGAAGATGCGCATCAGGTCATCCTGAAGCGACAGGTAAAATTTCGAGCGGCCGGGGTCGCCCTGACGGCCGGAGCGGCCGCGCAGCTGGTTGTCGATGCGGCGGCTTTCATGGCGTTCGGTGGCGATGACATAGAGGCCGCCGGCAGTAAGCGCCTTCTGCTTGAGTTCCTTGATCTCTTCGACGATCGCCTGAATCCGGGCTTCACGCTCCGGACCGGCTTCAATCTCGCCGAGTTCGCGCTCGATCCGCATCTCCAGGTTGCCGCCGAGCTGGATGTCGGTGCCGCGGCCGGCCATGTTGGTGGCGATCGTCACGGCGCCCGGCACGCCGGCCTGGGCGACGATGTAGGCTTCCTGCTCGTGGTAGCGGGCGTTCAGCACCTGAAAGTCGTTGAAGCCCTGCTTGCGCAGGCGCTCGGCAAGCAGTTCCGACTTCTCGATCGAGGTCGTACCGACGAGCACCGGCTGGCCGCGCTTATGGGCGTCGAGGATTTCCTCGATGATCGCCTTGAACTTCTCGTCGAAGGTCCGGTAGACCTCGTCGTCCTCGTCGATGCGCTTGATCGGCAGGTTGGTCGGAACCTCGATGACGTCGAGATTGTAGATATTGCCGAATTCTTCCGCTTCCGTCTGCGCCGTGCCGGTCATCCCGGCGAGCTTGTCATACATGCGGAAGTAATTCTGGAAGGTGATCGAGGCCAGCGTCTGGTTTTCCGGCTGGATCTGCACCTTTTCCTTGGCTTCGAGCGCCTGGTGCTGGCCTTCCGAATAGCGCCGGCCCGGCATCATGCGGCCGGTGAACTCATCGATGATGACGACTTCGCCGTTGCGGACGATATAGTCCTTGTCGCGCTGGAAGAGCTTGTGGGCCTTCAGCGCATTGTTGATGTGATGGACGATCGCGACGTTCTCGATGTCGTAGAGCGCGTTGCCCTTCAGGAGACCGGCCTGGCGCAGCATGTTCTCCAGCTTCTCGGTGCCTTCCTCGGAGAAGTTGGCGGAGCGCTGCTTCTCGTCGATTTCGTAATCGCTGGGGACGAGCAGCGGAATGAAGGCATCGATCGTATTGTAGAGTTCCGAGCGGTCGTCGAGCGGGCCGGAAATGATCAGCGGCGTGCGCGCCTCGTCGACGAGGATCGAGTCCACTTCGTCGACGATCGCGAAATTATGGCCGCGCTGAACCATCTGGTTCTTCTCGTACTTCATGTTATCGCGCAGATAATCGAAGCCGAGTTCGTTGTTGGTGGCGTAGGTGATGTCGCAGGCATAGGCCGCGCGGCGCTCCTCGTCGGAGAGGCCATGGACGATGACGCCTGTGGTCATGCCGAGGAAGCCGTAGACGCGGCCCATGGTCGCCGCATCGCGCTGGGCAAGATAGTCATTGACGGTGACGACGTGCACGCCCTTGCCGGAAAGCGCGTTCAGATAGACCGGCAGGGTGGCGACGAGAGTCTTGCCTTCGCCGGTCTTCATCTCGGCGATCGCATTCGAGTGCAGGATCATGCCGCCGATCAGCTGTACGTCAAAAGGTCGCAGGCCGAGAACGCGGCGCGAAGCCTCGCGCACGACGGCAAAGGCGGGAATCAGGATGTCGTCGAGCGTCTTGCCTTCGGCCAGAAGAGCACGGAACTCCGCGGTCTTTGCCGCCAGCTGCTCGTCCGTCAGGGCCTTCGTCTTCTCTTCGATGGAGTTGATCGCGGTGACGTTCGGCTGGAAGGACCGCACGCGGCGATCATTGGACGACCCAAATAACTTGCGGGCTATACCGCCAAAGCTGACCATGTGACTGGTCCTTTCTCAATATTCATCCGCGACGTTTCTTGTCCGCGGCCCAGCCGAAAATCAGGCGCACGCCTTGAAACGCCCGGAAACTGTTCTGGACGCGAGGTTGCGTGACAGATAAGAGGGGGGTCGAATGATGTCAACGGATTTGGCGGATACAGAAAGGCCACAATCCGGTGTTGATGGCTATTTTGAGCTGGAATAGGCGATGCTGACGCCGGCGATGTAACTGTGAAGGGTTATTTGATGTTGAGCACCAATAAATTCGCCCTGCTGGCGTTTGCAACTTTCGTTGCATTCCAGGCTCCGGCCCATGCAGAGGACGCCGTCGTCGCCAAGGTCGGCAATCTGGAAATCCACCAGTCGGAACTCGATCTTGCCGTCGCCAATCTCGATCCGCAGCTGGCCCAGCTTCCTGACGACCAGAAGAAGGTCGCAGCCCTGTCCGCCGCCATCGACGTGAAGCTGCTTGCCGCCGACGCCATCGCCGAGAAGCTCGACCAGACCGACGAATTCAAGAAGCGCATGCAGTATCTTTCCGATCGCGAGCTGCACAACGCCTATTTCAAGAAGCATGTCGTCGACACCGTGACGCCTGACGAAGTCAAGGCGCGCTACGACAAGGAAGTCGCAGCCCTGCCGAAGCAGGAGGAAGTCCATGCTCGCCATATCCTCGTCAAGACCGAGGACGAAGCCAAGGAGATCATCAAGCAGCTCGACGCCGGCAAGGATTTCGCCGAACTCGCCAAGGAAAAATCCACCGATCCGAACAAGTCGGAAGGCGGCGATCTCGGCTATTTCTCGCGCGGCCGCATGGTCAAGGAATTCGAGGACGCAGCTTTCGCGCTCGAGAAGGGCGCCTATTCCAAGACGCCGGTGAAGACCGACTTCGGCTATCATGTCATCAAGGTGGAGGACAAGCGCGACGCGCCGCCGCCACCTTTCGATCAGGTGCAGGATCAGGTTCGTCAGCTCGTCATGCGCGACAAGTATCTTGCGCTTCTGAACCAGGCCAAGACGTCCGCCAAGATCGAGATCTCGGACGAGACGCTGCGCAAGGGTTATGATCAGGCCAACAAGCAGCCGGAACCGGGCAGTGAGCCCGCCCAGCCGGCGCCGCAGCAGTAATATTCGCATCGGGCCCGGTTCTTCCGGGCCCTTCACTATCTTCCATTGGCAGGTTTCATCATGTCCGGTTCTGTTTCTCCGCTTGCTCCGAAATCCTTCGTTGCCATGCCTGCTCTGCGCGGCGTGCGCATCGCGACGGCTTCCGCCGGTATCAAGTATAAGAACCGTACCGACGTGCTGATGATGGTCTTCGACAAGCCGGCCGCCGTCGCGGGTGTCTTCACCCGCTCCAAATGCCCGTCGGCGCCGGTCGATTTCTGCCGCGCCAACCTGCCCCACGGCAGTGCCCGGGCCGTCGTCGTCAATTCCGGCAATGCCAATGCCTTTACCGGCATCAAGGGCCGCCAGGCGACCGCGCTGACGGCGAAATCGGCCGCGGCCGCCGTCGGCTGCGGCGAGAACGAGGTCTACCTGGCCTCGACCGGCGTCATCGGCGAACCGCTCGACGCCACCAAATTCTCAGGTGTCCTGGACCGGATGCAGGCGGAGGCCACCGGCGACTTCTGGTTTGAGGCCGCCAAGGCGATCATGACGACCGACACCTATCCGAAAGTGTCAACCCGCAGCGCCGAGATCGGCGGGGTTGCCGTGACGATCAACGGCATTGCCAAGGGCGCGGGCATGATTGCGCCCGACATGGCGACGATGCTCTCCTTCGTCGTGACCGATGCGGACATCGCCCCGGCCACGCTGCAGGCGCTGCTATCCGATGGCGTCGGCCCGACCTTCAATTCCATGACCGTCGACAGCGACACCTCCACCTCCGACACGCTGATGCTGTTTGCGACGGGTGCCGCGGCCGAAGACGGCCAGGCCCGCATCGAACGCGCCGATGATCCGCGCCTTGCCGCCTTCCGGGCCGCTCTCAACGAAGTGCTGAAGGATCTGTCGCTGCAAGTGGTGCGCGACGGCGAGGGCGCCACCAAGATGCTCGAAATCACCGTGACCGGCGCCGAGAGCGATGCCGCCGCCAAGCGTATCGCGCTGTCGATCGCCAATTCGCCGCTGGTCAAGACGGCGGCTGCCGGCGAAGACGCCAATTGGGGCCGGATCGTCATGGCTGTCGGCAAATCAGGCGAGATGGCCGACCGCGACCGACTCGCCATCTGGTTCGGCGACGTCAGAGTCGCCGTCAACGGTGAGCGCGACCCCGACTATTCCGAGCAAGCCGCCTCGAACGTGATGAAGGCGCAGGATATCCCCGTCAAAGTCGATATCGGCCTCGGCACCGGTTCGGCAACCGTCTGGACCTGCGACCTCACCAAGGAATATGTTGCGATCAATGGCGACTACCGGAGCTGATCGTTCGTTGGAGCAGGCATCTATTTCTTCGCAGAATTTGCCGCTGGTCCGCAGGCTGGAGGCTGTCGGTTTTCGCGCCTGGCCGGCGGCATCCGTGCAATATGACGGCAGTTGGCAGGTCCGGTTGACGGCCGGCCACCCGTCCAACCGGCTGAATTCCATCGTGCCGCTCGATCCGTCGGACCATCGCGACGTCGAGATCCGCCTGGAAAAGGCGAGCCGCAAGTTCGAAGCCTATGGCCGCGCCGCCGTCGTCCGGCAGACGCCGCTCGCTTCGCCTGTCTTGATCGAGCTTCTCAGCGCGCAGAACTGGACGCGGTTCGACGAAACGGTGGTGATGACCTGTGATCTCACCGAGGCTGCGCTGCCGGATACGCTCGATCACCTGCCGACCCACGACGTCGGCCGTTTCGTCGATGCCAACCTTGCCGTCGATGGAGCGCCTTTGACGCTGAAGCCGGCACTTGCGGAAATCATTTCCGCGATCAAGCCGCCGTCGGGCCTCTTCATGATTGAAAATGCGGTGGACGGCCCGCTTGCGACCGTGCTCTGCGTCCAGGACAACGATCTTGCCGGCATCATGTCGCTCTCGGTCTGCGAACCGCGGCGACGCGAAGGACTAGGCACCGAAATCCTGACTTCGGCGCTGCGCTGGGCACGCATGCGCAGCGCCCGATCGGCCTGGCTGCAGGTCAAGATTTCCAACCGCCCGGCGATCGCACTTTACGAGCGCCTCGGTTTTCGCGACGCCTATCATTATTGTTATTGGCAGCGGGAGCCGCGATGAGCGAGCCTCTCATACAGTGCAATGGCCGGAAGATATTGCTGGTCGCCGCCTGTGCGCTGATCGATGCCGACGGGCGTATTCTATTGGCACAGCGTCCCGAGGGAAAATCGCTTGCCGGGCTTTGGGAGTTTCCCGGCGGCAAGGTCGAGCCCGGCGAGACCCCGGAGGAAACACTGGTGCGCGAGCTCGAGGAAGAGCTCGGCATCAAGACGAAGATCGCCTGCCTCGCGCCGCTGACTTTCGCCAGCCATTCCTACGAGACGTTCCACCTGTTGATGCCGCTTTATATCTGCCGGCGCTATGAGGGCATTGCCCAGGGCCGCGAGGGGCAGGCCTTGAAATGGGTGCGTGCGCAGGCGCTTCGGGACTACCCGATGCCGCCGGCCGACGAGCCGCTCATCCCGATGCTGCAGGATTTACTTTAGAGTGCGTCTTGTTGAACTTAATGCGCGCGACGCGCTTTGAATTCTTATTTCATTACATGTCGTTCTCCAGGAACTGCTGCGCCCTTCCAGTCGACATGTATTAGCGTTAGCTGATTATTATTGTCCCATGCCGTTTTCGGCTGTGGATATTAATGGATCGTTTAACACCTTCTGCCAAAGATCGGCCTCAATCAAGCATCTGACGTGCGTATTTAAAAGGCTTGACCTCATGGACGATGATTTCTGGAAAGCTGTCCGGGAAAAGGAACGGGCTTCGTCTGCCTCGCGCAGGACGGGTGCGCTCAATATCGCCCTTCTCTTTGGCACGGCGGTGGTCGCCCTGACACTGATCCTGACGCCGATGCTTGCCGATTCCTCGAAGAAAAGCGTCTTTGCCAGCGCGCCGGTGGATTTCGACACGATCACCACAGGATCGATCCCGAAGAACGAAGGCGGCAAGCGCTATACGATTCGCCGCAGCGTCCTGCAGGAGACGCCCGGCTCGGTCTGCGTCGTCGAGGGATACGGCGTCGGCGCCGGTTGCTGAAAATGCCGGCCATCGCCCGATGGCCTGTATTAGTTATTGCAGTCGATTCACGCAAAGGTTGGGGTAATGCGTCTTTTGAAAGCATTTTTTGCGGACGACACGGGTGCAACGGCGGTCGAATACGGGCTGATCGCCGCCGTCATCTGCACGGCGCTGGTCTCGGGTCTCGGCTTTTTTACCGGCAGCCTGCAGAACGTCTTCAGCGTTGTCAGCAACAATATCACCGTCAATTAAACAGACGGCCGTCTACTTTCGGCGGGTTGCAGCATGAAGCGTTGCACAAACCGTTGAGATCATCCGCTATTGCCTGAGCTTATGCTCGTCCACTTTCAGCGCATCGGCAAGGCGTGCCTTGGCCGAGCCCGGCTGGAGCGGCTTCTGCTGGCTCTCGTGAGCCGCCCATCCGGAGACATAGATGATCGAAAAGGTCGCGCGAATGCGTCCGTCGGGATCGGAATAGCGCTCGGCATAGATCTCTGCTGCGCGCAGGAAGAAGGCGCGGGTCAGGGGCATGCGGCCGCGGGCTGCGAGCGGATTGCTCATGCCCATGGCCCGGAGATCGCGCATCAGCGGAAACAGTGAATCATATCGTACCGTATAGGTCTCAGCGTCGATCACCGGCAGGGTAAAGCCGGCACGCTGCATGAGACTGCCGACATCGCGCACATCGGCAAAGGGGATGACGCGCGGGCTGGCGCCGCCGGTCATTTCGACCTCGGCGGTCAAGAGGGCGTCGCGCAGTTCCTGCAGCGTGCCGGCGCCGGGGATGGCCGCCAGGAACAGACCGTCCGGTTTCAGGGCGCGGCGAATCTGGATGAAAACACCCGGTGTGTCATTGGTCAGGTGCAGACTGAGCGGCGCCAGAATGAGGTTGGCCGATTGCGGATCGAGAGGCACGTCCTCGAGCGGCGCTTCGATAAAGCTTTCGCTTGAGGCCGCATAGGCCTTCTCGCTCTCGACGCGGATCATCGTGCCGATCTTACCCGTCGCCATTGCCGCGCGGGCCGCCGCACCTGTCGTGCCATGCAATTCGACGGCGGTTTCGAAGCGCCGTTCGACGACCGCCAGCCTCTCGGCCATTTCCTCTGCCGCGATGTCCAGCAGGAAGGCGGCTTTCGGGTCGTTGTTGACAAGCGCGCGATGGCGATGCGCGGCGATCAGGGCTCTGTCGAAGATCATTTCCATGGCGATGTCCTTACTGCATAATTCCTGATATCGGAATCGATTTCAGGGATTGCAGCTACTCAAAGCGTTGCAGCTTCCTTGCGCGTCTTTTCAGACGCGCGCCGCCGCGGTCCGGCATCGCCGCAAGGCGATTTTCCTTTCGAAGAGAACCGGCTAATCTCAGCGGCATGGGACCGATTGATTTCGAAAGACCGGCGGAGTTCCTGCGGACGCAGCTCCTGCGGCCGTTTTCGGCACTTGCCGATTTTCTCTATCCGCCGGCCTGTTCGGTCTGCGGCGTTTCCACCGGCGGCCATCGCGGGCTCTGCGCGAAATGCTGGGCTGGCATCCGCTTCATCGAACGGCCCTATTGCGAGGTGCTCGGCATTCCCTTCTCGCACGATCTCGGCGCCGGCATTGTCAGCGCCGAGGCAATCGCCAATCCGCCGCCTTTCGACCGGCTGCGGTCCGCGGCGACCCACGACCACGCCGTCCGCGACCTCGTGCATGGGCTTAAATATCGCGATCGCACCGATCTGGCGCCGATGATGGCCGGATGGATGTTGCGCGCTTCCGATGGGACGGTCGAAAGCTGCGATGCGCTGATTCCGGTGCCGCTGCACCGCACCCGCATGCTGACCCGCAAGTTCAACCAGGCTGCCGAGCTTGCCCGCCATATGGCAAGGCTTTCCGGTAAACCGCTGCTTGCCGCCACCCTTGTGCGCGTCAAGCGCACCAGCCAGCAGGTCGGCCTCGGCGCCAAGGCGCGCGAGGACAACGTCAGAGGCGCTTTCGCGATCGCCAAGGGTCGTGAAAACGACATTTTCGGCAAGCGCATCGTCCTTATCGACGACGTTTATACGACAGGGGCGACGGTTGCCGCCGCAAGCCGGACGCTGCGCAAGGCGGGCGCGGCCGAGATCACGGTTTTGACCTTTGCAAGGGCTCTCTCCGAGCCTATATGACAGAAATACCCGGCATCCGTCTGGAGATATCATGGTACCCGTCACGATCTATACACGGCAGTTCTGCGGCTATTGCAGCCGCGCCAAGTCCCTTCTTGAAGAAAAGGGCGTCGACTACGTCGAGCACGACGCGACCTATTCCCCGGACCTTCGCCAGGAGATGATCGGCAAATCGAACGGGCGGACCACCTTCCCGCAGATCTTTATCGGCGCCGAACATGTCGGCGGCTGCGATGATCTCTTTGCGCTCGACCGTGCCGGCAAGCTTGATCCGATGCTGGCGGCGTGAGGACGAATCGATGAGTTTCAAGGCTGCCGCCATCCAGATGTGCTCCGGGGTCGATCCGGTCAAGAATGCCGCCGCCATGGCAAGGCTGGTGCGCGAGGCTGCCGCCAAGGGCGCGACCTATGTGCAGACTCCCGAGATGACCGGCATCCTGCAGCGCGACCGGGCCGCGGCGCGCGCCGTGCTCGCGGACGAGGCGCATGACGTCATCGTCAAGACCGGCTCCGAGCTTGCCAGGGAGTTCGGCATTCACATGCATGTCGGCTCGACTGCGATCGCGCTTTCCGACGGCAAGATCGCCAATCGCGGTTTCCTGTTCGGTCCCGACGGCAGAATTCTCAATCGCTATGACAAGATTCATATGTTCGACGTCGACCTCGACAATGGCGAAAGCTGGCGTGAAAGTGCGGCCTATACGGCGGGCTCGGAGGCGCGCGTCCTGTCGCTGCCTTTTGCCGAAATGGGTTTCGCGATCTGCTACGACGTGCGCTTTCCCGCGCTTTTCCGAGCTCAGGCCGTTGCCGGCGCCGAGGTGATGACGGTTCCGTCCTCCTTCGCCCGGCAGACGGGGGAAGCGCATTGGGAGATACTGCTGCGCGCACGCGCGATCGAGAACGGTGTCTTCGTCATCGCCGCGGCGCAGGCCGGCCGGCACGAGGACGGGCGCGAGACCTTCGGCCATTCGATGATCATCGATCCCTGGGGCACGGTACTGGCCTCCGCCGGCGCCACTGGAGAGGCGGTCATCCTCGCTGAGATCGATCCCGGCGCGGTAAAGGCTGCGCATGACAAGATCCCGAACCTGAGGAACGGCCGGGAATTCTCGGTCGAGAAGATTGTGGGGGCAGTCGCAGGAGGCGTCGCCGCTTGATCCGCTATTCCCTCACCTGCGACAATGCCCATGAATTCGAAGGTTGGTTTTCGGAAAGCGCCGACTTCGACCGTCAGGTCGCGACCGGTTTCCTGACCTGCCCGGTCTGCCATTCCGCCGCAGTCTCCAAGCTTCTGATGGCGCCGTCGGTTTCGACGGCGCGCAAGAAGGACGAGAGGCAGACGCTGGCAATGGATGCGATGCGGCAGGAGGCCCTGCAAAAACTGAAAGAGGCCGTCGCCGCCGTTAAAGCCAATTCCGAGGATGTCGGTACAAAGTTCCCAGAGGAGGCCCGCAAGATCCATTATGGCGAAGCGGATGCCCGCGGCATCATCGGCCAGGCGACGCTCGACGAGGCGCAAGCGCTGGTGGAAGAAGGCATAGAGATCGCGGCTATTCCGGTTCTGCCGGAGGATGTGCACTGATAGTCAGCCGTTGCGGTTTGGCTGCGAAACGTAGCCGGCTTATGAGTGCGAAATCAAGCCGGCCGCTTCCCCAGCAGCATGTAGTTCACGTCCATATCTCTCGATAGGTTCCACTGGTTCGACAGCGGGTTGAAGAAGACGCCGGTGCGGTCGGTTATCTCGAGGCCGCTTGCGGCAAGCGGCTTTTCCAGTTCTTCCGGACGCACCAGCTTTTCATATTGATGGGTGCCGCGCGGCAGCCAGCGCAGGATGTTCTCGGCGGCGAAGATGGCAAGGGCTGCCGCCTTCATCGTGCGATTGATGGTGGCAACGAAGATGAGGCCGCCAGGGCGAACCATCTTCGCGCAGGTCGTCATGAAGAACTCGACGTCGGCGACGTGTTCGACCACTTCCATGTTCAGAACGATATCGAAGGTCTCGCCGGCCTCGGCGAGCTCCTCGGCGGTGACGGCGCGATAGTCGACCGGGACGCCGGAGGCTTTCGCATGGGTCGAGGCGATGCCGATATTCTTGTCGGAGGGGTCGGCACCGACGACGGAGGCGCCCATGCGGGCGACCGGTTCGGACAACAGGCCGCCGCCGCAGCCGATATCCAGGACGCGCAGACCCTCGAGCGGACGAGGGCTTTTCTGATCGCGGCCGAAATTCGCGCAGGCCTTGTCTCTTATATAGGCGAGGCGGACGGGATTGAACTTGTGCAGCGGTTTGAACTTGCCGGTCGGGCTCCACCATTCCGCCGCCATCGCCGAGAAGCGGTCCACTTCACCCTGGTCGATCGTGCTTCTGGCGCCTTCCGTCATCGTCCACTCCTTCGTTCGTCAGATGTGAAGTCGGATGATCGGCAGCATAAGTCAAGGGGCGCGGACCAGGGGGCCGGCAGGCGTGGAGCAGCCCGGCAACTGCTTTTATCGCACGCGCTTGCCTCCCCTGGCCAAACTCGCTAAGAGACGCCGCAACTTGGGGCCTTACAGGCCTGGGCTTTTAGAGCGGTTCCAGAAATTGTAACTCGGCTCTTTCGCCAAGCGGTCCGCCCCAGAGCTTTCGTGATGCCGGGTGCGGGTTTCCGTTTTCCGGCGCCAGTCGTGGTAGAGGCATATGGCACGCATCGTAATGAAATTCGGCGGCACGTCCGTCGCTGACCTGGACCGCATCAAGAACGTTGCCCGCCACGTGAAACGCGAAGTCGATGCCGGCCACGAGGTGGCCGTGGTGGTTTCGGCTATGTCCGGCAAGACCAATGAGCTGGTCGGCTGGGTGCAGGGCACGCCGAAGGTGATCGGCGCCAACTCTCCGTTTTACGATGCGCGGGAATATGACGCAGTCGTCGCCTCCGGCGAGCAGGTAACCTCGGGGCTGCTGGCGATCGCGCTGCAGGCGATGGATATCAATGCGCGCTCCTGGCAGGGATGGCAGATCCCGATCCGCACCGACAACGCCCATGGCGCGGCGCGCATCCTCGATATCGATGGTTCCGACATCATAAAGCGCATGGGCGAGGGGCAGGTTGCCGTCATCGCCGGTTTCCAGGGATTGGGACCCGACAACCGCATCGCGACACTCGGACGCGGCGGATCGGATACATCGGCTGTGGCCATCGCGGCCGCTGTCAAAGCCGATCGCTGCGATATCTATACCGATGTCGACGGCGTCTACACGACCGATCCGCGCATCGTGCCGCAGGCGCGCAGGCTGAAGAAGATCGCTTTCGAAGAAATGCTCGAGATGGCCTCGCTCGGCGCCAAGGTGCTGCAGGTGCGCTCGGTCGAGCTTGCCATGGTGCACAAGGTGCGTACCTTCGTGCGCTCGTCTTTCGAAGATCCCGATGCTCCGGGCATGGGCGATCTGTTGAACCCGCCCGGAACGCTGATTTGTGACGAGGATGAAATCGTGGAACAGGAAGTAGTCACCGGCATCGCCTATGCCAAGGATGAGGCTCAGATCTCGCTTCGCCGTCTTGCCGACCGGCCGGGCGTCTCCGCTGCGATCTTCGGGCCGCTTGCCGAATCTCATATCAATGTCGACATGATCGTCCAGAATATCTCCGAGGACGGATCGAAGACCGATATGACCTTCACCGTGCCGTCGGGCGACGTCGAGAAGGCGATCAAGGTGCTCGGCGACCATAAGGAGAAGATCGGCTACGACGTCGTGCAAAACGAATCGGGGCTGGTGAAAGTCTCGGTCATCGGCATCGGCATGCGCAGCCATGCCGGCGTGGCAGCGACCGCGTTTCGCGCACTTGCCGAAAAAGGCATCAACATCAAGGCGATCACCACCTCCGAGATCAAGATTTCCATCCTGATTGACGGTCCCTATGCAGAACTCGCTGTCAGGACTTTGCATTCCTGCTACGGTCTGGATAAGAATTGATTCCCAGCGGGCGGCCTGCCCCTTCAGGTTGAGGAGACGAAGGCAGGCCGGCCGGGACAGAGTGCGTTGTTTCGGGAGCTTGAGACGCCATGAGAGACCTTTCCGGCGGTCCGCGCGTGCTGCTCAGGCGGCTGCGCGAGTTGATGGCAGAGCCGCTGGAGCCGCAGGATCGTCTTGACCGGATCGTCCGACAGATTGCCAGCAACATGGTGGCGGAAGTCTGCTCCGTCTATGTGCTGCGCGCCGACGGTGTGCTCGAACTCTACGCGACCGAAGGTCTCAACCGCGAGGCGGTGCACCTGGCGCAGCTGAAGATGGGGCAGGGCCTCGTCGGCACGATCGCCGCCTCGGCGCAGCCGCTCAACCTTTCCGACGCGCAGTCGCATCCGGCCTTCCGCTACCTGCCGGAGACGGGCGAAGAAATCTACCATTCCTTCCTCGGCGTGCCGATCTTGAGGACCGGGCGCTCACTGGGTGTTCTCGTCGTGCAGAACAAGGCGAGCCGCAACTATCGCGACGAGGAGGTGGAAGCGCTCGAAACGACGGCGATGGTGCTTGCCGAGATGATCGCCACCGGCGAGCTCAAGAAGATCACCAAGCCGGGCCTCGAACTCGACCTGACGCGTTCGGTGACGATTGATGGCGACACCTATAATGACGGCATCGGCCTCGGTTATGTCGTCTTGCACGAGCCGCGCATCGTCGTCACCAACCTGCTGAACGAGGATGCCGAGAAGGAAATCCGCCGGCTGGCGGAGGCCATGGGGTCGCTCAGGATCTCGATCGACGACATGCTGTCGCGCCGCGACGTCTCGATGGAAGGCGAGCATCGCGAAGTGCTCGAAACCTACCGGATGTTTGCGCATGACCAGGGCTGGGTGCGCAAGCTCGAGGAGGCGATTCGCAACGGCCTGACAGCGGAAGCGGCGGTCGAGAAGGTGCAGAGCGACACCAAGGCGCGGATGATGCGGTTGACCGACCCTTATCTGCGCGAACGCATGCATGATTTCGAAGATCTGGCGAACCGGCTGCTCCGACAGCTGACGGGTTATACCGGCCGGACGACGGCCGAAGGTTTTCCCAACGACGCGATCATTCTGGCGCGCGCCATGGGGGCGGCGGAACTGCTCGATTATCCGCGCGCCAATGTGCGCGGGCTGGTGCTGGAAGAAGGGGCGGTGACGAGCCATGTGGTGATCGTCGCGCGCGCCATGGGCATTCCAGTCATTGGCCAGGCGGCGGGCGTGGTGGCGCTCGCCGAGAACGGCGATGCCGTGATTATCGACGCCGACGAGGGGCATGTGCATCTGCGGCCGATGGCCGATCATCGCCGTTCCTATGAGGAAAAGGTGCGCTTCCGCGCCAGGCGGCAGGAACAGTTCCGGGCGCTCCGGGCCATCGAGCCGGTCACCAAGGACGGCCAGCGGATTTCGCTGATGATGAATGCCGGGCTTCTGGTCGATCTGCCGCAGCTGTCGGAATCGGGTGCAGAGGGCATCGGTCTCTTCCGCACCGAGCTGCAATTCATGATCGCCTCCACCATGCCGAAGGCGGATGAGCAGGAGCAATTCTACCGCAATGTGATCAAACAGGCGGCAGGCCGCGTTGTAACCTTCCGCACGCTCGATATCGGCGGCGACAAGGTCGTGCCCTATTTCCGTGGCCACGAGGAAGAAAACCCCGCACTCGGTTGGCGCGCCATCCGGCTGTCGCTCGACCGGCCGGGGTTGCTGCGCACCCAGCTGCGCGCCCTGCTGAAGGCGTCGGCCGACACCGAGCTGAAGCTGATGGTGCCGATGGTGACCGAGGTATCCGAGCTGAGGATGGTGCGCGAGCTCCTGCAGAAGGAAGTGCAGCATCTGTCGCGCTTTGGCCACGGGCTGCCGCGCAAGCTGCAATTCGGCGCGATGCTCGAGGTGCCGGCGCTGCTGTGGCAGCTCGACGAGCTGATGGCGGCGGTCGATTTCGTTTCGGTCGGTTCGAACGACCTCTTCCAGTTCGCGATGGCCGTCGACCGCGGCAATGCGCGCGTGTCGGACCGCTTCGATCCGCTGGGCAAACCGTTTTTGCGCATCCTGCGCGACATCGTGCGCGGCGCCGATCGGAACAAGACGCCGGTAACGCTTTGCGGCGAACTGGCCGGCAAGCCGCTTTCGGCAATGGCGCTGCTCGGCATCGGTTTCCGCTCGATTTCGATGTCGCCGGCCTCGATCGGGCCGGTGAAAGCGATGCTGCTCGGGCTCGATGTCGACGCGCTGGCGAAGGCGATGAATGAAGTGCTGGATGACAACAGCGCCACGGTGCCGATGCGCGAGGTGCTTGCCCGCTTCGCCGAGAGCCACAATATTCCCCTTTAGGCATACATTAAGAAGAATCGGAGTGAAGGGTGGCGAAGCTTCCCGTTGAAAAGATGCGCGAGCTGGAACGCCGTTTCGACGAGATCGAAGCGCGCATGTCGGCAGGCCCGGCCGCCGACGTCTACGTGAAGCTTGCATCCGAATATTCCGAGCTGCAGCCTGTCGTCACGAAGATCCGCGCCTACGAGAAGGCGGTCGCCGAGCTTGCCGATCTCGACACACTGCTCGAAGACAAGGCGGTGGATCGCGAGATGCGCGATCTTGCCGAACTCGAACTGCCCGAGGTGAAGGAGCGGATCGAGGCGCTGGAACAGGAAATGCAGATCCTGCTTCTGCCGAAGGATGCGGCGGACGAAAAAAGCGCGATCCTGGAAATCCGCGCCGGCACCGGCGGCTCGGAAGCAGCCCTTTTTGCCGGCGATCTCTTCCGCATGTATGAGCGCTTCGCAGCCGAAAAGGGCTGGAAGGTCGAGGTGCTCTCGGCAAGCGAGGGCGAAGCCGGCGGCTACAAGGAAATTATCGCGACGATCACCGGGCGCGGCGTCTTTGCCAAGCTGAAATTCGAATCCGGCGTCCACCGCGTGCAGCGTGTGCCGGAAACCGAAGCTGGCGGGCGCATCCATACCTCGGCCGCGACGGTGGCGGTGCTACCGGAGGCAGAGGAGATCGACATCGAAATCCGGCCGGAAGATATCCGCATCGACACAATGCGCTCCTCGGGTGCTGGCGGCCAGCACGTCAATACGACGGACTCGGCGGTGCGCATCACCCACCTGCCGAGCGGCATCGTCGTCACCAGCTCTGAGAAATCGCAGCACCAGAACCGCGCCAAGGCGATGCAGGTGCTGCGTTCCAGGCTCTACGATGCCGAGCGGCAACGGGCCGACAGCGAACGTTCGGCCGATCGCAAGAGCCAGGTCGGCTCCGGAGATCGCTCGGAACGTATCCGCACCTATAATTTTCCGCAGGGACGCGTGACGGACCATCGCATCAATCTGACGCTCTATAAGCTCGACCGGATGATGGAGGGTGAGATCGAGGAGGTCGTCGATGCGCTGATGGCCGATTATCAGGCAAGCCAGCTGGCGCAGCTCGGCGAGCAGCTATGAGCGCAACGGTCGCCGATATGCTTGCCGAAGCGCGCCGCCGCTTCACGGAGGCAGGCATCGCCGATCCGGCAACCGATGCGCGGCTGCTTGTCGCAGGGATCTTGAAGCAGTCGTCAACCGAGTTGTTGACGCGATCGGCCGAGAAACTTTCTCCTGACCAGATCGCGATGATTTCCAAGGCGCTCGAGCGCCGGCTCGGCCATGAGCCGGTGCATCGCATTCTCGGCGAGCGGGAATTTTACGGTTTGCCGCTTCAGCTCTCGGCGGAAACGCTGGAGCCACGCCCGGATACGGAAATCCTCGTCGATACGGTGCTTGCCTATCTCAAGGACCTTGCAAAGGCGCATGGCGATCTCCATATTCTTGATATCGGAACCGGGACCGGGGCGATATGCCTTGCGCTTTTGAGCGAATGTCCTGAGGCGTCAGGTATCGGCAGCGACATATCGGCGGATGCCCTTGGAACGGCAAGATCAAACGCAGAAAGACACGGATTGCAGGATCGCTTTCATGCCGTACAGTCGAGTTGGTTCGAGAACATCCGGGGCTCCTTTCACGCGATTGTCTCAAATCCGCCCTATATTGCCTCCAATGTCATTCACGATCTCGCTCCCGAAGTGACGAAATTTGATCCGGTTGCGGCTCTGGATGGCGGCCCGGATGGGCTTGACGCCTACCATGCGATAGCCAAGGATGCGGCAAGGTTCATGAGGCCCGATGGGGTTCTCGGACTGGAAATCGGCTATGATCAGCGAAATGATGTGACGGCGATCTTCGAAGCGAAAGGCTTCAGGTGCCTCAAATCCGTGAAAGATTATGGTCAGAACGACAGGGCGCTCATGTTCGCGCTCGCGTAAAAGGCGATAATTCCGGCATTGGACGGGACATTATTGTTATTGCGAAGAAAAGGCTTGGATTTCCCAGGGAAGCAATATAGGTTGCGGACACGTGTTGGGCAGATAGGAATGAACGAGATTCGTTCGGTACTTGGTTTGCCTCGGGGGTCCGCTCTTTTAAACGAGAGTTTCAACGGTTGAACACGACCCAACGCGTGAATCAGTCAAACTGACTTGAGAACCAAGCGGCAGGTCGGCGCAGAGGCGCAGTATGCTCGCGGCACAAAGGTCCTGACCCGGTTTTCCGGTCATGGCGGTTGGTGCCATGTATCCATCACAAACAGAAAATTCAGGTGAACGATCTATGAGGCCAGGACAGCAAAACAAGCGCGGTCGAGGGCGTGGTAACAACAATAACAATGGCGGCGGTGGAAATAACAATAACAACAATTTCAACCGCAAGGGCGGCAATCCGCTGACCCGGACCTATGACAGCTCCGGCCCCGACGTGAAAATTCGCGGCACTGCCCAGCATATTGCCGAGAAATACGCGCAGCTTGCCCGTGACGCCCAGAGCTCCGGCGACCGCGTGATGGCCGAGAACTATCTTCAGCACGCCGAACACTACAATCGGATCATCGCCAGCGCCCAGGCGCAGATGCAGGAGCGTTTCCAGCGCGACGATCGCGGCGAATACAATGACCGCGACGCGGCGGATCGCGACAGTGACGATATTGATGCCAACGATAATGACGGCGATGATGTCGTCGTCGTCCAGCCGCCGCAGAGCCGGCAGCACCAGCCGCAGGCACAGCCGCAGCCGGCTCCCGCTGCGGCACCTCAGCCCGAGGTCATCGATGGAACCGGCCCGCAGCCGGAGATCGAAGGCATTCCTGCCGAGGTCGCGATGGATGAGGAAGGTTCCGCCGGCCAGCCGCGTGAACGCCAGCCCCGCCGCCGCAGCGCCGGCAACCGTCCCCGTCGCCCGCGGCGTGGCGCAGAAGGCGATGCAGCCTCGGAAGGCGAGGGCGCTTCCGCCGAGGCGCCTGTTCTGGCGGACGCCACATCGGAGTGAGGGATCTCGCCTCTCCTTCGGGAAGAGGCGGGACGTTCACATGATCTGCCCGGATTTGCTTAAAAATCCCCGGCCCAGTGCCGGGGATTTTCATTTTGCGGGCTCTTTAAACTCCTGAAACAGGCTACCATATTCTCCTCGAACTGCTTCGCCCAAATCAAATGGGCCAAGCGCGGCCTGCCTTTTCAGGGGGTCGATCTCAATCATCGGTCTGCGCCTCGTGAGGGCAGGGCGATCCATGGAGGTGGAGTATGAATATCGAGAAATATTCGGAGCGGGTGCGCGGTTTCATCCAGTCGGCGCAGACCTATGCGCTGGCGCAGGGCCATCAGCAATTTTCGCCCGAGCATATCCTCAAAGTCCTGCTCGATGACGATCAGGGCATGGCGGCGTCGCTGATCGAGCGCGCCGGCGGTGATGCCAAGGCTGCTCGCCTTGCCAATGACGCGGCACTCGCCAAGTTGCCGAAGATCTCCGGCGGCAACGGCAATATCTATCTGGCGCAGCCGCTTGCCAAGGTGCTTTCGACTGCCGAAGAGGCGGCGAAGAAGGCCGGCGACAGTTTCGTCACCGTTGAACGCCTTCTGCAGGCGCTGGCGATCGAATCCTCGGCCTCGACCTATTCGACGCTGAAGAATGCCGGCGTCACAGCCCAGGGGCTCAACCAGGTCATCAACGATATCCGCAAGGGTCGGACGGCCGATTCCTCCAACGCCGAGCAGGGCTTCGATTCCCTGAAGAAATTTGCGCGTGATCTGACCGGTGAGGCCCGCGAGGGCAAGCTCGATCCGGTGATCGGCCGCGACGACGAAATCCGCCGCACCATCCAGGTCCTGTCGCGGCGCACCAAGAACAATCCGGTGCTGATCGGCGAGCCGGGCGTCGGCAAGACGGCGATCGTCGAAGGTTTGGCGCTGCGCATCGTCAATGGCGACGTGCCGGAATCGCTCAAGGACAAGAAGCTGATGGCGCTCGACATGGGCGCGCTGATTGCCGGTGCGAAATATCGCGGTGAATTCGAAGAGCGGCTGAAGGCCGTGCTCAACGAAGTGCAGGCGGAAAACGGCGAGATCATCCTGTTCATCGACGAGATGCACACGCTGGTCGGCGCCGGCAAGGCCGATGGGGCGATGGATGCTTCCAACCTTCTCAAGCCCGCGCTTGCCCGCGGCGAGCTGCATTGCGTTGGTGCGACCACGCTCGACGAATATCGCAAACATGTCGAGAAAGATCCGGCGCTTGCCCGCCGCTTCCAGCCCGTGGTTGTCGACGAGCCGACGGTCGAAGATACGATCTCGATCCTGCGCGGCCTCAAGGAAAAATACGAGCAGCATCACAAGGTGCGCATCGCCGATGCGGCGCTTGTCGCCGCCGCGACGCTGTCCAATCGCTACATCACCGACCGTTTCCTGCCCGACAAGGCGATCGATCTGATGGATGAGGCGGCAGCGCGGCTGCGCATGCAGGTGGATTCCAAGCCGGAGGAGCTCGACGAGCTCGACCGCCGCATCATCCAGCTGAAGATCGAGCGCGAGGCGCTGAAGAAGGAAACCGACGTCGCGTCCGCCGACCGGCTGAAGCGGCTGGAGACCGAACTGACCACTCTTGAAGAGGAAGCCGATGCGCTGACGGCCCGCTGGCAGGCGGAAAAGCAGAAGCTCGGCCTTGCCGCCGATCTCAAGAAGCAGCTTGACGACGCCCGCAACGAGCTGGCGATTGCCCAGCGCAAGGGTGAATTCCAGCGTGCCGGCGAGCTGACCTATGGTGTCATTCCGGACCTCGAAAAGCAGCTGGTCGACGCCGAAAAGCAGGATGGCGAACGCGGCGCGATGGTTCAGGAGGTGGTGATCCCCGACAATATCGCCCACGTCGTTTCCCGCTGGACCGGCATCCCCGTCGACAAGATGCTGGAGGGTGAACGCGACAAGCTGCTTCGGATGGAAGACGAGCTCGCGAAATCGGTGATCGGCCAGGGCGATGCGGTTCAGGCCGTGTCGCGCGCGGTCCGCCGCGCCCGCGCCGGCCTGCAGGATCCGAACCGCCCGATCGGCTCGTTCATTTTCCTCGGCCCGACCGGCGTCGGCAAGACGGAGCTCACCAAGGCGCTCGCCCGCTTCCTGTTCGATGACGAAACCGCAATGGTGCGCATGGATATGTCGGAATACATGGAGAAACACTCCGTTGCCCGGCTGATTGGCGCGCCTCCCGGCTATGTCGGTTATGACGAAGGTGGAGCGCTGACGGAGGCGGTCCGCCGCAGACCTTATCAGGTCGTGCTGTTCGACGAGATCGAGAAGGCGCATCCAGACGTCTTCAACATCCTGCTGCAGGTGCTAGACGATGGCCGTCTCACCGACGGCCAGGGCCGGACGGTCGATTTCCGCAACACGATGGTCATCATGACCTCGAACCTCGGCGCCGAATATCTGACGCAGCTTAAGGACGGTGACGACAGCGACACGGTTCGCGAACAGGTTATGGAGGTCGTGCGCGGGCATTTCCGGCCGGAGTTCCTGAACCGTATCGACGAGATCATCCTCTTCCATCGCTTGAAGCGCGAGGAGATGGGCGCGATCGTCGATATCCAGCTGAAGCGGCTTGTGGCCCTGCTGTCGGAGCGCAAGATAGTCATCGATCTCGATGAGGAAGCCCGCCACTGGCTGGCGAACAAGGGGTATGACCCGGTCTACGGCGCACGGCCGCTGAAGCGGGTGATCCAGAAGTTCGTGCAAGATCCGCTGGCCGAGCAGATTCTGTCCGGTCAGGTGCCGGATGGATCGACGGTCAAAGTGACAAACGGGTCGGATCGGCTGCAGTTCCGGACCCGGCAGACGGTCAGCGAAGCGGCATAGCCTGAGCCGCCGGATGAATGAGAGATGGCGGCCTTGGCCGCCATTTTTTCTGGGCCGAGACGCCCCGGCAGTTCGTCAGCCTGGCGGCCGCCACGGCGATTACTTGCTCGCCACCTGATCCGGTGTCTGGTTGTTCAGCAGCGTATCGATGCGCTTGCGCTCATCCTCGAACTTTGCCAGTGCCTCGCCCTGCAAGGATTTGCCGCCCGGCAGGCGAATGCGCAGGGGGTCGACCTTAGTGCCGTTGACGATCAGTTCGTAATGCAGATGCGGGCCGGTGGATTCGCCCGTCGTGCCGACCCAGCCGATCACCTGGCCCTGGCGAATCTTAGCGCCGGGCACGACGCCCTTGGCGATGGCGCTTTGGTGATTGTAGGAGGATTCATAACCGTTCGCATGGCGAATGATCGTCTGGTTGCCATAGCCACCGGAATCCCACCCAGCCTTCTCGACCGTACCGTTACCGGCAGCGATGATCGCCGTGCCGCGGGGTGCGGCCCAATCGACGCCGGTATGCATGCGGGCGAAACCGAGGATCGGGTGCCGGCGCATGCCGAAGCCGGATTTGAAGATGCCGTTCGGAACCGGGTTGCGCAGCAGGAACTGGCGGATGCTCTTGCCGTTCTCATCGAAATAATCGACCGTGCCGTCCTCGGGATCCTGGAAACGATAGAAGCGGGTCTGCGTATCGCCGAAGCGGGCGTTGACGTAGAGCAGTTCGGAATCCTCGGTCGCCTGACCAGCACTGTCGGCGACGGAGAAGAAGGCCTCGAGCGTATCCGTCGGTCGCAGCTGCGCCTGGAAATCGACATTGCTGGCGAGCAGCTTGATGATCAGCGCGGTCATATCCTTGGTCATGCCGTAGGAAAGGGCAGCGCGAAAGATGCCGTCATAAACGCGCGGCAAGTTCTGCCCGGGCGCCGGGGCGAAGGTATTGTCATCGAAGGCCGTGGCGATGGCATCCAGCATCGGCGGCTCGCTGCCGGGCACATATTTGCCCTTGTCGTCGACGGCCACGGTGACCAGATGGCGGGTGCCGCGATAGACGCTCGCCCGGATGATCTTTGCCTGTTCACCCTTCTGGATGATGCCGATACGCAGCACGTCGCCTTTTTCCAGGTC
>NZ_CP013532.1:3645000-4035000 GCF_001664385.1 Rhizobium phaseoli | reverse complement strand
ACCGAGTGATCTAGCCATGAGCAGGTTGAAGGTTGGGTAACACCAACTGGAGGACCGAACCCGCATCTGTTGCAATAGATTGGGATGACTTGTGGCTAGGGGTGAAAGGCCAATCAAACTCGGAAATAGCTGGTTCTCCGCGAAATCTATTTAGGTAGAGCGTCGAGCGAATACCCCCGGGGGTAGAGCACTGGATGGGCTATGGGGACTCACCGTCTTACTGATCCTAACCAAACTCCGAATACCGGGGAGTACTACTCGGCAGACACACGGCGGGTGCTAACGTCCGTCGTGAAAAGGGCAACAACCCTAACCTCCAGCTAAGGTCCCCAAGTCATGGCTAAGTGGGAAAGGATGTGAGGATCCCAAAACAACCAGGATGTTGGCTTAGAAGCAGCCATCATTTAAAGAAAGCGTAACAGCTCACTGGTCTAAATAAGGGTCTTTGCGCCGAAAATGTAACGGGGCTGAAGCCATGCACCGAAGCTGAGGATGTGTAGCAATACACGTGGTAGCGGAGCGTTCCGTAAGCTGATGAAGGGAGACCCGTGAGGGCTCCTGGAGGTATCGGAAGTGCGAATGTTGACATGAGTAACGATAAAGAGGGTGAGAGACCCTCTCGCCGAAAGACCAAGGGTTCCTGCTTAAAGTTAATCTGAGCAGGGTTAGCCGGCCCCTAAGACGAGGCGGACACGCGTAGTCGATGGGAACCACGTTAATATTCGTGGGCCTGGTGGTAGTGACGGATTGCACAAGTTGTTCTGGTTTATTGGATTATCAGGGCAGCGGAGCGGTTCCAGGAAATAGCTCCACCGTATAGACCGTACCCGAAACCGACACAGGTGGTCAGGTAGAGTATACCAAGGCGCTTGAGAGAACTATGTTGAAGGAACTCGGCAAATTGCACGCGTAACTTCGGAAGAAGCGTGACCCCATTTTAGGCAACTATGATGGGGTGGCACAGACCAGGGGGTAGCGACTGTTTATCAAAAACACAGGGCTCTGCGAAGTCGCAAGACGACGTATAGGGTCTGACGCCTGCCCGGTGCTGGAAGGTTAAGAGGAGAGGTGCAAGCTTTGAATCGAAGCCCCAGTAAACGGCGGCCGTAACTATAACGGTCCTAAGGTAGCGAAATTCCTTGTCGGGTAAGTTCCGACCTGCACGAATGGCGTAACGACTTCCCCGCTGTCTCCAACATAGACTCAGTGAAATTGAATTCCCCGTGAAGATGCGGGGTTCCTGCGGTCAGACGGAAAGACCCCGTGCACCTTTACTATAGCTTTACACTGGCATTCGTGTCGGCATGTGTAGGATAGGTGGTAGGCTTTGAAGCGGGGACGCCAGTTTCCGTGGAGCCATCCTTGAAATACCACCCTTATCGTCATGGATGTCTAACCGCGGCCCGTCATCCGGGTCCGGGACAGTGTATGGTGGGTAGTTTGACTGGGGCGGTCGCCTCCGAAAGAGTAACGGAGGCGCGCGATGGTGGGCTCAGACCGGTCGGAAATCGGTCGTCGAGTGCAATGGCATAAGCCCGCCTGACTGCGAGACTGACAAGTCGAGCAGAGACGAAAGTCGGTCATAGTGATCCGGTGGTCCCGCGTGGAAGGGCCATCGCTCAACGGATAAAAGGTACGCCGGGGATAACAGGCTGATGACCCCCAAGAGTCCATATCGACGGGGTTGTTTGGCACCTCGATGTCGGCTCATCGCATCCTGGGGCTGGAGCAGGTCCCAAGGGTTTGGCTGTTCGCCAATTAAAGCGGTACGTGAGCTGGGTTCAGAACGTCGTGAGACAGTTCGGTCCCTATCTGCCGTGGGTGTAGGAATATTGACAGGATCTGTCCCTAGTACGAGAGGACCGGGATGGACATATCTCTGGTGGACCTGTTGTCCTGCCAAGGGCATAGCAGGGTAGCTATATATGGACGGGATAACCGCTGAAGGCATCTAAGCGGGAAACCCACCTGAAAACGAGTGTTCCCTATCAGAGCCGTGGAAGACGACCACGTTGATAGGCCGGGTGTGGAAGTGCGGCAACGCATGAAGCTTACCGGTACTAATAGCTCGATCGGCTTGATCGTTCTCATTGACTGTGCTCATCTCAAGGCGAATGCAAAGCATTCGTCCTGCCAGGGCGACCGCAAAGCGGTCGTCCGGATGATGCTTGACCTTTGTCCTGACGCGCCAATGGCGCTGCGGACGGCCCGCCAAACGATTGGCGACGGCCTCTGGCCTGTATGGGTGCCACAAGCGCCCTCGGGTGGAAAAGATCGAAGACGTGTTCAAAAGAAAACAGGCTAACGCCTACCAGCTTCTCAAATCAATAAGTTGCGCTTTGCCGACCTGGTGGTTATGGCGGGGTGGCTGCACCCGTTCCCTTTCCGAACACGGCCGTGAAACGCCCCTGCGCCCATGGTACTTCGTCTTAAGACGCGGGAGAGTAGGTCGCTGCCAGGTCTGCAAAACGCAACTTCGTGAAATAAAATCTTCTCATCACAAACAACGGCCAAAAGCCGTCAAAAGGCCGCCCACAAAGCGGCCTTTCGTGTTACAATATCCCGCGGGGTGGAGCAGCCCCCGCCGAACCGCAGAAGGCTAAGCCTTCGAGGACCGGCAAACAAAAAGTCCGGGCATGCCCAGACAGCTCATCATGGCGCGGGGTGGAGCAGCCCGGTAGCTCGTCAGGCTCATAACCTGAAGGCCGCAGGTTCAAATCCTGCCCCCGCAACCACACAAATAACCCGCCTCGTGCGGGTTTTTTGTTTGGTAACGGGTCGAGGATTTAGCGCCTCTTCAGGGGCCCGCAAGGAGGCAAAGCCGACGAAGCGGGACAGAAAACTACAAATCCTGCCCCCGCAACCAATCTTCCCCTTCCTCAAAAGCACGCATCTGTCGTTTCTGGTAGAGCGTCGAGGCGTGAACACCCTTTCCGAGGCTCAGCGGGGGGAAAGCCGACGCAGCGAACGGTTCAAATCCTGCCGCCGCAAGCACCGAAACTTCAATATTTGCCATTCAAGTCGCTTCAAAGCTCCTCCGCATATGCGTCGAGGAGCTTTTTTGTTTCTGCCCCGTGCCCACCCCCGGAGCGCAGCCGCTGCCGATAATCGTGGCACTGGAACGCACTTGAACCGCTCTCCGTGATCGTTGCGGCTTGCCATCTGGTATCCGCACGCCGACGCTGCCATAAATGAGCTTCATCGAGGGAGGCATCGCGATGCAGAAGAATGCGCCGGACTTCAGCCTTGACGGCAAAGTGACTTTGGTGACGGGAGCCAGCCGTGGCATCGGTCGAGCTTGCGCACTTGCCTGTGCCGCAGCAGGCTCCGATATTGTTCTGGGGGTCCGCGATGTCGCGGCGTCGGCAGGTCTGGTTGCCGAACTCGAGGGCGCGGGGCGAAAAGTTCTCCCTGTCGAACTGGAGATTCCCAATAAGGCCCACATTGCCCAAGCCGTCGACGCGGCGCTCACGGCGTTCGGCCGGATAGACGTCCTCGTTAACAACGTCGGCGTGGCGCCGGGCAATCTCGCGGAGCTTGTCGAGGAGAAGGACCTTGACGAGATACTTGATGTCAACATCAAGGGCACCTTTTTGATGACGCAGGCGGTCGGTCGCCACATGATCAAACGCAATGGCGGCCGGATCATTAATATCAGTTCCCAGGCCGGTACCGTGGCACTGCGCGGCGAGGCAATTTATTGCATGAGCAAGGCGGCAATCAATCATCTCACGCGCTGCCTTGCGGCCGAATGGGCGCGCTACAATGTTACCGTCAATACCGTATCGCCGACGTTCATCCACACCGATGGTACAGCCCCTTTCCTATCCGATGCGGACAATCGCAAAGCGACGCTCGGTCACATCCCACTCGGACGGATCGGTGAAACCGATGATGTGGTGGGTGCCGTCGTCTTCCTAGCCTCGCCGGCTGCGAGCCTAATCACCGGTGCGAACCTGCTCGTGGACGGTGGATGGTCGGTCGCCTGAGGCCGAGGTGCGCCGGCAGCGTAAGTCTTAAGAAGACGCGAACGACAGTCTCCTAGGGTAGGGATCGCTGACGTCATCGCAAAGGCGATAGCGATGCAGGATCGTTGATTTGACCCGGCATCGACATGTTTTGATCTGTATTCATATTACTATTTACTAATTCAGATTCTGGTATACCGTCGATGTGCGATCGGCACCTATGCCACACGTCGCTTTGCGACGGCCCTGGAGGGGGCGCGCATGCGGCCGGCCGTAAGTCGCGAACGGGCCCTCGCAATTGCGGCCCTTGGGAGGAGTATTATGAAACAGCTGAAACGGAAAAATGCTGCCTTGTTTTTCGCTGCGTTGATGTTGAGTGCGGCGCCGATGGCTGCATCGCATGCCGCCGACAAGCCGACACTCGCATTTGTCGTCAATGGAGCGTCCGACTTCTGGAAAGCCGCCGAGGCGGGGGTGAAGAAGGCACAGGGCGAGATGCCAGACTACAACATGGAATTGAAATATCCTGAGCAGGCGGCCGTCGCCATTCAGCAGCGCCTCATGGAAGATCTCGTTAGCGCCGGCGTCAAGGGGATCATGGTCTCCGCCGTCGACCCCAAGACACAGACGGACGGCCTCAACAAGATCGGCTCGCAGACCGCTCTCTTCACCACCGACAGCGATGCGCCGAAGACCAACCGGGTCGCCTATATCGGTTCTTCGAACGTCGACGCCGGCAAGCAGGCCGCCGAAATCGCCAAGAAGGCGATGCCGGACGGCGGCAAGTGCATGGGCTTCGTCGGTCTGCTGGGCGCCGACAACGCCCGCGAACGCATCGAAGGGATGAAGGAAGGGCTCAAGGGTACCAAGATCGAGCTTGTCGATGTTCGCGGTGACGACATCGATCAGACGCGCGCCAAGAAGAACGTCGAGGATGCGTTGGTGGCCAGCCCCGACCTGACCTGCATGGTCGGCTTCTACTCCTACAACACGCCGCGCATCTATGAGGCGCTGCGCGATGCAGGCAAACTCGGCCAGATTACCGTCGTCGGCTTTGATGACGATCCGATCACGCTCGGCGGCGTCAAGGAAGGCACGATCGCGGCAACCGTCGTACAGCAGCCGTTCGAATGGGCCTATCAGGGCATGAAATTGATGGCCGCGTACCTCAAGGGCGACAAATCAGGCGTTCCCGCCGATGGCTTGATCATCATCCCGACGGTCATCATCGGCAAGGACGACGTCGACAAATATGCTGCCAACCTGAAGGCCATGGCTGGAAAATAGCATCTTTCGCGGCGGCGGCACTCGCCGCCGCCGCGAAGCGCGTTTCATGCCGTCAGCATCAGCAGCCATGGACAGCCGATGAACCATAGTTCCGACATCCCGTCACCGGGCGCGCCCGCAACGCCATTCCTTTCGCTTTCCGGCGTCGGCAAGACCTATCCAGGTGTCGTTGCACTCGAAGGCCTGTCAATGGACATCATGCCAGGTGAGGTCATCGGCCTTGTTGGCGAAAACGGGGCCGGAAAATCGACGCTGATGAAAATTCTCGGCGGTGTGATCGCACCCGATCGGGGCACGATCCTGCTCGACGGAGCAGAGCTTCGTTTCCTCACCGTGGAATCGAGCATCTCGTCTGGCATCGCCTTCGTGCATCAGGAGCTCAATCTCTTCGACAATCTCGACGTCGCTGCCAATATCTTCCTGGGGCGCGAACCGCTGAAGGCGGGACCTCTGAAGCTCGTCGATCGCGATCGATTAAGGGACATGGTGAAGCCGCTCTTGAGGCGCGTGGGCGCGCATTTTTCCGCCGACACGCTCGTGGCGTCGTTGTCGCTGGCCGAGCAGCAGATGGTGGAAATCGCCAAGGCGCTGTCCATCAACGCCAGGCTCGTCATCTTCGACGAACCCACTTCCAGCCTGCCGCTGGCTGAAACCGAGCGGCTGCTCAGCATCATCAAATTGCTGAAGGCGGATGGCATCAGCGTCATCTTCATCTCGCATCGGCTCCACGAGGTTGAGCGTGTGGCCGACCGGGTCGTCGTCCTCCGTGATGGCGCGCTTGCGGGCACGCTCGCCAAGAAGGACATTGGCCACGACCAGATGGTCAAGCTGATGATCGGCCGGATGCTTGCGGCCCGCACCGCAAAGCCGCAGCGCTCACCCGGCTCAGTTGCGCTGAAGGTAAGCGCCGTGCGCACCGCGGCTTATCCCGGCCATCCCGTTGATTTGGAAATCAGGTACGGAGAAATCCTCGGACTTGCGGGCCTCGTCGGGTCCGGTCGCACCGAGCTTGCCCGGGTGCTCTTCGGCATTGATCGCAGTTACGGGGGAATCATCCTGCAGGACGGGCAGCAAATTGAAGTCCGTTCCGCGCGCGATGCCGTTGCTCGCGGCATTTTCCTGGTGCCGGAGGATCGAAAGCGCAACGGCATTCTTCTTGATTTCCCGATCGCCCAGAACATAACCCTCGCCGATCTCCCCACGCTCGCCAGCCGCTTCATGCTGTCCGCCGAGCGGGAGACGGCGGCGGCCGAAAAGCAGCGCGTTCGCCTCGGCATCAAGGCGCCCTCTGTTTCGAGCCGAACCGGCACTCTGTCCGGCGGCAACCAGCAGAAGGTCGTGCTTGCCAAGTGGTTGTCGATGAGCCCGAAGGTGATGATCTTCGACGAGCCGACACGCGGCATCGATATCGGCGCGAAGAATGAGATCTACGGCCTGATGCGGACGCTTGCCGATGCCGGTGTCGCGATCCTGATGATCTCCAGCGACATGGAAGAGGTGATCGGCGTTTCGGACCGCATTGCCGTCATGCATGAGGGCCAGATCGCCGGCATTCTCGATGAGGACGAATTCAGTCAGGAAAGCGTCCTTTTGCTTGCTGTCGGCAAAGGCGTAAAATAGCCGCGGCGGTAATACAGTCAGATATCGGGGAATGGATCTCGAATGATCAAGAAAGATCTTGGACTGCTGCTTTTGATCGTCGTCGTAGGCATCGTCGTCGCGATCATCAATCCGCGCTTCCTGCTGCCGATCAATCTGGCGAATACGGCCAACCTAATCGGCCTGTTCGGCATCCTGTCGATTGGCCAGGCCTACGTCATCATTACAGGCGGTATCGAACTTTCCGTGGGTTCACTCGTCGCGCTTCTTGGTGTGCTGTTCGTCGATTTCGTCGCGGTCCAAGATATGCCATGGATGTTGGCGCTCCCACTCATTCTGATGCTCGGCGCGGCCATAGGCGCCATTCACGGCTGGCTGATCACCCGGCTGAACCTGCAACCTTTCGTCGTCACTCTCTGCGGCCTCCTTATCTATCGCGGGGCGGCGCGCTTCTATACGGCCGATGGAACGGCGGGTTTTGCGTTCGGCCAGAATTTCCCCGAGCTTGAGTTTCTGACCGCCGGACGGTTGTACGGCGTTCCCAACACCTTCATTGCGCTCGTCATCATTTCTGTGGCGATGTGGGTGGTGCTGCATCGCTCTGTCTTCGGGCGTTATCTTTATGCGATCGGCAAGAACGAGGAGGCGGCCCGCTATTCCGGTATCCACACCGGCCGGATGGTGATGTCGGCCTATGTCATCTGCGGACTGCTTACGGCGCTCGCGGCGATCTATTTCGCCATGTACACACGCTCGATCTCGCCGGCCAGCCATGGCCAGTTCTATGAACTCTACGCAATTGCCGCTGCCGTACTCGGGGGCTTTTCGCTCCGCGGCGGCGAAGGATCGATCGTTGGCGCCGTGCTCGGAACAGTCCTGCTCCAGGAATTGCAGAACCTGGTGAATCTGCTTGGCATTCCCTCCTCGCTGAATTTCGCCGTGATGGGTGGCGTGATTCTTATCGGCGTGCTGATCGACCAACAATGGAACGCGATCCGCGCACAGCGCCGGCTCGTCTCTGCCGCCCGGCAGACCGAAGCCCACGCTTCGAACGAAGGCAAATTGCCGGTGGTTGCCAATCAGGACCAGGCGTAGCGACCGGTTCAAAACCTGAACGGCAACCAAAGCTCACAAAGGCCCGCCTCGTGCGGGCTTATAGTCGTTCTGGTATCAAAATATATCCTGCAAGTTGTCATCGATTTGCAAGCGACGACGAAATAGTTGCTAAAAGGATAATATTCTAATATACGTAGTTCAGGCGCATCTTATATTTCCATAGTAGCAAGTAACGTCCGTCCGTTCGGCGGCGCCTATTTTCCTATTCAGAGGGCAGTTCGATTTCATGAAGTAGATCAGAGATTTACAGGGGGGAATCATGCGAAAATGGGGATCTTCTCTAACGGCGTCTCCATCTGGGAGGCATCGTCTTCAATCGGCAATCTCCGCGTCGCCTGCGTTTTGCGCGATTGTGTTCCTCGCCGGGATTGCATCCGCGCAAGCGCCGACTGAAGAGCAGCGCGAGGCGATCAGGGCAGAGTGCCGTTCCGATTTCATGGCCAAATGCTCCGGGGTGACGCCGGGCGGTATCGAGGCGCTGTCCTGCCTGCAGCAGCATAGCGCGACGCTTTCGGAAGGCTGCCGGAAGGCGGTTTCTGCGGTGAACGTCAAACCCAAGTCGACATCTGCCGACCCAAAGCCGGCGGCACCCGCAAATACCGCGACTGCGACCCCGGTGCCCGCGACCGGCACGCCGGCGCATCAGCCGACGCAAGCGCAGCGCAATGCTGTCAAATCGGCCTGCCAGCGCGATTTCATGGCGCAATGTTCCGGGGTCACGCCGGGCGGTGCGTCGGCGCTCAGCTGTTTGCAACAGCATAATGCCGCTCTATCGGCGCCATGTCAGCAAGCCGTCGCGGCATTGGGGGGATCGGGGGCGCCGCCGGCTGCCGGCGATGCGGCGGCTACCGGTGCAATCGCGCCGGCCCCTCCGGCCCCTCCGGCAATGATGCCAGCCTTCTCCCCGCGTGAGGAAGTGATGATTCTGCGGGAAACCTGCGGCGCGGACTTCCGGGCCTTGTGCCGCATGGTGCCTTTGGGAGGAGGGCGGGGCATTGCCTGTCTGCGCGACAATCTGCAGCGCGTATCGCCTGCCTGCCATCGCGTGCTGACCTCGGGATTGTAGCGCCCGTTCGAAACTTCCTCTCATAATGAGGTCGTCGCGCACCAGCCAGACATTCGGTGCGCGATCCCGCAGAGGCCGGCAGCACACTTTGCCTGCATGCATTGCATCTTTCACATTCAATGTCCGGCTGCGGCCGGTCCGTCAGCTGCTCCATCTGCAATTCGATGAAATCAATGACGACACGAACGAAAGGCATTGCCATGTCATCGACATTCCCTTTCCCGCGATTGAAGCGGATCCTCCTCTATGCCTCGCTTGCCGTCAGCCTCGCACCGCCGACAAGCGCGTGGGCGGACGATGCGAAGGTTCTTTTAAAGACGATGTCCGATTTTCTGACGGCGCAGAAGACGATCTCCTTCACCTATCAATCGTCGCTCGAAGCGGTGACGCCCGACTTCGAGAAACTCCAGTTCGTAAGCTCCGGGACTGCCAACCTGACCCGCCCAGACAAGCTGCGTGTCACGAGGACCGGCGGCTTTGCGGACCTCGACGTGAGTTTCGACGGTTCGTCGCTGACGGTTCACGGCAAAAACCTCGACGCTTATGCCAAGATTGACGGCAAGGGTTCGCTCGACGAGCTGATCGACAGGCTGATGACCGCGGGCGTCGAAGCGCCGGGCGCCGATCTTTTATCCTCCAACGTCTATGACGTGCTCATGTCGGATGTGACGGAGGCCAAGCATATTTCCAGCGCATTCGTGGATGGGGTCGAATGCGAATATCTGGCCTTCCGAACGCCTGAGATCGACTGGCAGATCTGGATACAGAGCGGTCCGCAACCGATACCCCGCCGTTACGTCATCACCAGCAAGCACGTCGTACAGGCGCCGCAATACACGCTCGAAATCCGCGACTTCAAAAGCGGAGCGGATGTCGCGGCCGTTTCCTACACCATCGAGGTTCCAGCCAGCGCGAAGACGGTCGATCTCAGCGAGATGCAATCGCTTGACGAACTGCCTGAAGCTGCCAGTATGGGAGAGGTAAAATGACCTATAGGAAGCTGTTCTTCGCCCTCGGCCTGGCCGGCGTTCTGACATTCACCGGCTTTCACATCGAGGAGCAGGTATCCGCGCCATTGTCGATCGGCTTTGCCACGCCGGCCGGCGCCGTCATCGGCAGGCCGCTGACGCCGCTCTCTTATGCGGGCGTGGCTCGCCGGACGACGCGGCGGGTCGTCACACGCACGACGACGACCATCGCCGTGCTGCCGGCAGGCTGCCGCTATGGTCCCTATTACGGCGGCTATTATTATCGATGCGGCGGTTATTATTACGCCAAGAGCGGCAACGTCTATGTGCAGGTGATCGTGCAATAATTGCTGCGATCGCCTTACCGGACGTTCGACATCTCCGCTTCCGCCGCGCTCGCGGCCGTGCTTGCGGTCGCGCCGCGCCGCTTCCAATATTCCTCGAGGCGCTGCAGCAGCACGTAGAAGGACGGAACGAAGAGGATGGCGAGGCAGGTCGAGGCGATCATGCCGCTGAAAACCGATATGCCGATCGACTTGCGGGCCGATGCGCCGGCGCCGGTCGCCAGCACGAGCGGCAGGACGCCGAGGATGAAAGCGAAGGATGTCATCAGGATCGGCCGGAAACGCAGGCGGGCGGCCTCGACGGCCGCGTCGAGGATTTCCATGCCTTCCGCCCGTTTTTCCCTGGCATATTCGACGATGAGGATGGCATTCTTGGCGGCGAGCGCAATCAGCAGGATAAGGCCGATCTGCGTATAGAGATTATTGGCCACGCCCGCCGCCGTCAGGGCCGCCACCGTGCCGAGCAGGGCGAGCGGCACGGCTGATATGACCGCCAGCGGCAGGATCCAGCTTTCATATTGGCCGGCGAGCACGAAATAGACGAGCAGCATAGCGAGCGCGAAGATGAAGTAGATCTGCCCGCCGACGGCCTTCTCCTGATAGGAGAGCGCTGTCCATTCGAAACCGGTTCCCGTCGGCAATGTATGATCGGCGATCTGCTCCATCACCTCGAGCGACTGGCCGGAACTGAAACCGGCCGCCGGTCCGCCGACGATGGTCGCGGTCGGATAGAGATTGTAGAGGCTGATCAGCGAGGGACCTTGCGTCGTGGTGACATCGACGACCGTGCCGAGCGGCACCATCGTCCCGTCGCCAGCCTTGACCTTCAAATTGCGGATATCCTCGGGGCTGACGCGGAAATCGGATGCGGCTTGCGCGTAGACCTGGAAGGTGCGGCCGAATTTGTTGAACTGGGTGACATAGCTCGATCCGACATAGCCGGAGAGGGCGGAGAAGACCTGGCCCACCGTAATGCCGAGCGTCTCCGCCTTGACGCGATCGACGGAGACCGCAAGCTGCGGCACATTCGAGCGAAAAGGCGTGCTCAGCCGCTGCAGCGATGACTGGGCATTGCCGTTCTTGACGATCGTATCGGCAAGCAATTGCAGCAGCGGATAGTCGGATACGCCGTTGCGGAGCTCGACCTGCATGGTAAAGCCGTTGGCATTGCCGACGCCCTGGATCGGCGGCGGCACGACCACCAGCGTTTTTGCAGTCAGCACATGCTGCAGGGCGTCGTTCAAATGCTGATAGATCGACAGCAGGTCCTGCCCCTTCTGCTTACCGCGCTCGTCCCAATCCTTGAGAACGACATAGGCGACGCCGGCATTCTGCAGGCTGGCATTGTTGTCGAGAACGGAAAGGCCGCTGATGGTCAGCACCTGGTCGACGCCCGAGGTGGCTTCGGCGATCTTGCCGACCTCTTCCATGACGGCGTCGGTCCGCTCCTTCGAGGCGCCGTCGGGCAATTGGGCGCTGACCAGCACATAACCCTGATCCTCGATCGGCAGGAATGCAGTCGGCAGGCGCGTGAGCCCCCAGACGGCGACGCCGATCAGCGCAAGCGCTGCGATGGCCATGATGCCGCTGTGGCGGGTCATCGATCCGATCAGTCCGGCATAATGCCGTTCGCCCCAATCATAACCCTTGTTGAAGCCGCGATAGACGACGTTGCGTTTGTCGAAGGGTACCGGCGCGCGCAGCCAGAGGGCGCATTGCGTCGGTTTCAGCGTCACGGCATTGATGGCGCTGATCAGCGCGGTCGCGGCAATGACAAGTGCGAACTGCCGATAGAGCTGGCCGGTCAGGCCGGGCAAGAAGGCGGCGGGAATGAAAACAGCCATCAGCACCAGTGTGATGCCGATGACCGGGCCAAGCAGCTCCTCCATCGCCCGCTCGGCCGCCTTTCGGCCTGAAATGCCCGCCTCGATGTGCCGGGCAACGCCTTCGACGATAACGATGGCATCATCGACGACGATGCCGATGGCGAGAACGATGGCAAACAGCGTCGACAGGTTGACGGTGAAGCCCAAGGCCGCCATGGCTGCGAAGGCGCCGATGATGGTGACGGGAACCGTGGTCGCCGGCACCAGCATTGCCCGCCAATCCTGCAGGAAAACCAGGATGACGATGAGCACGAGCACGCCCGCCTCGATAAGGGTGACGTAAACCTCGTCGATAGAGGCCTTGACGAATTTCGTCGTGTCGAACGGCACGTGATATTCGAGGCCCGGCGGGAAGCTCTTCGAGAGCACCTCCATCTTCGCATTCACCGCCTGCGCCACAGCAATGGCGTTTGCCTCCGGCAGCTGGAAAATACCGATGCCGGCCGCCGGCCGGCCGTTCTGCGAGAAGGATTGACTGTAGGTTTGGGCGCCGAGTTCGACGCGGCCGATATCGCGGACGCGCGTGATGCGGCCGCCCTGTCCGCTTTCGACCTTGACGATGATGTTCTCGTAGTCGGCGGCCTCGTTCAGCCGGCCATTGACGTTCAGCGTGTATTGAAAGACCTGCCCTTGCGGCACAGGCGGAATGCCGATCTGGCCGGCGGTGACCTCCTGGCTCTGTTGCTGCACGACATTGACCACATCCTGCGGCGTCAGGCCGCGTGCCTGCAGCAAGTTCGGATCCATCCAGATCCGCATGGCATATTGGCCGGCGCCGAACACGGTGACGTTGCCGACGCCCGGCAGACGAGCGAGTTCGTTCTGCAGATTGATGACGGCGTAGTTCGACAGGAACAGGCTGTCATAGCGGCTGTCTGATGAGGTCAGGCTGACGAAGCCGAGGATCGCCGTCGATTTCTTCTGCGTCGTCACGCCTTGAAGCTGCACCGCTTCGGGAAGCGACGACATTGCAATGGCGACGCGGTTCTGCACCAGAACCTGGGCCTGATCCGGATCCGTTCCGATGGCAAAGGTTACGATCAGCGAATAGGTGCCGTCGCTGGCGCTGGTCGACTGCATGTAGAGCATATCCTGCACGCCGTTGACCTGCTGCTCGATCGGCAGCGCGACGGTGTCGACGAGCGTCTGGGCGCTGGCGCCGGGGAAGCGCGTCGTCACCTGCACCGTCGGCGGGACGACATTCGGATATTGCGCCACAGGCAGCTGGAACAGGGCGACCGCGCCGACCAGCACGAAAACCAATGCCAGGACGTTGGCAAGTACCGGTCGCTCGATGAAGAAACGCGAGATCATGCTGTTGCCTCAGACGTTCAGAGGAAGCGTGGTGGCGAAATTCATTGCGTGGTGGTATTGGCCTTGGCATCGCCGGCGGCATTGGCCGTCGGGTTCATTTCGATCTTCTCGGGCGTGACCTTGCTGCCGGGAATGGCCTGCTGGATCCCTTGAGTCACCACCCAGTCGGCCGAATCGAGACCGGATTGGATGACCCGGAGCGCACCTTCCCGCTGGCCGGTCTTGACCTGCTTCTGCTCGACGACGTTGTCCTTGCCGAGAACGAGCACGTAGCTGCCGAGCTGGTTTGTGCCGATCGTATCGTCGCGCACGAGCAGAGCCTTGTCGTTATGGCCGACCGGCACCCGAACCCGCACGAAGAGGCCGGGCAGCATGGCGTGATCCTTGTTGTCGAACAGGGCACGAACCTGAAGCGTGCCTGTGGAGGCGTCCAGCTGGGGCGATACGTAGTCGAGATGTCCCTTGTGCGGGTAACCTTCTTCCGTCTGCAAACCGATCTCCGCGGGTATGCTCGGCAGGTCCGTCTGCCTGAAGGTATGTCCCTGCTTTGCCAGGGTTTCCTTGATCATCAGCACCTGCGTTTCGCTGACGTTGAAATAGGCGTAAAGCGGATCGGTCTGGACGATGCTGGCGAGTTTGGTGGGGCCGGACACGCCGACCAGCGTGCCGATATCGACGAGGTGATCCGTGACGATGCCGTCGAAAGGAGCGAGCACCTCGGTATAGCCGAGATTGATCGTCGCGAGTTCGACATTGGCCTGGGCGTTGAGGATGGCCGCATTCGCCTCGTCGAGCGTCGCCTTGGCGCTGTCGACCGCGGTCTGGGTGGTGACCTCCTGCTTCATAAGATTGAGCTGCCGGTCATATTCCTGCTTTGCGCCGACCTGGGAGGCTTGCTGCGAGGCGAGCGATGCCTTGGCTTGATCCAGTTGCGCCTCGTAGGTGTCCCGCTCGATGCCGAAAAGCCTGGTGCCCTTTTTCACCATCATGCCGTCCTGGTAGTCGATGGACTGGACATAGCCCTGGACGCGCGCCTCGATATCGACGGCATTGAGCGGCGCGGTATTGCCGGTGAGTTCGAAATAGAGCGTCACCGGCTCCTGGACCGGCAGCGCGACGCGAACCGGCGGCGGAGGAGGGGGGACATAGGTGTTGCCGCTCTCCTCGCAGCCGGCAAGCATTGCCATGCCGGTAAATGTCAAAAAAAGTCGCAGACCCTGATGCAGTCTCCCACGCATTGCCGCCGCCTCGACAAGAGCCCACTGCATAATCCTGAAATCGGAAGCGATCGAAGGATAAGTTATGCAGCAATTCAACGCGCGACAGCGTTGTTTGCGCGTCTTAAAGACGCGCGGCGCTGTCGTCTTCATGCGTGCCTCGACGGCTGCCCCCAATGGCCTGCCGAAGGTTCAAGGCATGCGATATTATGTCGCGGCATTGCTAAAAATTGCAATAGCCCGTGGTGCACAATTGAACTCTGTTGAGCTCAAAGGAGCCGGGGCAGAGGGGTCGCAACGCCGCTACGGTTTCCCAAGCCGTTCCATGGCCGACTGCAACGGTGCGTCCGACACACGGACCAGCCCGATATAGGGGTTGGCCATATCCGAAATCAGGAAGACAGCGCCGGCGACGGAAAGCGCGCAGACAAAGAGAATGGACAGCACCGTCGGGTTGGGCGGCGCCTGCAGCCCGAAGGTTGCAAAAAGCAACGAAAGCCAACAGACGAGAACCGCGAGAAAGGCCCAGGGCAGACCCTCACTGCCGGATTCGACCAGCAGCCAGTGGGTTTCCGCCACCATGCCGCTGACTTCAAGCGCGCGCGTCTGGAGAGAGTGCTGCACGGCATCCTTCGGCGACAAGGATCGAAGGTCGCCCTGAACGGCCTCGATATCCTGATATTCTCCCAGCGCCTTGCCGGATGCCTCGTCGGTGGTTGCGGCAGTCCAGCCGCGGCTCAGCCGTCTTTCGATGAGGTGGCGCAGCAGCCGGCGCGCATCCTCGGTTTCCGGGCCGTATTGCGCCATGACGCGATCCAAAAGCAGGACCCGCGCCGCTGCCGTTCTCATCTCCACTTCGGCATTGTCGTAGGTCGATTTGGCGGATGCGATCAACAGGCCGAGCGCCAAGGCCGACAGCGTCCCCACGACCGCGGTCGCGAGCCTGATGACATCCTTGGATTCCGAACTGAGATGATGATCCGGCAAGCGGCCGCGCACGATCATTCCTATCGATGTCGCCGCCGACAGGAAAATAAAAACCAGCCCGCCAAGCAACAGTGAGCTCACGTCCCCTCTCCGTATCGTCACGGCCACTCCGCAGGCGCCGCGATACGGGCAAGCTGTGCAAGAGCGGCCGTCATCATAGCGGAAGATCAACCGAGCGTGGAGATCTTTACCTTCCTATTCTCGTGCGGAGGTCATTGCTGGAAGATGAGCAGCACGTAAGCCAAAAAAAGCACGAGATGGACGGCGCCCTGCATCAGGTGGGTGCGGCCGCTGGCAAAGGTAATGATGCTGACGGCCAGGGTGAGCACGAGCATCACCAGATCGCTGTGTTCCAGGCCCAGGGTTACCGGGTGCCCGTAAAGGCGGCTGACGACGAGCATCGCCGGCACGGTCAGGCCGATCGTCGACAGAACTGAACCCAGAAAGATATTGACGGAGCGCTGGAGATTATCGGCGATGGATGCGCGCACCGCGCTGATTGCCTCGGGCGTTGCGACAAGGATGGCCATGACAACGCCGCCGAATGCGGTCGGCGCATGAAGGGTTTCAATGATGTAGTCGATCGGCCGCGCAAGCTGCTCGACCAGAAAGACGACGGGCCCCATATAGGCGAAGAGCAGAACGGCATGGGGCCAGAGGGGGCCGTGCGGAGGAGTGTGTTCGCCGGGATGCTGATGGCGGTTGCCGTCGGTGGTGAAGTAATCATGATGGCGGCCGGCCTGCAGAAACAGGAATGTGGCGTAAAGGCCGACCGAGACGATGCCCAACATCAATTGCCGCGGCGCCGAAGGATGCTGTCCGTCCGGGCCGGCAAGAAATGTCGGCATGACGAGGCTCAGCGTCGCCAGCGGCACGATGACGCCGAGATAGGCGTTGGCTCCTTGCAGATTATGCTGCTGTTCCGGCCGCCGCCACGCGCCGAGCAGCAATGACAGGCCGACCATGCCGTTCAAGATGATCATGACGACGGCAAACAGGGTGTCGCGCGCAAGCGTCGGGTTGTTTTCGCCGTGGATCATGACGGCCGAAATTGCCATGACTTCGATCGAGGTGATGGCAAGCGTCAGAATGAGCGTGCCGTAAGGCTCCCGCAGCTGCTCGGCAAGACGATCCGCATGCCGCACGACCGACAAGGCGGAGCCGAGAACGACGGCAAACAGCCAGCCGAAAACGACGGCGAACCAAAGCGGTTCGGAAAGCCGGCGGAAGAGCTGCTCCGGAAAAGCGAGGAATATCAGGCTGGTTGCGATGCTGACGCCGAGGAACCATTCCTCGCGCAGGCCGGCGGTGCCGGCGGTGCGGACTGCTGGCCCGTCGGTCATCGACCACCGCCGTTCCGCACATGCTGTCGCCATGCGATCATCAACACCATCGTGTCCCGCCCGCTCTCTAAGCCCGGTCTTCTGTCGAGAATACAACCGGTCTTCTGTCGAGAATACAAAAGGACAGTGCCGCACGCCAGATGGCGCCGTGAGACAGGCAGGCCTTGCCTTATTCGCGGCCGGTCGCCGGGATCGCCGCGCCGGTAACGACGGCTGCGGCCGGCGATATCAGGAAGGCGATGAGGCGGGCGATCGATTGCGGCGATACCCAGCCATCCGTCTTCGCATTGGGCATTGCGGCGCGATTCTCGGGGGTGTCGATCGTCCCGGGCAGAATGCAGTTGGCGGTGATGCGGTGTTCGCGGTTTTCCGCAGCGATCGCTTCGGTGAGCCGGATAACGGCGGCTTTCGACGCGGCGTAGGCGGCCTGATTGGCTCCGGCTTTCAGGCCGGGGGCGGCGGCAACGTGAATGATGCGGCCATAGCCTGCCGCCTTCATGGTCGGGAGAACCGCAGCGCTGATCGTCAGCGCAGTACGGGCGTTGGCGGTCATCATCGTGTCCCATTGGAAAGGTGCATCCGGCCCGACCGGTCCCATCTGGAAGCCGCCGACCGTATTGACCAGGGCGCTGACGCCGCCGAAATGCTTGACGGCCCGGGCGACGGCTGCAGCACAGGAGGCATAATCGGTGAGGTCCGTTCCGGCGATCGAGAGGAACTCGGTGGAGGCAGGAAGCTCGCCGGCCAAGACTTCCAGTTCCTGGCTCGACCGGTTCATGCAGACGAGCTTGGCGCCGCCTGCGGCAAGCTCGCGGACAACGGCGCTGCCGAGGTTGCCGCCGGCTCCCGTGACGATCACGGCTTTCTGGTCGTTCATGGCAATCAATCTCCTGACGGTGCCGGTGCTGGATGATGCCGCGCATTGTTGATCCAGGCTGCGCCGCAACGCAACCCCCGTGGAGCCGCATCAAGGTCAGGTATCCAGGATTGTCGGCAGAGTTCCCGTGGAGAGCTCTGCCCGCCGTCACCGGCGGTTCGCCGGGCCAGAACAGGATGATTTTAGGCCCGTTCGGCCTAAAATCTGAATCCTGTTCTAAATTAAAGAGTTAGAGCATGATGTCGCCCGAAAACCGCCTACACTTTTCGGCATCATGCTCTAGGAGCCGTGGACTCTTGGGATTCCCAAAGCTGAGCAAATCAGATTCAAGACTGTCTTTTGGAGGCAGTCATGGGTGTTTTAGATCGTCTCATTCTTCGAGATGACCAGTGGGAGCGGATGTCTCGTCATATCATTGGCGACGATCGCACGCGCGGTTCGTCTGGACGTGACAATCGCATGTTTGTGGAAGCGGTCTTGTGGATCGTGCGGACGGGTTCGCCCTGGCGCGATCTGCCGGAGGTGTTCGGTGATTGGAACAGCGTGTTTCGCCGCTTCAGCCGCTGGAGCCAAAAGGGTGTCTGGTGGCGTGTCTTCGAAGCAATGTCGGAGGATACCGACTTCGAATACCTGATCGTCGACAGTACTATTATTCGCGCCCACCAGCACGCCTCCGGCGCAAAAAAGGGGCTGAAGATCAGGCCCTTGGCCGCTCGCGCGGCGGCTTGAGCACCAAAATCCATATGGCCGTGCGTGGCCTTGGATGTCCTGTTCGTTTCATCCTGACCGCCGGCCAGAAAGGCGATGCACCGCAAGCCGATCTCCTGATCGAAGACCTGCCAGCCGAGGTCGTCATGGCCGATACGGCCTATGACAGCGACCGGCTACGCAAACTCATTGCCGACAAGGGCGCGCAAGCGGTTATCCCGAACAACCCCTCGCGTGCCAAGAAGTATCCACTCGACAAGGAACTCTACGCTCAGCGCTATCTCGTCGAATGTTGCTTCTCGAAGCTCAAGCAGTTTCGACGCATCGCCACGCGATATGAGAAAACCGTTCGAAACTACAAAGCCATGATCGCTCTGGCCGCAACAATCTTATGGCTCAGATAAGTGTCCACAGCTCCTAGACTTCAGTGATATTTTTCGCGTTCGCGGCCGAGGATAACCGGCGCATTCAGCTCGGAGATCGGGCGGCTGACATCGGCGGGGATATCCCCGGTGAGCTGCAGATCGAGATAGCGGGCGCAGCAGACGCGCAGGAAGGATGTGAAATTTCCGAGATCGTGGCCGGCATCGATTGACTCATGATGCAGCCGGGTGATCAGCTGTACGACGTTCATGCCGTCGCGCCGGGCAATTTCCTCGAGCTTCGACCAGAAGAAGTTCTCCAGCCTGACGCTGGTGACCATTCCGTCGATGCGCAGCGACCGGGTGGTGCTTTCCCATAGCCGCGCATCCGCTTTGATGAAGGGTTCACACATGTCGTCCTCCCGGTGCCCCCCTTTCAGGCGGCGTTGGTTTCAGGCATCGACGCGGCGTCGAGCACCGCCATGAACTGGCGCAGCCAGGAGGGATTCGCCGGCCAGGCCGGCGCCGTGACCAGATTGCCGTCCGAGACCGCATCGGTGATTGCAATATCGGCATAAATGCCGCCGGCCAGTTCGACTTCCGGCCGGCATGCTGGATAGGCCGAGCAGGTGCGGCCCTTCAACACGCCGGCAGCGGCAAGCAGCTGCGCACCGTGGCAGATGGCTGCAACAGGTTTTCCGGCATCGAAGAAGTGCCGGATCGACTTGATGACGTCGGCATTGAGGCGAAGATATTCGGGCGCGCGGCCGCCGGGGATGACGAGGGCATCGTAATCCTCCGCCCGCACGCTCTCGAAAGTGGCGTTCAGTGCGAAATTGTGGCCGCGCTTTTCGGAATAGGTCTGGTCGCCCTCGAAATCATGGATGGCGGTGGCGACGCTCTCACCCGCCTTCTTGCCGGGGCAGACGGCATCGACCGTATAGCCGCAGGCGAGCAGCGTCTGGAACGGCACCATCGTTTCATAATCTTCGGTGAAATCACCTGTGATCATCAGGATCTTTGGAGCTGGCATCGTATCCTCCTTTGAAACCAACGGACGAAGATTAACAAAGACCGCCGGACAGAAGGTACTAAGGGAATACTACAGGCGAAATTCTCAAGTCGGAAGTACGCTGCGCGCTCGACCGCCTGTGCTAAATTAAAGAGTTAGAGCATGATGTCGCCCGAAAACCGCTCACACTTTTCGGCATCATTCTCTAGCGGCATGCATCAGACTGTTCTGACCGTAGCGTCCGGGACGGCACAGGCCTCTCCGCCGCCGAAAAGTCGGGAGCGGGTGAGGAAGCGTTTCTCGCGGCCGTTATCGAGCGAGAACATGCCGCCACGCCCCGGCACGACATCGATGATCAGCTGTGTATGTTTCCACGCCTCGAACTGGCTGGCGCTGATGTAGACCGGCACGCCGCCGATCTCGCCAAGCTTGACGTCGCTGTCGCCAACCATGAATTCATTGGCGGGATAACACATCGGCGAGGAGCCGTCGCAGCAGCCGCCGGACTGGTGGAAGAGGATATCGGGATGATCGCGCTTGATCTCAGCAATCAGGTCAAGGGCTGCGTCGGTTGCGAGAACGCGCGGTTCACCGTTGACTGTCGTTTCCATCGGTCTTCTCCAAATTTTCGGGAGAAGAGTTCTCCTCCCCAACCCCTCCCCAAAAGGGGGAGGGCTAAGCTCTGGCACCCCCTCGCAAAATAACAAGCCGGATGCATCGTATGCTGCGGCCGACAGCGAATACGGCGAGCGCCGCACGTTAAGCCCCTCCCCCTTGTGGGGAGGGGTTGGGGAGGGGTTTTGACACTCCCTCCCACCACACGAAAGTTCTCAGAAGAAACCGAGCGCTTTCGGGCTGTAGCTCACCAGCATGTTCTTGGTCTGCTGGTAGTGCTCAAGCATCATCTTGTGGGTTTCGCGGCCGATGCCCGATTGCTTGTAGCCACCGAAGGCGGCGTGGGCGGGGTAGGCGTGGTAGCAGTTGGTCCAGACGCGGCCGGCCTGGATCTCGCGGCCGAAGCGATAGCAGCGATTGGCGTCGCGGCTCCAGACGCCGGCGCCGAGGCCGTAAAGCGTGTCGTTGGCGATTTCAAGCGCTTCCTTTTCGGTTTTGAACGTCGTGACCGAGACCACCGGTCCGAAGATCTCCTCCTGGAAGATGCGCATCTTGTTGTGGCCCTTGAAGATCGTCGGCTTGACGTAATAGCCGTTCGCCAGGTCGCCGCCGAGATCGTTGCGCGAGCCGCCGGTCAGCACCTCGGCGCCTTCCTGCTTGCCGATATCGAGATAGGCGAGGATCTTTTCCAACTGTTCGGTCGAGGCCTGTGCGCCGATCATGGTCGCCGTGTCGAGCGGGTTGCCCTGCTTGATCGCCTCGACGCGCTTGACGGCCTTTTCCATGAAGCGGTCGTAGATCGATTCCTGGACGAGGGCGCGGCTCGGGCAGGTGCAGACTTCGCCCTGGTTGAGGGCAAACATCGCAAAGCCTTCGAGCGCCTTGTCGAGGAAATCGTCGTCCTCGGCCATCACGTCGGCGAAGAAGATGTTCGGCGATTTGCCGCCGAGTTCCAGCGTCACCGGAATGAGGTTCTGGCTGGCGTACTGCATGATGAGCCGGCCTGTCGTCGTCTCGCCGGTGAAGGCGATCTTGGCGATGCGCGGGCTGGTCGCCAGCGGCTTGCCGGCCTCGATGCCGAAGCCGTTGACGATGTTGAGCACGCCGGGCGGCAGCAGATCGCCGACCAGTTCGGCCCAGAGCAGGATCGAGGCCGGCGTCTGTTCGGCAGGCTTCAAGACGACGCAGTTGCCGGCCGCAAGCGCCGGAGCCAGTTTCCACGTGGCCATCAGGATCGGGAAGTTCCAGGGAATGATCTGGCCGACGACGCCGAGCGGCTCGTGGAAGTGATAGGCGATCGTATCGTGATCGATCTCGCCGATCGAGCCTTCCTGGGCGCGAATGCAGGAGGCGAAATAGCGGAAGTGGTCGATCGCCAGCGGAATGTCGGCCGCCATCGTTTCGCGGATCGGCTTGCCATTGTCCCAGGTCTCGGCCTGGGCGAGCAATTCCAGCTTGTCCTCCATGCGCTGGGCGATCTTCATGAGGATATTGGAGCGCTCGGCAGCGGAGGTGCGGCCCCATTTTTCCTTGGCGGCGTGAGCGGCGTCGAGCGCGAGATTGATGTCCTTTTCATCGGAACGGGGGATGTCGCAGAGCTTGCCGCCGGTGACCGGCGTCAGGTTTTCGAAATACTTGCCTTCGACCGGGTCGCGCCATTCGCCGCCGATATAGTTGCCGTATTTCAGCTTGAACGGCGACTCGACGATTTTCTGATGAAGCATGTCATCCTCCCATGATGAGCCAGGTTCCCAAGTGAACCAGTGGGAAGAAAATGTGCGTGTTTTGGCGAAGGGAACAGGGCGGCTCTTTCATACCGCAGTGCACAGTGTCGCAGAGTTGCGACAGGATCGCGTCACCATTGCCGTCGTGGCGGAACCTTTAAGCCGATCAGTGGAGGTCGAGCTTCTTCATCTTCCTGTGCAGGGTGGCGCGGCTGATGCCAAGCGCGATCGCCGCCTGGGAGACGTTGCCGCCGGCGCGCGACAGAGCCCGTAGCAAGGCTGCCTTCTCCGCCTCGACCATCTCTTCCTGCTGTGAGACGCTCGCCTCGCGGAGAGCATCGGCGGCTGGAATGCCGGCGGCGATTCGCTTGTCGTCCAGTTGCAGCGCGATGCGGGCGGCGCGCGTCGCCCCGAGCACGAGGTCATGCCGGTCGACGGCCAGCAGGGCGGCGGCCGAGTTGGCGCCGGCCGGAACCACCAGAAAGCGGGCGCTGGGAAAGGCCGAACGGAAGAGGTTGAGTTCGATGCGCATCGCCGCATCGCGCACGGTCTGCGTCAGGATCGCCAGGGTCATCTCGTTGACGTCTTCACGGCAGGTGGAGATGTCGAGGGCCGCGGCCAGCCGGCCACGATGATCGCGGATCGGCGCAGTCGTGCAGCTAAGGCTTGTGTTGGCGCAGAAGAAATGCTGGTCGCGGAAGATGGCGACGGCGCGTTCATCGGCAAGCGCGGTGCCGATGCCGTTTGTGCCGATGCTTGCCTCGGTCCAGACGGAGCCGGTCCAGAGGCCGAGTTCGCGGAATTCCTTGTCGTCGCCGGCCGCTCCCCGCCGCTCCAGCGCAATACCATTCTTGTCAGTCAGAAGCAGGCAGCAGCCGGCCTTGCCGACGGTGGTGAAGAGGCGATCGAGCTCTTCCGTCGCGCTGGCGATCAACTGCCCGCATTGTTCGCGGGCGCGCCGAAATTCCTCATCGCTCAGGCGCAGCGGCGCCCGTTCATCCTCGGGGGCGAGCTGATGCATGGTCATGCATCGCCGCCACGAGGCAACCACCGGAGAACTGGCCGCGGCGGAATCGCGCTGAGCAGAGGTATAGACATGCTCCGCGTGCGCTGACTGTTCGTGCATCTGCTCCTCCCACGGAACTTCAGCACAGTCTGATGGAAAAACCGCGCGTTTGCAATCAGGCGGCACGTGGCGGCCGTCAGCGTGCGGTGAAAGATGGGCCGCATCACATTTCGGTGTTTGAGCGGTGAGAATGTAACAAAGACGTCTCTCGCCCGTATTTTCCTACAGAGCAAGGCTTTGTCAGATGGGGATATCCTGATCATGTTGAACAGACGATTGTTGCTGATGACGACCGTTTTCGGGGCGCTTGCCGTTCGCGCCAGCCTGGCCGGCAAGGCGATCGCCGGCGAAACGTTTGCGGTGACCCATACCGATGAGGAATGGCATAAGCTGCTGACGCCGGATCAATTCGTCATCCTGCGTCAGGCGGGCACGGAAAATCCCTTCAGCAGTCCGTTGCTGCATGAGGAGCGGAAGGGCACTTTCGCCTGCGTCGGCTGCGAGCAAAAGCTCTTTTCCTCGGCGACCAAATTCGATAGCGGCACCGGCTGGCCGAGCTTTTGGGCGCCGCTCGACCATGCCGTCGGCACCACACACGACGCCAGTTTCGGGATGGCGCGCACGGCGGTCCATTGTAGCCGCTGTGGCGGCCATCTGGGACATGTCTTCGATGATGGTCCGAAGCCAACTGGACTCCGCTACTGCATGAATGGTCTTGTCATGACGTTTCGTGCAGCCTCGGCCTGATCGCAAGACGTTCTTGTTTGCTGTTCGGCCTGCGAGCGCCGGCACTTATCCGCGCAGCCAGGCTTCTATGCCGCGCGCGGCGGCGCGGCCTGTCGCAAGGCAGGCGGTGAGGAGATAGCCGCCGGTCGGCGCTTCCCAGTCGAGCATTTCGCCGGCAACGAAGGTGCCCGGCAACGCCTTCAACATGAAGTCATCGTCGATGCCGCTCCAGCGGATGCCGCCGGCCGAGGAGATGGCCTCGCCGATCGGCCTCGTTTCGAGAACCGGCACCGGCAGGGCCTTGATCATGCCGGCGAGACGTCCGGGATCGGCTCGGTCGCGCTCGGGTGCGAATTCCCGCAGCAACGCCGCCTTGACACTGTCGAGGCCGGCGCCCTTGCGCAGGCGGTTTGAAAAGCTCGATTTGGCGTCCTGGCGCGTGAGGTCGCGGGTCAGCCTTTCGATCGTCCGACCCGGGGCGAGGTCGAGCGTCAGGGCAGCACTGCCGCGGTTCAGCAGTTGATCGCGAAGGCTTGCCGCATGGGCATAGACCAGGCTGCCCTCGATGCCGTTTGCGCTGATGACGAATTCGCCAGGAAAAGTGCCCGCACCGGAGGTGGCGGTGACCGATTTCACCGGCTCGCCGGCGAAACGCTCGCGGAAACTTTCGCTCCAGCCGACGACGAAGCCGCAATTGGCGGGCTGGAAGGCGTCGATCTCGACGCCCTTCTCCGATAGCCACGGCAGCCAGCTTGCATCGGAGCCGAGGCGCGGCCAGCTGGCGCCGCCGAGCGCCAGCAGGGCTGCGTCACAATGGACGATGCTGCGCCCTTCCGGCGTTTCGAAAACATAGCCCCCATCGGCAAAACCGATCCAGCGATGGCGGGTGCGAAGCGTGGCGCCCTGCGCCTCCAGCCGTTTGAGCCAGGCGCGCAGCAAGGGCGAGGCTTTCATCACATCCGGGAAAACCCTGCCGGACGAGCCGACGAAAGTCTCGGTTCCGAGCCCTGCTGCCCAATCTCTTATGTCGCCAGGGGTAAAGGCATCGAGCGCCGGGCGCAGGCGGGCGGAGGCCGCACCGAAGCGCGTTGCGAAACGGGCATAATCCTCGGAATGGGTGATGTTCAGTCCCGATTTGCCGGCCAGCAGAAACTTGCGAGCGAAGGTCGGCATGGCGTCGTACACCGTCACCGTATGGCCGGAGAGCGAAAGCAGTTCGGCCGCCGCCAGGCCCGCCGGGCCACCGCCGATGATCGCAATTCGCTTCTGGTTCATGAATGTCTTCGCCCGATTCTTCCGGTGCAGTTTTGGCGCGGCTGCGCCTTGCCTGCAAGGGCGGGATCAGTGATGCGAATGCGTGCACTGGCCGTGGTCGGCGAGGACCTCGATGACACGGCATTGGTCGACGCGGCCATGGCCGCAACCTTCCACCATGGTTTCGAGTTCGGCCTTCAGCGCCATCAAGCTGCGGATGCGCTGCTCGACCTCGACGAGACGAGCCTTGGCGATGGCATCGGCCGAGGCGCAGGATTGGTGAGGATCATCCTGCAGGGTGAGCAGCGTGCGGATCGCCTCGATTTCGAAGCCGAGTTCGCGGGCATGGCGGATGAAGGTGAGGCGGTTGATATCGGCAGGTTCGAAGGAGCGCTGGTTGCCTTCGCTGCGGCTCGGGACCGCGAGCAGACCGATGCTCTCGTAATAACGCACCGTCGGCACTTTGACCCCGCTCCGGCGAGCGGCTTCGCCGATCGTGATCTTTTTCATGATTTTCCTCTTGCACCTCTAGTCGCTAGAGGATGTAGGAGGGATGCTTCTGTTTGACAAGGAAGCGGATCATGGCTGAGACGAACGAGGCACGATACCGGGTCGGCGGCATGGATTGCGCCGCCTGTGCGAGCAAGATCGATACGGCGGTCAGGCGCGTCGCAGGGGTGGCCGATGTTTCCGTCTCGGTGATGGCGGGCACGATGATCGTCCGGCATGACGGCAGCAGCGACCTCAAGGCGATCGAGAAGAAGGTGACGGGGCTCGGTTATTCGGTCTCGCCTTTTGCCGGAAGCATGGTGCCGACGCATGAGCATGGCTCGCATGATCATCACGACCATGATCACGATCACGCGGGTCATGATCACGATCATGAGGGTCATGATCATGACCATGCGCATGGCAAGGCCGAAATCGAAGGTCTGCATGGGCATGACCATGGACCGATGACCGGTCCCTGGTGGCAAAGCCGGAAGGGCCGGTTCACCATCCTCTCGGGTGCGGCGCTGATCGCTGCTTATGCCGTCGGCCATCTCGTGCCGACGATTGCACCTTATACCTTTATCGTCGCTATGCTGGTCGGGCTGGTACCGATCGCGCGGCGCGCGGTCATGGCGGCTCGATCGGGCACGCCATTCTCGATCGAGATGCTGATGACGATTGCCGCCGTCGGCGCCGTCATCATCAATGCCGGCGAGGAGGCAGCCACCGTCGTGTTCCTGTTTCTCGTCGGCGAGCTGCTGGAGGGTGTGGCGGCCGGCAAGGCGCGCGAAAGCATCCAGTCGCTGACGGCCCTGGTGCCGAAGAACGCGCTGCTGGAAGACAATGGTCAGACGCGTGAGGTGCCGGCGGAAAGCCTTGCCGTCGGCGCCATCATCATGGTGCGTCCGGGCGACCGCATCTCGGCTGATGGCATCATCGTGTCAGGCGAGAGCGCGATCGACGAGGCGCCGGTGACGGGCGAGAGCACACCAGTGCGCAAGGGTGTGGATGCCGCCGTCTTTGCCGGAACGGTGAACGGCGACGCAGTGCTCAGGGTTCGTGTCACGGCGGCGGCCGCCGACAACACGATTGCCCGTATTGTCAAGCTGGTCGAGGAGGCACAGGAATTGAAGGCGCCGACCGAACGCTTCATCGATCGGTTCTCGCGCTATTACACGCCCGGCGTGGTGATGGTCGCAGCACTTGTCGCGGTGGTTCCGCCGATGTTCCTCTCCGGCGCCTGGGGCGAATGGATCTATAAGGGCCTTGCCATCCTGCTGATCGGCTGTCCCTGTGCGCTCGTCATTTCGACGCCGGCGGCGATCGCCGCCTCGCTTTCATCAGGCGCGCGGCGGGGTCTGCTGATGAAGGGCGGCGCGGTCTTGGAAGCGCTCGGCAAGGTCACGATGGTCGCTTTCGACAAGACGGGCACGCTGACGGAAGGCAAGCCTAAGGTGACCGATATCGTCGCCTTCGGAATGAGCGAGGCGCAGGTCTTGTCGCGCGCGGCAGTGCTGGAGCAGGGCTCCAGCCATCCCTTGGCGCTGGCGATCCTCAACCGCGCTAGGGCAGACGGCGTTCCCGTGCCGCCGGCTTTCGAACTGGAAGCGCTGCCGGGCAAAGGTGTCCGCGGCAAAGTCGGCGGCGAGACGCTCGATCTGCTGTCGCCGTCCGCGGCCCGCGAGCGCGGCGCCCTCGACGGCGAAAGGGATGCAGGCATTATGGCGCTGAACGACGAGGGCAAGAGCGTGTCGGTGCTGCTCGTCAACAATGTTGCGGCCGGCCTGGTCGCCATGCGCGACGAGCCGCGCGAGGATGCCAAGGTGGGGCTTTCCACGCTCAGGTCGGCCGGTGTCAAAGCAATGATGCTGACGGGCGACAACAAGCGGACGGCGGCCGCCGTTGCCGGCATGCTCGGCATCGACTGGCGCGGCGAGATGATGCCCGAGGACAAACAGCGGGTCGTCGTCGAATTGAAACGCCAGGGTTTCGTCGTCGCCAAGGTCGGCGACGGCATCAACGACGCGCCGGCGCTGGCGGCTGCCCATATCGGCATCGCCATGGGCGGCGGCACCGATGTGGCGCTGGAGACGGCGGATGCCGCCGTGCTGCACGGGCGCGTCGGCGACGTGGCACGGATGATCGAACTGTCGAAACGGACGATGCGCAACATCCTGCAGAATATCACCATCGCGCTCGGTCTGAAGGGGGTGTTTCTGGTGACGACCATTGCCGGCATCACCGGGCTCTGGCCGGCGATTCTTGCCGATACCGGCGCCACCGTGCTGGTGACGATCAACGCGCTCAGGCTGCTTCGACTAAAGGGACAATGACTATTCGGGGACGACTCGTGCCGGACCGGGAAACAAAAATCTGAGGCCCGGCTACAGGCCATCCGAACCTTCTCCACAGCCTCGTGTCGTTAAGCCTTCCTTATCCATATTTTTCACAGGAACGCAGCGATTTCAAACCTGTCGTAACGCGATGCACAAACCATCCGTTGACGTAATTCTGGATTCGCGTACTATATCTAGTGTTCAAGGTTCCTTCGATTCGTCAGGATCGCGGGCGAAGATGGGAATACGGTGCGTTTCGCCATGACGGCGCAACAAGGCCGGAGCTGCCCCCGCAACTGTAAGCGGCGAGCAACTGTCCGATTTCAGGTCACTGAGGCATGATGCCTCGGGAAGGCTGGGGCAGCGTGCTTCGACCCGCGAGCCAGGAGACCTGCCTTGAACGAGATGTCCACGGGCGGGGTGTCCGGAAGGTCGCGTGCATGAAAGCGGAACGATCCGCGCCTGTTGCGCTGCCCTGAACGCCCGCATGAGCACTTCGGGGTTGAAGTCATGTCCAGAATATCAAGGCCGCCGCCCGCGCAAATCCCGAAGGGGATCGTATCGGGCGTTTAAACCGCCGACTTTGCCAGATCACCATCAAGCGTTGCCCCGGACGTCGCAAGGCGCCCGATCCCAGTATTGCGTCCTGAATTTGACATCACGAGGAACATGATGAGCGTTACCGTCTATAGCAAACCCGCCTGCGTCCAATGCACCGCCACCTATCGCGCCCTCGATCGCCTGGGTGTCGACTACGATATCGTCGATATCTCCCAGGATGCAGAAGCGCTCGATCGCGTCCGCAGCCTCGGCTACATGCAGGCGCCCGTCGTCATCGCCGGCGAGCGGCATTGGGCGGGTTTCCGTCCCGATATGATCAGCGCGCTCTCCTGACCCGAGGAGAAAGGCGATGGGGCTGATCGTTTATTATTCCAGCCGATCCGAAAATACCCATCGCTTCGTCGCCAGGCTCGGATTGCGCGCGGCCCGCATTCCGGCGAGCGGTGCGGACGCGTTTCATATCCGCGAACCCTTCGTGCTTGTTGTGCCGACCTATAGCAGCGGTGACGGCAAGGGCGCCGTTCCCAAGCAGGTGATCCGTTGCCTGAACGATGCGGAGAACCGAAAACACATCCGGGGCGTGATTGCCGCGGGCAACAGCAATTTCGGTGAGACATACGGGCTCGCCGGCGACGTGATCTCGCGCAAATGCCAGGTGCCTTACCTCTACAGGTTCGAGCTCATGGGCACGGAGGAGGATGTCGCCAACGTCAAACACGGAATGGAACGATTTTGGACACGGGAACAACTCTGACGCGGGATGCCGGCGCAAAACCGCATAACACTTTTGCTCATCCCACCGGCGAACGCTCTTTGAAAGCGGCGGAAGCGCTCGACTATCACGCGCTGAACGCGATGCTGAACCTCTATGACGATGAGGGACGGATCCAGCTCGACAAGGACCGCATGGCGGCCAAGCAGTATTTTCTGCAGCATGTGAACCAGAACACCGTGTTCTTTCACAATCTCAGGGAAAAGCTCGATTACCTCGTGACCGAGGGCTATTACGAGCAGGAGGTGCTCGACCAGTATTCCTTCAATTTCGTGCGCGACCTGTTCGACCAGGCCTATGCCAGGAAGTTCCGTTTCCCGACCTTCCTCGGCGCCTTCAAATATTACACCAGCTATACGCTGAAGACCTTCGACGGAAAGCGCTATCTCGAGCGCTACGAGGATCGCATCTGCATGGTGGCGCTGACGCTGGCGCGCGGCGACGAGGCGCTTGCCCGCGACATGGTCGACGAAATCATTTCCGGCCGTTTCCAGCCGGCAACGCCGACCTTCCTCAATGCCGGCAAGAAGCAGCGCGGCGAACTCGTCTCCTGCTTCCTGCTGCGGGTCGAGGACAATATGGAATCGATCGGTCGGTCGATCAATTCGGCGCTGCAATTGTCGAAGCGCGGTGGCGGCGTGGCGCTGTCACTGACGAACATCCGTGAGGCCGGCGCCCCGATCAAGCAGATCGAGAATCAGTCGTCGGGCATCATTCCCGTCATGAAGCTGCTCGAAGACAGTTTTTCCTATGCCAACCAGCTCGGTGCTCGCCAGGGGGCGGGCGCCGTCTACCTCAACGCCCATCATCCTGATATCATGCGGTTTCTCGATACCAAGCGCGAAAATGTCGACGAGAAGATCCGCATCAAGACGCTGTCGCTCGGCGTCGTCGTGCCCGACATCACCTTCGAACTCGCGAAAAACAACGAGGACATGTACCTGTTCTCGCCCTATGACGTGGAGCGCGTCTACGGCGTGCCCTTCACCGAAATTTCGGTGACGGAAAAGTATCGCGAGATGGTGGGGGATGCGCGCATCTCGAAGAAGAAGATCAAGGCGCGCGAATTTTTCCAGGTGCTCGCCGAGATCCAGTTCGAGAGTGGTTATCCCTACATCATGTTCGAGGACACGGTGAACCGGGCGAACCCGATTGACGGGCGCATTTCGATGAGCAATCTCTGCTCCGAGATCCTGCAGGTCAGCGAGGCAAGCGAATACAATGACGACCTCTCCTACAAGCATCTCGGCAAGGATATTTCCTGCAATCTTGGCTCGCTGAACATTGCCGCAGCCATGGATTCCGCCGATTTCGGCAAGACGATCGAGACCTCGATCCGGGCGCTGACGGCCGTTTCCGACATGAGCCATATTGCCTCGGTGCCGTCGATCGAGAAGGGCAATGACGAGAGCCATGCGATCGGGCTCGGCCAGATGAACCTGCACGGCTATCTCGCCCGCGAGCGCATCTTCTACGGTTCGGAGGAAGGCGTCGATTTCACCAACATCTATTTCTATACGGTGACCTATCACGCGATCCGCGCCTCGAACCTGCTGGCGGTCGAACGCGGCACAAGCTTCAAGGGCTTCGAAAATTCGAAATATGCCTGCGGCGACTATTTCGACAAATACACCGAGCAGGAATGGAAGCCGGCGACCGAGAAGGTGCAGGCGCTGTTCGACAAATCAGGAATCCATATTCCGACACAGGACGATTGGGCGGAGTTGAAGACGGCTGTCATGGCGTCCGGCCTCTATAATCAGAACCTGCAGGCGGTGCCGCCGACGGGATCGATCTCCTATATCAACCACTCGACCTCCTCCATCCATCCGATCGTCTCGAAAATCGAGATCCGCAAGGAAGGCAAGATCGGCCGGGTCTATTATCCGGCCCCGTTCATGACCAACGACAATCTCGATTATTATCAGGACGCCTACGAGATCGGGGCGGAGAAGATCATCGATACCTATGCGGCGGCGACCCAGCATGTCGACCAGGGCCTGTCGCTGACCCTGTTCTTCCGCGACACGGCGACGACGCGCGATATCAACAAGGCGCAGATTTACGCCTGGAAGAAGGGCATCAAGACGATCTACTACATCCGCCTTCGCCAGATGGCGCTGTCCGGCACCGAGGTGCAGGGCTGCGTGTCTTGTACGCTGTGAGTTTGCGCTGCTGGCCGAGAGTTTCGAGCTTGTAGCCCCCTCATCCGCCTGCCGGCACCTTCTCCCCGATGGGGAGAAGAGACAAGCCGATTGCATGGCGTTCCCCTCTCCCCAGCGGGGAGAGGGCAGGGTGAGGGGGCCCCGCACCCCGTTAGAATTTGTGGAAGAAAGACCACCCAATGAACATATCCATAAAGCCAATCAGCCGCGTGCGCGCCATCAATTGGAACCGCATTGAGGACGATAAGGATCTCGAAGTCTGGAACCGGTTGACCGGCAATTTCTGGCTGCCGGAGAAGGTGCCGCTGTCCAATGACATTCCCTCCTGGGCGACGCTGACGGCGGCCGAGCAGCAGCTGACCATCCGTGTCTTCACCGGGCTGACGCTGCTCGACACGATCCAGAACGGCGTCGGCGCGATCAGATTGATGGAAGATGCGATGACGCCGCATGAGGAGGCGGTGCTTTCCAACGTCTCCTTCATGGAGGCCGTGCATGCGCGCTCCTATTCCTCGATCTTCTCGACGCTGTGCTCGACGCCCGACGTCGACGATGCCTATCGCTGGTCGGAGGAGAACGAGTTCCTGCAGCGGAAATCGGCGCTGATCATGGAGCAGTATGGCTCCGGCGATGCCTTGAAGAAGAAGGTTGCCAGCGTCTTCCTCGAAAGCTTCCTGTTCTATTCCGGCTTCTATCTGCCGATGTACTGGTCAAGCCGCGCCAAGCTGACCAACACGGCCGACATGATCCGGCTGATCATCCGCGACGAGGCGGTGCATGGCTATTATATCGGCTACAAATTCCAGCGCGGGCTCGAGCGGCTTTCCGAGGAGAGACGGCAGCAGATCAAGGATTTCGCCTTCGACCTGCTGCTCGAGCTTTACGACAACGAGGCCAGATATACCGAGGCGCTCTATGACGGGCTCGGACTGACCGAGGACGTCAAGAAATTCCTGCATTACAACGCCAACAAGGCGCTGATGAACCTCGGCTATGAGGCGCTTTTCCCGGCCGAGGCCTGCAAGGTCAATCCGGCGATCCTGTCGGCGCTTTCGCCGAATGCCGACGAGAACCATGACTTCTTCTCCGGCTCCGGTTCGTCCTATGTCATCGGCAAGGCTGTGGCGACCGAGGACGAGGATTGGGATTTCTGAGGCTTTATCGCAGTCTGCCCTTATCATTTGCTTCCCTGTCGCCCACATTCAGCGGAAGTGAATTCGACCCTCGCCGATCACATGATGTAGCGGAGTTTTTGATGTCGCCTTTTTTGAACAAGACCGGGACTGCCGTTGAAGCGGACGATGGCGTCTGGCCGATCCGCAGGAGACGGATTCTCGATTGGCTGGTGAACGAGACGCGGGGCGAGCGTTTCATCGACAACATTCTGGTGCAGATGTGCGGGAAGCTGCTTTCGGCCGGGGTGCCGGTGGCCCGGGCGACATTGCATTTCCGGACGAACCATCCGCAATGGATCGGTGCCCGCATCCTCTGGAAGGAAGGGCTCGCAGAGGCAAAGATCAATACTTTCGCCTATGGCGTCGAAAATACGCCGGAGTTCCTGACCAGCCCGGTCAACGCGATTCATCAGGGTGCGGGGGAAGTGCGCAGGCAGTTGGAAGGCGCAGCCGACGGCGACCTGGATTCATTCTATCAGGAACTGCGCGACGACGGCCTGACCGAGTATATCGCCTGGCCGCTCGAACACACTTTCGGCAAACGGCATGTGGCTACATTTTCCACCAGCCGGCCGGGCGGTTTTACCAGCGAACATGTCGATTTCCTGCGTGATCTCCTTCCGGCCCTGACCTTGATTAGCGAAATTCGTCTGAAGAACATCATGGCGCGCACGCTGCTGCAGACCTATGTCGGGCCGCATGCGAGTGAGCAGATCCTGTCGGGCGTGACGACACGCGGCAGCGGCGCCACCGTCGGTGCGGCAATCATGATCTGCGACCTGCGCGACTTTACCGCGATCTCCGATCTCTGGCCACGCGACGATGTCATCCATTTGCTCAACGATTATTTCGATGCGATGTCGGATCCGATCGAACGCCATGGCGGGGAAATTCTGAAGTTCATGGGCGACGGATTGCTGGCCATCTTCCCCTTGAGCAAGGAGACGGCCTGTGCCGATCTGCTGCAGGCGATCCGCGAAGGGCAGGCATCGATGGCCGAGTTGAACGAGCAGCATGCACGGGCGGGGCGCGAACCGCTGCGTTATGGCGTCGGCGTGCATGTCGGCGACGTCATGTACGGCAATATCGGTTCGCGTCGGCGACTGGACTTCACCGTCATCGGCCCGGCGGTGAATATCGCCTCGCGGCTGGAAAGCCTGACCAAGGAGGTCAAGCGTCCGGTGCTGCTGTCGCGGGCCTTTATCGAAATGGCGGGCTGCGCGAAAGACATGGACAGTCTCGGCACCTTCCCGCTGCGCGGGCTCGGAGAGCCTGTCGATGTCTTCGCTTTTCCTGAACACTCAAGCGCGTCGCGTCAAATCTGATTCACGCAATGCGCCTTAGCTCTCTTTTTTTATAAGCATGTCGTTGTCCCGGAATCGCGGCACGCATTGGGCTCCGGCAGGTTCAGACGCCGCGTTTGTTTCCCCACAGCAGCACATGCAGCTGCGGCAACACGCGCGGGGCAAACCATCCGTCTGCCGTCACCTTCTCGACGAGCCAGTGCATTCGGTCCATCACGCCGTCGATATCGATGCGGGCGTCGTCGTCATCGGGCGGCGGCGGCGTATGGTTGCCCGGCTGAAGGTAGAGGGGGATATAAGGGTAACGCTGGCCCGCTTCTTGGGCAAAGGCGTAATCGTCATCGTCGAAGACGACGATTTTCAAAGCGATCTCCGGCCCGCCGGCGGCGAGCCGGAGGCAGTTGTCGACCTGATCCCAATCGGTCAGCATTCCGCTCGACGGCGGCTTGGGGCTCAAGACCAGGACATCGAGATCGCGAAACCAGTTCCGGGCGACGCTCCCCTGCGTTTCCAGCGCGAAGCGGTATCCTTGAGAATGGCCGAGTTCGATCAGTGGACCCAGCGGCTGGATCGCCGGATTGCCGCCGGACAGGGAAACCGTCATCGGCCGGCCGGCGGAAAGCTTCGTGACCTCCTGCCAGATCGCCTCGGTGGACATGGGAATCCACTGATCCCGGAAGGCGCTGTCGACCGCGTGAAGGCTGTCGCACCAGGAACAGCGATAATCACAGCCGCCCGTCCGGACGAACACCGTCGGCAGCCCGATCAAAGCGCCTTCGCCCTGGATGGTCGGGCCGAAGATCTCGCTGACGCGAATGGTCTCTCCGCTCATGGCCGGTACTCCGCCCAGGTCTTCGGCGTCTCGCTGACACGGACGGACGATGTTTCCGGGAAGCGCTCTCTGCACCAGTCGTAAAAGTGCTTCGCCAGGAACTCGGAGGTGACTTTCGAATGGCCGAAGACCTCGTTCAGGTGACGATGATCGAGAGCTTCGTCGATATAGCGCTTGAGTGGCGACAGGTCGTGATAGTCGCGAACGAAGCCGTCGTCATTCAGGCTTTCAGCCGAGAGTTCGACGACCACGATGTAGTTATGGCCATGGAGCCTGGCGCATTGATGGTCGGCGGGCAGATGATGCAGCTGGTGCGAAGCGGAGAGATGAAATTCCTTGGTGATGCGGTACATCAACGCACCTCCTTGGCGGAATATTGCGACACCGCCGCTTTCCAGAAATCCCGGTCTTCATAGTCGGTCGGATCGGAAATACCGGCAAGATGGAAAGCCTCGCGGCGTTCGACGCAGGTTCCGCAGCGCCCGCAGTGGAGCCTGCCGCCTTTGTAGCATGACCAGGTCTCGGCAAACGGCGTCGCGTGTTTTTCGCCGTCGGCGACGATTGCCGCCTTGGAAACATCGACATAGGGTGCAAGCAGTCGGACGCTGGCATAACCGTCCAGCGCTGCGTTCTGCATGCGCTGGAAGGCGTCGATGAAGCCCGGCCGGCAGTCGGGATAGATGAAGTGATCGCCGCCATGCACGGCGACGGCGACGGCATCGGCCTTTTGCGCGGCGGCCAGGCCGAATGCGATCGCCAGCATGATGGCATTGCGGTTCGGAACCACGGTGGCTTTCATGGTCTCCTCGGCATAGTGGCCGTCCGGGACCTCGACATTGTCGGTCAGCGCCGATCCGCTGAGATGGCCGCCGATGGCGGCGATGTCGATGATATGATGAGGAACGGCGAGGCGCGCGGCGCACCGGGCGGCGAAGTCGAGTTCTTTGCGGTGCCGCTGGCCGTAGTCAAAGGAGACGAGGCCGATCAGTTGTTGTTCCGCTGCCATTTTGTGGGCAAGCGAAACGGAGTCGAGTCCGCCAGAGCAGACGACGATAGTCTTCATATGTTGGATTCCCTTGTTTTGACCGGGTGGGCTGCGACCGGATTACCGCGTGCTTCTAGGCCAAATCGCGCGTGATGCAAACAGTTTTAAGATGTCAGCCGTGAAAGTTGTGCGGTCGTACCGATCGGCAAATTGAGTTGCGGCGACGGCGGGAGGCTGAAGCCCTCGGCGTCAGGATTGCCGATGCGCCGACGCGGCCGGCGTCCCGGATCCTCACCGGCCGGCGTCTACGCCTTAAGGATCGTGTCGACTTTCGGCGATGTGTTATAAAAATGAAGAAAGCTGTAAATTCAGTGAGATAACGGAAAAGCCACATTTTTCTCGGGAGTCGAGAAAGGACTTGACGATCAAGTGCTTATGCCGTTTTAAATTAGCAACCGCGCGGAGGAGCGCGGCCGTATGTCGACCGCTGCAACGGCGGTAGACATCGGGCGGCTGGGAGGGCCCGCCGCCGAATTTCAAACGGGAGGAATTCATGCGCAAGTTTTTGAGCTCGGCGGCTGTTGCTGTCGTGATGACGGCTGGCCTCGGTGGCGCCCGCGCAGCCGACGTGAAGGAAGTGCAGATGCTGCATTGGTGGACGTCCGGCGGCGAGGCAGCGGCTCTGAATGTCTTGAAGCAGGATCTGTCGAAGGAAGGTTTTGCCTGGAAGGACGTGCCGGTGGCCGGCGGCGGCGGTGATGCGGCGATGACGGCGCTGAAGGCGATGGTGGCGGCCGGCACCTATCCGACGGCCTCGCAGATGCTCGGTTATACCGTGCTCGATTATGCCCAGGCTGGCGTGATGGGCGACCTGACCGAGACGGCCAAGAAGGAAGGCTGGGACAAGTCAGTGCCGGCGGCCCTGCAGAAGTTCTCGGTCTATGACGGCAAGTGGGTCGCAGCCCCGGTCAACGTCCACTCGGTCAACTGGCTGTGGATCAACAAGGCGGTGATGGACAAGATCGGCGGCAGCCAGCCGAAGAGCTTCGACGACCTGATCGCCCTGCTCGACAAGGCCAAGGCTGCCGGCGTCATCCCCTTGGCGCTCGGTGGCCAGAACTGGCAGGAAGCGACGATGTTCGATTCCATCGTGCTGTCGACCGGCGGTCCGGAATTCTACAAGAAGGCGTTCAACGACCTCGACGAGGAATCGCTGAAGTCGGACACGATGAAGAAGTCCTTCGACAACCTGGCGAAGATCGTCAAATATGTCGATCCGAACTTCTCCGGCCGCGACTGGAACCTGGCGACCGCCATGGTCATCAAGGGTGACGCACTGGTGCAGGTGATGGGCGACTGGGCCAAGGGCGAATTCGTCGCCGCCAAGAAGACCCCGGACAAGGACTTCCTGTGCTACCGCTTCCCCGGCACCGACGGCAGCGTCATCTACAACTCCGACATGTTCGGCATGTTCAACGTCCCCGACGACCGCAAGGCCGCACAGGTGGCGCTGGCAACGGCAACGCTGTCGAAGAGCTTCCAGTCGGCCTTCAACGTCGTCAAGGGTTCGGTGCCGGCCCGCACCGACGTTCCCGACACCGACTTCGACGCCTGCGGCAAGAAGGGCATTGCCGATCTGAAGGCCGCCAATGAGGGCGGTACGCTGTTCGGCTCGCTCGCCCAGGGTTACGGTGCGCCGCCGGCGATCGCCAATGCCTATAAGGACGTCGTTTCGAAGTTCGTCCACGGCCAGATCAAGAGCTCCGACGAAGCCGTCACCCAGCTCGTCCAGGCAATCGACGACGCCCGCTAAGGGTCGTCGATGACAATGCTTCCCCGCGTGATCTCGCGGGGAAGCTTCAGGCTCCGCAGCGATCAATGCCGAGCGATCCTGCGGGAAGGGAGATGATATCCATGAGCACAGTTGCGACCACCGATCCGGTTCTCACACAAGCGACGCCGATCTCGCTGCGGGGCCGGCTGCAGGATGCGCTGCCGAAGATCGTCCTGGCGCCGAGCTTCGTCATCACCCTGGTCTTCGTCTACGGCTTCATCGTCTGGACGGCCTATCTGTCGTTCACCAATTCCAAGACCTTCCCCTCTTATGCGTTGACCGGGGCACGCGCCTATCAGCGGCTGTGGCGCTGGACCTTCGAGAGCGACCCGCCGTCCTCCTGGTATACCTCGATCACCAACATGGCGATCTTCGGCTTCCTCTATGTCGGCATCTGCTTAGGCCTTGGCCTGCTGCTCGCCATCCTGCTCGACCAGAAGATCCGTGGCGAGGGGCTGTTGCGCCCGATCTTCCTCTATCCGATGGCGCTCTCCTTCATCGTCACCGGGGTGGCCTGGAAGTGGTTCCTCGATCCCGGCCTTGGGCTCGAGCAGACGCTGCACCACTTCGGCTGGACCAGCTTTCACTTCGACTGGATCAAGAACAAGGACTTCGTCATCTATACCGTCGTCATCGCCGGTGTCTGGCAGGCCTCGGGCTTCGTCATGGCGATGTTCCTGGCCGGGCTTCGCGGTATCGACGGCGAGATCATGAAGGCGGCACAGATCGACGGCGCCTCGCCCTTCCAGCTCTACCGCCGCATCGTCATTCCGCTGTTGCGGCCGATCTTTCTCTCCGCCTTCATCGTGCTCGCCCATATGGCGATCAAGTCCTACGACCTCGTCGTGGCGCTGACCTCGGGCGGGCCGGGCGGCTCGGCCTGGCTGCCGTCCAACTTCATGTATGAATATACCTTTAAGCGCAACGAGATGGCCGTCGGCTCGGCCAGCGCCATCATCATGCTGATGACCATCTCGGCGATCATCGTGCCCTATCTCTATTCCGAACTGAAGGAGAAGACGCGATGAGCATCTCGGCTTCCTCTCCCTCCCATTCCAACAACAACAGCCGCTTTCTCGGCCGGCTGGTCATCTACGGCCTGCTGGTGATCTTCGCCATCCTCTACCTGATGCCGCTCTTCGTCATGCTGACCACCTCGTTCAAGACGATGGACGAGATCCAGGGCGGCAACATGCTGGCGCTGCCGGAGGCCCCGACCTTCGATCCCTGGATCAAGGCCTGGGGCGAGGCCTGCGTCGGGCTGACCTGCGCCGGCATCAAGGGCTACTTCTGGAACTCGATCAAGATGGTGGTGCCGGCCGTGGCGATCTCCACCATCATGGGAGCGCTGAACGGTTATATCCTGACCAAATGGCGCTTTCCCGGCCATACGCTGGTGTTCGGGCTGATGCTGTTTGCCTGCTTCATCCCGTTCCAGTCGGTGCTCTTGCCGATGGCGACCATCCTCGGCTCGCTCGGCCGCTTCGGCGTCACGCTGCAGAACGCCACCGGCTTTTCCTTCGGCTTCGGCAATTCGACGGTCAACCTGGTCTTCGTCCATGTCGTCTACGGCTTGGGCTTCACCACGCTGTTCTTCCGCAATTTCTACGAGGCGTTCCCGACCGAGCTGGTGCGCGCCGCCCAGGTCGACGGCGCCAGCTTCTTCCAGATCTTCCGCCGCATCATGCTGCCGAACTCGCTGCCGATCATCGTCGTCACCGTCATCTACCAGTTCACCAATATCTGGAACGACTTCCTGTTTGCCTCGGCCTATGCCGGCACCGGTGACTCCATGCCGATGACGGTGGCGCTCAACAATGTCGTCAACACCTCGACCGGGGTGGTCGAATACAATGTCAACATGGCCGCGGCGATGATCGCCGCCGTTCCGACACTCATCGTCTATATCCTCGCCGGCCGCTACTTCGTGCGCGGTCTGATGGCGGGCGCAGTCAAAGGGTAAGTCATGGCCTTCCTGGAAATCTCCGGTCTCAGAAAACGCTTCGGCGCCGTCGACATTCTCAAGGGGATCGACCTTGAACTCGAAAAGGGCGGCTTCCTGGTGCTGGTCGGCCCGTCCGGCTGCGGCAAGTCGACCCTGCTCAACACCATTGCCGGGCTGGAGACGATCACCTCAGGCGATATCCGGATCGACGGGCGCGACATCAGCGGCCTGCATCCCTCCAAGCGCGATATCGCCATGGTGTTCCAGTCCTATGCGCTCTATCCGAACATGACGGTGGCCGGCAATATCGCCTTCGGCATGGAAATCCGCGGCGTGCCGAAGGAGGAACGGGCCAAGGCGATCAAGCAGGTCTCCGACATGCTGCAGATCGGCCATCTGCTCGATCGCAAGCCGAGCCAGCTCTCCGGCGGCCAGCGCCAGCGCGTCGCCATGGGCCGGGCTTTGGTGCGCAACCCGCAGGTCTTCCTGTTCGACGAACCCTTGTCCAATCTCGACGCCAAGCTGCGTGTCGACATGCGCACCGAGATCAAGCGGCTGCACCAGCGCATGGGCACCACCTTCGTCTATGTCACCCATGACCAGATCGAGGCGATGACGCTGGCGACCAAGATCGCCGTGCTGAAGGACGGGGTGCTGCAGCAGTTCGGCACGCCAGCCGAGATCTATAACAGCCCGGCCAATCTCTTCGTCGCCGACTTCATGGGATCGCCGGCGATGAACCTGCTGACCGCCACCGTCGAGAACGGCGCCTCCGGGCTTGCCGTCGCACTCGAACGGCCGAATGGCGCGCCGCTCAGGCTGCCGGTCGTCTCCGGCAATCACGGCCTGTCCGCCTATGCCGGCAAGCCGGTGATCTTCGGCATCCGCCCCGAAGCCTTGACCGATCCCGACGGCGCCGACCGCAAGGCGCGCTCGCTGACCGAGGACGATTGCCTGATCGAGGTGGTCGAGCCGGCCGGCTCCGACACCTTCGCCGTCACCAAGCTCGGCGGTAAATCCGTCGTCGCCCGCCTGCGCGCCGATGCCGGCATTGCACCGGGCCAGAACACCCGTCTCGCCTTCAATCTCGACAAGGCCGTGTTCTTCGATCCCGACAGCCAGATGCGGATCGCCTGAGGGCCATCGGAGCCGCGCGCCTGATAACACGCGCGGTTCTGCGCTAAATTAGGCGGTGGCCGTCACAGTGAGGGTCACCGGCGCGAAACGCGAGGAGACCGCTTCGACGGTGATCTCGCCGACCAGACCCGTCGCTTCCAGCCAGAAGCCGGCGGTGCCACCCTGCAGCGGCACATTGGTCGGGCCGACGATCTTTGCGGGCCCATGCACCTTCAGCGAAATGCTCTCGTTCATGAAAGGCAGGCGCTGGCCGCACTGGTCGAGCGCGCGAATGATGACGCGCGTGCTGTCGCGTTCGCGAGCCTTCAGCGTCGAGCTGTCGGCCACGATTTCCAGCGTCGTCGGCAGCGGATCGGCGGCCAGCGTCAGGCTCGTTACCGGCTCGCCGCCGATATAACCGGTCAGGGTGCCGTCGATCCATTCGAGACCCCAGGTGCCGAGTTCGTCGGCGGTGAAATGACGATGGTCGAGCACGACGGGCGGATGCGGCAGATGCGGATAGTTCTCGCGGTCCGGACCGATGCGCTTGCTGAGCCCGCCATATCGCAGCTCCACCTCGTCGCAATTGGTCAGGATGATCAGCGGCAGAACGCCGCCGATATTACGCTCGCCGCGCGCCCAGAAGGTTGCCGGCTTCATGACGATCTCGTCGGACGGGTCGCACTGGCTGATATAGGCATAGGCAGCGAATTTCGGCTCGCGGAACATGTCCATGACACCGTGATAGCAGATGCGATCACCAGAGCCGAAATCCTTGTGGGTGTTGTAATCGAACATGCACCAGCCGATCGCGCCCGATATATCCGGGTCGCCATAGGCGGCATTTAGCACCTCGAGGTGGCGGCGCACATGCTCGGCCTGGCGCTGCTCCTGGTCATAGATCTTCGTCGGGTGCATGTGGCCGTTGAACTCGGTGATGAGGTACGGCACCTTGGCGGAAAGCCCGGTATTTTCCTGCTGGCCGCGCAACACGGTGCGCGGGCGGTTGGCGCCCGGCAATTCCTCATTGCCGAGGATGAAGTCGTTCATCGTGTAAACGTCCTCGAGCAGCTCGCTCTCGGTGATATAACGCACGCCGCCGGTCTGGCGCGTGCTGTCGAGTTCACGGGCGAGGCGATTGGTCTCGGCGTAGAAATCGTGATTGTCCTGGGACTCGTTGATGCGCACGCCCCAGATGATGATCGAGGGATGGTTCCAGTCGCGCTCGATCATGCGGCGGACGTTTTCGATCGATTCCTTCTGCCAGTCGGCATCGCCGATATGCTGCCAGCCGGGGATCTCCTCGAAGACCAGCAGGCCGATCGCATCGCACCGGTCGAGGAACCATTTCGATTGCGGATAATGCGAGGTGCGGACGATATTGCACTTCAGCACGCTCTTCATGATGTCGGCGTCGCGCTCCTGGGCGGAGCGGCCGGCGGCATAACCGACATAGGGGAAGGACTGATGACGGTTGAGGCCGCGCAGCTTCAGCGGCCTGCCGTTCAAGAGGAAACCTTCCGGCGTGAATTCGGCGGTGCGGAAGCCAAAGCGGCTGGAGACACGGTCGGAGCCGTGCTCGGTCCTGAGTTCGACGGTGACGTCGTAGAGCGTGGGATCGGTAATGTCCCAGAGGGTAATGCCGGTCAGGCCGCCGAAGGAAAGCCTGGTGCGGTCGCCGATCGTCTCGGTCGCTGCGGTGGCGATCACCGTGCCGTCGGCCTGCTTCAGCGTGGCGGTGACGGTCGCCGAGAAGCTGCGGCCCTCGGGATTGGCGATATCGACCCGGATGGTTGCCGACTTCTCCGCAGCGAGAACGTCTGTGGTTTCGATCTTCAGATTGCGGATCGACACGGGGTCGGTGACCTTCAGCCAGACGTCGCGGTAGATGCCGGCATAAGTGAGATAATCGATACGGCCGCCGAAGGGCGGGATGGCAGGGTTCTCGCTGCCGTCGATCTTGACGGTAATGAGGTTCTCGCCCTTGATGAGCTTGCCGGTGAGGCGGGCCTCGAACGGGGTGTAGCCGTCCTTATGAGCGATGATCTCTTCGCCGTTCAGATAGACGACGCTGTCGGCCATGGCGGCGTCGAAGACGAGCGAAACCTCGCGGCCCTCGAATTCCGGCAGCCAGCGCAGCAGCTTCTGATAGGTGAAAGCGCGCTGATAGCTCTTCTCGTCGAAATAGTTGAAGGGCAGTTCGACGGCGTTGTGAGGCAGGCTGACCGATCTGGCGGCATCGAAGCTTTCGAGCAGGCGCTGGCCAAAGCCCTCGTGGAAACTCCAGCCTTCGTTGAAGGAAACGACGGACCGCATCTCAGGCTCTCCTGGTCATCGCAGCAGCAGCGGTGCGGCGCCTTTCGGCGCTTGAAAATCGGGTCATCGGGAAATCCCTTCTTGATGCAATAGATCTACGCGCCGCCAGAACAGGATGTTGTCCGAAATTTGCTCACAGGTTTCGGCACCATGCTCTGAAGCACGCACATCGAATCTCATTCGTGTGACGCGCTTTAGCTTTTTTTATGCAAGTCGTCATCCCGGAACGGCGATCTTCAAGCCGGCCCTGACCTCACGGAAATTGTGCGCCGTTGGTCTTCGTGTAGATCGAATAGACCGACCGCGTCGCGGTGATGAAGAGCCGGTTTTTCTTAGGGCCGCCGAAAGTGAGGTTGGAGACCGTCTGCGGCACCTTGATCTTGCCGAGCAGCGTGCCATCTGGTGAGAAGCAGTGCACGCCATCGCCTGCGCTCGTCCACAGATTGCCGCTGACGTCGAAGCGAAAACCGTCGGGATTGCCGACGTCGAGGCTGCAGAAATAGCGGCTGTTCGTAAGCCTTCTGCCATCGACGACGTCGAAAACTCTGATATGGCGTGGCACGTCATGTTTTGCCGAGCCGGAATCGGCAATGTAGAGCTTCGTCTCCTCGGGCGAGAAGGCAAGGCCGTTCGGTTGGATGAAATCCTCGATGACAGCCTCGATGGCGCCGCTTGAAGGGTCGATCCGATAGACATTGCGGGTCGGCTGCTCGGGCTCGGCCTTGTGCCCTTCGTAGTCCGACAGGATGCCGTAGGTCGGATCGGTAAACCAGATCGAACCGTCGGAGCGCACGACGACGTCGTTCGGCGAGTTCAGCCGTTTGCCTTTGTAGCTGTCGGCGAGAACGGTGATGCTGCCGTCGAGCTCGGTGCGGGTAACGCGGCGGCCACCATGTTCGCAGGAAACCAGCCGGCCCTGCCGGTCGCGGGTGTTGCCGTTGATGTAGTTGGAGGGCGAGCGGAAGATCGAGACCGTACCATCCGGTGTCCAGCGCATCATGCGTTCGTTCGGAATGTCGCTCCAGAGAAGACAGTTGAGGTCGGAAAACCAGACCGGGCCTTCCGTCCAGCGGCAGCCGGAATAGAGTTCCTCGAGGCCCGCGCTGCCAATGACCAGAGCGCCGAAACGTTCATCGCGGATGTCGTAAAGCGGATTGTCGGCCACGCCAGTTCCTCCCTGAATGCTGCCGTCCTTTTCCTAGCGACAAACGCGGGAAGGTGCCAGAGCCCGGTGATCGGAAATGCCGGGCTCCGGTTTTTCAGAGGGCGGCGACCGGATGCGGCGAACCGTCGTAAGCACCCCAGATCGACTGGTCGAAGCAGATGACCGAGCCGGTCATCAGCCCGGATTCGGCCGATGACAGGTAGGCGCAGGCGCGTGCTACCTCATGCGGATCGACGAGGCGGCCGAAGGGCTGGTTCGCCGCCGCCTTTTCCAGCCAGTCGGCCGGTGCGCCGTGATATTCCCGCTGGATGCGGTCCTCGCCTTCCGACGCCATCCAGCCGATATTGAGGCCGTTGACGCGGATGCGGTTGCGCAAAAGCGCATAGGCGGTGTTCTTCGTCAGCGTTTCCAGCGCCCCCTTGGAGGCGCAATAGGCGGCGATGAAGGGCTGGCCTGCCTTGGCTGACATCGAGCCGATATTGACGATGGTGCCTTCGATCTTTTCGCGGCGCATGACCTTCACCGTCTCCTGCATCAGGAAGAACGGTGCGCGCACATTGATGGCGAACATCCTGTCGAAGAGTTCGGGGCTGGTGTCGAGAATGGTGCCGCGATCGGTGATGGCGGCGGCATTGACGAGCGCATCGACGCGGCCGAAGGCCTCGTCGCAGGCGCGCACGACATATTGTGCGTCCTCGACCTTGGCGAGGTCGGTCTTGACGTAGACGACCTTCACACCGGTCGCGGCTGAAATCTCCGCCGCTTTCGCCTTCCCTTTGGCCTCGTTGCGGCCGCAGATGACGATGCCTTGCGCGCCGCGTTCGGCGAAAAGGCGGGCAATCGTGGCCCCCAGCCCTTGCGTGCCGCCGGTGACGATGGCGATCTTGCCGTCGAGACGGCCGTGGTCTGTGCTCATTTGGTTCCTCCCTGGTGATGAGATGCAAGTGTCCTCCCGCGGGTGCGGGAGGCGGCTACGGCGATTAGGGGGCTCCGGTCTCCACCTTCAGCTCAATTTCTTCCTCGCCTGCTCCGCAAGGGCGGCCGTAAAAGCCTCGTCGCTCCAGTCCTCCCGCAACGCCTCGTGCATCAGCTGCGCCTGCGTCTTCGGCGCCAGACCGCCGACCGGCGGGTCGCGGTCGAGATTGGTGGGGAAGGAATAGCCTTCGGTGCAGGCGGCGACGGCGTTGGCGATTTCATCGGGTGAGAGCTTGCCCTGCAAGGCCTTCAAGGCCGGAAAGAGTTTGACGCTCATCCTCTCGCGGTTGACGGTTTCCATTGCCCGGCCGAAGGCGGAGGAGACCTGCAGCAGGTTGGCGACACGCTTGATGTCGGCCGAGCGGTTGGTGCCGGCGGCATGGAAGAGGGCGGGATTGAAGAAGACGACGTCGCCCTTTTCGAGCGGCAGCTGCACATGATTGGCTTCGAAATAATCGCGGAATTCCTGGCGCTTCAGCGCGAGGTAACCCGGCACATAGGTCTGGCTGTGCGGCAGGAAGAGCGTCGGGCCGCTTTCGAGCGGCATGTCGCAATGGGCCACCGCGCCCTGCAGCGTCAGCACCGGCGAGAGCAGGTGCACATGCGCCGGAAACTGCTCGATCACCTGAGACGACTGGAAGCCGAGATGGTAGTCACGATGCGCCGACTGCGCCGCACCGCCCGGATTGACCCGGTTGACCTGCGCCGTCATCTGATAGCTGGGGCCGAGCCAGGCTTCGCTTGCGAGCGCAACGATGGCGTTGGCGTAATATTCGGCGAAATTTGCCGGATCTGCGAGGCAATGCTTTTCCAGCGAGTTCCAGATGCGGTCGTTGGCGCCGGGCTTGGCGAAGTGATCACCGCCGCCGGTCGAGGTCCGGTGCTGTTCCTCTATGATCGCGTCGAAAATCGCGCTGGCACGGTCGATGACGCCGGTATCTTCATAGGCGTGCTTGAATACGACGACACCAGGGCCCTCGCCGAAGGCCTCGCAGATTTCGGCCAGCACGGCGCGCCGGTCTTCCGCCACCGCCGCCACCACCTTGCGGCTGTCGTAGATCGGGATGTTTTTCTCGATCGCTGAGGCGGTGGGGTAATCGGCAAGCGCGGTCGTCCTTTCCGCAAGCCGGCGAAAATCGACAAGATCGCAGGCATCTTCGGAGAGCCAGACACGGTCGGCGCGCAATTTCTGCTGGTTATCGGTTTTCATCTCAGGCTCCTCCCTGTTTCCGATGGGGCACTATACGCCGCGATGCGAGGTGATGTAGATCAGGAATCCATCAAAAAACCATCAAGAGGGCTCCTCATGGCGCATGCTTTTCTCGTCAAGGACATCGCCTTTCAGGCCGGATTGAGCACCGCCACCGTCGACCGGGTGTTGAACGGCAGGCCGGGCGTGCGGCAACAGACAGAAATGCGGGTGAGAGCGGCGATCGCGGAGCTGGAGAAGCAACAGACGGGGGCGATGAGCAGCGGGCGCACGCTGGCGATCGATATCGTCATGGAGACGCCTCAGCGTTTCAGTGATGCGGTGCGGGCCGCCTTCGAGGCCGAGACGGCAACCTTTTTCCCCGGGGTCTTTCGCTGCCGCTTCCACTTTGCCGAAGTGATGAAGCCGGCAGAACTTGTGCAGCTACTCGATCGCATTCGGCTGCGCGGCACGCACGGCATCGTGCTCAAGGCACCTGATGTCGGCGAGGTCGTTGCCGCCGTCGCGCGGGCGGATGCGGCCGGCATTCCCGTGGTGACCCTGGTGACCGATCTGCCGAATTCGGCGCGGATCGCCTATGCCGGGGCTGACAACCGGGCAGCGGGAGAAACTGCCGCCCACCTCATCGGCGAATGCCTCGGGAGGGGCGGCGGCAAGGTGCTGGTGACGCTGTCGAGCGGGCGGTTCCGCGGCGAGGAGGAACGCGAAATCGGTTTTCGCCGCGTCATCCGCGCCCATTATCCCGGCATCGGCGTCACCGAAATCAGCGAAGGGCACGGCAGCGATGCGGCGACGGGAACACTTGCGACGGCGGCGCTCGCGGCCGATTCCGCGATCAATGCTGCCTATTCGATCGGCGGCGGCAACCGAGCCGTGCTGGCGGCCTTCGAAGCGGCCGGCCGTCCCGCCCGCGTCTTCGTCGCCCATGATCTCGATGCCGACAATCGGGCTTTGCTTACGGCACGCCGGATCGGTTTCGTGCTGCATCATGATCTCAGAACCGATGCGCGTTCGGCATTCAGGGCGATCATGAGCCGCGAGCCCTCAGGCCGGCGGATGGTGGGCACCTTGCTTTCAGCGGTTGAAATCATCACGCCCTACAACATCCCGGCCGGCGATTGATCCAATCGGCTTTCCATAGAGGCCGAATTTGGGCTAAAGCTTGAACTGAGCGAGGTAAGCGGCATGGATTACAGCGACGTCAGCACAATTGCGGCCTGGATTACGGAGCAGGGACTGAAGGGCGCTTCGGAGGCCGAACTGATGACCGGCTTCTGCGCGGCCTGTCGGGATGCCGGCCTGCCGCTCGACCGCGGCCTGGCGCTGATGGATACGCTGCACCCGGTGCATGAGGGCCGCGCCTTCCGCTGGGATAGCGTGGAGGAGATCGAACCCGAGTTCGAGTATGGTCCGACGAGCTCGGGCGAAGCGGCTTCGAACTGGCAGCGCTCGGCTTTCTATCATCTTTGGTCGGGCAACGAGCGGGAGGTGCGCCGACGCCTGGGCTTCGGCGATCCGATCGATTTCGCAATGCTCGACAAGATTGCCGAAGCCGGCAACACGGATTTCGTGGCGATGATGCATCGTTTCAGCGAAGCCGGCACGATCGGCGAAATGGATTGCTTTTTCTCGCATTTCGCGACGAAACATCCTGAGGGGTTTTCCGATCACGATCTCGCCATCCTGCGCAAGCTCGTGCCGGTCCTCGGGCTGGCGATCAAATGCATCGCGCTCGGGCGCATCGCCCGCACCATTGCTGAAGTCTATCTCGGCGAGGATGCGGCGCGCCAGGTGATGGAAGGCAAGATCAGCCGCGGCAAATCGGAGCGAATTTCCGCGGCGCTCTGGTTTTCCGATCTGTTGAACTACACCAAGATTTCCGACCGTGTGCCGCCTGAGGAAATCATCCCGCTGCTCAACGATTACAGCGAGGTGGCGATCTCCGCGATCCACGAGGCGGGCGGCAACGTGTTGAAGCTGATCGGCGACGGGGTGCTTGCCATCTTCAAGGGCGAGGTGCCGGCCGAGACCTGCCGGGCGGCGCTCAGCGCCGAATCGCTGCTGCGGGAAAAGCTCGTCAAGCTGAACGCTGCGCGTGCGGCCGACGGCCGGGCGACGACGGACGTCTATATCGGCCTGCATATCGGCGATGTTTTCTATGGCAATATCGGCAGTCAGGACCGGCTGGACTTCACAGTCATTGGCCCCGCCGTCAACGAGGTCAGCCGGATCGCCTCAATGTGCCGGTCGGTCGACCTCAACCTGCTGATCTCCTCGGATTTCGCCGCGGCGATACCGGAGGGACAGCGAACCGCGCTCGCCTGCGTCGGACGTTATGCATTGCGCGGCGTGCAGCGCGCGCAGGAACTCTATACGCTCGACAGCGCCCGGCTGGACAACTGATCTTCGCCGATCCCTACCGCAGCAGGCTCTGGCCTCCGTCGATCCAGATGGGCGAGCCGGTGATGTGGCAGGCGCGCTCGGAGACGAGAAAGAGGATCGCTTCGGCGACATCGCCGCTTGCGCCCTTCTTGCCGTCGGTGATCGGAATTTCACCCTGTGGCCAGATGACGGGAATTTCGGTTTCCTCAGGGTGGCGCATGGTGGTGTTGGCGGCGATGCCGGTCTCGATCGCTCCGGGACAGACGGCATTGATGCGGATGTGATGTTTCCCAAGTTCCAGCGCCAGCTGCTGAACCATGGCGAGCTGCCCGGCCTTGGTGGCCGTATAGGCCGTGGCGCCGGGCGTCGTAAAAGTGCGTGTGCCATTGATCGAGGAGACGACGACGATAGAGCCGCCGTTCCTCTTCAGAAGGGGCACGGTCAGATGCAGCGTCAGATAGGTGCCGCGCAGGTTCACGGCCATCGTCTGATCCCATTCATCGGGCTTCAGGTCGTCGATCGGCGCCCAGACACCGTTGATCCCTGCATTGGCAACGACGATGTCGATACCGCCGAAAGCCTCGGTCATTCTGTCGATCGCCGTCCGCATCTGAGATTCGTCGCTGGTATCGGCGGTCAGAGCGATCGACTTCCCGCCAGCGGCAGCAATTTCCCGGTGTGTTTCCAGTACCTCGCTTTCCGTACGGCTGAGCACCGCGACCCCTGCGCCTTCGGCTGCGAGCTTCAACGCGGTTGCTTTGCCGATGCCGGAGCCTGCCCCCGTCACCAATGCGCTCTTTCCTTTCAGTACCATGGCCGTTCCTCTTTGCGATCGGTGGTAGAAGCAATGATCGCGGCGGCTCTTGGTTCCGGGACGGTATCGAACCGACGCCTTATTTGACGAGGCTGTGGCGAAGCGCCCATTTCTCCGGCCCATGGACGGCGGCGAAAAGGAGGCCGGCGAGGAAGGTGAAGTGATCGACGAAGAAGCCGAACTCAGCCTGATTCTGCTGCCAATGGGATGGCCCGTGGAAGGCAAAGGCGAGGAAGATCACGTAGATGCCTGCCAGCAGGCTGGCCTCGGTGAAGAAGGCGCCGGATATGAAGGCGAGCGCCAGCGCAATCTCGAAGATGGCCGCGACCAAGGAGAGGAAGGTCGCCATCGGAAAACCGGCAGCGGTGATATAGGCCGCCGTCGCGCCGATATCGGCGAACTTGAAGCCGGCGGCCATGAAGAAGATGAAACTGAAGATGATGCGGGCGCCGATGATCGCGATTGCTCTGGCCATTCTCAAATCTCCTCTTTGAGTCTCCACTATGACGGATGAGACGCGCGATATCCGACACGGCGAACAAAAAGGGCCGCTTGCGCGACCCCTGCAATTTTTACCACTCGGCGAAACTGCCGTCGGCATGGCGCCAGATCGGGTTGCGCCAGCGGTGACCCTCCTTGGCGCGTTCGATGACATAGGCCTCGTCGACCTCGATGCCGAGACCTGGGCCCTGCGGGATCGAGACGAAACCATCAGCATAGTGGAACACCTCCTTGTTGGAGATGTAGTCGAGGATGTCGTTGCCGGTGTTGTAGTGGATGCCGAGGCTCTGCTCCTGAATGAAGGCATTATAACTGACGGCGTCGACCTGCAAGCAGGCGGCGAGCGCAATCGGGCCGAGCGGGCAATGCGGCGCCAGCGCCACGTCATAGGCCTCGGCCATGGCCGCGATCTTGCGGCATTCGGTGATGCCGCCGGCATGCGAAAGATCCGGTTGGATGATGTCGACGTAACCGTCGGATAGCACCTGCTTGAAGTCCCAGCGCGAATAGAGCCGCTCACCGAGCGCGATCGGTGTCGACGTATGGTTGACGATATCGCGCAGCGCTTCCTTGTTTTCGGAAAGCACCGGCTCCTCGATGAACATCAGCTTGTAGGGCTCGAGCTCCTTGGCGAGAGCCTTGGCCATCGGCTTGTGGACGCGGCCGTGGAAATCGACGCCGATGCCGATATGCGGGCCGATCGCCTCGCGGATGGCGGCGATGGTCTCGACCGCCTTCTCGACCTTCTCGTTGGTGTCGACGATCTGCATTTCCTCGCAGCCGTTGAGCTTGATCGCCTTGAAACCGCGGGCAACCACATCCCTGGCATTGTTGGCGACGTCAGCAGGCCGGTCGCCGCCGATCCAGGAATAGACCTTGATACGGTCGCGCAACTGGCCGCCGAGCAGCGAATGGATAGGCTGACCGAGGGCCTTGCCTTTGATGTCCCAGAGCGCCTGGTCGATGCCCGAGATGGCGCTCATATGGGCGGCGCCGCCGCGGTAGAAGCCGCCGCGATACATCACCGTCCAATGGTCCTCGATCAGGAAGGGATCCTTACCGATAAGATAGTCTTCCAACTCGTGGACGGCGGCCTGGACGGTCAGCGCGCGGCCTTCGACGACCGGTTCTCCCCAGCCGACGATGCCTTCATCGGTCTCGACCTTCAGGAACAGCCAGCGCGGCGGAACGATATAGGTGGTGAGTTTGGTGATCTTCATCGCGGTTCTTCAGCTCTTCCTGGGGGTTGCGACTGGCGGCATTTCCGCAGAGGTGGCGGGATCGATTATTTCGATCTGCCGATCGCCTTCTCGGCGGCGGCAAGGTCGCGCACCGCAAGATCGAGCATGCGGTTGGCGCATTCGCGGGCGCCGGCTTTGTCACGCATGCGCAGGGCCTCGACGAGCTCGCCGTGAACGAGCACCGCATCCTCCCGGTTTTCGACGGCGATATTGGAGGCATGCAATGCATATTGCAGCGCCGCATGGATGGCGCTCGACAGGCGGCGGAACACCTGGTTGTGGCTGGCGGTCAGCAGCACCGTATGAAACATCACGTCGGCATCGGTGAAGCTTTCCGGTTCGCCGGCGCTGTCGCGCATCTGCCGCCAAGCCTTGTCGAGATCGGCGATCTCCTGGGCGCTGGCACGTTCGGCGGCATATTCGGCGGCTGCCGGTTCGATGGTGCGCCGGGCCTCGAGGATGCAGCCGAGCAGGTCGAAGTCCTTGATGTAAGGTCCCATCCAATCGAGCACTTCGGCATCGAGGATATTCCACTCGTCCCTGTCGCAAACGGTCGTTCCGACCCGCGGCTTGCCGCGGACGAGCCCCTTGGATTCCAGAACTTTCAGCGATTCGCGAATGACGGTGCGGCTGACGCCGTAGAGTTCGCAGAGGTCGTTCTCACGGGGTAGCGGCGAGCCCGAGGGATAGCGGTCCGCACAGATATCCTGAGCGATCGCCACTGTCACGTTGCGGCGTACGCGCGGCCGGCGTTCGCTGCTGCTGGAGCTTTTTTCCGCTCGGCTTTGTCCCTCAGATTCCAACTTCACCTCTCCGCAGCTCTCTCCCGGGAAGAAACCGAACCTCATTACCCGAATTCGACCGGCTTTGCGACGGGCCCTCCCGGCTCCTATCGCTATCCTATTATTCTAATCATCATACATTGGCAATTGACTGGTATGATGATTTAACATAATTCATGACACACTGCCGGGGAGGCAGTTGCTCGATTTCAGAGTTTAGGGAGAGAGACATGCGCTTGTTCAAAGCAGCTATTGTGGCTGGCGCTTTCGCCGTCTTGGCAGCCGGCTCGGCATTTTCCGCCGATGTGAAAATTGGATTCATCGTCAAGCAGCCGGAAGAGCCGTGGTTCCAGGACGAATGGAAATTCGCCGACCAGGCCGCCAAGGAAAAGGGCTTCACCGTCGTCAAGATCGGTGCTGAAGACGGCGAGAAAGTCCAGTCGGCGATCGACAATCTCGGCGCGCAGGGCGCGCAGGGCTTCATCGTCTGCACGCCCGACGTCAAACTCGGCCCTGGCATCGTCGCCAAGGCGGAGGCCAATCAGTTGAAATTGATGACGGTCGACGACCGTCTCGTCAGCGCCGATGGTAAGCCGTTGGAAGACGTGCCGCATATGGGGATTTCGGCGACCAAGATCGGCGAGACGGTCGGCCAGGCCATCGTCGACGAGATCAAGAAGCGCGGCTGGGACATGAAGACTGTCGGCGCGATCCGGGTCTCCTACGACCAGCTGCCGACCGCCGTCGATCGCGTCGAGGGCGCCATCTCGGTGCTGAAGGCTGCAGGCTTCCCTGCCGAGAACATCTATGACGCGCCACAGGCGAAGACCGATACGGAAGCGGCGCTGAATGCCGCGACCACGGTTCTCAACAAGCATGCCGACGTCAAATACTGGGTCGCCTTCGGCCTCAACGACGAGGCCGTTCTCGGCGCCGTCCGCGCGTCGGAATCGGTCGGCATCCCGGCGGCCAACGTCATCGGCGTCGGCATCGGCGGCGCGGAGTCGGCGATCAACGAATTTAAGAAGCCGGCCGCGACGGGCTTCTTCGGCACCGTCATCATCTCGCCGAAGCGTCACGGCTATGAGACGGCGCTCAACATGTACGACTGGATCGCCAACGGCAAGGAACCGGAAAAGCTGACGCTGACGTCCGGCTCGCTGGCGCTGCGCGGCGATTACGAGAAGGTCCGCAAGGATCTCGGCATCGAGTAATCATTCCCGGGTGATGCATCTCCGGCGGCCGCTTACGCGCGCCGCCGGAACTTTCGCGGTGTGGTGACGATGGCTTTCCTCGAATTCAAACACATTTCCAAGGGCTATCCCGGCGTGCAGGCGCTGGCCGACGTCTCCTTCAGCGTCGAGAAGGGCGCCGTCCACGGCCTGATGGGTGAGAACGGCGCCGGCAAATCGACGCTGATCCGGGTGCTTTCCGGCGATCAGGCGGCCGATGCCGGCAGCATCCTCATCGACGGCGAGGAACAGAGATACGGTTCCGTTCGCGACGCTTTCCACGCCGGCGTCATCGTCATCCATCAGGAACTGCAACTCGTTCCGGAGCTGACGGTGGCCGAAAATCTCTGGCTTGGCCGCTTTCCCGCCAAGGGCGGCGTGATCAATGGGAAAACCCTGATCGAGACGGTCCGGTCAAAGCTCGAAGAGATCGGTATCGATGTCGATCCGTCGGCCAAAGTCTCCTCGCTTTCAATCGGCGCCCGGCAGATGGTCGAGATCGCCAAGGCCGTGATGCTTGACGCCAGGGTCATTGCGCTCGACGAGCCGACGTCCTCGCTTTCCTCGCGCGAAAGCGAAATCCTGTTTTCACTCATCGAAAAGCTGAAGGCGAAGGGCGCGGTCATTCTTTACGTCTCGCATCGTCTCGACGAGATTTTCCGGCTTTGCGACAGCCTGACGGTGCTGCGCGACGGTAAGCTTGCCGCCCATCATCCCGAGATCGCCGGAACGACGCGCGAGCAGATCATCTCCGAGATGGTCGGCCGCGAGATCAGCGATATCTGGGGATGGCGCGCGCGCCCGCTCGGCGAAATGAGACTGGAGGCCAAGGACCTGTCGGGACCGAGACTGCGCAATCCGATCAGCTTTTCAGTCCGTCGAGGTGAGATCCTCGGCTTCTTCGGCCTGATCGGCGCCGGCCGCAGCGAGATGGCGCGGCTGCTCTATGGCGCCGATGCGAGAGACCAGGGCCAGGTGAGGATCGATGGCGCCGCCGTTTTGCCGGACGATCCGAAAGCGGCGATCGATGCCGGCATGGTGCTCTGCCCCGAGGACCGCAAGTCCGACGGCATCGTTCAGGGACGGTCGATCGAAGAGAATATCGCCATCTCCTCGCGCCGGCATTTCTCGCCCTTCGGGATTTTGAATCCCAAAAAGGAGGCGGCGCTGGCTGACGAGTTCATTGCGCGGCTTCGGGTGCGAACGCCGTCACGCAAGCAGGACATCATCAATCTTTCCGGCGGCAACCAGCAGAAGGTTATTCTCGGCCGATGGCTTTCGGAACAAGGCGTCAAGGTTCTCGTCATCGACGAGCCGACGCGCGGCATCGACGTCGGGGCGAAATCCGAGATCTACGACATTCTTTATGAGCTGGCCGCCGGTGGAATGGCGATCGTGGTGATATCGAGCGAATTGCCCGAGGTCATGGGTATCTCCGATCGCATCGTGGTGATGTGCCAGGGCAGGGTGGCGGCCGATGTTGCCCGACCGAATTTTGACGAGCGCAGCATTCTGACGGCGGCGCTTCCCGACAAGAATGCCGCCGGCACCATCCAGCATCAGGAACACGGACGATGAACTCGTTGAAAAAAATCCTTCTCGGCGAACAGGGACTGGTGGTGATCTTCGCCGCCGCCTTCGTGATCGTTTCGCTCTTCGTTCCGAACTTCCTCACCGAGCGGAACATGCTGGGGCTCCTGCAGTCGGTGGTCACGATCGGCATTGTCGCCTGCACGATGATGTTCTGCCTCGCGTCTCGCGATTTCGACCTTTCGGTCGGATCGATCGTCGCCTTTTCCGGCATGGCTGCGGTAATGGTCTCGAACGCGACAGGCTCCATCCCGGTCGGTCTGCTGGCCGCCCTGCTCTGCGGCGCGATTGTCGGCTTCGTCAACGGCATCGTCATCGCCCGCTTCCGCATCAACGCGCTGATCACCACGCTCGCGACCATGCAGATCGTGCGCGGGCTGGCGCTGATCGCTTCGGATGGCCGCGCCGTCGGCATCAACGATCCCGCCTTTTACCAGCTTGCGCTGTCGCGCTTCGTCACCGTGCCGACGCCGATCTGGATCATGCTCATCCTGTTCGTCTTCTTCGGTTTCGTGCTCAACCGCACCGTCTTCGGCAAAAACGCGCTGGCGATCGGCGGCAATCCGGAGGCCTCGCGGCTTGCCGGGGTCAACGTCGTCAACATGCGCGTCTGGATCTTTGCGCTGCAGGGCCTCGTCTGCGGCATTGCCGGCATCCTGCTTGCCTCGCGCATCACTTCCGGCCAACCCAATGCGGCAACCGGGCTCGAGCTTTCGGTGATTTCGGCCTGCGTCCTCGGCGGCGTCTCGCTGGCCGGTGGCCGGGCGGCGATGAGCGGCGTCATTGTCGGCGTGCTGATCATGGGCATTGCCGAAAACGTTATGAATCTGCTGAATATCCAGGCATTCTATCAGTATGTCGTGCGCGGGCTGATCCTGTTGATCGCGGTGCTGCTCGACAATCTGAGGTCTTCGGCGGCAGGACGGCGTGGATGAGCAAGGGACATGGCGGAGATGAAATCGCGCTGAGCCACGGCGATCTCTCGGTCCGGGTCAGCCGCCGGGGCGCCGCCCTGACCGCCGCAACGTTTCGGGCCAAGCCCTTTCTCCTTCCAGCCGGCGGCCCAAGCGGAAATTTCGCGAATTTTCCCATGGTGCCGTTCGGCAACCGGGTGGAAGGCAATGCCATGTCGTTCGGCGGACGCGACTATGTCTTCCAGCGAAATTGTCACGATCCCCTCTATCTGCACGGCGATGGCTGGATCAGTCTTTGGCAGCTGGAGGAATCGAGCCCCGGGCATGTGCGTCTCTGCTTTTCGCGTGATGCCGACGGGATCTCGCCCTATGCCTATCTCGCCCGGCAGGAGATCCGCCTCGCCGGCAATCGGCTGGCGCTGACGCTTTCCGTGGAGAACCGGGGTGAGGCGGCTCTGCCCTTCGGCCTCGGTCAGCATCCGTTCTTCGTCAGGACGCCGGACACGCGATTGACGATTGCCGCCGAGCGCTTCTGGAACGAGCGGCACGATCATCTCCCAGGCGAACCCGGCCCGGTTCCCGCTGCTTTCGATTTCAGCTCCGGCAAGCCGCTGCCGCGGCTCTGGATGAACAATGCCTTCGAGGGATGGGACGGGCGGGCGGCGATCGCCTGGCCGGAGCTTGGAATTGAGGCGGCGCTGGAAGCCGATGCCGCGCTCGGCCGGTTCATGCTGTATATGCGGACCGACCGCACCGATTTCTTCTGCCTCGAGCCGATGAGCCATCTGCCGAACGGCCATCACCTGCCCGAGCTCGGAGGCCTCATACCGCTTTCGCCGGGTGAGGTTCTTTCCGGCAAGGTCACGATCGAGCTGTCGGCGCTGCCGGTTCAACCGGAGGGAAGATGATGAGCAACCGCCTACAGGGCAAGAACATCCTGATAACGGGCGCCGCGCAAGGGATCGGCCTAGCGATCGCGAATGCATTCATCAGCGAAAATGCGGCTGTCTATCTCGTTGACCGCGATGCGGCGTTGCTGGCTCGGGCAGCGGGAGAGCTCGCGAGCACCGGCGCCCGGGTCGGCTATCTGCCGGCCGATATAACCGATGCCGGGACGATCAGGCTGGCGGTTGCCGAGGCGAATGAGGAGATCGGTCCGTTGAACGCGCTCGTCAACAATGCCGGGGTCAACGTCTTTGCCGAACCGCTCGCCACGACGGATGAAGAGTGGAGCCGCTGCTTCGACGTCAACCTCAAGGGCGCATGGAACTGCTGCAAGGCAGTGCTGCCCGGCCTGATCGAGCGGGGCGGCGGCGTCATCCTCAATATCGCCTCGACGCATGCCTTCACAATCATCCCGCATACCTTTCCCTATCCGTTGGCGAAACATGCGCTGCTCGGCATGACGAAATCCCTGGGCCTGGAATATGCCGCCCGCAATATCCGCGTGAATGCGCTGGCGCCGGGCTATGTCTCGACGCAGAAGGTGATCGACTACTGGAACAGCTTTCCCGATCCGGAAGCCGCCAAGGCTGAGACGATGAGGCTGCATCCGGGCGGGCGGATCGCAACGCCGGAGGAGATCGCCATGGCGGCGGTATTCATGATCTCCGACGAGTGCCCGTTCATGAACGCGACCTGCCTGACGATCGATGGTGGGCTCAGCATGTTGCAGCATTCGGTCTGAACGCTTCAAGCGCCGCCGATTTTTACAAGCCTGTCGTCTTCTGGAGATAGAGCATTATATTGCCCGTCGGGGGCTATCTGATCTCCCGCAGGCTCGGAGCGGCGCCCTGCCGCTTCCTCGAGAGCACAATCGAAAACAGGAGGACGGCATGCAGATCAATCGCACGGCTTCGGCTCATTGGAGCGGCGGCCTCAAGGACGGCAAAGGCCTGATCTCGACGCAGAGCGGCGCGCTGAAGGATTATCCCTACGGCTTTGCCAGCCGCTTCGAAGGCATTCCCGGCACCAATCCGGAAGAACTGATCGGCGCTGCCCATGCCGGCTGCTTCACCATGGCGCTGTCCTTGATCCTCGGTGAAGCCGGCTTCACGGCTGAACATATGGAAACCTCCGCCAAGGTGACGCTCGAAAGCGTCGAGGGTGGCTTTGCCGTCACCGCCATTCATCTTTCGCTTTCCGGCCGCATCCCCGGCGCCGATGAGGCGACCTTTACCGAACTCGCCAACAAGGCAAAGGCCGGCTGCCCGATTTCCAAGGCGCTCGCTGCCGTGCCGATCACGCTCGACGTCAAGCTGGCCTGATTTCCGTTATCCCTCGACGACGTGCCGCGCGCTTTCAAGCCGCGGCACTTTTCCATCTCGCTGGATCGTGATCATCCGGTCGCGCCAAAATCCTGACTTCACGAAGCTACGTCCTTCGGTGCAACGGGTCGCGACGCCCGCTGCCCGGCTCCGGAGTATTGACAAATGAGGCTTGATATTTTACGACTGACGAAATTCGAAAATCGTCAGTCGTAAAGTCGAGCATCGAAACTATGAACGACACCACAGAAAATGCGCTTGATGTCACGCGGCAGGAGAATGTCACGCGCATTCTCGACGCGGCCGAGCGGCTGTTCCGCCACTATGGCTATAGCAAGACGACGGTGGCCGACATTGCGCGCGATCTCGGCATGTCGCCGGCCAATATCTATCGGTTCTTCGCTTCCAAAGTGGAAATCCACGAGGCGCTCTGCGGGCGAATGCTCGCGACCGCCTATCAAATCGCCTATGACATCCGCCATCAGCCGGTCAGTGCCAGCGAGCGGCTGCGCCGCTATGTCGAGACCCAGCATCAGTTGACGCTCGACCTGATGCTCGACGAGATGAAGGTGCACGAGATGATCATCGTCGCGATCGAGCGCGACTGGCATGTCATCGAGAAACATATCGATCGCGTTCATGATCTGATTGCCGAAATCATTGCCGAAGGGATTGCTGCCGGCGAGTTCGCCGAGCAGGACCCGGTTGTCGCGTCACGTTGCTTCGGCGCGGCGACAATTAATCTCTGCCATCCGCAGATGGTGGCGCAATGTCTTGCCAAAACCAACCGCGCCAGCGTCGACGAACTGATCGACTATGTGATCAGGGCGCTGAAGAAATAACGGGCGGCAGCCGCCGTCGAATCCCCGAAACGATCCAGGAGTGCGGACGATGTTTTCGCTCAAGACCCTTAGCCACCGCATGCCGTCCGTCGCCAGCCTCGTGCTCGTCAGCGCCATCGGCATTGGCCTTTCCGCCTGCTCGGAGGAGAAGGCCGAGGTGAAAGAGGTCATCCGGCCGGTGAAGGTCGTCGAGATCGCCAGAGCCGGCGACACGCGCAAGCTCGATTATTCCGGTTCGGTCAAGGCACGCACGGAGATGAATCTCGGGTTTCGAGTCGCCGGCAAGATCACCGAACGCCTGGTCGATATCGGCAATCGGGTGACGCCGGGCGATGCGCTCGCCCGCATCGATGCCACGGATTACCAGCTGGCGGTCAAGACGGCGGAAGCCAATCTCGCCGCAGCCGAAAGGGGCGTGGAAACCGCCGATCTCGCCAACAAACGCGCCGAGCAGCTTTTCGACAAGAGCGTCGCTTCGAAGTCGCAGCTCGAACAGGCGGCGCTGAGCCATGACCAGGCGATTTCGCAGCGCGATGCCGCGCTTTCCGCGCTCGACCAGGCGAAGAACCAGGTAAGCTATACCGATCTCAAGGCAGGCCAGAACGGCATCGTGACCGCGATCAATGCCGATGTCGGCCAGGTCGTCGGCTCCGGCACCCCCGTCGTCACCGTTGCCGTCGATGGCGAGAAGGAAGTGCAGATCGCCGTTCCGGAAAACGACATCGCCGAATTCAAGCCCGGCAAGACGGTCAAGGCAAGCTTCTGGGCCGACGATAAGCTGGTGCTCGATGGTAAGGTGCGCGAGGTTTCCGGCAGCGCCGACCAGCAGTCGCGCACCTTTGCGGTGCGGGTGAGCCTGCCGAACGATCCGCGGGTGCTTCTCGGCATGACGGCGACGATCGAGGCCGATATTAGCAACGGCAACAGCTACGTCTCGATCCCGCTCAGCGCGCTCGCTGAAAAGGACGGCAAGCAGATGGTCTGGACTGTCGACCGCGACACGGCGACCGTGCATGGCCGCGATATCAAGATCGCCGATTTCACTGGCGACGGTGTGCACGTGACCCAGGGCCTCGATACCGGCGATCTCGTCGTTGCCGCCGGCACGCAGTTCATGAGCGAAAATCTGAAGGTGAAGGTGCCGGACCAGCAATCGGCCTTGGCCGCCACGGGCCAGACGGTTCGCTGATCGCGTCGCGAAGGGAAGAAGACCATGGATGCCACCACCACTGAAAAGCGGCCCTTCAATCTGTCGCGCTGGGCGATCGGCCATCCGAGCATCGCCCGCTTCCTCTTCGGTCTGATCATCATTACAGGTGTGCTCGGCCTGATGCGCATGGGCCAGCGCGAGGATCCCGAATTCACCTTCCGCGTCATGGTTGTCCAGGCGATCTGGCCGGGCGCTTCCATCCAGGAGATGGAAGACCAGGTCGTCAACAAGATCGAGCGCAAGCTGCAGGAAACCCCGCATATCGACTGGGTCAAGTCCTATACGCGGGCGGGCAGCGCGATCATGACCCTGCAGGTCAAGGGTGATACGAATTCGAAGGACGTGGCGGATGCCTTCTACCAGGTGCGCAAGAAGGTCGGCGACATCTCCAGCGAGCTGCCGCAGGGCCTGCTCGGCCCCTATTTCAACGATGAATTCGGCGATACCTTCATCACGCTGCATTCGATCAGCGGTGACGGCTATTCCTATCCGGAACTGAAGAAATTCGCCATTCAGGCACGCGACATGCTGCTGACGACGCCGGGCGTCGAGAAGGCCGTCATCATCGGCGATCAGCCGGAAAAGATTTATATCGACGTCTCGTCCAAGGCGCTCGCCGAGCGCGGTCTGACGATCCTCGACCTGCAGAACGCCGTCAAGGGCCAGAACAACGTCGATCCGGCCGGCTCCGTCGATACCGGCCTGCGCTCGGTGCGCATCTCCGTCGAAGGCGACGTGAAGAAGGCAGCCGATATCCGTGAGCTGCGCCTTCGCGCCGGCGGCCAGGTGACGCGCCTCGGCGATATCGCCACAGTCAGCTCCGGCCTGGAGGATCCCTATCAGCGCAAGTACCGCTTCAACGGCCATGATAGCGTCCAGGTCGGCGTGGTGATGGCCAAGGGCTTCAACGTGACTGATGTCGGCAAGGACGTCGAGGCGACCTATCAGCGCTTCGAGGAAGCGCTGCCCTACGGCGTGGCCGTCGACCAGATCGCCAACCAGCCCGACGTGGTGACCGATGCGATCAGCGAGTTCATGCATGCGCTCGGCGAAGCGCTCGTCATCGTGCTTGTCGTCTCGTTCCTGTCGATCGGCTGGCGCTCGGGCCTTGTCATCGCCATTGCCATTCCCTTGGTGCTCGCCGCCACTTTCGCGCTGATGTACGAACTCGGCATCGACCTGCAGCGCATCTCGCTCGGGGCGCTGATCATCGCGCTCGGCCTGCTCGTCGACGATGCGATGATCGTCGTCGAGATGATGGAGCGAAAGCTGGAGGAGGGCCTCGTCAAGGTCGAGGCGGCGAGCTTTGCCTATTCCTCCACCGCCTTCCCGATGCTGACGGGCACGCTGATTACCACAGCCGGCTTCATTCCCGTCGGTTTCGCCGCCTCGACGGCCGGTGAATACGTACGTTCGCTGTTTTATGTCGTGGGCATCGCGCTGGTGACTTCGTGGTTCGTCGCGGTCTATTTCACGCCGTGGCTCGGCTACATGATCCTCAAGCAGCGCCATCACGCCGGCGAGCATCACGACGCCTTCGACACGCGGTTCTATCGCCGGCTGCGCGGCACGGTCGGCTGGGCGGTTCGCCATCGGGTCATCGTGCTGCTTTTGACGCTCGGCACCTTCGTCACCAGCCTCTGGGCTTTCCAGTTCATCCCGCAGAATTTCTTCCCGCAATCCTCGCGGCCGGAAATCCTCGTCGATCTCTGGCTGCCCGAAGGCACCAGCATCAAGGAGGTCGAGGTTCAGGCCAAGGCGCTGGAAGCGAAGATGATGGATGATCCCGACAAGAAGTTCATCGCCACCTATATCGGCGAAGGCGCGCCGCGCTTCTTCCTGCCGCTCGACCAGCAGCTGCGCAATCCGAACTTCGCCCAGCTCCTTGTCATGGCTAAGGACGAACCGGCCCGCGAACGGCTGATCGTCAAGTTGCGGACGATCCTTGCGGAAGATTTCCCCTCGATCCGCGGCAAGGTCGACCGCCTGTTCCTTGGGCCCCCGACCGGCTGGCCGGTGCAGATGCGCGTCATGGGGCCGGACCGACAGGAAGTGCGTGCGATCGCCGACCATGTGAAGGCACGCTTTGAGGCCAATCCGATGCTCGGCGCCATTCATGACGACTGGCTGGAACAGGTGCCGGCAATGAAGCTGGTGATTGACCAGGACCGCGCCCGGGCGCTGGGCGTCACCTCGCAGCGGGTGCGCCAGATGCTGCAGACCGCCATGTCCGGCGCGCCGCTCGACGATTTCCGCGACGGCGAGGAGACGGTCTCGATCGTCGCCCGTGAGCCGGATTCCAGCCGTTCGCTGCTGTCGGCGGTCAATTCGGTCTATGTCCCGACGGATTTCGGCGGCTTCGTGCCGGTCTCGCAGGTCGCCAAGGTCGTGCCTGTCATGGAGCAGGGCATCGAATGGCGTCGCAACCGGCTGCCGACCATCACCATACGGGCGACGCTGCCCGATGGCGTCCAGCCGAACGACGTGGTGATGAAAATGTATGCTGACATGAAGGACCTGCGCGACAGCCTGCCGGCCGGCTACAAGGTCGAGATCCAGGGCGGCGCCGAGGATGCGGCGGAAAGCCAGATGTCGATCGCCGCCAAGGCGCCGATCATGCTTGCCGTGATCATCGTGCTGCTGATGGTGCAGCTGCAGCATTTCGGCAAGGCGATGCTAGTGCTCGCCACCGGGCCGCTCGGCATCATCGGGGCCGCAGCCGCCTTGCTGATCAGCGGCGCGCCCTTCGGCTTCGTGGCGATCCTAGGCGTCATCGCGCTGCTTGGCATCATCATGCGCAACTCGATCATCCTGGTCGATCAGATCGACCAGGATATCAAGGCCGGCATGCACCGGCAGGAGGCGATCGTCGGTGCTGCCGTGCGGCGTTTCCGGCCGATCATGCTGACGGCGCTGACCGCCGTCCTGGCGCTGATCCCGATCTCGCGCGGCGTCTTCTGGGGTCCGCTCGCCTACGCGATGATGGGCGGCATCCTGGTTGCGACCGTGCTCACCATTCTGGTTCTGCCCGCCGGCTACGCCCTTTTCTTCGGCCGGGAGCCGAAGGCAAAGGACGAGCCAGGCCGAGATGCCGACGCCATCCAGGAAGAGGCGGATGACAGACATCCGCCGGCGTTGGCAGCCGAGTGAGGACGGCGCGGCGAAAGCCGCGCCGTTTTCCCTTCTAAGTCACTGATCGTCGTCAAAATGTGTCGGTGCGGATTGCCATCACCATCGGCTTTGCCCGGGCTTGCGCCGATTCCCTTGCCGTCTCAAAAAAGCTAAGCTGCAAAGCATGCCGGGAGACCAGCGGAGGGCGCGACCATGGCCGATTATCGTCTGGAAACAAGCTGGCGCCCGGTCGAAAACAGTTTCGGGCGCTTGACCTTCACGCTCTTCAATCTTTCGACCGAGCCGCTGTCGGGCTTCTCGCTCGCCTACACGACGGAGACGCGGGTCGCCGACAATCATGTTTGTGACGGCGGCAGCCTAAAGCGGCAGGTTGCGCATTTCCATGAGTTCCTGCCGCCAGAGGGGCTGAGCGTGCGGCCGGGCGGACATTGGCGCTTCACGGTCGAAGGGCTGACGAGAGAGCCGAAACATGTCAGCGCTGGCGTCAAGTCGGCCTATCTAACACTCGCCGAAGGCCGCCATGTTCCCGTGGAGTTCAGCGATCTCCATTTGGAAGGCCGCGACGGCGGGGCGGCGGCGCCGCTTCTGCCGGTTGGCTCAGTCCCGGACCCGTATTCGCTGCTGCCGTGGCCGCTCTTGCTCGGACTGAAGGCGGGAGAGCTGCCCGTCATTCTCTATCCGGCCGAGAAGACGCGCCCCGACGCGATCAAATCGCTCTCCCTGGTGCTTGCGCTATATCAGCGCCTTTATCCTGCTGCGAATGCGCCGTTTTCGTTGAGCGCCATCAAAGGCGGGCGCGCCATTCGTTTCGCAACCGAATCGTCGATCGCCGGCTCCGCCTACGAGTTGCGTTTCACCGCACATGAGATTGTGCTGTCGAGCGCGGATGAAGCAGGGCGCCAATATGGGCTGATCAGCCTGGCGCAGCTAATGCACGGCGCTCGCGCCGATCGCGAGCGCTTCAAATTTCCCAATTTCGGCACGATCGCCGACCAGCCGCGGTATGACTGGCGCGGCTGCCATCTCGATGTCGCCAGGCAGTTCTATCCGGTCGCCGACGTCAACCGGCTGATCGATATTCTTGCCTGGAACAAGCTCAACATCTTTCATTGGCACCTGACCGACGACGAAGCTTGGCGGCTGGAGATCAAGGCCTATCCGGCTTTGACGGAGATCGGCGCGCGGCGCGGGCCGGACGAGGTGCTGGTGCCGCAGCTCGGCGACGGAGCGGAAACACGCGCCGGCCACTACACGCAGGACGACGTCCGCCAGATCGTGGCGCATGCCGCTTCGCTGCATATCGAGGTGGTGCCGGAAATCGACATTCCGGGTCACGGCACCGCGACGCTACTCTCGCTGCCCGAGCTCGTCGACGGGCAGGAGGCGCCCGCCAGCTACCGGGCGGTGCAAGGCTATCCCAACAACGCACTCAATCCGGCGGTCGAATTCACCTATGAATTCCTCGGCAAGGTGTTCGACGAGGTGGTAGCGTTGTTTCCCAGCGAATATCTTCATATCGGTGGCGACGAGGTGGCGCAGCGGGCGTGGCTTACCTCGCCGCTCTGCAGCGCGCTGATGGAGCGGGAGAAGCTTGCCGGCACCCCCGAACTACAAGCCTATTTCCTCAGACGCATCAAAACCATGCTGTCGGAGCGTGGCAGAAAGCTCGCCGGCTGGAACGAGGTCTCGCATGGTGGCGGCGTGGATCGTGACGGCACGCTGTTAATGGCTTGGGAACAGCCTGCAGTCGGCATCGAGCTGGCGCAGCAAGGCTACAATGTGGTGATAACGCCGGGGCAGGCCTATTATCTCGACATGGCACAGTCGGAGGCCTGGGCCGAGCCTGGCGCGGCGTGGGCAGGTTATTCGTCGCCGGAACATACCTATGCTTACGAGGCCGAGGACGATCTGCCCGAAGCACTGCAGGAGAAGATGCGTGGTATCCAGGCCTGCATCTGGACCGAGAACTTCGTCTCGCGCGGTTACTTCAATCGCCTGGTCTTTCCCCGCCTTTCGGCTGTTGCCGAAGCGGCCTGGACGCCGTTGACGCGCAAGGACTGGGACCGGTTTGCAGCGATCGTGCGGATGTGGCCAATACTTTAAACAGCGGCTGCTTCGGCCTTCAGCCCCAGCAGCGCGGCGCCGATCAGGCCGGGTTCGATACGGCATTGGCTCGGCACCACCAGCGGGCGGTCGAACTTGCGCAGGATGCGGGCACGTACGGCGCGATCGAGTTCGGCGAGCAAGGGCTCGACGTTGGACAGCCCGCCGCCGACCGGCACGATGGTCGCGCCGGTAATGTTGACCGTTAGCGCCAGGGGCGAGGCGACGAGATCGACATAGACGTCGATCGTGCGTGTCGCCTTTTCCTCGCCCTGCCGCCATTGGCCGATGATCTCTTCGCTGGAAAAATCGAGATCGTGCAGCGTCTTGTGCAGGCGCTCCAGGCCGCGGGCGCCGCCGACGGTATCGACGCAGCCTTTCTGGCCGCAGCCACAGGCATAGGCGGGAATGGCGACAGGCGGATTGCCGGCTGCGGACGCGATGATCGGGCCGTGGCCCCATTCGCCGGCAAAGCCGCCGGCTTCGTTGACGAGGCGGCCGTCGGCAACCAATCCGCCGCCGACGCCGGTGCCGAGGATGGCGCCGAAAACGATGCGGTGGCCAAGGCCGGCGCCGAGGCCGGCTTCTGCCATTGCAAAACAGTCGGCGTCGTTGGCGATCAGCGCCGGCAGACCGAATTCGGCTTCGAGATCGGCGGCCAGCGTGCGGCCATGAATGCAGGGAATGTTGGCGCAGATCAGCCGCTGCGTGTCCGGATCGACGACGCCGGCGATGGAGAGCGCGATGCGGCTCGGTTTCTCGCCGGTCTCGGCGATGATGGCGCGCAGGGTATCGACGAAAGCGGCGAAATCGTCCTTCGGCGTCGGTCGGCGGCCGAGAGGAATGATGTCTGCCTCGGAGCGGGCGATGCCGCCCTTGATGGCGGAGCCGCCGATGTCGAACGAAATGATCATTGCCACGCTGCCGCTTTCCTGGTCTATGCCGTCTGCTCGCACTGTTGGCATGGAATTACAAGCCTTCTTTCCCGCGTCGGTTCAAGGTCGTGCCGCAATTTCCGGCCGCATAAGTCATTCATTTGGCATATTGCGCGGCCAAAATCGGAGTCTGTCCCTCCATCATTCGCCGGTATCATGACCATCGAAAACGCCGATTCCCACAGACGCAGAAGACCACGTCCGCCACGTCCCAAAGGCCGCCGCCTCTCAGCCATCCTGCGGCAGCTTGCGGCCGACCGCAGCCGGGAGCGGATTTCGATCGGTGATCTGTTCCAGACAATGGGAGACCGGGCGATCAGCGCGCTGATGCTGATTTTTGCCCTGCCGAACGCCTTTCCCACGCCCCCCGGCACCTCGGCGCTGCTTGGCGCGCCTTTGGTCTTTCTGGCGGCGCAGCTGACCTTCGGTCTGAAGCCCTGGCTGCCGAGGGTGATCGCCGGTCGTTCGGTGCGGCGGGAGGATTTCGAGAGCATTGTCATCCGCATTCATCGCTGGCTCGCCTGGGCCGAACGCATGCTGAAGCCGAGGCTTGCGATCTTCGCCGAGCCGCCGGCAGAGTATTTCGCCGGTCTCGCATGCTTGCTGCTGTCGATCGTACTGGTACTGCCGGTTCCGCTCGGCAACATCCTGCCGGCGGTGACGATCTCGGTTTTCGCCTTCGGCATTATGGGCCGCGACGGACTCTTCGCCCTCATCGGCTTCATCATGACAGCGGTGTCGCTCGCCGTCGCCGGCAGCGTGATCTACGGCCTCCTCAAGGGGGGGATCTATCTCGTCATGCACTGGTTTGCCTGAATAGAAGCGGTTATTCCGGCACCCCTTTGTCAACAGGCTCGACATTTTCAGGAATTTTGTTTTGATCTGGTGCGGTACAGACTCGACATCATATTCGGCGGCGGCAAGCCGGCGCACTTTGCGTGGTAGGCAGTAGATGGCAAAAAGATCCGAGACCCCTGCACGGCTCGACGATGCGGCGCGTGCCGGTTGGCTTTATTATGTCGCCGGGCGCACCCAGGACGAAATTGCCGCCTCGATGGGGATCTCGCGACAATCGGCGCAGCGGCTGGTGTCGCTGGCGGTCGCCGAGCGCCTGATCAAGGTGCGGCTCGATCATCCGATCGCCGCCTGTCTTGAACTCGGCAGTCAGCTGCGGCGGAAATTCGGGCTGAAACATGTGGAGGTGGTGCCGAGCGACCCCGGCTCCTCCTCGACCACCATCGGCATTGCCGAGGCGGCGGCGGCCGAGATCGAACGCTGGCTGAAGCGAGCCGAGCCGATCGTGCTTGCGGTCGGCACCGGCCGCACGCTGAAGGCGGCCGTCGACCAGCTACCGGCGATCGAATGTCCCAATCACCGCATCGTCTCGCTGACCGGTAATATCGCGCCCGACGGATCGGCCGCCTACTACAACGTCATCTTCAGCATGGCGGATGCGGTGAAGGCACGGCATTATCCGATGCCGCTGCCGGTGCTCGTTACCTCGGCCGAGGAGCGGGAGCTGCTGCACGGCCAGCAACTGGTGCGCTCGACGCTTGATATGAGCGCCCAGGCCGATGTCACCTTCGTCGGCATCGGCGAGCTCGGCATCGACGGGCCGCTTTGCGTCGACGGTTTTCTCGAGAAGGACGAGATGATGGAGCTGATGCGCGGCGGCGCGGTCGGCGAGATCTGCGGCTGGATCTTCGATGTCGACGGCAGGCTGCTTGACAATCCGATCAACGAGCGTGTTGCGTCCGCACCGATCCCGTCGCGCGAGGCGTCGATGGTCATCGGGCTCGCCAAAGGAAAACGCAAATTCAAGGCGATCAAGGCTGCCGTCGTCGGCCATCAGATCAATGGATTGATCACCGACGAAGAGACTGCTGAGTTTTTGCTCATGGGCTGAGCAAAAAATTCTTTTTACGAATCAAGGGGATAGGCAGGGTGTTCGGCATTGCAGCAACGATTGCCGATTGACATTTTTTGCCGCTTGATGAGTAATTGCCCATGAGCAAAGCGAATGCTCACATCTCGTCTTCTGGGAGGAAGATATGACATTGAGAACTTTTCTGCTGGGCGCCTGCTCAGCACTGGCGTTTGCCGGCATGGCTTCGGCCGAAACGCTGACAATCGCGACCGTCAACAACGGCGACATGATCCGGATGCAGAAGCTGACGGATGATTTCAAGGCGAAGAATCCCGGCATCGACCTCGAATGGGTCACCCTCGAAGAGAACGTGCTGCGCCAGAAGGTCACGACCGACATCGCGACCAAGGGCGGCCAGTACGACGTTCTGACGATTGGTACCTACGAGGTTCCGATCTGGGCAAAACAGGGCTGGCTGCTGCCGCTCGACAATCTCGGCGCCAATTATGACGTCGACGACCTGCTGCCGGCGATCCGCAGCGGCCTGACCGTGGACGGCAAGCTCTATGCGGCGCCATTCTACGGCGAAAGCTCGATGGTGATGTACCGCAAGGACCTGTTCGACGCCGCCGGGCTAAAGATGCCCGACGCCCCGACCTGGGATTTCATCGCGGACGCGGCCCGCAAGGTCACCAACAAGGATAAGGAAATCTACGGCATCTGCCTGCGTGGAAAGGCCGGCTGGGGCGAGAACATGGCGTTCCTGACAGCCATGTCCAACTCCTTCGGCGCGCGCTGGTTCGACGAGAAGTGGAAGCCGCAGTTCGATCAGCCCGAGTGGAAGGACACGTTGGACTTCTATGTCAAGCTGATGAAGGATGCCGGCCCTCCGGGCGCTTCCTCCAACGGCTTCAACGAAAACCTGGCGCTCTTCCAGACCGGCAAGTGCGGCATGTGGATCGACGCAACGGTTGCCGCTTCCTTCGTCGCCGATCCGAAGCAGTCGCAGGTCGCCGACAAGGTCGGCTTTGCGCTCGCCCCGGACAAGGGCCTCGGCAAGCGTGGCAACTGGCTCTGGGCCTGGAGCCTCGCCGTCCCGGCAGGTACGCAGAAGGCGGAAGCTGCCGAGAAGTTCGTCGCCTGGGCGACGAGCAAGGAATACAGCAATCTCGTCGCCGAGAAGGAAGGCTGGCTGAACGCACCTCCGGGCACCCGCAAGTCGCTCTATGCGAATGCGGACTACCAGAAGGCGGCTTCGTTCGCCAAGATGACGCTCGACTCGATCAACTCGGCCGATCCGACCAAGCCGACCGTCAAGCCGGTCCCCTACGTCGGCGTTCAGTTCGTGGCGATCCCGGAATTCCAGGGCATCGGCACGGCTGTAGGCCAGCAGTTCTCGGCAGCACTTGCGGGCCAGATTTCGGTCGATCAGGCGTTGAAGAGCGCACAGCAACTGGCAACCCGGGAAATGACCAAGGCCGGCTACATTAAGTAAAACCTCCTGAGAAGAGGCGGATCCTTGACAATCCGCCCCTCTGGCCGCCGATCGCCCGAACCGCATCGGCGGCCTCTTTTCCAGACAAAGCTTCCTGCGGCCGCTCCCCGCGTCAGACCAGATCGGTGATTGCCATGGCAACCTTGCACACTCGCTCCGCAGCGCGCCTGATGATTGCGCCCTCCGTGCTGCTCCTCTTTGCGTGGATGATCGTTCCGCTTGCGATGACGATCTATTTCTCGACGCTGAACTACAATCTGCTCAGCCCCGGCATGGAGAGCTTCGTCGGTCTGCTGAACTACGAATATTTCCTGTCCGATCCGGCCTTTATCGCGGCGCTGCTCAATACGCTGCTGCTCGTCGCCGGCGTTCTTGTCATCACCGTTATCGGCGGCATCGCCTTCGCGCTGCTGCTCGACCAGCCGATGTACGGACAAGGCATCGTTCGCATCCTTGTCATTGCGCCGTTCTTCGTCATGCCGACGGTGGCAGCACTGGTCTGGAAGAATATGTTCATGAATCCGGTCAACGGCCTCTTCGCCCATCTTGCCAAGGCGCTCGGCCTGCAGCCGATCGACTGGCTGGCGAATGCGCCGCTGTTCTCAGTCATTCTCATCGTCGCCTGGCAGTGGCTGCCCTTCGCCACCCTCATCATGCTGACCGCGCTGCAGTCTCTCGACGAGGAACAGAAGGAGGCGGCCGAAATGGACGGCGCCGGGGCGATCTCAAAATTCATCTATATCATCCTGCCGCATATGGCCCGCGCCATCACCGTGGTGATCCTGATTCAGACGATCTTCCTGCTTTCGGTCTTCGCCGAAATCCTTGTCACCACCAATGGCGGACCCGGCACCGACAGCACCAACCTCACCTATCTCGTCTATGCGCAGGCGCTCTTGCAGTTCGATATCGGCGGCGCTTCGGCGGGCGGCATCGTCGCGGTCGTGCTTGCCAATATCGTCGCGATCTTCCTCGTGCGCCTCGTCGGCAAGAATCTGGAGGCTTGAGATGGCCAGAAAAGTCACAACGCAGCACAAGGTCATCGTCACCGCGATTGCTTGGACGCTCGGCATCCTGATCTTCTTCCCGATCCTGTGGACCTTCCTGACGAGCTTCAAGTCGGAAGCCGACGCCATCGCCTCGCCGCCGCAGTTCCTGTTCTTCCACTGGACGACGGAGAACTATGCTGAGGTGCAGAGCCGGTCGAACTATCTCAGTCACTTCATGAACTCGGTGATCATATCCTTCGGCTCGACGCTGATCGGCCTGATTATCGCGATCCCGGCCGCCTGGGCGATGGCGTTTTCGCCGACCAAGCGGACCAAGGACGTGCTGATGTGGATGCTCTCGACCAAGATGATGCCGCCTGTGGGCGCGCTGATCCCGATCTATCTGATGTTCCGCAATTCGGGCCTGCTCGACACACGTATCGGGCTGGTGATCGTGCTGACGCTGATCAATCTGCCGATCATAGTCTGGATGCTCTACACCTATTTCAAGGAAATCCCCGGCGAGATCCTCGAGGCGGCCCGCATGGACGGGGCGTCGCTGATGAAGGAGATCGTCTACGTGCTGACGCCGATGGCGGTGCCCGGCATCGCCTCGACACTGCTTCTCAACATCATCCTTGCCTGGAACGAGGCTTTCTGGACGCTCAACCTCACCGCCTCCAAGGCGGCGCCGCTGACCGCCTTCATCGCCTCCTATTCCAGCCCGGAAGGCCTGTTCTACGCCAAGCTCTCGGCGGCATCGACGATGGCGATCGCGCCGATCCTGATCCTCGGCTGGTTCAGCCAGAAACAACTCGTCCGCGGCCTGACCTTCGGCGCAGTGAAATAAGAAAAGGGAGACAAACATGGGCAGCATTACCCTTCAGAAGGTTTCCAAGGTCTTCGGCGAAGCCAAGGTCATCCCCTCGATCGATCTCGACATCAGGGACGGCGAATTCGTCGTCTTCGTCGGCCCGTCGGGCTGCGGCAAGTCCACGCTGCTGAGATTGATCGCCGGTCTCGAGGACGTCTCCGGCGGCAAGATCGTCATCGACGGCAGGGACGCCACCGAAAAGGCGCCGTCGGAGCGCGGCCTTGCCATGGTATTCCAGTCCTACGCGCTCTACCCGCATATGAGCGTGCGCAATAACATCGCCTTTCCGCTGAAAATGGCGGGCGTCGACAAGGCGGAGATCGACCGCAAGGTGGCGGATGCCGCCCGCGTGCTCAATCTTACCGACTATCTGGAGCGCAAGCCGCGCCAGCTTTCCGGCGGTCAGCGCCAGCGCGTCGCGATCGGCCGCGCCATCGTGCGCCAGCCTTCGGCCTTCCTCTTCGACGAACCCTTGTCGAACCTCGATGCGGCGCTGCGCGTCAACATGCGCCTCGAAATCAGCGAACTGCATCAGCAGCTGAAGACGACGATGATCTACGTTACCCACGACCAGGTCGAGGCCATGACCATGGCCGATAAGATCGTCGTCTTGAACAGGGGCAATATCGAGCAGGTCGGCTCGCCGCTCGAGCTTTACAGCCGCCCGCGCAACCTTTTCGTCGCCGGCTTCATCGGCTCGCCGAAGATGAATTTCATCAAGGGCCAGAACGCGGCCGAGCTCGGCGCGCATACGATCGGCATCCGCCCAGAACATATCCTGCTGTCGATGGAGAGCGGCGACTGGAAGGGCAGGGTCGTGGTCGCCGAGCATCTCGGCTCCGATACCTTCCTGCATATCGATATCGAGGGCATTGGCATGGTGACGGCGCGTGGCAGCGGCGATTTTGCCGCCAAGGCGGGCGATACCGTCTACCTGACGCCGGACCGTTCGCGCATTCACAAATTCAACGAGGGCGGCCTTGCCATCTGAGGCAGGCGGCCGGCTGGGGGCAGGCATGCGAGCCGGGCGATGGCGCCCGGCCGTTTGGGCAAGACCTTCAAGAGGACTGGAACATGACGTGCAAACTATCGCTGGCAACGCTTCCGGACGCGGCGCGCACTGCCGCCATCCCCGCATATGACAGGGCGTCGCTGAAAGCCGGGATCGTGCACTTCGGCGTCGGCAATTTCCACCGCGCCCACCAGGCGATTTATCTCGACGATCTCTTCAACGCGGGCACGGATCACGACTGGGCGATTGTTGGCGCGGGTGTTCTGCCGTCCGATGCCGCCATGCGTGAGAAGCTCGCGGGCCAGGACTTCCTGACAACCGTGGTCGAGCAGGACAACAACAGGACCGCGGCGCGCGTCACTGCGCCGATGATCGACATCCTGCCGGTCGGCGATGCCGCCGCGATCATCGCCAGGCTTGCCGATCCCGAGATCCGCATCGTCTCGCTGACGATCACCGAGGGGGGTTACTTCATCGATGCATCGGGCACATTCAATCCTGCCCATCCTGATATCGCGGCCGACGGGAACAATCCCGATGCGCCGAAGACGGTCTTCGGCCTGATCGTCGCCGGCCTGAAGGCACGTAGGGAAAAGGGCATTGGTGCCTTCACTGTCATGTCCTGTGACAACATTCCCCATAACGGCATCGTCACCGCCAATGCCGTGGTCGGCACGGCGGCACTTTCTGATCCCGCCTTTGCCGATTGGATCCGGACGAATGTCGCCTTCCCGAATGCGATGGTCGACCGCATCACGCCGGCGACCGGCCAGCGGGAAATCGATTTCCTCAGGGACAATTTCGACATCGAAGACAACTGGCCGGTCTATTGCGAGGAATTCAAGCAGTGGGTGCTCGAGGACAAGTTCACCGCCGGCCGTCCGGCGCTGGAAAAGGTCGGCGTCACCTTCGTGCCCGATGTCACCCCTTATGAGCATATGAAGATCCGCATCCTCAACGGCGGACATGCGGCGATCGCCTATCCGGCGGCGCTGATGGATATTCACTTCGTTCATGACTCCATGGAAGACCCGTTGATTCGCGCCTTCCTGGCCAAGCTCGAGAAAGACGAAATCATTCCGATCGTGCCGCCGGTGCCGAACACGTCGCTCGCCGATTATTTCGCCCTGATCGAACATCGCCTGCTCAATCCGAAGATTGCCGACACCATTCCGCGCTTGGCCCAGGACGGTTCGAACCGCCAGCCGAAATTCATCCTGCCGTCGACGCTCGACAATCTTCGCCAGGGCAGAGACGTTGTCGGCCTGGCGCTGGTCTCGGCGCTGTGGTGCCGCTATTTCGCCGGCAAGACCGACAGCGGCAAGGCTATCGTCTTCAACGACGCCAGCGCCGAGCGCCTGCATGCGGCGGCGCTGAAGGCAAAGGACGATCCGGCCGCCTTCCTCGTCTTCGACGATATATTCGGCGAGGTGGCAAAATCCGAACTCTTCCGCAAGCGTTTCGCCCATGCCCTCAAAACCCTGTGGGAAAAAGGCACGCGAGAGACGCTGCAACTCTATCTCGACGGCAAGCTTGCGGTGTAAGGACCGGATGGCGGCATTCGCGCCGCGATCCATCCGCCCTTGCGGGCGGCGCGGACGTGCGTGCGAATTGAACTCAGATTGGGTCTTTCATGGCTGATGCTGAACCACGGCTGGTCATTTTCGATTGCGACGGTGTGCTCGTCGATAGCGAGCCGATCTCGATCAGCGTCCTCGTCGGCGCGATGAACGATCTCGGCGTCTCGATCAGCGAAGATCAGGCCTATGAGCGCTTTCTCGGCCGCAGCCTGTCGACGCTCATCTCTACGCTGGAAACCGAATTCAACATCCATGCCAGCGAGGAATTCCTCGAGCGCATCCGCACCGATCTCTACGCTCGCTTCCGCACCGAATTGAAGCCGATCGACGGCATCGCCGCGACGATCGACCGGCTCGGCATTCCGTGCTGCGTCGCTTCGTCCAGCCAGATGGAGCGAATCCGGCTGTCGCTTTCCGTTACCGGCCTTCTGGGCAGATTGCCCGACATCTTCAGCGCAACGATGGTCAAGCGCGGTAAACCGGCGCCCGATCTCTTCCTGCATGCGGCCCGCCAGATGCAAGTCGAACCCGGATCCTGCGTCGTCGTCGAGGACAGTCCGGCCGGTATTGCCGCCGCCAAGGCGGCGGGTATGACGGTCTTTGCCTTCACCGGCGGATCGCATGCGAATTTCGCTGGATACCGTGCCGAACTCGACCGGCTTTCGCCGGAAGTCGTGTTTGACGCCATGCCGGATTTGATACACCTTGTCCGCAACCATAAGCTGGACGGGACCAAGATTTGATGCGTGATCATGTGGTTGCGGTCGATGTCGGCACCGGCAGCGCGCGCGCCGGTGTCTTCGATGCCGCCGGCCGTCTGCTCGCCAAGGCCGAGCACCCGATCGCAATGAACCGGCCGCGCGAAAACCACGCCGAGCACGATTCGGAAGACATCTGGTCGGCCGCCTGCGCGGCGGTGCGCGGGGCGATGGCGCAATCCGCTATTGCCGCCGCCTCGGTCGGCGCGATTGGTTTCGATGCCACCTGTTCGCTTGTCGTGCGCGACGGCGAGGGTCGGCAGATCAGCGTTTCCACCGGCGGCGAGCAGCGTTTCGATACGATCGTCTGGCTCGACCATCGGGCGCTGAAGGAAGCCGATTTCTGCACGGCGACGGAGCACGGGGTGCTCGAGCATTCCGGCCACGTGATGTCGCCGGAAATGGAAATGCCGAAGCTGATGTGGCTGAAAAAGAAGCTGCCCGCCACATGGGAAAAGGCCGGGTACTTCTTTGATCTCGCCGATTTCATGACATGGAAATCGACCGGATCGCTCGCTCGCTCGCGATGCACGCTGACGGCAAAATGGAACTATCTCGCCCATCTCGAAAGAGGCTGGCAGCAGGATTTCCTGCAGCGCATCGGTCTCGAAGATCTTCAGGCGCGCGGCCGCCTGCCCGATGAGACGACGCCGGTCGGCGGCAGCGTCGGACGGCTGACACCGGAGGCGGCGGAAGCCCTTGGGCTGACCACCGATTGCCACGTCTCGGCCGGGATGATCGACGCCTATGCCGGCGCGCTCGGCGCACTCGGCGGTTATGCCGCCGATCCTGTGAAACGCGAGCATCAACTGGCGCTGATCGCCGGCACGTCGAGCTGCATCGTCGCCTTTTCGCAAGACCGCAAACCGAGCCACGGCATGTGGGGTCCTTATTACGAAGTGGTCTTCCCGCAATCCTGGCTGGTGGAGGCCGGGCAATCGGCGACCGGAGCGCTGCTCGACCATATGGTCCGCATGCATGCGGCCGGCGGCCAGCCGACGGCGGCGCTGCATCAGAGGATCGTCGCGCGCATTGCCGAATTGCGGGCCGAGGAAGGCGATGCTTTCGGCGAGCGCATCTTCGTGCTGCCGGATTTTCACGGCAATCGTTCACCGCGCGCCGATCCGCATGCGGTCGGCGCCATCAGCGGGCTGACGCTTGATACCTCCTTCGACGGACTCTGTGCACTCTATTGGCGGTCTGCGGTGGCCATTGCGCTCGGCATTCGCCATATCCTGGAGAAGATGAAGGACTATGGTTACGTGCCGGATACGCTGCACATCGCCGGCGGGCATGTGAAAAACCCGGTGCTGATGGAACTTTATAGCGATGCCACCGGCTGCAAGCTCGTGGTGCCGAAGATGAATGAGGCGGTGCTGCTCGGCACGGCGATCGCGGCATCGGTCGCTTGCGGCTTGCACCGGGATTTGGCGGCGGCCGGCGAGGCGATGTATCCGGGCGGCGAGGAACGGCTGCCCAACAGGGCGAAGCAGGCTCTCTACGACCGCGATTATCGCCGCCTTCTGGCAATGTATCGACATCGCGCCGAGCTGGAAGCGATGCATTAAGCAGGAGCTTCCCTGGAATCGCTCAGTGGTTGGCCGTCTCGCCGAGGACGGTTGCGAATTCCAGCATGCGGCGGCGGCGAAGTGCTGCCTCTTCCCCGACGTCGAGGATGACCGACTCCGACAGGCAATCGAGCAACGCGATTAGCGGCGGAAGATTATCGAGATCGGGGGCGCGGGCGGGCGGCAGCGGCAGCATGACGTTCGACTGATCCGCCATCCAATCGGCCTGCTGCGGTGAAATGAGGACCACCTTGTAGCCGTAGCGACGCGCGGTTCTGGCAAGCAGGCGCGCCTTGGCAAAGCGACGACAGTCGATGATGACGAGCAGCGCGTCATCGACCGCTGGTCGGGCAAAGAGGTCTGCAAAACGGTTGTCGGCGCTGTCGAGCGTGTGAACGCCGTCGCGGGCCTGCGTCAACCGCTGGCAGAAATGATGGGCGAGGCTTGCAAGCCGCGCGTGGGTGGCGATCGACACTTCGCGGGCGGTGCTGATCAGGCTGACAGCTTCGGACCAGTGCGGTTGCGCCGTTAGATGATAGATATGATGAAGCGCCTGGATCTGTTCGGCGACCAGCACGGCGAGCGGTTTGCCTTCCGCAGCATCCGCATGCAGTTCACTCATGGCGCTCTGCAACTGCGCCGGCGACGTCGTCACGGTCTCGCGGATCTCCACTTTGACGCTGTCCAGGCCCTGGTATCCGAGCGCGCGCAGGAAGCGGCCGACGGTCATGGGGGACAGATCCAGCCGGTCGGCAACCGAGGCGGCCGTCTCGAACGGCAGGTCATTCAGGTGTTCGGAGAAATATTTCGCGATACGGCGCTCGGCCGGCGTGCCGCTTTTAACGTATTGCCTGAGTTTGTGCACAAAATCTTCCACATCAGCCTCCCCCGTATTCCCTCAGAGGCGTTCCGTGGATGCGCTATTGCGATCCCTTGTCTTTGCAACTATTGTCGGAAGCTGCTTCTCAGGCCCATGTTTAATTCTATCGGCCATAATATTATATTAGCACTTATATTGCGACAAGTTTCTATTACAGCCTGCAATTTTATTCTCTCTTGCCGGTGGCATTGCCCTTTCCTACATCTTCTGCGCAACTGGAGACGCTGAAGAAATGATCCTTGACGCCGCTCGACTATCGCTCGCCAACCTGTTCGCGCCGGAAACGCGGTCGGTCTTCTGGAAAGTGCTCGGCCTGACGATTCTGGTGCTGGTCGGTCTCTGGTTTGCATTGCGTGGGGCCTTCATGGCCTTCCTCTTTCCCTGGCTGACAAGCTTCTTTCCCGATATGCCGGGCTGGGCGGGGTGGTTTGCGCTGATCTTCGCGATCCTTGCCGGTATCGGCCTTGCGCTCATGCTGGCGCTGCTATTGTCGCCGGTAACGGCGCTGATCGCCGGTCTGTTTCTCGACGATGTCGCCGATGTCATCGAGAAGCGCGATTATCCCGGCGCCGTCCCCGGCGCCGCCATGCCGCTCGGCCCTGCCATGGCAAGCTCGATCAAGTTTCTCGGCGTGGTGATCCTCGGCAATATCGTCGCCTTGCTGCTGCTGTTTATCCCCGGGGTCAATCTGGTCGCCTTCTTTCTGGTGAACGGCTATCTCCTTGGACGGGAATTCTTCGAGTTCGCCGCCATGCGCTTCCGTCCGCCGCAGGACGCGCGACTCTTCCGGGCCAAACATGCGCCGACCGTCTTTCTCGGCGGGCTGGTGATCGCGCTGTTTCTGATGATCCCCATCGTCAATCTGCTGACGCCGCTTTTTGCCGCCGGCATGATGGTGCATCTGCACAAGCTGATTTCCGCACGCGACATCGGTTCTCGCGCCTGAGGTTCAGACGGGCAGGGCGGACAGCCGCTCTATTCGACGGCCTCGCCGATCACCTGCGGCGGCAGTTCGACGAGCGGCGCCGGCACATCCCAGCTCTTTTCCGGCGATTTGCAGAGATCGGCGATGACACAACGCTCACATTCGGGACGGCGCGCCTTGCAGGTATAGCGCCCGTGCAGGATCAGCCAGTGATGGGCGTGGTAGAGGTAATGTTCCGGGATCACCTTCATCAGCCGCGCCTCGACTTCGTCAGGCGTCTTGCCGGGGGCAAGCCGGATGCGGTTGGCGACGCGGAAAATATGCGTGTCGACGGCCATCGTCGCCTGTCCGAAGGCCATGGACAGCACGACATTGGCGGTCTTGCGGCCGACCCCCGGCAGCTTCACCAGCTCGTCGCGTGTCTCGGGCACCTTGCCGCCGAACTCGTCGACCAGCATCTGCGAGAGCGCGATGACGTTTTTCGCCTTGTTGCGATAGAGGCCGATCGTCCTGATATAGTCGCGCAGCCGCTCCTCGCCGAGATCGAGCATCTTTTCCGGTGTGTCGGCGACCTTGAAGAGGGCGCGTGTCGCCTTGTTGACGCCGACATCGGTCGCCTGCGCCGACAGCGCGACGGCGACGACGAGCGTGAAAGGATTGGTATGTTCGAGCTCGCCCCTCGGTTCCGGCCGCTGCACCGAGAAACGTCGGAAGATTTCCTCACGCTCGGCCAGCGAATAGGCGGTCTTCACTGCCGCCGCCGGCTTGCGGCGGGCGATCACATTCGATTTTTGCGACGGTCTGGTAATGGATTTGAGTTTCGGATTCGCCATGGAGAATCTATACTCAACGCCCATGACGGAAAGCAACGCCGACAGTTTCAACGAGCAGCCTGTTTTCGCCGCCGCGCTCTTTCCCCACCGGTCGCTCGGCCGCCGGGGCTTCAAGGTGCTGCTGATCCTGTCCGGCGCCGTCTGCTTCCTCTATGGGATGTTCTTCATCGCTACAGGTGCCTGGCCGATCGGGTTTTTCTTCGGGCTGGATTTCGCACTGCTCTACGGCGCCTTCTGGCTGAACTACCGCTCCGGACGGGCGCGCGAGGAGATCACGGTCTCGCGCACCGACGTATCGGTGCGCAAGTTTGCGCCTTCCGGGCGGATGGTGGAGCATCATTTCAATCCGTTCTGGACGCGCTTCCTCGTCCGCCGGCATCAGGAGATCGGCATTCTCTCCATGCATATTTTCGGCGAGGGCCGGCGCACGGATATCGGCTCCTTCCTCAACCCCGATGATCGCGAAAGCTTCGCCAAGGCCTTCAAGGGGGCGCTCGCGACCGTCAAGCAGCGCATCTGAACGGATCGGGCGCGTGCCGCAAGAATCGGGTGGTTTGGCCGAGGCCTATTGATTATCTCCTTGTGACAAGGAGAAAGACGATGGATATGATTGCGAACCTGCAGACAGACATCACGCCTGACGGCCCTGATTATGATATCGTCCGTCGGGTGATCGAACTCATCACCGAGGATTACCGCGATCAGCCTTCGCTGGAGGCGATCGCGGCGCGGCTCAATCAGTCGCCGACGCAGCTCCAGAAGACCTTCACGCGCTGGGCCGGTCTCTCGCCCAAGGGCTTCCTGCAGGCGGTGACGCTCGATCACGCCAAGCGGCTGCTGCGCAAGGAAGACATGCCGTTGCTGGAAACCTCGATCGAGGTCGGCCTCTCCGGGCCAAGCCGCCTGCATGATCTCTTCGTCACCCATGAGGCGATGTCGCCGGGCGAATGGAAAGCCAGGGGCGGAGGTCTCACGATCCGCTACGGCTTCCACATCTGCCCCTTCGGCGTGGCGCTGATCATGGTGACCGATCGCGGCCTTGCCGGCCTTGCCTTCAGCGATTCCGGCGACGAGCGGGCCTGCCTCGAGGACATGACCTGCCGTTGGCCGAACGCCTGTTACATCGAGGACCTGCAGGCGACGGTTCCTTACGCCGCCCGTATCTTCGAGCCCGGCAAATGGTCTTCCGATCAGCCGCTGCGCGTTGTGCTGATCGGAACGGATTTCCAGGTGCGCGTCTGGGAGAGCCTGCTGAAAATCCCGTTCGGCAAGGCTGTCACCTATTCCGATATCGCCAATGATATCGGGCGGCCGACGGCGCAGCGCGCCGTGGGTGCGGCGGTCGGCGCAAATCCGATCTCCTTCGTGGTGCCCTGCCACCGGGCGCTCGGCAAGAACGGCGCGCTGACAGGCTACCACTGGGGCCTCACCCGCAAGCGGGCGATGCTCGGCTGGGAATCGGCGCACGCCTGAGAATCCTGCGGCTTTAGCTAGTCGAAATCGAAATTGTTGATCCGGACGATGATATCGTCGTCCAGATTCAATATGGCCTCGGCGATATCGATATGCCCTTTGGCGATTGCCTGGGCGGCGCTTGCCGACAGGAATGTCGATCGGCTCCATGCTTCGTGACGATGTATGCTGACGCATTCGGTCAGGGATGCAATCGCTTGCTGATAAGCTTCTTGCAGATCAGACGGTATTTCAGGTCCGCGCCCGGCCTTTCGAGACACTTCGATGCATGCCGGCAATTGGTAGAATGAAAAGTCGATCGGGGTGGCCGTGGTAAGCGCGATCCTGACGATGTGAGGAACGGCCGCATATGAAGCGGTGTAGATATCGCCCTGATGGCAGAGGCTTGACCATAGACTGAACCATGGTTCTGCATCACCCGCCGCCGTTGGACCTGCAGATCGTTCGAGGGCTTTCAGCAGCTCAGGCGTATTTGCTGCTGGGCCATAGCAATGTCGTAATTCGCTCCAGCGCCGGCTATCGAGTGAAAGCATAATTTCATTCCGCCAGTTCGAGCAGCGCCCGCGCGGCGCCCTCGTCGGTGATCAGCGTGTTGCAGCCGATGCGCTTGATCGTGGCGCGGATGGCGATGGCTCTGTGGGCGCCGCCGGAGGAGAGCACGATGTGTTTGGCCTCCTTCAGCGTGTCGAGATCGACGGACATCACCCGGCGATTGATCGAGTGGTCGACCGAGTTGCCGTCCTTGTCGAGGAAGTTGAACATGGTGTCGCAGACGCAGCCGGCGTCGATCAGTTCCTGCAGTTCGGCCTTCGAGATCCAGCCTTCCGACAGCGAGGTGGAGTGCGGGCCGATATCGCCGCAGCTGACGATCGCCAGATCGAGATTCTCGGCGAGACGATAGATCGTGTCCAGCCCGCATTTTTCGATCAGATTGCGCTTGGTCTCGATGGAATCGACGAGAAGCGGCGCCAGGAACATGTAGCATTCGGCGCCGAGCTGATTTGCCAGCCGCCATGTATAGTCGATCGGGTTCGTCTGGTGCACGGCGACGATGCCGCCGAGCAGCGAGACGACCTTGCAATTGCTCCGGCGCGGCGGCCGGAAGCTCGACAGCGAGGCGGTCATGGTGCGGCCCCAACCGACGCCGATCGTATAGTCGTCCGGAATGGCTTCGGAAAGGAACTGGCCAAGCGCCAGGCCGACATTCTTTGCCAGCGAATCGACATCGCCATGGACCGATGACGGCACGACGATCGCCTCGTCGAGACCGTAGGCGCGCTCCAGCTTCACCGCGAGTTCGACGCAATCGCCGATCGAATCGTTGATCCAGATCTGGACTTCGCTACGTTTCATCGCCTCGTCGAGCAGGCGGATGACGGTGGTGCGGCTGATGCCGAGCTGTTCGGCGACATCCTTCTGGGTCAGGCCCTCATTGTAATAGAGCCATGCGGCGCGCAGCCGCAGCGACGATGCCTCGGAATAGGCGGTGTGCGTGCCGCGTTTGAGCTTGACCACATCTCCTCCAGCCGAATTCCTGCCCTAAATCCCTTTTGGGATGAACGGCTGTCACGGCGCGTTTGTTGCCGGAATAATGACGGGCGTGACACTTATGTCAATTGAAATTCACAAATGTCCTTGACTTTTCCTCGGGCGAATGGCGATAGTCCGGGCGACACGAAATCGTTCTGTCCGTCCGAGGAGGACATAGTGCGGGCATGCCGAAAGTCACGACCGGCCTTCCAGCCGCAGGCGACATCGCCTGCGTTCGGCGTGCGGTTTGCCCGCGGGAACATGGCCACTGTCCTTCACGTTTATGAATCATCCGTGACGGGCATGCGCATTTTCGCCTGCAGCAAGCAGACAACCTGTCGCTAGATCACCTTTGCCGGGCGGAACTCGCGCCGGTCACAGCCCAAGTTCAACAAGGATTATTGACCATGACATCCAAGCTTGACCAACTCCGCGAGATTACTACCGTTGTCGCCGATACCGGCGACATCGAGGCTGTCGCTCGCCTGAAACCGGTCGATTGCACGACGAACCCGAGCATCGTGCTGAAGGCGCTCGGCACGCCGATGTTCGCCGACGCCATCAAGGAAGCCGTCGCCTGGGGCAAGACGCAGGGCGGCAATCCTGAAGCCGTCTCCTCCGCCGTCGCTGATCGCCTGGCCATTTCCGTCGGCGCTGCACTGGTGAAGCTCGTCCCCGGCCGCGTCTCGACCGAGGTCGATGCCGACCTGTCTTTCGACACCGAGGCTTCACTTGCCAAGGCGCGCTCGATCATTGCCGCCTATAAGGATCGCGGCATCGAACGGGACCGCATTCTCATCAAGCTCGCTTCCACCTGGGAGGGCATCCGCGCCGCCGAAGTGCTGCAGAAGGAAGGCATCGACTGCAACCTGACGCTGCTCTTCAGCAAGGCCCAGGCGATCGCCTGCGCCGATGCCAAGGTGTTCCTGATCTCGCCTTTCGTCGGCCGCATTCTCGACTGGTACAAGAAGTCAACCGGCAAGGATTACACCGCCGAGGAGGATCCGGGCGTCATCTCCGTCCGTGATATCTACAACTACTACAAGGCGAACGACATCAAGACGATCGTCATGGGCGCCTCCTTCCGCAATGCCGGCGAAATCGAGGCCCTTGCCGGCTGCGACCGGCTGACCATCAGCCCGGCCCTGCTCGATGAGCTTGCCAAGGATGAAGGCAAGCTGGAGCGCAAGCTCTCCCCGGAGAGCCGCAAGCCCGACGCCAAGGTTTCGGTCGACGAGAAGACCTTCCGCTGGATGATGAACGAAGACGCGATGGCGACGGAAAAGCTCGCCGAAGGCATCCGTGCCTTCGCCAAGGACCTGACGACGCTGCGCACCATGGTGCAGAAGGAACTGCAGCTCGCCGCCGCCTGATCGAGCTGTGCAAACAATTGGAGGCGCGGAGGCCGGCTGGCCCCCGCGCCTTTTTCATGCTGATATCAACGGCCTATGCGGTCGGAGACGACGATCGTGCAAGACGAGCGGGCAATCCCTTTGGTGACTTTTTTCCGAAGACATGCGAGCTTCATCATCGCTTTCCTGGGCGGGCTGGCGGTATTTCTACTGGTAACCTCGCGTGAGGTCACCGCCCGCAACATCTTGTTAGGATGGAATGCGAGCGCCGGCTTCTTCATCGTGCTCAGCTGGCGCAAGATGCTGCGGGCGACGGTCGAAAGCATCCGCCAACGCGCCGCGGACCTCGATTTTTCCGATACGGTTCTTTTGGCCCTTTCGATCGGCGCAGCCCTTGCGAGCATTGCCGGCATCGGCCTCGAGCTTCATTTGATCAAGGACGCTACACCCGACGTGGCGCTCACACGGGCGGGCGGCGCCGTGCTGACGATCCTGATCTCCTGGGTCTTTCTGCACACGCTTTTCACCATTCACTATGCCCATTATTTCTATGGCGGGGCCGACGAAGAGGGCGGATTGAAGTTTCCCGACGGGATCGAAGAGCCCGGCTATTGGGACTTCCTCTATTTCTCCTTCACCATCGGTGTTGCGGCGCAGACGGCAGATGTCGCAGTCGGATCGACCAGCATGCGCAAGCTGACGCTGTTGCATGCCGTGCTGTCTTTCCTGTTCAATACGACGATCCTGGCGCTGGCAATCAATGTCGGCGCAAGCCTGCTATAATGCGCTTGCCACAGCGGCGGCGAGAATCGGAAGAACCGTCTGGCTCACGACAGCATGACGGGGAGGTGAAGAAAGAGCGGCTGGCCGATCGGCGCTCTTCGACGGGAGGGTAAGATGGAAAGCGTCTCAAGCCGGCTGCGGCCGGCCGATCTCATTCTCCTCCTGGGCAGGATTCTGCTGTCGCTCATCTTCCTGCACGAGGGCTTGTCGCTTGCGGCCGATCTCGCCGCGACCCTGGACGCGTTCGAAAAACTCGGTCTTTCGGCACCGATCGCCTTTGCCACCATTGTCCTTCAGATCGGCGCCGGCCTTTGCGTTGCGACCGGTTTCCTCAGCCGCCTCGGCGCCTTGGCGCTGGCGCTCTTTTGTCTGGCAACCGCCTTTCTCTTCCACACCAACTTGGCAAGTCAGAACGAACTCCTGCATTTCGAGAAGGATCTGGCGATTGCCGGCGGCATGTTCGTCCTGGCGGCTGCGGGGCCGGGGCCGATTTCGATCGACCATCTGCTGAAAAAGCGGACGGAGCGTATGCCCCTTTGGCTAAGGGCGATATTATAACGGGCGGGAGCTGCCCGCTGCTCCCGATGGGCGGATAGAGGGACGTGGCTTCAGGCCGGCGGCGTGCCAAATACCGCCGCCCGCCAGCGCTTACAGAACTGCCTGGCCGGCCATCAGCGCCAGAACCAGGAAGATCAGGAAAATCACCAGCGCGATACCGAAGAGCACGCGGGCAATGGTCGCGGTGGCGGCGGAAACGCCGGAGAAGCCAAAGAAGCCGGCGATGATCGAAATAACGAAGAATATCAGAGCCCATTTCAGCATGACACATCATCCTTTGCGTTTGTCTGAAAAGACGCGGCAACCGGGAAATTGTTCCACGTCGCGCGAAATTGGACGGCGTTATCTGCTGTCGGCGTTCTATATCCTGCCGGTTTCACGGTCAGCCATGATTGATCATCACGTGACGCACGGCGGTATAATCCTCCAGCGCATAGACCGACATGTCCTTGCCGTAGCCCGACTGTTTGAGGCCGCCATGCGGCATCTCGTTGACCAGCATGAAATGGGTATTGATCCAGGTGCAGCCATATTGCAGCCGGGCGGCCGTCTTCATGCCGCGGCCGATATCCTTGGTCCATACCGAGGAGGCCAGGCCGTAATCGCTGTCGTTTGCCCAGGCGACGGCATCATCGGCATCGGAAAAGCGGGTGACCGAGACGACCGGGCCGAAGACCTCGCGGCGGACGATCTCATCGTCCTGCAGGGCGCCGGCAATGACGGTCGGGGCAAAGAAGAAGCCCTTGTCGCCGGAGACCTTGCCGCCGGTGGTGATCTCTATATGCTTGTGCTCTGAAGCGCGGGCAACGAAGCTTTCGACGCGGTCGCGCTGGCGCCTGGAGATCAGCGGGCCGATCTCGTTTACGGTGTCGTCGGCCTCATTGAAGCGGATGCTGGAGACGGCCGAGGAGAGGTCAGCAACAAAATTGTCGTAGACCCTGGCGTCGGCATAGACGCGGCAGGCGGCGGTGCAGTCCTGGCCCGCATTGTAATAGCCGAAGGTGCGGATGCCTGAGACGACTGCATCGATATCAGCATCGTCAAAGACGATGACCGGGGCCTTGCCGCCGAGTTCCAGATGGGTGCGCTTGACCGTTTTGGCGGCGGCCTGCAGCACCTTTTTGCCGGTGGCGATATCGCCTGTTATCGAAATCATGCTGATCTTGGCATGATTGATCAGCGCGTTACCGACGCTTTCGCCGCGGCCGAGGATGATATTGACGACACCTTCGGGCAGGATTTCGGAGAGCAGCTTCGCCATCTTCAGCGCTGTCAGCGGCGTCTGTTCCGAGGGCTTGAAGACGACGGTATTGCCGCCGGCGATCGCCGGCGCCAGTTTCCAGGCCATCATCATCAGCGGATAGTTCCACGGTGCGATCGAGCCGACGATGCCGATCGGATCGCGGCGGATCATCGAGGTGTGGCCGGGCAGGTATTCGCCGGCGGCTGGTGCGTGCAGATTGCGCACAGCGCCGGCAAAGAAGCGATAACAATCGACGATCGCGGGAATCTCGTCGTTCAGCACGGCATTTATCGGCTTGCCGCAGTTCAGCGCTTCCAGCGTGGCGAAGCCCGCGGCATCCTTCTCGATGGCGTCGGCGATCTTCAGCAGGTAGCCGGAACGCTCGGAAGGCGTCGTCTGCGACCAGCCCGCAAAGGCCTTTTCCGCGGCGTCGACCGCGGCGTCGATCTGGGACAGCGAGGCTTCTGCAAGGTCGATCACCGTCTCGCCGGTCTTCGGGTTCAGGATGTGCTCTTCCGTCTCCGTGCCTTTTTCGAAGCGCGAACCGATCAGCATCTGGGTATCCATGATGTTCTCCCTGTTATTTGCCGCCGCCGGCGATCTGGTCGCCGTCGCGGGTGAGGTAATAGGCTGCCAGGATCGGCAGGAAGGTGACGAGCACCACCACCATGGCAACCACATTGGTGACCGGGCGCTGGCGCGGGCGGATGAGTTCTTCGAGCATCCAGATCGGCAAAGTCGATTGCTGGCCGCCGGTGAAGGTGGTGACGATCACCTCGTCAAAGGAAAGTGCGAAAGCCAGCATGCCGCCGGCCAGAAGCGCGGTGCCGATATTCGGCAGAATGACATGGCGGAAGGTCTGGAAGCCGTCGGCGCCGAGATCCATCGAGGCCTCGATCAGTGAGCCCGAGGTGCGGCGGAAGCGGGCGACGGCATTGTTGTAAACGACGACGACGCAGAAGGTGGCGTGGCCGAGCACAATGGTCCAGACCGAAAACGGGATGTCGAACAGGCTGAAAGCGGAGCGCAGGGCAATGCCCGTGATGATGCCGGGAAGGGCGATCGGCAGGATGACCAGCAGCGAGATCGCCTCGCGGCCGAAGAACTTCGTCTGGCTGACGGCCGCCGCGCAGAGCGTGCCGAGAATGAGCGCGATCGCCGTGGCAATGACGGCGACCTGCACGGACAGGCCAAGCGCCGACCAGACATCCGGCCGGTTCCAGGCGATGGTGAACCATTGCAGAGTCAGGCCGGGCGGCGGCCATTGATAGCTCTTTTCCTCCGTCGTGAAGGCATAAACGAAGATCAGCAGGATCGGCAGGTGCAGAAAGAGCAGCCCGCCGGCGGCGGCGATTTTCAAGGCCAGCGGCGATGTCTTGAGGTCAGAGCGCATCGAAGGCCCCTAGCTTTTTGGCGAGCGACAGATAAAGCGCCATGATGACGATCGGCACCACGGAGAAGGCGGCGGCGAGCGGCACGTTGCCGGCCGTTCCCTGCTGGGCGTAGACGGCCTGGCCGATGAACAGCCTGGACGAGCCGATGATCTGCGGGATGATGTAATCGCCCAATGTCAGCGAGAAGGTGAAGATCGAACCGGCGACGATGCCAGGGAGCGCCAAGGGCAGCAGCACGGTGCGGAAGGTCTGGCGCGGCGTGGCGCCGAGATCGGCCGAGGCCTCGATCAAATTGCCGGGCACCCGCTCGAGGGCCGCCTGGGTCGGCAGGATCATGTAGGGTAGCCAGATATAGACGAAGACGATGAAGGTTCCGAGATAGCTCACCGAGAGCGAATTGCCGCCGACCACGGGCAGATTGAGGATGCCATCGAGCAGCCAGGCGAGATGGAGCTTCTCGAAGATCCAGGTGAGGATGCCTTCCTTGGCGAGGATCAGTTTCCAGGCGTAGATCTTGACGAGATAGCTCGACCACAGCGGCAGCATGACGCCGAGGTAGAAGAGCGCCTTCCACTTGCCCTGCGCATAACGCGCCGCGTAATAGGCGATCGGAAAGGCGATCAGCGCGGCAACAATGGTGACGAGCGCGGCCATGACGACCGTGCGGATGATGATGTCGAAATTCGTCGGGCTCAGCAGCTGGGCATAGGTCGCAAGGGTGAATTCGTAGTTCACCAGGCCGGAGAAATCGTCGATCGAAAAGAAGCTCTGCAAGAGCAGGGCGATCAGCGAGCCGATATAGATGATGCCGAGCCAGAGCAGCGGCGGCGTCAGCATCAGGAAGAGCAAGAGCTTCGGGTGCCGCCAGAAGACATCCGACATCCGACCGAAGAGCCCGCTGCGTCCCGGCAGGATCGATGTCTTGGCGCTGGAGAGGGTGAGCGCCGTCATGCCGCGTCGTCCATATAGTGGATATCGGCCGGCTGCCAGGCGAGGCGGATACCGGCGCCGACATCAGGCACGGGCGCGCTGGCCGGAAGCATCACATGCAGTCGGCTGCCGCCGCGGAGATCAACGCCGAGACGGGTGGCGGCGCCGAGAAAGCTCGCATGTTCGACTGTAGCCTCGATGCCGTCGCCTGCCAGGCGGATCGCCTCGGGCCGCAGGCTCGCCCAGCGTTTCTCGCCGCCGAGTGCGGCCATCAGATCCGGCGCGATGACATTCGAGGAGCCGACGAAATCGGCGACGAAGCGGGTCCTCGGGCGGCGGTAGATATCCTGCGGCGTGCCTTCCTGGACGATGTTGCCGTTGTTGAAGACGGCGACACGATCGGCCATGGACAATGCTTCGCCCTGATCATGCGTCACGAAGACGAAGGTGATGCCGAGCGCGCGCTGCAGGCTCTTCAATTCCTCCTGCATCTGCTCGCGCAGCTTCAGATCGAGCGCGCCGAGCGGCTCGTCGAGCAGCAGCACCTTCGGCTTGTTGACGAGGGCGCGGGCAAGCGCCACGCGCTGCCGCTGGCCGCCGGACAGTTGCCCGGGGCGGCGGGCGCCATAACCCGGCAGCTTGACGAGCTCCAGGGCATCGTTCGCCGCCTTCAGCCGCTCCGCCTTGCCGACGCCCCTGACCATCAGCCCGTAGGCGACATTGTCGAGGATGTTGAGATGCGGGAAAAGCGCGTAGTCCTGGAACACGGTGTTGACGTTGCGGCGATAGGGCGGAACGCCGTCGGCCGTCTCGCCGAAGATCTGGATATGACCGGCACTCGGCTGCTCGAAGCCGGCGATCAGTCTCAGGCACGTCGTCTTGCCGGAGCCGGAGGGCCCGAGCATGGCGAAGAATTCGCCCGGCGCGATCTCGAGATCGACGCCGTCGACGGCGCGGACCTGGCCGAAATGGCGCGATACCTGCTGGAAACGGACGGCTGACGTCATCGGGAACTCCGGGATCACTATGTTCTGCAGTGTCGGCCCCTCATCCGCCCTGCCGGGTACCCCGCCTGGGTTGAGCCACTTGTCTCAACCCGTCCTTCGGACCCCCGCTCGCGGGGAGAAGGAGACACGCGGCGCTGTTCCTCATTCACAGGACTTGTAACGGGGCACGTCCTCTCTCCCCGCAACCGGGGAGAGAGTTAGGGTGAGGGGCTAGGACGCAATTACCGCCCGCCGATCACGCCGATATAATCCGACACCCAGCGATGGTACGGCACGCATTCGCCCTGCGTCGCGCATTTGGCGACAGGGGTCTTCCAGAACTTGATCTTGTCGAAGTGATCGAAGCCGTTGGTGGCGCAGCCGGTTTCCCCCATCAGTTCGTTGCCCTTGCAGGCAGCGGGAACCGAGGGCACGGCGCCGAACCAGGCGGCGGCGTCGCCCTGGACTTTGGCCTGCAGCGAATGTTCCATCCACATATAGGCACAATTCGGGTGTTCGCTGTCGGCGTGCAGCATGGTGGTGTCGGCCCAGCCGGTGACGCCTTCCTCCGGGAAGGTGGAGGCGATCTTCTGTTTGTCGGCCTGCAGCAGGTTCACCTGGAAAGGCCAGGAGCCGGAGGCGACGACGCCCTCGTTCTTGAAGTCGTCGATCTGGATCATCGCGTCGTGCCAATAGCGGGAGACCAGCTTGCGCTGGCCGCGCAGCAGATCGAGGGCGGCCTTGTATTGATCCTCGGTCAGTTCGTAAGGATCCTTGATGCCGAGATCCGGCTTGTGGGCCATCAGATACATGGCTGCGTCGGCGATGTAGATCGCGCCGTCATAGGCCTGGACGCGGCCCTTGTTCGACTTGCCGTCCGGCAGCGTCTGCTCCTCGAAGACGACGTTCCAGCTGGTCGGCGCCTTGTCCTTGAAGGCATCGGTATTATACATCAGCACATTCGGCCCCCAGAGATAGGGCACGCCGTAATGCACGTCGCCGACCGTATACCAGGCGCCCTTCTGCAGGCGATTGTCGACATTCTTGAAGCTCGGGATCAGATCGGTGTTGATCGGCTGGACACGTTTGCCGGCGATGAGGCGGAGGGACGCGTCGCCCGATGCGGTCACGAGATCGAAGCCGCCCTCGTTCATCAGCGATACCATTTCATCCGAGGTGGCGGCGGTTTTGACGGAGACCTTGCAGCCGGTGTCCTTTTCGAAGCCGGTAACCCAGTCGTAATTCTTGTCGGTTTCGCCGCGCTCGATGTAGCCGGCCCAGGCGACGATGCTGACGGCGCCTTCGCCCTTGCCGAGCGCCTTCAGCGGTTCGGCGGCGATCACCTGTGTCGCGAAGCTGAGGCAGGCCACTCCTGCCATGCAGGATTTCAAGAGATTCGTCATCATCCGTCTCCCGGTTTGGTGCCACTTTCCGTGGCTGATCGTTCCCGATTATGAAGGTGAGCCGAAAAAGCCGCTTTCGCAAATTCATTTATCAGAAAGGCGATATCGGAAATTCCGATATCAACGTATGCGGCCGGAGCGCATGCTTTCGGCGATCCCGACGAAATCGCGCGCCGCCTGCGGCAGGCTGGAGCCCTTGCGCCAGACCATGCCGACCTGCACGACCGGCAGCGAGCCGGAGACGTCACGGCTTTCGATGCGGTCGCCTTCCAGCGACCATGGGCGGTAGACGAGATCGGGAAGCAGCGCCACGCCGGCGCCCGTTGCAACCAGGCTGCGCACCGCCTCCACCGAACGGGTGCGGAAGGCGACATGCGGGCGGGCGCCGAGCGCCGACAGCAGCTTGCCGGTATTTTCCTCGATTTCGTCGACCGTCAGCATGATCAGCGGTTCGCGGGCGATATCGGCGACCGAGATAATGTCGGCCGAGACCAGCGGATGGCCCATCGGCAGCCACAGCCGATAGGGCGAGGTTTCGAGGATTTCCGCCTGCAGCGCCATGCGGTCGCGCAGGTTGGAGATCACCATGACGGCGACATCGAGTTCGCCGCCGACCAGGAGATGTTCGAGATAGCCGCCATTGTCCTCAATCGCACTGACCTCGACGCCAGGACAGGCGCGCCGGTATCGCGCCAGCAAGTCGGAGAGCACGTAGCCGGCGACCAGCGAGGTGACGCCGATGTTCAAGGTGCCGGAAAGGGCGCTCTGCCGGCCGGAGAAGCTGGTGCGCGCATCGGAGACGGAGGCGAGGATCTTGGTGGCGTGACGGAGGAACTGGTGTCCGTTGTGGGTGATGGTCAGGCCGCGCGGATGGCGCTCGAAGAGCTCGACGCCGAGGTCGGTTTCGAGCTCCTTCAGCGCCTCCGTCACCGAGGATTGCGAGATCGAAAGGTTCTGCGCGGCGCGTGTCACCGAACCCTGTTCGGCGACGGCGACAAAATACTGGATCTGGCGAAGCGTGAAGGCCATGGGCGTTTAGAGCATGACGGAATGTGTCGTGGCAAGCGGTTGAAAAAGGCGGACCTTTTTTGGTCTTTTTTCAAAATGGAGCAGGCTTGGCATGCTCACTTAAACTTTCGGAAACGTCATTTCTCTAGCATCCCAGCACCTGTCCTGCGTTGGAGTTTGAGATGGCGGAGCAGTTGGCGTGAAGGCCTTACTGCGCATATTCCGGCCTTCCCGGAAATTGGCAATCATCATCGGCGGCGTCGCGCTTCTGGCGGGCGTTTCCGGTGGTGCGGCGCTTTACGTCGGCAAGGACAGGCTGATCGGTGTCTCGGGCGGCGGCTACGGACTCGAATGCTCCGACGTAAATCTGGTGACGATCAAGAAGCAGGATCACGTCTGGGTGCGGAAATACATCAAGACCGAACCGACCGACGGCATGACGCGGGTCAGGACCGCGCTGCGCGTCGCCCAAGCCGTCTATGCCGCGCAGAAACCGGATCTGGTGCAGGTGGTGGTGCTCGACGAGAACGGCCCGACGCTGCGCGCCGACATTCGCGGCCGGGCGATCGGCGCCGACGTCGTCTACATCCCGCATCCCGACAAGACGGTTCCCGGTCTCGACGACAAGCCCTATACGGCGCGCTACTATGACGGCAAGGCCAGCGAAAATGGGCTGTTCTTCGGCGAGCGTATCGACATGCCGGTGGATGAGATCGCCATGATCAGCGCCGGCTTCAAGGATCCCGAGGACTGTGTCGACCCGGTCGCGGTTGGCTCGACCAAGAATGAGGAAAAGGGCAAGAAGGCTGCAGGCGGCGAACGCGCCGAAGCACCGGCTGCCGAAAGCGAAGCCGCGCCTGCCGCCGAAGGGAAGGGCGAGGTCGTGGCCGAGGCGCCGGCCGAAGAGCCGCCGGCAGAAGCTACGAAGACACACTGACCGCAAGCAGGAAAAAAACGGAGCGCCAAGGGCGCTCCGTTTTCAATTTTTGATGTTCCGTTTCCGTCAGTCGGCCTTGTTGCGGCGGGCCGGGAAGAGGATCACGTCGCGGATCGACGGCGCGTTGGTCAGCAGCATGATCAGACGGTCGACGCCGATGCCGAGACCGCCGGCGGGCGGCATGCCCTGGTCGATCGCGTCGAGGAATTCCTCGTCCAGCTGCTTTTCCTTTTCGCCGCGGGCATGCGCCTGTTCCAGCTGCTCGACCATGCGGCGGCGCTGCTCTTCGGGATCGTTGAGTTCCGAGAAGGCGTTGCCGAGTTCCCAGGCGTTGCAATAGGTTTCGAAGCGCTCGACCAGGCGCGGCTCGCCCGGCACTTCCTTGGCGAAGGGTGAGATGTCCTTTGGGAAATGCGTGACGTGGGACGGCTGGATCAGCGTCGATTCGACCTTCTCCTCGAAGATGAAGGCGAGACATTCGCCCCAGGTCCAATCCTTCTCCACCGCGAAGCCGCCAGCCTTGGCGGCGGTGCGCGCTTCCTCGTCCGTCTTGATCGCCAGGAAATCGATGCCGGTCGCTTCCTTCACGGCATCGGGCATCGGCACGCGCTTGAACGGGCCCTTGAAGGACAACCGCTTGTCGCCGAAATCGAATTCGGTCGTGCCGTGAATGGAGAGCGCCAGGGTCTCGAACAGCCGCTCGACGAGGTCCATCATGTCCTCGTAATCGGCATAGGCCCAATAGCACTCCATCATCGTAAATTCGGGATTGTGCCGGGTGGAGACGCCTTCATTGCGGAAGTTGCGGTTGATCTCGAAGACCTTGTCGGTCAGGCCCGAGACCAGCGTGCGCTTCAGGAACAGTTCCGGCGCGATGCGCAGATACATGTCGAGCTTCAGCGTGTTGTGATGCGTCTTGAACGGCTCGGCGGTGGCGCCGCCATAGATCGATTGCAGCATCGGCGTCTCGACTTCCATGAAGCCGTCATTTTCCATGAAGCGGCGGATGCCGGAGACGATCTTCGAGCGCTGCTGGAAGCGCAGCTTCGAATCCTCATTGGTCATGATGTCGAGATGGCGCTTGCGATAACGCAGTTCGATATCGGAAAGGCCGTGCCACTTCTCGGGCATCGGCAGCAGCGATTTGGTCAGCATCTCGATCTTCTGGGCGTTGATCGTCAGCTCGCCGCGCTTGGTACGACGCACGACGCCGGTGACGCCGATGATGTCGCCGATGTCGATCATCGGCAGCAGGGCACGGGCTTCCTCGCCGGTGACGTCCTTGTGCGAGAAGATCTGGATCTTGCCGGAAGCGTCATGGATATCCATGAACATGCCGGAGTTGCGCGAGGAGTAGACGCGGCCGGCGACGGTGACCACTTCCTGCGTCTCGACATCCGGTTCCAGGGATTCGTATTTGGCGCCGAGCTCGGCATTGGTCATCGTCCGGTGGAAATGCGCCGGATAGACGTCGCCGATCTGCTCGCGCAGCAGCTTCAGCTTCTGGGCGCGCACTTCGGTCGCGTCGGAGGAGAGAGCGTTTTCGGTCTTGTTGTCAGCCACTGTCGAAATCCTCTGACTGTTCTTACTTCGCGCCGACCAGGGCGGCGACCGCCTGCGCGGCGAGCTTCAGGCGCTGGCGCACGACCGAACGGCCGAGGATCGCCATGGAATCGAAGAGCGGCAGCGAGCGCGATGAGCCGGAGACGGCGACGAAGAGCGGCGAGACCACGACCTTCAGCTTCTTGCCCATGCGGTCGGAGATCGCGCGCAACTCCGCCTCGATTGTCTCGACATTCCACTCCAGGATCTTTTCGAGATCCGGCTGAACGGCGTTGAGGATCTCCAGAATCTCTTCCGGCGGCGACTTGATCTTGGCGAAGTCGGACGGCTGCAGGCCGAGATCGGACTTCAGCAGGAAGCCGGCGAGATCGGGCAGCTCGCCGAGCTTGGAAATTCGGGTCTGCGACAGGCGCAGACCCGCCTTTAGACGGTCGTTTTCCATCGCCCAGGCCAGCACGCGCGCCTGGAATTCCTCTTCGGACAGCTTCTCGCGAATCCAGCGACCGTTCAGCCAGTCGAGCTTCTGGATATCGAAGATCGCGCCGGCCTTGGACAGGTTGTCGGGGTCGAACTTCTCGGAGAGTTCGTCCATTGTCAGCAGCTCTTCGCCTTCGGCGATCTGGATGAAGAACAGGCCGAGGAAGTTCATCAGCGCTTCCGGGATATAGCCGAGCGCGGAATAATAGGAGATCGAGGTCGGGTTCTTGCGCTTCGACAGCTTCGACTTGTCGGCATTGCGCATCAGCGACAGATGCATGAAGACCGGCTGGTCCCAGCCGAAATAGCGATAAAGCAGGATGTGCTTCGGCACCGAAGCCAGCCATTCCTCGCCGCGCGCCACATGGGTGATCTTCATCAGATGGTCGTCGATTACGTTGGCCATGTGATAGGTCGGCATGCCGTCGGCCTTGATCAGCACCTGCATGTCGACGGAATCCCAGGGGATGGAGACATCGCCATAGACGCCGTCGGTGAAATCGCAGGAGCCTTCGGCCGGGATCTTCATGCGGATGACCGAGGCTTCGCCGGCGGCAGTGCGCGACGTCACTTCCTCCGCCGTCAGGCTGAGGCAGAGACCGTCATATTTCGGCGGCTTGCCGGCGGCGCGCTGCGCCTCGCGCATCTGCTCCAGCCGCGCTGGCGTGCAGAAACAGCGGAAGGCGTGGCCCTTGTCCAGCAGTTCCTGCGCATAAGGCTGGTAGATCGGCTTGCGGTCGGACTGGCGATAGGGGCCGTAGGGGCCGCCGATATCGGGACCTTCCTTCCATTCCAGCCCGCACCATTTCAGCGCGTCCAGGACCTTCGTCTCGAATTCCGGCGTCGAGCGCGTCGCATCAGTATCTTCGATGCGCAGGATGAATTCGCCGCCGTGCTTCTTGGCGAAGAGATAGTTGAAGAGAGCGATATAAGCGGTGCCGACATGCGGCTCGCCGGTCGGCGAGGGAGCGATGCGGACGCGGACGCCGGAAGTTGTCATTGCTATGGCCCGTCAATGAATGCCGGACGGTTTTCGCGGGAAAGCGACGTTCGGCCGGAAGGATGCAGATATCTTCGGCAAACCGGCCGGAAAAAGGGCATGCGCCCGCACCATCCGCCGATCGTCCGTTCGGCTGGCCTTAGGCCATATTCAACCCGGCGCGTCAAGAAAAACCGCGCCTGCAAGGCCTAGCGACACTGGGGCAGGGCGCGCCGGTTGCGGCGCGCCCCTTGCGTCGGTCTCAGTGGGTGCCTTCGCGTTTGCGCTTGCGGGCATTGCGCGCGAACATATTCAGCACCTCGACCAGCGCCGAGAAGGCCATGGCGGCATAGACGTAGCCCTTCGGCACGTGGAAGCCCATGCCTTCGGCGATCAGGGTCGTGCCGATCATCAGCAGGAACGCGAGCGCCAGCATGACGATCGTCGGGTTCCGCTCGATGAAGTTGGCAAGCGGGTTTGCGGCAACCAGCATGACGGTGACGGCGGCGATGACGGCGATGACCATGATCGGCAGATGCGGCGTCATGCCGACGGCGGTGATGATGCTGTCGACGGAGAAGACGAGATCGAGCAACAGGATCTGGCCGATCGCCGATGCGAAGCCTGTTGTGACGGACGTCGCGATGAAATCCTCCTGATGGTCGACCGGATCGACGGTGTGGTGAATTTCCTTGGTGGCCTTCCAGACGAGAAACAGGCCGCCGGCGATCAGGATCAGATCCTTCCAGGAAAAGCCGTGGCCGAAGGCCGTAAACAATGGTTCGGTCAGCTGCACGATCCAGGCGACGGTGCCGAGCAGTCCCAGGCGCATGACCAGCGCCAGACCGATGCCGATCTTGCGGGCCTTTTCCCTGTGTTCGGGCGGCAGTTTGTTGGTCAGAATGGAAATGAAGATCAGGTTGTCGATCCCGAGAACGACTTCCATCACCACCAGCGTGATGAGCGCCACCCAGGCGGCCGGATCCTGAATGAGCGTCATGATGTCCTGCATCAGAATATACCCCTTTGCGTCACATGAATGAATGACGCGCGCAATGTAATGTCGGCGGCCTGCCACGCAAGCGCCGCAAGGGGGTATACGGAATCGATGTGACTTTTATTCCCTAGAGCAGGATGTTGTCCGACCCGCTCACAGTTTTCGGCATCATGCTCTGATCGGCAACCAGATTTCGGTGACGCCCATGCCGGTATAGGGGTCGAAGCGTTCGTCATAACGCTCGAACATATCGGGTGTCTCGCCGTGTTCGAGGCCGGAGGTCGGCCACCATGTGCCGAAAATCCGGTGCATAGTCGCGGAAATGCCGGAGACATGGCCGCGATGGGTGAAGACCACATAGCGCTGGCCCGGAAGCTTGAGCGTCGCAAAATCCGCCGGCAGATCGGCGGCGTCGGAGACTTCGACCGCGGCCATATAGCGGAATTTTTCCGCCTCGCCGTCGAGATGGGTGCAGACGCCGTAGGCGACATTCCCCTTCTGGCCTGATATGTGGCCGAAATGGGCATTGAATTTCTGCCAGAGAGACGGGATGGCGGCATTGCCGCCATAGGGATAGATCTCCTGCAGACCGGCAAGGAGCATCGGCTGCAGGGTTTCGAAGCGGGGTGGTTCGAGGTCGTTGAGGTGGGCGGGGTCCATTCTGATCGGCTCCAGCAAGACAAGGTTACGGGCGTGCCCCTGTCGGCGCACCGCCTCCGGCGTCAGGCCAAACTGGTCGCGGAAGGCACGGGTGAAAGCCTCGTGCGAGCTGTAGCCCGCGCAAAGCGCAACCTCGAGAATGGTGGATGACGCGCCGACAAGCGCGGGCACGGCACGGCTGAGGCGCCGCCCTCTGATATAGCCGCTGATCGAGTGGCCGGTCACGAGCCCGAAGACGCGCGACAGGTGATAGCGCGACAATCCGGCTGCTTCCGATATCTGTTCCAGCGATAAATCGCTGTCGAAATGGCTCTCGATGAACCAGATCGCCCGTGCGATGGCGCTCATCCCTTACTCCCTGGCTGCGACCTCTCTCTTAAAGAAATTCCGACAGCCGGGTTTGATCGTCGTTGCGGAATTTGGCCGATGCAGGGCGGCAGTCAAGAATGGCGTCAGCCGGCCTCATGCCGGCGGGCGCCGTAGGCGGCCATGAAGACCCGGATCGCGCCGCGGATGACGCGGTCGATTTCCTCGCGGGACGGCGGCTCTTCCATGCTTCCGAACAGGCGGAGCTTGAAGAAGCTGCCGCTGGCGAGATCGAGGAACTGGCCGGCGGCCAGATCGATGTCGTCAATCTTAAGCGTGCCTTCGGCGACGTGCCGTTCGAGGAAATCGCGCATGATTGTGCGCAGGTTTACCGGACCCTTGAAGAAGCGCTGACAGAGCACCGGCATGCGGTCGCGAACGCCAAGAACGGTGCGCATCGCGTTGATGACCTTTTCGTCGGTCATGTGGGTGACGAAGCTTATCCCGAATTCGTACAGGCCGGCTTCGGGATCGTCATGCTCGGCAAGCGCGGTGCGCACGGCGTCCACGAAAGCGGCGCGCTCGGCTTCGATCATTGCCGAAAACAGTTCTTCCTTGTTGGTGAAATAAACGTAGAGCGTTCCCTTGGAGACGCCTGCTTCACGCGTCACGTCGTTCATGCTGGCGGCGTCGAAACCCATCTTCATGAAGACACGTTTGGCGCCGGCGAGGATCTGCTGGCGTTTTGCCGGATCTTCGCCCGCAGCAAACCGGCCTCCGCCAACGGGAGGGCTGAAGACGGCGGCATGGTCGGGTTTCAAGGTCATTTTTCCTTAACCGTGTTCACGGTTTCGTCTTTTCTTTAAAGAAATCGAACCGATTGGTTCTATACACCTTGATATGACGGCAAAACAGGTTTAAGTCAACTGAACCGAACCGTTCAGTTCGATTATTTACTCCAAGATCGGTAAAGTGGCCATGTCGAGCAACCAGAAAAGCAACGTCGCGCGTATCGTCAGCGAAAAGGCCGGGTCCGAAGAGGTCAAGGCCGAGGTCGTGACCGTTGTTGAGGCTCCGACGGCGGAAGCCCTGGAAAAACCGTCTGCCCCTGCGCAGTCGGCGCCGGCTTCGGTCGCCGCACCGGCGGCGGCCAAAAAGCGCCGCAGCCCGGTGCTGCCAATCGTCGTGCTTGCTCTGCTGGCGGGCGGCGGCTGGTATGGATACGAATGGTGGACGAACGGCCGCTTCATGGTGTCGACGGACGATGCCTATATCGAGGGCGATATTGCAACGATTTCGCCAAAGGTCACGGGCTACGTCGCGAAGGTGAATGTAGTCGCCAACCAGGAAGTCAAAGCGGGCGACGTGCTTGCCACGCTTGATAACGGCGACTATCAGAATGCCCTCGATCAGGCTGAGGCCCAGATCGCCACCGAACAGCTTTCGCTGCAGCGCATCGACGCGCAGATCGAAGGCGCCAATGCAAGCCTTGCGCAGGCGCAGGCGCAGAAGGTGGCACTCGAAGCGGCCGTTCGTGGCGCCGAGATTACCCAGAAACGCCAGAGCGAGCTTCAGGCGAAGTCAGTCGGCACGGCTGCCGATCTCGACAATGCCAATATCGCGCTCGACCAGGCCAAGGCCAATCTTGCCGGCGGCGACGCCAATATCACCGCTGCACAGGCCAATATCACCATTCTGCAGGCCCAGCGTAAGGAAGCCGAAGGTTCGGTCCGGGCGCTGGAGATCTCGCGCGACAAGGCGGCCCGCGATCTCTCCTTCACCGTGCTCAAGGCGCCTTATGACGGCATCGTCGGCAATCGCTCGGTCCAGGAAGGCGATCTTGTCTCGCCCGGCCAGCGGCTGATGGCGCTCGTTCCGGTGCATGAGCTCTATATCGACGCCAACTTCAAGGAAACGCAGATCCAGCATCTCGTTGCCGGCTCGAAGGTCAACGTTCATGTCGATGCCTATAGCGACCATCCTGTCGTCGGCACCGTCGAATCGATTTCGCCGGCATCCGGCTCGGTCTTCTCCCTGCTGCCGCCGGAGAATGCGACGGGCAATTTCACCAAGGTGATCCAGCGCGTGCCGGTGCGCATCGCGCTGCCGCAGGATGCGCTCGACAGCGGCCGTCTGCGCGCGGGCCTCAGCGTCGTCGTCGACGTCGATACGCGCACGGCGCCAAGCAAGTAAGCCTTTAGAGCAATTCCAGCAAAAGTGTGCAGCGGTTTTGCGCCCGGAATTGCGTGAAAACAAAGAGATAGAGCATTTTCGTTGCTCAGAAACGGAAATGCTCTAGACAAGGCGGAGGTGGTCCGATGGCCGGAAGCGCGACAGCAACAGCGGGGACGATTCCGGCAGCGCCTGCCCATGCCGGGGATCGCATGGATCCGCGGAAGCTCATCGCCTTCTTCGCGATGGTGCTCGGCATGTTCATGTCGATCCTCGACATCCAGATCGTCTCGGCCTCGCTTGCCGAAATCCAGGCCGGGCTTTCGGCCGGCTCGGACGAGATCGGCTGGGTGCAGACGGCCTATCTGATCGCCGAAGTGATCATGATCCCGCTGTCGGGCACACTGGCGCGCATCATTTCGACGCGTTATCTCTTCGCGATCTCGGCCGCCGGTTTCACCATGGCGAGCGCGCTGGCGGCGACGGCGACGAATATCGATCAGATGATCGTCTACCGCGCCATCCAGGGCTTCATCGGCGGCGGCATGATCCCCTCGGTGTTTGCGGCCGCCTTCACGATATTCCCGCCGTCGAAGCGCAGCATCGTCTCGCCGATCATCGGCCTGATCGCGACGCTGGCGCCGACCATCGGCCCGACAGTCGGCGGCTATCTCAGCCACGCCTTCTCCTGGCACTGGCTGTTCCTGGTCAATATCGTTCCCGGCATCATCGTCACGCTGGTCACCTGGAACTTTATCGATTTCGACAAGCCGGAACTGTCGCTCTTCAAGAAGTTCGACTGGTGGGGACTGATCTCGATGGGGATCTTCCTCGGCACGCTGGAATATGTGCTCGAAGAGGGCAATTCGAACGATTGGTTCAACGACAGCTCGATTGCGATTGCCGCCGTCGCCTCCGGCGTTGCAGCCATCGTCTTCTTCTACCGCGCCTTTACGGTGGATTTTCCCGTCGTCGACCTCAAGGCCTTTGCCAACCGGAATTTCTCCTTCGGCTCGGTGTTTTCCTTCGTCATGGGCATCGGCCTTTATGGCCTCACCTATATCTATCCGGTCTATCTCGGCCGCATCCGCGGCTATGACTCGTTGATGATCGGCGAGACGATGTTCGTCTCCGGGCTGGCGATGTTCTTCACCGCGCCGATCGCCGGGCGGCTGTCGACCAAGATGGATCTGCGCCTGATGATGGTGATCGGCTTCATCAGTTTCGCCGCCGGCACATATATCATGATCCATCTGACGGCGGATTGGGACTTTTACGAGCTGTTCATCCCGCAGATCCTGCGCGGCTTCGGGCTGATGATGTGCATGGTGCCGATCAACAATATCGCGCTCGGCACCATGCCGCCCTCGCGCATCCGCGGCGCGTCCGGCCTGTTCAACCTGACCAGAAACCTGGGCGGTGCCGTCGGCCTTGCTGTCATCAACACCGTGCTGACCAACCGGCAGGACGTGCATTACGAGCGGCTGCGCGAGAATATGGATTGGGGCAATCCGGCGGCGATCGACCAGATGAACAACATGGCCGCCAATTTCAACAGCTACGGCATGGATGGCAGCTCGGTCGCGATCAAACAGATGGTCGGCCTTGCCACCAAACAGGCGGTTATCCTCTCGTTCAGCGATATCTTCCTGATCCTGACCGCGCTTTTCGTTGCGATGATCTTCGGCGTCGCGATGATCAAGAAACCCGCGCCGCAAGGCGGGGGAGGCGGTGGCGGCCACTGACCTCCGGCCTGCCGCCCCATGAAAAGGTCCTCTCCGGAGGGCCTTTTTGTTTGCAGTTTTCCGGCCCCTATGCGATCAGCCAATAATAGCCTTGCATCCCGGCCCAAGGCCGTCGGCAATGCGGGAAAAGCGGCGCGCGAGTCGGCCCGTTCGATTTTTTGATTTACGTACATCAAAATTGGCGTTAATTGATCTCATCAGGAGGAATGATGAGGCCAACAGTTCACGATATCGCTGCCGCTGCCGGGGTCAGTCTTGCGACTGTCGATCGGGTTCTTAACCAGCGCCCGGGCGTGCGTCACGTCACTCGGGAAAAGGTCGAGACTGCGATTCGCGAGCTCGGTTATATCAGGGACGTGGCCGCCGCCAATCTCGCCAAAGGGCGCACCTATCCCCTCGTTTTCATCCTGCCGGCCAGCGACAATTCCTTCATGCACGGGCTGAATGCCGAGATCCGGCAGGCGATCGTTCGCTCGCCGGCCGAACGCACCAATATCCGCACCATCGAGGTGTCGGCTTTCGATCCGGCCGCCCTAGTCTGCGTACTGGAAGGGCTGGCCCGGGAGAAGCCTTGCGGCATCGCAATGGTGGCGACCGATGCGCCGGAAGTTCGTGCTACCGTCGACAGGCTGGTGCGTGCAGGGTTTCCGATCGTCACTCTGGTGTCTGACCTCACGGGGTCGCTGCGCCACCACTATGCCGGCGTCGACAATATCGCCGCCGGCCGCACGGCGGCGCGTCTGCTCGGCCGCTTTCTCGGGCCGCGAAAGGGCGAGATCGCCGTGCTCGCCGGGTCCATGCTGGTGCGCGACCATCGCGAGCGGCTGGAGGGCTTCACCGCAGTCATGGCCGAGGAATTTCCCGATCTGGCGATCCTGCCGGTTCTCGAAGGTCGTGACGATCCGGAGATCGCCCATATGCTCGTCGCCGGCGCGCTTGCCAGGAATGCCGGCATTGTCGGCGTCTACAGCCTCGGCGCCGGCAATCGCGGCCTCGTCCGCGCGCTGAAGGAGAAGGCCGTCGACCGGACGCTGACCGTCATCGCCCATGAACTGACCACCCATACGCGGGCGGCGCTCATCGACAATACGATCGATGCGATCCTCAATCAGGACGCCGGCCATGAAGTGCGCAGTGCGATCCGCGTGCTGAAAGCCAAGGCGGACGGGCTCTCGGTTATCGACGCGCAGGAGCGCATCCGTCTCGACATTTTCCTGAAAGACAATCTGCCGTAACGGCAAAGGAGCAACCCCATGTATCTCGGTCTCGATCTCGGAACTTCCGGCGTCAAGGCAATGCTGATCGACGGCGATCAGACGATCGTCGGCTCGGCCAATGGTTCGCTCGACGTCTCGCGTCCGCATTCGGGCTGGTCGGAACAGGAGCCGGCCCATTGGGTGCGCGCCGCGCAAGAGGCCGTCGCCGGTCTCAAGGCAAAACATTCGAAAGAGCTTGCCGCGGTGAGGGGTATCGGCCTTTCCGGGCAGATGCACGGTGCGACGCTGATCGATGCCGCCGACAAGGTACTGCGCCCCTGCATCCTCTGGAACGATACGCGCAGCCACGCCGAGGCCGCCGCCCTCGACGCCGATCCGCGTTTCCGTGCGCTGACCGGCAATATCGTCTTTCCCGGCTTTACGGCGCCGAAACTCGCCTGGGTGAGGAAGCACGAGCCTGAGGTTTTCGCGAAGATCGCCAAGGTGCTGCTGCCGAAGGACTATCTGCGTCTGTGGCTGACCGGCGAATATATGTCCGAAATGTCGGATTCGGCCGGCACCTCCTGGCTCGACACCGGCAAGCGCGCCTGGTCGTCCGAGCTGCTCGCCGCCACCGATCTTTCAGAGGAGCAGATGCCGGCGCTTGTCGAAGGCACGGCGCAGGCCGGCAGGCTACGCTCTGAACTGGCGGCACAATGGGGCATATCAGGGGGTGTCGTCGTTGCCGGCGGCGCGGGCGACAATGCGGCTTCGGCCTGCGGCATGGGCACCGTCAGCGATGGCGCCGCTTTCGTCTCGCTCGGCACCTCGGGCGTGCTTTTTGCCGCCAATGGCTCCTACCTGCCGAAGCCGGAAAGCGCCGTGCATGCCTTCTGTCACGCGCTGCCGAATACCTGGCATCAGATGGGCGTCATCCTGTCGGCCACCGATGCGCTCAACTGGCATTCCGGCGTGACCGGCAAATCGGCGGGCGATCTCACCGGCGAACTCGGCGAGACGCTGAAGGCGCCGACCGGCGTTACCTTCCTGCCTTATCTTTCCGGCGAACGCACGCCGCACAATGATGCGGTCATCCGTGGCGCTTTCATCGGCCTGGAACATGAAAGCAGCCGCGCCGTGCTCACCCAGTCCGTGCTCGAAGGCGTCGCCTTCGCCATCCGCGACAATCTCGAAGCGCTGCGGTCGGCCGGCACTGGCATCTCCCGCGTCACGGCAATCGGCGGCGGTTCGCGCTCGCGCTACTGGCTGGCGGCGATCGCCACTGCCCTCGGCGTTCCGGTCGACCTGCCCGCCGACGGCGATTTCGGCGCGGCCTTCGGTGCCGCCCGCCTTGGCCTGATCGCCGCGACGGGTGCCGATCCGGTTGCCGTCTGCACCCCGCCGGTGACATCAGGCACGATCGAACCGGTGTCGGCGCTGAGCGGCGCTTACGAGGATGCCTATAGGCGTTACCGCGCACTCTATCCGGCGATCAAATCGCTGGCGCATTGAGAACTGCAGCCTGTGGCCCCCTCATCCGCCTGCCGGCACTTTCTCCCCGCTGGGGAGAAGAGAATCGCGGCGGCGCCTCATTCCCCTTCTCCCCTTGGGGGTCCGAAGGACGGGGCGAGCGCGTGGCTCGCCCCTGGCAAAGGTGGCCCGAAGGGTCGGATGAGGGGGCCACAGGCGCAAACGACAAGACCGAACTACCACCCAAGGAGACCTGACATGAGCACCGGATTTTTCGGCGATATCCAGAAAATCAAATATGAAGGCCCCGACAGCACCAACCCGTTGGCCTTCCGCCATTACCAGCCAGACGAGATCGTTCTCGGCAAGCGCATGGAAGACCATCTGCGTTTTGCGGTGGCCTATTGGCACACCTTCACCTGGCCGGGCGGCGACCCCTTCGGCGGCCAGACCTTCCTGCGTCCGTGGTTCGAAGACACGATGAAGGCTGCCAAGCTCAAAGCCGACGTCGCTTTCGAATTCTTCTCGCTGCTCGGCGCGCCCTATTACTGCTTCCATGACGCCGACGTGCGCCCCGAGGGCAGGAACTTCGCCGAGAACACCAAAAATCTAAACGAAATCGTCGACTACTTCGCTGAGAAGCAGGCGGCGACCGGCACCAAACTGCTCTGGGGTACGGCCAACCTCTTCTCCAACCGGCGTTACATGTCGGGAGCGGCGACCAACCCGGATCCCGATGTCTTTGCCTTCGCAGCCGCGACGGTCAAGACCTGCATCGACGCCACGCAGAAGCTCGGCGGCGAGAACTACGTGCTCTGGGGCGGCCGCGAAGGTTACGAAACGCTGCTCAACACCGATCTCAAGCGCGAGCTCGACCAGCTCGGCCGCTTCCTCAACCTCGTCGTCGAATACAAGCACAAGATCGGCTTCAAGGGCACGATCCTGATCGAGCCGAAGCCGCAGGAGCCGACCAAGCACCAGTACGACTATGACGTCGCGACCGTTTACGGCTTCCTCAAGAAGCACGGCCTTGAAAACGAGGTGAAGGTCAATATCGAGCAGGGCCATGCGATCCTCGCCGGCCACTCCTTCGAGCACGAGCTGGCGCTCGCCAATGCGCTCGGCATCTTCGGCTCGATCGACATGAACCGCAACGACTACCAGTCCGGCTGGGACACCGACCAGTTCCCGAACAATGTTCCGGAGATGGCGCTTGCCTATTACCACGTTCTGGCAGGCGGCGGCTTCAAGACCGGCGGCACCAACTTCGACGCCAAGCTGCGCCGCCAGTCGCTCGATCCGGCAGACCTGCTGATCGGCCATATCGGCGGCATGGATTGCTGCGCGCGCGGCCTCAAGGCGGCGGCCAAGATGATCGAAGACAAGGCTCTGTCGCAGCCGCTTGCCGATCGTTACGCCGGCTGGGAATCGGCCGAGGCGCAGAAGCTCTTCCGCGGTGAGTATTCGCTGGATGAGATCACCAACTGGGTCGAGAGCCACGACGTCAACCCGCAGCCGAAATCGGGCAAGCAGGAACTGCTTGAAAACGTCGTCAACCGTTACGTCTGATAAAGCGCGCCGGCGGCCAGCGGTCGCCGGCGCAGCTCTTTGTAGCCGGCTATTATCGCGTCTTCAGCGCTTCAACCATAGGCGCGACGGTGCGGAGACGGAGTTGCGAACCACCAGATCCGGCCGCAGCAAGATTTCCGTCTCGGCCGGGCGGCCATCGGACAAGAGTTCCAACAGCAGCGCCATGGCCTGTTTGCCGATCGCCGTTCGCGGCTGGCGGATCGTCGTCAGCGAAGGCGATATGAAGACGGCCTGCGGCACGTCGTCGAAACCGGTCACCGAGAAATCGCGTGGAATGTCGTAGCCACGTGCCCCGAGCCCGACCATGACGCCGATCGCCGTCTGATCGTTCACGCACATGAAGGCGGTCGGAAGCGTGTCGCGCATGAAAAGCTGTTCAACCGCATGCCGGCCGCTCTCGATCGTGCCGTCGCCTTCGAGCACGATCCTGAGATCCGGCGGGATGCCGGCGGCATCGAGGCCGGCATCGTAACCCATGCGGCGTCTGACATAGGCAAGCCGGGTGCGGGAATCGCCGATGAAGGCGATCTTGCGATGGCCTTCGGCCAGCAGCAGATCCACCGCCTTTCGCGCCCCTTCGCTATCGTCGACGCCGACATAGGGAATGCCTCCGTTGAAGACCGGTTCGAAAACGCCGACGCTCGGCGGCAGCCGCGCGGTCATCGTCTGATGACCGAAGGGCAGGATGCCGGTGAAAAGGATCAGCCCGGCCGCTTGGTTGGAGTTGAAGAATTTCAGATATTCCAGGCCGCGCTGGGCATCGTTCTGCGTGTGGCCGATCAGGACGCCGTAGCCATGGGCGCGGGCCTCGTTCTCCAGGCCGACGAGAATATTGGAGAAATTGGGGTCGCCGATATCGGGCGCCACCACGAGGATCATGTTGGAGCGGCCGAGCCTGAGGCTGCGCGCCATGGCGTTGGTGGTGTAGCCGGTGACGGCGATCGCCTGGTTGACTTTGAGCCGCGTGGAGTTGGCCACCTTCTCCGGCGTGTGAATCGCCCGCGAAACCGTTGCGATGGAGACTTCGGCGATCCGGGCGACGTCTTCGATTGTTGCGGGCGTGGAATTCGACACTGGGCTCTGCCTTGGGGCTGTCTTCGCCGCGACACTACACAGACTTGTCGACAGGTCAAAGGCAGGCTTCGACGGATCTGCTTAAATCCACGATGTAAACCTTTACATGCTCGATGTAAAGGTTTACATAAAGTCCCAAAGCGGACGGGAGCCGTAAGCGCACGCGCCTGAAAGTCGGAGACGGTTTTCAGAAGCAGAATCTGCGCTAGTTCAAGATGATGGAGCGTTGCCGGCGCGTGCTGCCGGATGCAAGGCGCTTCTGGGGGAGGCATGATGACCGTGGAGATCGCCGACACCGCGCCTGTGGTGCTGTCCGCAAGGCGTATATGCAAATCCTTCAGCGGCGTGCAGGTCCTCTTCAGCGTGAACTTCGATCTTCGCGCCGGCGAAATTCATGCGCTGATGGGTGAAAACGGCGCTGGCAAGTCCACGCTCGTCAAGGTGTTGTCGGGCTTCGAACAGCCGAGTTCCGGCGAAATCCTGCTCGACGGCAAGCCTGTCGTGCTGCCGCCTAATGGCGCGGCGGAAGCACTCGGTATTGTCATCATTCACCAGGAATTCAATCTCGCCGACCACCTGACCGTGACGGAAAGCCTTTTCCTCGGGCGTGAGGTGACTCGTTTCGGTGTACTGGATCGCAAATACATGCGCGCTGAGACGCGCAAGGTGCTCGATGTGCTCGGTTCGCATGTCGACGAGAATGCGCTGATCAGCACGCTTTCCATCGCCGACAAGCAGATGGTCGAGATCGCCAAGGCGATCAGCCGCGATGCGCGCGTCGTTTTCATGGACGAGCCGACGGCCGTCCTGTCGCGGGAAGAGACCAATATGCTCTTCAAGCAGGTGCGCAAGCTGCGCGACCAGGGCACCAGCTTCGTCTTCGTATCCCATAAGCTCGACGAGGTAATGGAGCTGACAGATCGGGTGACGGTGCTGCGCGATGGACAGTGGATCAAGACGTCGCCGACATCAATTCTCGATGGGGAATCGATCGCGCAGCTGATGGTCGGCCGCGAGCTTTCCAGCCTCTATCCCGCCAAGGTCGAGCCGGATGTCGACGAGGAGGTCGTTTTGAGCGTTTACTCGGTGTCGACCGATTATGTCAGGGATGCGAGCTTTGAGGTGCGCAAGGGCGAGATTATCGGCTTTTCCGGGATGATCGGCTCCGGCCGAACCGAATTGATGGAGGCGATCGCCGGCCTGCGAAGCCGCCTCGAGGGTGACGTGGTCATCAAGGGGCAGAACGTTCCCTCCGGCGATGTGCATGCGGCCAATCGCTGCGGGCTTGCCTACATGACCAAGGACCGCAAGTCGAAGGGCTTGCTGCTGCGCTCCGGCATGATGACCAATCTGACGCTGCAATCGCTCGGAAGGCATTCTCGCCACGGTTATCTCAGTCCCGGCAGTGAGGCGGCTGCTCTGGCGAAGGCCAAGCGCCGCTTCGACATCAGGGTTCGCGACGGCAATATTCTTGCCGGCCGCATGTCCGGCGGGAACCAGCAGAAGCTGCTCTTGGCGAAGGTCATGGAGACCGAGCCTGATATCATCATCATCGACGAGCCGACGCGCGGCATCGACGTCGGCACCAAGCAGCAGATCTATCATTTCATCTCGGCACTCGCCCGCGACGGCCGGTCGATCATTGTCGTTTCCTCGGAGATGCCCGAGGTCATCGGCCTGTGCACGCGTGTGGTGGTGATGCGCGAGGGACATATCGTCGGCGTGCTCGAAGGCGACGAGATTTCCGAGCAGGAGATCATGCGCTACGCCGCCGGCCTCAAGAAGAAGGCGGCCGCCTGATGCATGTCGCCCCGACAGCGTGCCGCGGTTCGGGAGACATGCATAAGACAAAGACCTGAGCGGACGGGACTTTGCCGACGCGGACAATAGATAACATGCCCAGGCAGGCTGGGACGGGAGGTGGTTTTGGACATGAGTGTGAACGAGGAGACCAGGGAAATCCGGCGCAGGTCCTGGCGTGACGTTGATCTGCGCGCAGTCGCACCTTTTGCCGCTTTGGCCTTGCTTCTCATCGTCGGCGCACTGGTCAATCCGAATTTCATCGGCATCACCAATCTTGCCAACGTCGCGACACGCTGCGCTTTCATCGCCATTATCGCCGTCGGCGCAACCTTCGTGATCTCCGCCGGAGACCTCGATCTTTCCGTCGGCTCGATGGTGGCCTTTGTAGCCAGCCTGATGATCCTGCTGATCAATTCGGGCGTCATTGTCGACCCGGTGCTTATGCTGACGGCGGCTGTGGTCTTCACGGTCATTGCGGGGGCGCTTTGCGGCCTCGCCAACGGTCTCATCACCACCGTCGGCAAAATCGAACCTTTCATCGCCACGCTCGGCACCATGGGCATTTATCGCGGCCTGACCACCTGGCTGTCGCAGGGCGGCGCGATCACGTTGCGTTCGAGCGACATCCAGACGCTCTACCGGCCGGCCTATTTCGGTAATATCCTCGGTCTTCCGGTCCCGATCGTGGTGATCCTCGTCGTCACCGCGATTGCGGCCTTCATCCTCTACCGTACGCGTTACGGCCGCCATGTCGTGGCTGTCGGTTCGAACAGCGACGTCGCGCGCTATTCCGGCATCGCCGTCAACCGCGTGCGCACCATTGCCTTCGTCATCCAAGGCCTCTGCGTGGCGATTGCCGTGCTTCTCTACGTGCCGCGTCTCGGTTCCACCTCGGCAACGACCGGCATCCTGTGGGAGTTGCAGGCGATTACCGCCGTCGTCGTTGGCGGCACGGCGCTCAAGGGTGGCGCCGGCCGTGTCTGGGGCACGATTTGCGGCGCCTTCATTCTCGAGCTCGTTGGCAACATCATGCTGCTGTCGAACTTCATCAGCGAGTATCTCATCGGTGCGATCCAGGGTGCGATCATCATCATCGCCATGCTGGTGCAGCGGTCGCTGGTGCGCAAATCATAAAGTCAGACTGTTCTCAGATTGGCCGGGCTTCACAGGGCACCCGGCTCGCATTGGACAAGTCCCTGATTTTTTTGGGAGGAAATAAGCATGCGCAAGCTCATGTTGGGTCTGGCCGTTGCGGGGGTGGCTTTTGCCGGCGCAGCCTACGCCCAGGACAAGAACTACACGATCGGTGTGTCCATTCCGGCCGCCGATCACGGCTGGACCTCTGGCGTCGTGTTCCATGCCGAGCGTATTGCCAAGAAGCTGATGGCCGAACATCCGGGCCTCAACGTCATCGTCAAGACCTCGCCGGATGCCGCGACGCAGGCCAACGCCGTGCAGGACCTCGATACGCAAGGCATCGACGCGCTCGTCATCCTGCCGTCGGATCCTGATCCGCTCGTCAACGCCATCAAGGAAGTCAAGGACAAGGGCAAGTTCGTGGCGCTTGTCGACCGTGCACCATCGAACAACGATAACTCCGTGCGCGACCTCTATGTCGCTGGCAACAACCCGGCGCTCGGCGAAGTCGCCGGCAAATATATTGCCGAAAAGACGCCGAACGCCGAAGTCGTCGTCATCCGCGGCCTGCCGATTCCGATCGACCAGCAGCGCCAGGACGGTTTCGACAAGGGCATTGCCGGCTCCAAGGTCAAGGTGCTTGACCGCCAGTATGGCAACTGGAACCGCGACGACGCCTTCAAGGTCATGCAGGACTACCTGACGAAGTACCCGAAGATCGACGTCGTCTGGTGCCAGGACGACGATATGGCCGTCGGCGTACTGCAGGCGATCGAGCAGGCCAAGCGCACCGACATCCAGTATGTCGTCGCCGGTGCCGGCTCCAAGGACATGGTCAAGAAGGTCATGGATGGCGACAAACTGATCCCGGTCGACGTTCTTTATCCGCCGGCAATGGTCGGCACGGCGATGGAACTGACGGCGGCCGCGCTCTACGATCAGGTCCCCGTTCATGGCAACTACATTCTCGATGCGACGCTCGTCACCAAGGACAATGCCAAGAACTTCTACTTCCCCGATTCGCCGTTCTGATCGCGATCGGAGATAGGCGCCCATTCGAAAGAGTGGGCGCTCTTCTGTCTTTCGATTGGCATGCAGCTGAAAATGCTGCACGTACCTCTTGCCCGCCAAAGCCCATCATGAATAGCTCACAGCCACATCGCATGCGGGCTCACGCCAGATCCGAGAGCGAGGGCGAAGAGGCGCCTTGCGCCCGCCGAATTGCGTGCTACAAAGTTTCCAGAAACGTTTACGGTCGATATTCAGGGAGGAATCTGACATGAAGACGATCAAGGGTCCCGGCCTTTTCCTTGGCCAGTTCGCGGGCGATGCCGCGCCTTTCAATTCGTGGGACGCCATTACCAAATGGGCAGCCGATATCGGCTATAAGGGCGTTCAGGTGCCGACTTGGGCGAGCCAGCTGATCGATCTGAAGAAGGCCGCGACATCCAAGGATTATTGCGACGAATTCGCCGGCAAGGCTCGCGAAAACGGCATCGAGATCACCGAACTCTCCACCCATCTGCAAGGCCAGCTCGTCGCCGTTCATCCGGCCTATGACGAAGCCTTCGATGGGTTTGCTGCTCCTGAAGTGCGCGGAAATCCCAAGGCCCGCCAGGAATGGGCGGTCGAGCAGGTCAAGATGGCGCTGACGGCATCGAAAAACCTTGGCCTCAAGGCGCATGCGACCTTTTCCGGCGCGCTCGCCTGGCCGTTCATCTATCCCTGGCCGCAGCGTCCCGCCGGTCTGGTCGAGACCGCCTTCGACGAGCTTGCCCGTCGCTGGACGCCGATCCTCAACCATGCCGACGAAAACGGCATCGACGTCTGCTACGAGATCCATCCCGGTGAAGACCTGCATGACGGCATCACTTTCGAGATGTTCCTGGAGCGGGTGAAGAACCATCCGCGCGCCAACATGCTCTACGATCCCTCGCATTACGTGCTGCAGTGCCTCGATTATCTCGACAATATCGACATCTACAAGGACCGCATCAAGATGTTCCACGTCAAGGATGCGGAGTTCAATCCGACCGGGCGCCAGGGCGTCTATGGCGGTTATCAGGGCTGGGTGGAGCGCGCCGGCCGCTTCCGCTCGCTCGGCGACGGCCAGGTCGATTTCGGCGCGGTCTTCTCGAAGATGACGGCCAATAATTTCGACGGCTGGGCCGTGGTCGAGTGGGAATGCGCGCTGAAGCATCCCGAGGATGGCGCCCGCGAAGGGGCCGAGTTCGTCGCTGCACACATCATCCGCGTCACCGAAAAAGCCTTCGACGACTTCGCCGGCAGCGGCACCGATCAGGCGGCCAACCGGCGGATGCTGGGGCTTTAAGACACAAGGCGTGCCGCGAGGGCTGCCCCTCACCCTAACCCTCTCCCCGTAAACGGGGCGAGGGGACTTGCTCCACGAAATGTTGGAGTGGGACGGAGGCGGCGCGGCATATCCCTTCTCCCCGCTGGCGGGGGTCTGAAAGACGGGTCGAGACCCGTGGCTCGACCCAGGCAAAGGTGGCGGCAGCCGGATGAGGGGCCCATTCGCACCAAGTTTAAATTTCAGGAGGACAAGAATGGCAATCGAAGCATCATCCGAACAGACCCGCGAGCCGCGCATCCGGCTCGGCATGGTGGGCGGCGGTGCTGGCGCGTTCATCGGTGCGGTGCACCGGATCGCGGCCCGCATCGACGATCAGTACGATCTCATCGCCGGGGCGCTGTCGTCGACGCCCGACAAGGCCGTAAAGTCCGGCCGCGACCTCGGCCTCGATCCGTCGCGGACCTATTCCAGCTACCGCGAGATGGCAATCCGCGAGGCGAAGCTGAAGAACGGCATCGAGGCGGTGGCGATCGTCACACCGAACCATGTGCACTACGATGCGGCCAAGGAATTTCTGAAGCGCGGCATCCATGTCATCTGCGACAAGCCGCTGACATCGAACCTTGCCGACGCGAAGAAGCTGAAAAAGCTCGCCGACGAAAGCGGCGCGCTCTTCGTGCTGACGCATAATTACACCGGCTATCCAATGGTCCGCCAGGCGCGCGAGATGATCGCCAATGGCGAACTCGGCGATATCAGGGTCGTCCAGGCCGAATATCCGCAGGACTGGCTGACCGAAGCGGTCGAACAGACCGGCCAGAAACAGGCTGCCTGGCGCACCGATCCGGCCCAGTCCGGCGTCGGCGGCTCCACCGGCGATATCGGCACGCATGCCTATAATCTCGCCTCCTTCATCACGGGCCTGGAACTCGACAGCCTGGCGGCCGATCTCGACAGTTTCGTGCCCGGCCGCCGGCTGGACGACAATGCCCATGTCATGCTGCGCTTCAAGGCGAAGGGCTCGGAGAAACCGGCTAAGGGCATGCTCTGGTGCAGCCAGGTCGCGCCCGGTCACGAGAACGGCCTGATGGTGCGCGTCTACGGCAGCAAGGGCGGGCTGGAATGGACGCAGAAGGATCCGAACTACCTATGGTACACGCCGTTCGGCGAGCCGAAGCGGCTGATCACCCGTGGCGGCGCCGGCGCCGGAGCGGCTGCCGGCCGTGTTACGCGCGTGCCGTCAGGTCATCCGGAAGGTTATCTCGAAGCCTTCGCGACGATCTATACAGAAGCCGCGCATGCGATCAATGCCCACAAGAAGGGCAAGGCGGTCGACAAGGCGGTGGTCTATCCCACGGTTGACGATGGCGTGAACGGTGTCGCCTTCGTCGAAGCCTGTGTCGCCTCGTCCAAGAAAAACGGCGCCTGGGTCAAGCTCTGAGGCTTGGTGATCCGCGCCTGGGATCGGGCGGAGCCTGCGAAAACGCCGAGGCGGCCATTGGCTGCCTCGGCTTGTCCGTCCTTCGTCAGGCCGCAACGCGGTTGCGCTTCATCAGGCCGTCGACGCTGAGTGGCCCGGCGCCTGCCGCCACCAGATAAAGAAATAGGAAGCAGAACAGGATCGCCGCGACGCCGCCGTTCTGCGCGGGATAAAAGCTCTTTCCCGCATGGCCGATGAAATAGGCGAAGGCCATCAGGCCCGACAGAACGAAAGCTGCGATGCGGGTCTGGAATCCGATCAGGACGAGGAAGCCGAGGGTGAGTTCGATCAGCCCGGCAATCCAGGAGAGCGAGCCCATCGGCGGCACGCTTGCCGCGGCCGGAAAGTGCAGGATCTTCTGCGTGCCATAGCTGAACAGCACCAGCGACGAGATGATACGCAGCAGGCTCAGCAGGTGCGGCTGCAGCAGATGGATCGAAGACAGCATCGGATTCCTCTCATGTTTGCGATGACTTGGCTGTGTCGGTGATCGCAGGCGCGGCGGCAAGTCACGACTTCTGACATTCACGTTATGAGAGCGTCAGCGTCGGAGAGCGCGGCGGATGAAAGCGACGAAATGCTGCAAACGCCACCGCTTTCGCGGCCTACTGTAACGTTGCAGTTTCTGCCGCCAGACCTGTACTTTGTTTTTCGGCTTGGCTAAATCCGAACCTAAAGGATCCATTCACACGCTGAGAGACGGGAATTTACAGATGATCGATGCGAAGACGCTTGCAGACCGCTTTCCCGGCGATTTCACCTTTGGCGTCGCCACCGCCGCCTTCCAGATCGAGGGCGCGAGCAGGGCCGACGGGCGCAAGCCGTCCATCTGGGACGCTTTCTGCAACATGCCCGGGCGCGTCCACAATCGCGATAATGGCGACGTTGCCTGCGATCACTATAACCGGCTGGAGCAGGATCTCGATCTCATCAAGGAGATGGGCGTCGAGGCCTATCGCTTCTCGATCGCCTGGCCGCGCATCATCCCCGACGGCACGGGTCCGGTGAATGAGGCCGGCCTCGATTTCTACGACCGGCTTGTCGACGGCTGCAAGGCGCGCGGGATCAAGACCTTCGCGACGCTCTACCATTGGGACTTGCCACTGCTACTTGCCGGTGACGGCGGCTGGACGGCACGTTCAACCGCCTACGCCTATCAGCGCTATGCCAAGACGGTGATGAGCCGGCTTGGCGACCGTCTCGATGCCGTCGCGACCTTCAACGAACCCTGGTGCATTGTCTGGCTCAGCCACCTCTACGGCATCCACGCGCCGGGCGAGCGCAACATGCAGGCCGCCCTTCACGCCATGCACTACATGAACCTTGCGCACGGCCTCGGCGTCGAAGCGATCCGTTCGGAGGCTCCGAACGTGCCGGTCGGGCTTGTGCTCAACGCTGCCTCGATCATTCCCGGATCCAGCAACCCTGCCGACCTCGCCGCCGCCGAGCGCGCGCATCAGTTCCACAACGGCGCCTTCTTCGATCCGGTCTTCAAGGGCGAATATCCCAAGGCATTCGTCGAGGCGCTCGGTGACCGCATGCCTGTCGTCGAGGACGGTGACATGAAGCTGATCAGCCAGAAGCTCGACTGGTGGGGTCTTAATTACTACACGCCGGAGCGCGTCGCCGACGACGCCGACCGCAAAGGCGATTTTCCCTGGACCCTGAAAGCGCCGCCGGCAAGCGACATCAAGACCGACATCGGCTGGGAAATCTATGCGCCGGGCTTGAAGCGCCTGGTCGAGGATCTCTATCGCCGCTACGATCTGCCGGAATGCTACATCACCGAGAACGGTGCCTGCGACAACACGGGTGTCGCCGATGGCAAGGTCGAAGACACGATGCGCCTCAACTATCTTGGCGACCATCTCGATGTCGTGGCCGGCCTCATCAAGGACGGCTATCCCATGCGCGGTTATTTCGCCTGGAGCCTGATGGACAATTTCGAATGGGCGGAAGGCTACCGCATGCGTTTCGGCCTCGTCCATGTCGATTATGAGACACAGCTGCGGACGGTGAAAAGGAGCGGCAAATGGTATCGCGACCTCGCGGCACAATTTCCGAAAGGCAATCACAAGCCGAGTGAGCTCTGAAAGCGACTCCTGCCGGCGCCGCCCGGTGGGCTTGGGCCGGCGGCAAAAAATAGGCCGACGAAATCTGCAACAGACGGTTGCTTAAACGTTTCTGAACCCTTGGCTGGCAAAGTCGGATGGTCAGGGAGCGATAATGCAGATACTCGGAAAATTGCAGGGCAGGGGATCGGGAATAGGGCGTCACATTACCGTTACGGGCGTCTTGTTCTCCTTTGCGGTCATTGTCGCGGTTGCCACCATCATGGTGCTGTCGGCAATCGAACGCGTGGCTGAAAATGCCAATGTCCTTGATGACGAGCGCTCGCGTGAAACGACGATCGGCGCGTTGAAGACCTTCGAGGATCAACTCGGGGCGACGCTCGACGATTATGCCGCCTGGGACGACGCTGCCGCCAACGTTTACGCACCTGACGGAATGGCGTGGACGGTCAGCAATTATGGCGAGATGTCGGTCAACAGCTCGCTTTTTGATGTGGCGATCGTCATCGACGATACAAAGAATTCGATCATCGCCTATCGCGACGGCAAGCCGATGGAGGAGTCGCTCACAGATTTCTTCGCGCCTTCTCTCTGGAAGCTGCTCGACACGGTCAAAGCGGCCGGCTCGGCGGACAGGCCACAGGCCGTCGGTTTCGTCCGCACCAAACGGGGGATTGCCGCTGCCGGCGTGGCGCTGGTACGGCAAAAATCCGGGGCGCTCGACGTGCCCACCGGCCAACACCGCTATCTCATCTTCGCCCGCCATCTCGATGACGACCGGGTGAGCGCGCTGGGCCAGACCTATGTCATCGGCGGATTGAGGCTGGCGCCGGCGACGTTCAAAGCCGATTATCTCGTGTCCATCGTCGATCCGCTCGGGGCAACGCTCGGCAAGCTCGTCTGGACCTCGCGCTCACCGGGGAACGTGGCCTATGCCCAGGTGCGGCCGATGGTCATCGAGGCTCTCGGTCTGGTGGGCATGTTCTTCATGGTGCTGCTAGCCATCGGCTGGCTCGCCGGCCGTCGCCTGAAGGCGGAGGAAAACAGCGCTCGCGAGGAGGCACTGCGCGACAGGCTGAGCGGGCTCTCCAATCGCGACGGCCTGGGGCTCGCCGTCGACGGCTTTGTCGCCGAAGCTCGCCAGAGCAAGCGCAATGTGCTGCTCCTCTATCTCGACCTCGACGGTTTCAAGGAAGTCAATGACAGTTATGGACACGGCACCGGCGACCAGCTGATCCGGGCGGTCGCGGCCGGGCTCCAGGTGTTGATCCCACAAGGCGCGGTGCTTGCCCGCATCGGCGGCGATGAATTTGCGATCGCCTTTCTCTCCGACGGCGAGAATGCCGCCGCGCTGCAGCTTTCCGAGCAGATTCTCGATTTTATGGTCGAGCCGCTGGAGATCGGTCGCCGCGTCGTCGTCGTCGGCGCCAGCATCGGTATCGCCATGTCGCCCGCCGGCGCGATCGACCGCGAAGAACTGGTGCGGCGTTCCGATTTGGCCATGTACAAGGCCAAGGAGGCCGGCCGTGCGCGCATGACGCTCTACGATCCGTCGATGGATGCGGACCGGGAGCAGCGCAATGCGCTGGAGCTCGATCTCAGGATCGCCATCGAAAGCGGCGACCTGACGCTTGCCTATCAGCCACTGGTCGATGCAGCCACGCAGGCGCTGACAGGCGTCGAGGCGCTGGTGCGCTGGAACCGCCCGGGCCACGGTCCTGTTTCGCCCGAAGTATTCATTCCGATCGCCGAGACCAGCGGCCTGATCGAATCGCTCGGCCTGTTCGTGCTGCGCAAAGCCTGCGAGACGGCCAAACAATGGCCGGAACTCAACGTTTCGGTCAACGTCTCGCCCGGTCAGTTCCGCAATCCAGCCTTCACCGACTATGTGCGCTACGTCTTGAAGCAGACGGAGATCGAAGCCAGCCGCATCACGCTGGAGATCACCGAAGGTTACATGATCCAGAATCCGCAGCGTACTCGCCAGTCGATCGAACGGCTGAAGGGGCTGGGAGTGAAAGTGGCGCTCGACGACTTCGGTTCCGGCTTCTCCTCGATCGGATACCTCCGGCAGTTCGGCTTCGACCGCATTAAGATCGACCGCTCGCTTGTCATGGGCGTCAACGAGGACAAACGCCAGCGCGAAATGCTGCAGGCGACCGTGGCGCTCGCCCGCTCCCTCGATATCCCGGTGACAGCCGAAGGCATCGAGACCGAGGGACAGGCGGTCGCCATGCGCCTGTTCGGTTGCGACTGCCTGCAAGGTTACTTGTTCGGAAAGCCCATGGTGGCCGAGCAAATTACTGACATGCTCAACGAGCTTCGTGCTGCGGAGCCGTCGACCCGGCGCCGTCTCGGCGCGGCCTAACGGAGAAATTCGCAGACCGCAAGCCCGTCCGACAGGAACAGGCTCAACTGCCGATATGCCGCTGGCCGCGTTTTCTTGCCAGGGCGATCTGATGCTGCCGCTGACGGTAGCGCAGCCGGTCTTCTTCCGAGCGCGTGTGATAGCAGTGGCTGCAGGAAACACCTTCCTCGTAGAGCGGCGAGGTGATTTCCTCTGAAGTGATCGGGTTGCGGCAGGCGTGGCACAACCGGTGCTCACCTTCCTTCAGTCCATGCTCGACGGAGACGCGTTCGTCGAAGACAAAGCAGGCGCCGTCCCAAAGGCTTTCCTCCTGCGGTACGTCCTCCAGATATTTCAGAATGCCGCCCTTGAGATGATAGACTTCATCGAAGCCCTCAGCCTTCATGAAGGCCGTTGCCTTCTCGCAGCGGATGCCGCCGGTGCAGTACATGGCGATCTTCGGCTTGTTGTGCAGGCCGGTATTGCTGCGCACCCAATTCGGAAATTCGCGGAACGTCTTCGTCTTCGGGTCGAGCGCGCCGCGAAACGTGCCGATCGCCGTTTCGTAGTCGTTGCGGGTGTCGATGACGATCGTATCGGGATCGGAAATCAGCGCGTTCCAGTCCTGAGGCGCCACATAGGTGCCGACCACCTTGTTGGGGTCGATGTCTTCGACGCCCATGGTGACGATTTCCTTCTTCAGCTTCACCTTCAGACGCAGGAAAGGCATTTTCGACGCCCGGCTTTCCTTGTGCTCCAGGCCCGCAAATTCCGGCTGGGCACGCAGGAAGGCGAGCACGGCGCCTATGCCGGCATCCGGTCCTGCGATCGTGCCGTTGATGCCCTCATGCGCCAGAAGCAGCGTTCCCTTGACGCCGTTCTCTTCGCAAAGCGCCTGCAACGGCGCCTGCAGGCTCGCAAAGCGCGGCACCGAAACGAAATGATAGAGCGCCGCTACGAGGAACGGGCCGGTGTGTGTCAGGCTGTCGGTCATGGCCGGGAAATACAGAAAATCGGCGAGCGGCGCAATTGCCTTCCGAAATGGCCTCATCAACTCCCGGCCGTCAGCCAGAGGAGCTCGATACGCTCGGCTTCCTCGTCGGGATCGTCGGCGAAGACGGCCTCGGCCTTGACGAGCGCTTGCCGCCGGTCTTCCTGCTGGCGGAAGATGATGGCGTCGAGCAGGTGGGCCAGATCATCGTTGCGGGTGAAGAGCTGGGGTTCTGCCTCGACCAGTTCAGAGAGTACGGCGAGATCGTGGATGTGGCCGAGATCCTCGACAAGCTCCTTGGCCGCATCGCGTTTGGCCTGCATCGCGCCCGGCCAGACGTCGCGCAGGAGGGAATGATAGAGCCGGTAGTCATACGTGCGCTTGCGCAGGTCGTGGAAATCGCCGGCCGATGCCTCGCCGTGGCAGGCGTCAAGGGCAGCCTTCGCCTTCCGGGCGGTACGACGCCAGCTTTTGCCCAGCATGCGGGCATTCTTGCGATGGCCGCCGGCGAAGGACACCTCATCCAGGCAACCGGTCGCCTCGTTCAAAACATTCGAGATTTCCACCAGTCTCTGTTCCAGGCCGCTTTCGGCTTCTGTCATCCAATCGCGGCGCCCTTCGAGGATGGCGACGATGCGGCCGAGCGCCTCGTTCTCTTCTTCCTCGCGAGCCGTTGCCTGCAGGTATTGGGCGGTGCCGACGAGCGCGTTGGCGTCCCGGATCGGCGAAAGCGACCGGGCTGCGTCGCGCAGACGTTCGTTCTCACGGGCCTGGAAATCCGGCACCTCGTGGGCTACGAGCCGATAGAGCGAGCGCAGCCGCTTCAGGTTCTTGCGAAAGGAATGGATCGCCTCATGCGCGCCATCCGGTCTCTCCTCGAGAACTGTGACCGCTTCAACCAGCTGCTCCTTCGCAACGCTGTGGAATTCGCGGGTGAAATCGGTGTCAGGCCGTATGCGATAGGCCATGCCTGTGGTGCCCATATTCTGTGGCAAGGGCCTGGTTGGAATAGCGGAAATCGCCGGTTACCTCGCGGCCAAGCCAGCTGGGCAGGGCCGGGTCGTCGGTCTCCGACGTCATCTCGACCTCGGCGATGACAAGTCCGCGGTGCTCGCCGGCAAAGACGTCGACCTCCCAGATGAAGCCCTGATGCGGAACCCGGTAGCGCGTTTTCTCGATGACGACGCCGATTGCGTTCTGCAGCAGCTCTTCGGCATCGGCGATCGGAATGTCATATTCGAATTCGTCACGGGTGATGGCGCTGCGACCGATCTTGACGGTCAGCTTCGCATTCCTGCCGTCGAGGGTGCGCACCCGGACGGAACGATCGTCCATCGAGGCAATGTAACCCTGCCTGAGAACAGACTTCGTTTCGACGGCGGACCGCCATCCATCGGCGCGTACCAGGAACTTCCGCTCGATCTCTTTCGCCATAATCAGTGAACCTTTTGTGACGATCACTGCACGGTAGAACAATTCCCACGCATTTCCTACCCATCTTAACATGCCGCCGGGTTTTATCTCGACAAGGTCCGGCGGTAGCGTTATTCGGGAGACAATTTCAATCGTTTCAAGGAGGTCGTGCGACCATGGGCGAGAAAACAGAGAAACTCCTTTCCATCCTGAAACTCCAGCCCGTCGTCCCGGTCCTGATCGTCGATGATGCCAAGTCCGCGGTGCCGCTGGCCCGTGCACTCGTCGCGGGCGGCCTGAAGGCGATCGAGATCACCATGCGCACGCCGGCTGCCCTCGAGGCCGTGCGCGCCGTCGCCGCCGAGGTCGAGGGCGCCGAGGTCGGCGCCGGTACGATCCTGAATGCCGCGCACTGGGAAGCCGCCGTCGAGGCCGGTTCCAAGTTCATCGTCAGCCCGGGCACGACGCAGGAACTGCTCGATGCCGCTGCCGATTCCGACGTGCCGCTGCTTCCGGGAGCTGCCACCGCCAGCGAGGTCATGGCGTTGCGCGAGGAAGGCTACCAGGTGCTGAAATTCTTCCCTGCCGAGCAGGCCGGCGGTGCTGCCTATCTCAAGGCGCTTTCCTCACCCCTTGCCGGCACGCTGTTCTGCCCGACCGGCGGCATTTCGCTGAAAAATGCCAATGATTATCTGTCGCTGCCGAACGTCATCTGCGTCGGCGGCTCCTGGGTGGCGCCGAAGGAACTGGTCGCTGCCGGCGATTGGGCGGGGATCACCAAGCTCGCGGCAGAAGCGGCAGCTCTCAAAGCTTGAGTTTCGACGGGAGCGGGTCGAGCCCGCTCCCGTATTTGTATTTCAGCCGTCGCAAACCTATGTTCTCCTCCAGCCTCAACAGGGAGACGACGAGGAATGTTCGACGCAAAGAAGCTTCTCGACCAATTCTTGGGTTCGCAGGTGCCGGGTCTGGGCGGTTCGGTCCGCGACCGGGCCGACGAGGCCGTGCAGACGGCAAAGAACAATCCAATGAAGACCGGCGCGATCGCAGCCGTGCTTCTTGGCACCAAGACCGGTCGCAGCATCGCCGGCAATGCACTGGCGATCGGTGGTCTTGCCGCCATTGCCGGCCTCGGCTACCAGGCCTACAAGAATTATCAGGCGGGACAGGCGCCTGCGGCTCCCTCGGATGCGCCCTCGGCGAACAATCCGGTTCTCCTGCCGCCGCCGGCCGAATCCGGTTTCGGCCCGGCGTCGCCGGCCGGCAGCAACGAATTTGTGCTGGTGCTGATCCGTGCGATGATCGCCGCCGCCAAGGCTGACGGCCATATTGACGATGCCGAGCGCGCCCTCATCATGGACAAGATCAAAGCCGCCGACGTCAGCGGCGAGGCTGCCGCCTTCATCGAGCGCGAACTCGCGTCGCCGACCGATATCGATGCGCTCGTTGCCGCGGCGGTAACGGAAGAACAGCGTGTCGAGCTCTATACTGCCTCGCGGCTCACCATCGATCCGGATTCGCGCGCCGAGCGTGGTTATCTCGATCTGCTCGCCGGCCGGCTCGGCCTTGCCGATCAGCTGGTCGACCATATCGAGGCGACGGTCTCGTCCGCCAAGACCACCTTGTCACAGTAACATCTCGGCCGGTTGCCTTTGTCGGGCGGCTGGCCTATCCACTCCTCAGAACACGGGAGTGAACATGCGCGATCTTGCAAATTTTAAGGGCTGCCCGGCCCCGAAGCCGGTGACGCTTAGGGGCCGCTTCGTCACCGTCGAGCCTTATCGACGCGCGGAGCATCTTGAAGCGCTGTGGGACGGGCTTGGCGGCATGGGTATCAACCCGCTGCTGCTTTATTTCGCGCAGGACGATTTTTCCGGCATTGAGGACTTCGCCAATTGGCTGGAATCCGTCTACACCAAGTCCGGCTGGCTCACCCATATCTTCCGTGACAACGCCACCGGCAAGATTGTCGGCATGGCGAACTATATGCGCGCCGACCCGGCAAATGGTGTCGTCGAGATCGGCGGGGTGGCGCATGGCCCCGACATGAAGCGTTCACCGCTTTCCACCGAGGCGCATTACCTGATGGCCAAGCACGTCTTCGAAGATCTCGGCTACCGGCGCTACGAATGGAAATGCGACAATAACAACGAGGCGAGCAAGACGACGGCCGCCCGTTACGGCTTCAGCTTCGAAGGCGTGTTCCGCCAGCACATGATCTCCAAGCACCGCAACCGCGACACTGCCTGGTTTTCGATGATCGATGCCGAGTGGCCGCTGATCAACAATGCCTTCGAGGCCTGGCTCTCGCCGGAGAATTTCGACGCCGCCGGCAACCAGATCCGGCGCCTGCAGGATATTCGCGCTGATCTGGAAAAGGAAAGGCTAGCGTGAGCCCTGAGAGCCGCTCGCAGGCGATTGCCGCCGCCATCATTCTGCTCGGCGCCGGCCTCGTCATTTATTTTCTGCCGACCATTGTCTTATGGATCGGCAATTTCTCGCCGGTGCTGGGGATCGCCGTCGGCGTCTGCCTGATCATGGCGTTTTTCGCGGTCTTCTGGCTGCGGGCGCGTTATCAGCGCGGCAAGGGGAAGCACTAGACGCGGAGGTCTCACTACCCCTGCAGCGATGCCCCGAGTAGCAGGGCGCCCATCAATATGACCAGCAGGGCGCCGAGGATTTCGATAGCGTTGCCGATCCAGATCGAGGCGGTCGAGCCGCGCCCGGAGAGGCGGACGGCAGCACCCTTGGCGGTGACGGCGAGGGTGGCAAGGACGGAAACCGTGATTGCGGTGCCAAGCGACATGGCGGCGACCGACAGCATGCCGCCGACGTAGAGCCCGTTCAGCAGCGAGAAGGTCATCACCAGAAGCGCGCCGGAGCAGGGCCGAAGGCCGACGGCAACGATCGCCGACCAGGCCTCGCGGACGCTGAACTTGTCGCCGGCGAGCAGGGCCGGATCCGGCACGTGCGCGTTGCCGCAGGTCTCGCAGACCATGCCGGGAACGAAGGTGTGGCCGGCGGCGACGGCCTGCGCCTTGCCGTTGAAGGCATAGGCCTGGCGTTCGGCCGCGTTGTCCTTCCAATCGAGCATCATGCTGACCGGACCGGCGGATGTCGCCATCAGCCGTCGACGCGGCAAATTGCCCACCATCGAGCGCAGTTTGCGAAACAGCAGCCAACCGCCGAAGAGGATAACCATGACGAAGCTTGCGATTTCCATCGCATGGGTCGCTGCCGTCAGCGTGATGCCGGTGCCGCGCAGCACCAGCCAGGCACCGCCGACCAGCCCCACGGCGACGATGCCCTGAATGAACGCCGAAATGAAGGAAATCACCACGCCGCGCTTCAGCTCGACCTCGTTGGCGATCATATAAGAGGAGATGACCGCCTTGCCGTGGCCGGGGCCGGCCGCATGGAAGACGCCGTAGGCAAAGGAAAGGCCGATCAGCGACGTCAGTTGCCACGGATCCTGACGCATGCCCTTCAACGCATCGGTCAGCGCCCGGTAGAAGGCCTGCTGCTCATAATTCACATAGAGCAAAAGCGGTGCGAACGGCCCGCCGGTCGGTTGAAAACTCGGTTCCGCCGTGCCGATGCCGAGCGGCGATTGCGCATGGGCGAGACTTGCCGCCGTCACCAGCGCAAGGAGTGCTGCGGAAAGGACGAAGCACGGGCGTTTTGTCAGCATGTGATCTCCAGCCGGGTGGCGAAGAGTTTGGACATGTTGGTGCCGGTGGGGTCGTTGAAGAAAGCGTCGGTAAGCGACTGTTTGTTTTGCGAGATCACCTCGTCGGCGTCGGGCCTTACCACCTGGTGTTTGCAGGCCTTGAAGCCGTCGCCGACCGTGGCGAGTTCGTTGTCTGTCGGAAAGTCGATCGATGTATAGAGCGTCGGGTCGTAGACGCCGAAAGTGAGCCTGCCTTTCAGCGGCATCTTCTCCGCCGGTTTGACTGCGAAGAACATCAGCAGCTGGCCGTTCTTGTAGTCGACATGGATGATGTCAGGCTGCTGGACGGTGACGTTCTTCCCGTTGACCGTCAGGTTCATGTAGTAGTCGTAGTCGGCAAGCGATTGCTTCACCGTTTTGCCGACCTGCGCGAGTTCGTTCGGCTCGAGCTTCAGATCGGTGTTCTTGTCGAAATCCATGACGACCGAGGAGGAGAAGACCTCGTCGAAGCGCCAGACATTGCGCAGTTCCTCGACGCTGCCGTCAGCGCCGGCCACGACTTCGAGCCGCGCCTCCACGAAGATATGCGGATGCGCAAAGGCGGCGGCTGGCGCCAGCGAAAGAAGCGCGGTCATCAATGGTATGGATCTGTTCATGCGTCCCGCTGCCTTATTCGCTCGAGCTGAGTTCTTGCCAGAAATTGGGACGGAATTGGGACAGGCTTGCCGGCCGAACGTGCCCGGCATCACCCGATCGTCCGGCTCGGGCGGCCTTTCGGTGCAGTCTCACGGATGCTTCTTGAACCAGCTGTGCAGGTAGTCGACGAAGATCCTCACCTTGGCCGGCAGGTAGCGCCGGTGCGGGTAGACGGCATAGATGCCGCGGTCAGTCGGGATGTAGTCGTTAAACAGCGTCAGCAGTTCGCCACTCTCGATCGGCTTGCGGGCGATGAAATCGGGAATGAGGGCGATGCCGATGCCGGCAAGGGCGGCGCGTAATGTCGCATGCGGACTGTTGACTTCTATCGGCCCGGAGACGGCGACGGCGAAGGTTGTGTTATCAGGGTTGTAGAAGCGAATGCTACCTTGGGTGCGCGAATTGGTGTCGACGATGAAGGGGACGTTGGAAATGTCGCTCGGATGCTCGAGATCGGGATGGTGCTCGATAAAATCCGGTGTGGCGCAGAGATGGACGCGGAAATCGGAGATCTTGCGGGCGATCATGCCGGAATCTTCGAGCTTGGAAATGCGAATCGCCACGTCGAAGCCTTCTTCGATCAGGTCGACGAATCGGTCATCGGCAGCGATCTCCAGCGAAAGATTCGGGTTCTCGGCGGCAAAATCGATCAGAGACTGGCCGACGTCGGCGTCGACGAAGGTGCGGGGGACGGATATGCGCAGCCGTCCCTTCAACTGGGCGTTGTTTTCACGCACGAGATCGGCAAGGTTGTCGATCTCCTTCAGAATATCGGACGCGCTGCGGTAATAGGTGTGGCCGGCTTCGGTCATGGAGAACTGCCGAGTGGTGCGGTTGAGCAGCAGAGCGCCGAGCTCGTCTTCCAGTTCGCGCACATATTTGGACAGCAGCGCTTTCGAGCGGCCGGTGCGCCTTGCGGCGGCGGAAAAGCCTTCGGCCTCGACGACGTCGATGAAGGCGCGTATGCGGGTCAGAGTGTCCATTGCGCTTCCCCAAGCTGTTTCGAAACGTTGAACAAATTGGCCCGACCTGTTCAATTATTTTTTTTGACCCCGAGATCAAAAAAACGCTTGATTGTGAAGGCGAATATTCTTATTTCCACCTCAGCCCAAAGTCGCACGTGCCCATGGGTGTCCGCCGAACCCTCGAATTGGTGAGGAAATCGGTAAGGTACCTGGAATTAACCCCTCCAGTCGCTATTCCGGCCAACCGGAAAATGCGAGGACGCCTGAAGCAACGACGGTGCGGGCCTTTTTGTTCTCTCCCTGCTTTCCATCAGCGGGGGTTACTGAAGAGGCACACCATCATTGCCGGAAGTGCGGTTGGGATTCTCCCTCCAATCCATGGCAGACAAAGCCGAACTTACACCGCGTCCGCGGCGTTGGTTCACTATCCGCGCATCGAGCGCTTGCTATGGTTCCGGGGTCTCCACCGGCTGGTTCCAATGCGAGTTCTCGTATGCCCTTTGTCCTCCGGTTCATGCCGGAGCTCTGGAATTGGAAGAGGGAACGATATGACCACCCAGCGCATCCGCGACTTTCTCGCAACCCGACGTCCCGACGGTCCCTGCCTCGTGGTTGACCTTGACGTCGTTCGCGACAATTTCCACGCCTTCCGTCATGCCATGCCGGACAGCGCCATCTACTATGCCGTCAAGGCAAACCCGGCTCCTGAGGTCCTGAAGCTGCTCGCAGGTCTCGGCTCCAATTTCGATTGCGCATCCGTTGCCGAAATCGAAATGGCGCTCGAAGCCGGTGCGACCGCTGCCCGCATCTCCTTCGGCAACACGATCAAGAAGGAACGCGATGTCGCCCGCGCCCATGCGCTCGGCGTCAGCCTCTTTGCCGTCGACAGCCACGAGGAAGTCGAGAAGATCTCGCGTGCCGCTCCCGGCGCCCGTGTCTTCTGCCGCGTGCTCACCGATGGCGAAGGCGCTGAATGGCCGCTGTCGCGCAAGTTCGGCTGCGTTCCGCAGATGGCCGTCGACGTTCTCGTCTACGCCCATCAGCTCGGCCTGCAGTCCTACGGCGTCTCGTTCCATGTCGGTTCGCAGATGACCAAGGTCGATGCCTGGGATTCCGCACTCGCCGATGCCAAGCGCGTCTTCGTCTCGCTTGCCAAGCAGGGCATCCACCTGCAGATGGTCAACATGGGCGGCGGCTTCCCCACCAAGTATCTGCGCGACGTTCCGTCCGCGGAAGCTTACGGCAAGTCGATCTACCAGGCGCTGCGCACGCATTTCGGCAACCAGATCCCGCAGACGATCATCGAGCCGGGCCGCGGCATGGTCGGCAATGCCGGCGTCATCAAGGCGGAAGTCGTGCTGATTTCGAAGAAGTCGGACAATGACGATGCGCGCTGGGTGTTCCTCGACATCGGCAAGTTCGGCGGTCTCGCCGAAACGATGGACGAAGCCATCCGTTATCCGATCCGCACGGAGCATGACGGCGACGAGATGGAGCCCTGCGTCATCGCCGGCCCGACCTGCGATTCGGCCGACGTGCTCTACGAGAAGAACCTTTATCCGCTGCCGATCTCCCTTTCGATCGGTGACGAGGTTCTGATCGAAGGCACCGGCGCCTATACGACGACCTATTCGGCGGTCGCATTCAACGGTTTCGAGCCGTTGAAGGCCTACGTCATCTAAGGTCGTTTCCGCCGGCCCCGTAACCAGCCGGGGCGGCAACTTCACAATTTTCCTTCATCGCCGCTGATAACGGTATTGGGTACGGGAGGCCAAGATGGCCGCTGTTCTTGATTCTGTCCGCGCATTTTTTGCGCCCACCACCTTCGCCATCGACGCCGAAAATCCCTCGGATGTCGTTGCCCGTGAAAACCTGCTCGACCGCGTCATGGGGCCGGACCGTCGCAAGAAGTCGTCGGAGAAGATCCGCCGCAACCGTGTTCCGGCCGAGGGTCTCGCGCTCGTTGCGCGTGATCGCGATGGTCATGTCATCGGCTCGGTGCGGCTCTGGAACATCGAGGCCGGCGTCAATGATGAAGGCACGCCGATCAATGCGCTGCTGCTCGGTCCGCTCGCCGTCGATTCCCGTCACGGCGGCAAGGGCATCGGCGCGGCGCTGATGCGGGCAGCGATTCTCGAGGCGAAGAATCGCGGGCATGGTGCCGTCCTGCTCGTCGGCGATGCAGCCTATTACGAGCGTTTCGGCTTCTTTGCCGAAAAGGCTCGCCATGTCGTCATGCCGGGTCCGTTCGAACGCTCGCGCTTTCTTGCGCTGGAGCTTACGGAAGGCTGGCTTGACGGTGCGGCCGGCATGATCGTCCCCTCAGGACGCATGCTGGCCAGCGCGCCGGTTCGCCGCGCCGCCTAAGTTCGGCGCCAACCAGTCGGCGCTGGGGTTGAGGTCCTTCCCTCGGCCGGCAATGTCCGCGCCACTTGACCATGAAGGCAGGCGGGCCGCCGTGGTTGCGGCACGGATTTTCTTTCAGCAAGATATTATCGGCGCCGTGCGCGCCGCCTGACAAAAGGCGCCTTGAAAAATCGGGATCGTTAAACTTTTAACGAAGCCTCCAATCAAACCGCAAAATGCTTGCTGTAGGTTCGCTGCCAGAACCTCGGGAATGCGTCATGCTGCTGGATCTCCGGACGATCTATTTCATTGTTGCCGTGAGCTGTTTCGTGCTGGGGATTCTCCAGCTTGCAGCCTATGCGACCGGCCGCTCCGACAGGTGGCCGCTTTGGTGGGGCTTGAGCAACCTCCTCATCGGCATCGGTTCCTTTCTCGTCGCGCTGCGCAATAGCGTTCCCTACGCGGTCTCGATTGACGGCGGCAATGTCGTCACCATCGCCGGCTACATGCTGATGTTCTTCGCCATGCGCGTCTTTTCCGGGCGGGTTCTCGAGCAGCGCTTTTTCTGGCTGGCCATCCTCCTCGTCAGCGTGCCTGTCATTCTTATCGTCAGCGATCCCACAGCGGTCTCGGCAAGGCTTCTCTACGTTTCCGTCATCTGCTGCCTCTGCGACCTTGCCGTCGCAAGGGAGGCGTTCAGCATCGTCCGTCGCGAGAGGCTCTATTCGGCGGCCCTGCTGGTCGCCCTCTACATCTGCACAGCCATGATCTTTGCCGCGCGCAGCATACTTGCGGCGACCGGCGAGATTGGCGGGCCGGATCCCTTCGGCGGCAGCGTGATCCATAGCTGGATGGCGGTATCGGCGGTTGCTTTCATCATGCTTCGCAGCATGGCCATGGTGCTGATGGCAGCCGAGCGCAGCCGAAACCAGCTGACCGAACTCGCCCATCATGATCCGCTGACAGGCGCGCTCAACCGCGGCGGCCTTGCGCAGCATGCGTCTGCTCTTGGGTCTCAGCCTATCTCGCTATTGATCATGGATATCGATCACTTCAAGCAGCTGAATGACCGGCACGGTCACGCGGCCGGCGACGAGATCCTGCGACTTTTCGCAAGGGTCTCCAGAGGTATCATGCGCCCGCAGGATCTGCTCGCCCGTCAAGGCGGGGACGAGTTCCTGGCGGTGCTGAAAAACCTATCGCGGGAAGATGCGATGGCGATTGCCGAGCGCATTCGTCTCGAATTCGCCGCCGTCGTCATGCAGCGGCCGGATCTGGCCGTCTTTCCGACACTGAGCATCGGTGTCGCCACACGGATAAGCGGTGGAGACTTCGAAAGTCTGATGCACAAGGCGGATGAGGCGCTCTACCGCTCGAAGCGCGAAGGCCGCAACCGCGTCGAAGCCTCCTGGGATAACCAGCAGGCCGCGTAGCTAGATATTCTGATCCATCGTCTCGGCCGGGACTTCGTCGGCGCGGTGGATGCGCACGACGGTGGCCGGCACGCCGGCGACCGTGCAATGTTCCGGAACCGGCTTCAGCACGACACTGCCGGCGGCGATCTTGCTGAAGGCGCCGATCTCGATATTGCCAAGGATCTTGGCGCCGGCGCCGATCATCACGCCATGGCGGATCTTCGGGTGGCGGTCGCCGGTTTCCTTGCCGGTGCCGCCGAGCGTGACGCCCTGCAAGATCGATACCTCGTCCTCGATCACCGCCGTTTCGCCGATGACGATGCCCGATCCGTGGTCGAGCATGATGGAGGCGCCGATCCGTGCGGCCGGATGGATATCCGGGCCGAAGACCAACGAAGCAAGATTGGCGAGCCAGGTGGCGATCTCCGGCCGGCCGGCGTTCCAGAGTGCATGGGCGATGCGATGCGTCTGCAGCGCATGAAAGCCCTTGAGGTTCAAAAGCGCGTGCAGAAATGTCGTGCAGGCCGGGTCGCGCTCGCGCACGGCTGCGAGATCGGCCTCGACCTTGCGCATGATGTCGTCGGTGAGCGTGGAGAGGATGAGATCGAACAGATTGCCGGTTTCCACCTGCGTCACCGAAAGCCGCGCGGCCAGAACACGGGCGAGGATCTCATTATCGCCGATGGCATCCGTTACCTCGGTGGTCAGCAGCCGCCGCAAGATCGGCTCGCGCGCGGCAAGCTCCGCCGCCTCGGCGCGGATGGTGGTCCAGACGGATGCATCGCCCAAAGGCGGCGGCTGTTGCTCGGCAAAACCGAGGCCGGTCGATTTCGGCATTCGCATTTCCTCTGTCAGAACGGCGACGGCAATGCCTGCGTCAGTTTCCATGTTTCGCCCGTGCAAAGCATTTGGCAAGCCCGATATTCTCAGGCCTCGGCCGATATATTAGCCGGACGGTTTCAGGTCAGGTGCCAGCTCCGGAAGGCGGCGCCAATGATAGAGCACGTCAGGCTCCTTTTCCTCATTATCAACGCCGTCGGTTTCCTCTTCGGCGGAAAAACCATGCCGCTCGTAGAAAGCGCGTGTGCCCCTATTGCGCTGGAATGTCCAGAGCCTGAGCTCATCCATCTCCCCCTTGGCGCAGCCGAGGAGCAGGGAGCCGATCCCCATGCCCTGGAAACCCGGGAGAACATAAAGCTGCTCTATCCATTCGCCGCCATAGGCGATGACGCCGACGAGCTTGTTTCCTACAGCGGCGCCGAGGATCATGCAGTTCGGCAGGAGATGCATGCGCCAATACTGCTCTTCTTCCTCAGGAGCATGTACGTCCGGCAGCCAGGGCAGGCGCTGCCACAGCGCCACGCGCCGGATCCCTGCCGCCACCTGCATGTGCTCGGCGCCAAGCGTCACGATCTCTGGTTTCAGAGCGCCATCCATCGCCGGCAACACGGCCTCAAGCCGAAATATCGATGACGCCGCAATCACCGGCTTCGGAGGCGAAGGCGAGCAGCTTGCCGTTTGCGCTCCAGCTCATCGCCGTGATCGCGCCCTTGCCGGGGCGGCGCAGCAGCGCTTCCTTGCTGTCGGCGATGCGCACAGCCAGAATCATGCCGTCGACGAAGCCGATGGCAAGGATGTCTTCCAACGGGTGGAATTTCACCGAGGTCGCCATGATATTGGCGCGGGTGCCGAGTTCGAGCGGCGCCTTGCCCATCGGCCCGTCCTTGCCCTGGAAGGGCCAGACGATGGCTGCGGGTGCGCCTGATGAGGCGAGCCACTTCCCCTTGATCGACCAAGAAAGCGATTTAACCTTGGCGGGATAGCCGGTCATGCGCATGTGCCGGGCCTCGGCGCCGGGCTTGCTGTCGAGCTTCCAGCCGTGCAGGGCATTTTCCTGCATCGAGGTGACGAGGAAATTGCCATCCGGCGAGAAGGTGACGCTGGTATGGGCACCCTTCCACTCGAGATCGACCGGTTTGGCGCTCGTGCCGACCCAGTGCAGCGTTACGCCGTTGTAACGGGCGGCGGCGATGCGCAGGCCCTTCGGCGCGAAGGCGATGCCTTCGACCGTGCGTTCCTCGGGAAATTCCTTGGTCGTGCCGTCGGCGAGGCGGACGAGCGAGCTCTTGCCGTAGGAATAGGCGATGGCGCCCTGCGGGCCGGCCACAACTTGGGAGATCCACTTGCGCGGCGCCGTTGCGAGTTCGCTGACGCTGCCATCGGCAGCGATGCGCAGCACCTTGCCGTCCTCACCGCCCGAGATCAGGCTTTCGCTATAAGGATCGCGGATGGCGGTGAGCATGCCCTGATGGGCTTCGCAAACCCTCTCGCCGCCGTCCAGCCGATGAAACGTGCCGTTTGCGTTTGCGAAGACGGGGATGTCACCTAAAAATTCGACGGCCAGAACGTGGCCGTCGAGATCAAGCGGTGCAACTGTCGGCATCAGGCGGCTGCCTCGCAGGCCTTGAAGGAGGCCTCCAGTTTTTCGCGGTCGAGGTCGCGGCCGATGAAGACCAGACGGCTTTCATGCTTTTCGCCGTCCTTCCAGGGCCGCTGATGATCACCCTCGATGATCATGTGCACACCCTGGACGACATAACGCTCGGGATCGTCCTTGAAGGCGATGATGCCTTTGAGGCGCAGGATGTTCGGCCCCTGCATCTGGGTGACTTTCTGGATCCAGGGGAAGAAGCGCTCGGCATTCATCTCGCCGCCGCGCAACGACACCGACTGCACCGTCACATCGTGGATCGCCGACATGGCGCCGTGATGATGGTGGCCGTGGTCATGATCGTGATGGTGGTCGTGATCATGGTCGTGGTGATGATCGCAATCCGGGCCGCAAACATGATCGTCATGGCCGTGTTCGAGGAAATGCGGATCGTTTTCGAGCGCGCGCTCCAGGTTGAAGGCGCCCTGGTCGAGCACGCGGGCGAGGTCGACGCCGGAGCGGCTGGTCTTGTAGACGCGGGCGGCCGGGTTGATGGCGCGGACAATGTCTTCGATCACATCAAGTTCTTCCGCGGTTACCAGATCGCTCTTGTTGATGACGATGACGTCGGCGAAGGCGATCTGATCTTCGGCCTCACGGCTGTCCTTCAGGCGCAGCGGCAAGTGCTTGGCGTCGACGAGAGCGATGACGGCGTCGAGCTCGGTCTTGGCGCGCACGTCGTCATCCATGAAGAAGGTCTGGGCGACCGGCACCGGATCGGCAAGGCCGGTCGTTTCGACGATGATGCCGTCGAAGCGGCCGGGCCGGCGCATCAGGCCTTCGACGACGCGGATCAGGTCGCCGCGCACCGTGCAACAGACGCAGCCATTGTTCATCTCGTAGATTTCTTCATCCGACTCGACGATCAGGTCGTTGTCGATGCCGATTTCGCCGAACTCGTTGACGATGACCGCATATCTCTTGCCGTGGTTTTCGGAGAGGATGCGGTTGAGCAACGTCGTCTTGCCGGCGCCGAGATAACCGGTGAGCACGGTGACGGGAATAGGCTTCTGGGTGGAGATCGCGTCGGTCATGAGAACCTCTAGGATTAGGCGTGCGGCCGAACGGCTTGGGATCGGCCGCTTGAGCGGTTGGTCTCATATAACGGCATGGGCACGGCAGTTCAAAGGATTTTATAATGTTATAAGATCACGTCATCTGCCTGTGCTGATCGGTCGTCCTCACCGGAGTTCGCCAACGTCGAAGGCATCGACATCCTCGAGCAATTCCACCAGCCCCTTCACCGCATGGGCAATCAGCGCTTCGCCCTTTTCAGCCGTCGCGGCCGCGGCGTTGCCCGCCGCGCCTTGCGGGTTGAGATCCGACATCTTCCAGCCGAAAGCGTGCGGCCCGTAGGCGCGCAGATGTTTGAAGCGCCCGGCAAATTCGCTCTGCCGGGAGGGGAAGTCCGCCGCCTCCGCCATGTCGACTTTATCAGGATGAAGCGCCAGCATGACCGAGGTCTCGATATCGCCGCCGTGAATGCCGATCGCCTTTTCCTGCGGCCGGATCACACCGTCGGGCAGGCCGAAGCGGGTCCAGCTCGTCGCCACCGCCAGCATGGCAAAGCGAATCCGCGCCTCGGTCGCGACGATCGTCATCAGGGGCGAATTGCCGCCATGGGCGTTCAGCATCACGAATTTGCGTATTTTCTGCTCGGCCAGCCGCTCGGCAATGCCGAGCCAGCGGTTGACCGCTTCGTCGAAAGCGAGCGTCTTCGTTCCTTCAACATCCATGTGCTCTATGGAATAGCCGACCGATTCGGCGGGCAGGAAGGTGACCGGCAGGCCGGCGGGCAGGGCCGTCTTCAATCGTCCGGCGATGCCTTCGGCAATCAGCGTGTCGGTTTCGAAGGGCAGGTGAGGACCGTGCTGTTCATGAGCACCCAGCGGCAGCACGGCGATCGGCGGGCGCGGGGCAGGGGCAGAGGCCGGCTGGCTATCGGGCGAAGGCGTCATCATCCGGTCGTTGCCTCTTGTTTATGACGAGATCCTGGGCAATGTCATATCGCAGCGGCGTCGGGGCTTAAAGATCAAAGGGATGGCTATGGGAAAGAAGCATAAGGACGGCAAGAAGAGCAAGTCCAAGAAGAAGGACCAGACGGAGTATACGCTCGTCGATCTCTCGCCGGCGCTGACCCAGGCGGCTCGTTCCATGCGCACGGTGCTCTCGCGCAACCTGTTCGAGAGCGGCCTCTATGCCGGCCAGGACGGCGTCATTCTCGCGCTCGCCGAGAGCGACGGCATGACGGCGGGCGGCCTTGCCCAGAAGCTCGGCGTCAAGGCGCCGACGATGACGCGCACGATCGGGCGCATGGAGGCGCAGGGCTTCCTCGAGCGCAAGCCCGACGCCGAGGATGCGCGCCTGACCAAGGTCTATCTCACGGCGCTCGGGCGTGACAGCGTGCGCGCGATCGAGATGGCGGCGTCGGCCTGCGACAGACTGGCGACTCTGGAATTTTCAGAAAAGGAAATCCGCAATCTCGTGCGGCTGCTGAAGGCGATCGACGCCAATCTGCAGGCCGAAGCGCTTCCTTTGGAAGAGCCGGACGAAGATTGAAATTTCGCTGAAAGACGAATTGCCTCCGCCTGTTAAATCTTTTAATTAAACATTTTAAGGGACTGCGCCGGTTTTCCGGCGCGGTTTGCTGTCTTGCGTGCTGCCTGGAGGAGGACACGTGGTCCAGAAGATCAAGCTTTCGACAATTGCCGAAACGCTCGGCATTTCAACCGCGACGGTCTCGCTAGCCCTGCGCGACAGTCCGCTCGTTGCCGGCAATACCCGGGAAAAGATCAAGGAGCAGGCGCGCGCGCTCGGCTATATCTACAATCGCCGCGCCGCCAGTCTTCGCACCTCGCGCTCCGGCATCATCGGCGTCGTCGTGCACGACATCATGAATCCGTTCTACGGCGAAATCCTGAAGGCGATCGAAAGCGAACTCGATCGCAGCCGCCACACCTTCATCCTTTCCAACCATTACGACAATGTCGAAAAGCAGCGCACCTTCATTGAGACGCTGCTGCAGCTCGGCGGTGACGGCGTCATTATGTCGCCGGCGATCGGCACGCCGCCGGAAGATCTGCAGCTGGCGGAGGAAAATGGCATGCCGGCAATCCTTGTCGCCCGCTCGATGGACGGTCTGGAGCTGCCGACCTATCGCGGTGACGACAGCTACGGCATTTCGCTCGCCACCAACCACCTGATCGGTCTCGGTCACCGCTCGATCGCGATGATCGGCGGCACGGACCAGACCTCCACCGGCCGCGACCGCTACCAAGGTTATGTCAATGCGCTGCGCAAGGCCGGCATCGAAGTCGATCCGAACCTGCGCATTCCCGGGCCTCGCTCGAAGCAGGGCGGTTTCGAGGCCGCGGTGCATTTCCTCTCACTGCCACAGCAGCCGACGGCGGCCGTCTGCTGGAACGATCTCGTTGCAATCGGCCTGATGAATGGCATTGCTCGTGCCGGCCTGGTGCCGGGGCGCGACATTTCCGTCACCGGTTATGACGATCTCGAGGAAGCCTCGATTGCCACGCCGGCGCTGACAACCGTCTGGAACGGCCAGACCGAAGTCGGCCGCCTGGCTGCGCGCGCCCTTCTTGATCGTCTCGCCGGCAGTCACGAACCCGATGGCATGCATCTCATCAAGCCGGAAATGCGCATCCGCCAGTCGACCAGTCCCCATCGGCCCCGCGCCTGAACCAGACCCCGTCCAAGAGGAAAAGCCATGTCCCGCATCGCCATTCTCGTTCCTGGGAAGATACACGAGCGTGTTCTCGAGAGACTGAAGGATCGTTTTGAGATCATTGCCGTCGCCCGCGAGGAAAAGCTGGGGCTCGACGGCGAGATGGCCGGCCGCATCCGCGGCGTCGCCGTCTCCGGCGCCTTCCCCGGCAGCTGGATGGACCAGTTGCCCGGCGTCGAGGTGATCGCCAGTTTCGGCGTCGGTTATGACGGCATGGATGTCAAACGGGCGGCCGAAAAGGGCATCGTCGTCACCAATACGCCAGACGTTTTGAATGACGAGGTTGCCGACACGGCGATTGGCCTGCTCCTCAACACGATCCGCGAATTGCCGCGGGCCGAAGCCTGGCTGCGCGCCGGCAACTGGAAGCCGGGCACAGCCTATCCGCTGTCGCGTTTTTCGCTCAAGGGCCGTCATGTCGGGCTCTACGGCCTCGGCCGCATCGGCCTCGAGATTGCCAGGCGGCTGGAGCCGTTCAAGGTGAAGATCAGCTATCACACGCGCTCGCGCCATGCCGATGCGCCCTATGATTATTATCCGACGTTGAAGGGATTGGCCGAGGCGGTGGACACATTGATCGCCATCGTTCCGAAGACACCGCAGACGCATAAAACGATCGATGCCGATATCCTGGCCTCTCTCGGTTCGAACGGCATTCTCATCAATGTCGGCCGTGGCTGGACGGTGGATGAAGAGGCGCTGAGTGCGGCGCTTGCGTCAGGCGCGCTCGGTGCGGCCGGCCTTGACGTCTTCTATGACGAGCCGACCGTGCCGGCGACGCTGATGGAACCGGCCAATGCCGTGCTGCTGCCGCACGTCGCCTCGGCCTCCGTGCCGACACGCAACGCAATGGCCGATCTCGTCGCCGACAACCTGATCGCCTGGTTCGAGACAGGGGCGGCGCTGACGCCGGTGCCGGAGACACCGCAAAAGGTTTAGAGATGGTTCAAGCCGGCGCGCTTGACCGAGCCAGTGGTCAGCTGATCGCCTGCGCCGCGGTCACTGGCGGTTTGGCGGCGGCGTAATCGCGGACGGCGTCGCCGAAGGCGGAAAACAGCCGATTCGACGTCTTGTCGGTTTCGGCCCAATATTCCGGATGCCATTGCACGCCGACGGCGAAGGCCTTGGCATCGATGACGGAAACGGCCTCCACGGTGCCATCCTCGGCGGTGGCCTCCACCTGCAGGCGCGGCGCGGTCCTGGCGATCGCCTGACGATGGAGCGAGTTGACGCGGATATCGCCCGGGCCGAGGATGCCGGCAATGCAGGAACCTTCCTTGACGTGGACAGTCTGGCGGATGGCGTACATGCCGTCACGGTCGACGCCTTCCGGCCGGCGATGGTCCCAGATGCCGGGCTGCTCGTGGATCTCGCTTGCCAGCGAGCCGCCGAGCGCAACGTTCAGCTCCTGAATGCCGCGGCAGATGGCGAGCAGCGGGATGGCGCGATCGATGGCGCGGCGGATGAGCGGCAGGCTTGTCGCGTCGCGGGCGGGATCGAAGGGGCCGTCCTTGTCTTTTGCCTCGGCGCCGTAAAGCGAAGGATGCACATTGCTGGCCGAGCCCGAAACCAGCAGACCATCGACGCGGTCGAGGATTGCGTCGGTGTCGTAGCCCGCCTCGAAAGCCGGGATGAGAAAGGCCATGACGCCGGCCGCGTTCAATGCGGCACCGAGATATTGGTGCTGCACGGCGTGCCAGGTCGCGCCGTCGTAGCTGCGGATATCGGCAGGAATGGCAACGATCGGTTTCGTCATGTTCGCCCCGGTGAAATCTTCTGCTTGTCGTTTCTGCCGCCAGAATGACGGCGAAGTCAACGTTTGGCTGCGGCTGGCGGCCATTTTCCGCCAGGGCCTCGTCGCTGCTTCTGTCCTCGCAGCTAACCTGCTGATTTTGATGGGTGCGTGCGTGTTGCCTTATTGCTGTCTTGATGCCAAAGGCTAATAGACTAAAGCTTGAATCGCGGCCTTCGCCATGCTTAGCTCTGCCCTCGCTGCGGGTAGGGGTGAAGATCGGCCGCGCAGTGCCATCTATATGGGAGGTTTTTGATGGATCGTCGTTCGTTTTTCAAGAAGGCGGGAACCGCCGGGGCCAGCGCGGTCGCCGCAACGGCATTGGCAGCGCCTGCGATCGCGCAGGAGAATCCGAAGATCGCGTGGCGCATGACGTCGTCGTTTCCGAAGAGCTTGGATACGATCTATGGCGGTGCCGAAGACATCGCCAAGCATGTTGCCGCCGCAACCGACGGCAATTTCACCATCCAGCCCTTCGCGGCCGGTGAAGTCGTGCCGGGCCTGCAGGCCGTCGATGCCGTCGCCGCCGGAACGGTCGAGGCAGCCCACACCACCTCCTATTATTTCGTCGGCAAAGATCCGACCTACGCCATCGGGACGGCTATCCCTTTCGGCCTCAACAGCCGCCTGACCAATGCCTGGTTTTACGAGGGCAACGGCACCAAGCTGATGAACGAGTTTTATGCCACGCAAGGGATGTATGCTTTGCCGGCCGGCAATACCGGTGCCCAGATGGGCGGCTGGTTCCGCAAGGAAATCAACACGCTCGACGACCTGAAGGGCGTCAAGATGCGCATCGCCGGCCTTGCCGGTCGCGTCATGGAAAAGGTCGGCGTCATCCCGCAGCAGATCGCCGGCGGCGACATCTACCCAGCGCTCGAAAAGGGCACGATCGATGCGGCGGAATTCGTCGGTCCCTATGACGATCTGAAGCTTGGCTTCCACAAGGTGGCGAAATATTACTACTATCCGGGCTGGTGGGAAGGTGGCCCGACGGTGCATGCGTTCTTCAACCTGGATAAATGGAGCAATCTGCCGAAGCACTACCAGGCAGCGCTCACCGACGCCTGCGCCTTCGCCAACACCAACATGCTGGCGAAATACGACACGAAGAATCCGACGGCGCTGAAGCAGCTCGTCGCCGAAGGGGCGACACTGCGCCCGTTCAGCCAGGAAATTATGGAAGCTTGCTTCCAGGCGGCCATGGGCATCTACGGCGAAATCTCGGCCAACAACCAGTATTTCAAGAAGATCTACGACGACCAGACCGCTTTCAAGCGCGACGCCTATCTGTGGATGCAGCTTTCGGAATACACGTTTGATACGTTCATGATGATCCAGCAGCGGGCCGGCAAGCTCTAAGCGCTTCCAGCGCCGCATCGACGCATACAAAACCCCGGATCGGTTGGTCCGGGGTTTTGTTTTGGCCCTGTTGTTTTGAGGAGCTATTTCGCGGGTGGCGGCGGGGCTCCCGGCAAGCCGAGAGGCGGCAGGTTGAGGCCGGGAATCTGCGGCGCGCCATTGCCGCCGCCGCCCACCGGCGGCAGGCCGAGCTGGCCGCCGAAGCCCGGCACTTCGATCTTGATCGAGTTCGGGTCGACCTTCGGGCCATGGTCCAGCCAGTAGGTCACCGATTGCGGCCAGAAGATCACGATTGCCACCAGGATGATCTGCATGCCGACCCATGGCAGCGCGCCCATATAGATATCGGATGTCTTGACGTCCTTGCTGGCGATCGAGCGCAGATAGAAGAGCGCGAAGCCGAAGGGCGGATGCATGAAGCTCGTCTGCATGTTGACGCAGATCAGCACGCCGAACCAGATCAGATCGATGCCGAGACTGGAGGCGACCGGCGCCAGCATCGGGATGACGATGAAGGCGATCTCGAAGAAATCGAGAAAGAAGGCGAGCACGAAGATGAAGATGTTGACGAAGATCAGGAAGCCGACCGGGCCGCCTGGAATGCCCGAGAGCATGTGCTCGATCCAGCGCGAGCCGTCCATGCCCTGGAAGACCAGGCTGAAGCAGGTGGAGCCGATCAGGATCATCACCACCATCGAGGTGATGTGGGTGGTCGACGTCATCGCTTCGCGGATCAGCGGCCAAGTGAGGCGCCGATTCATCTCGGCGAGCAGCATGGCGCCGACGACGCCGAGCGCGCCGGCTTCCGTCGGCGTCGCAAGCCCCATGAAGATCGTGCCGAGTACGAGGAAGATCAGCACGATCGAGGGCACCATGCCCATCAGCACCTTCGCCAGCAGCGCCCAGTTGAAATCGCCGCGCACCTCCTTCGGCAGCGGTGGCATCGATTTCGGTCGGATGATCGACATGACAAGGACGAAGAGCACGAAGATCGTCACCTGCAGGATCGAGGGGCCGATCGCGCCGAGATACATGTCGCCGACCGATCTGCCGAGCTGGTCGGCGAGGACGACGAGCACGAGCGAGGGCGGGATCACCTGGGTGATGGTGCCGGAGGCGGCGATGACGCCGGTGGCAAGGCGCGGGCTGTAACCGTAGCGCAACATGATCGGCAGCGAGATCACGCCCATGGTGATGACGGAGGCGGCCACCGTGCCGGTGATGGCGCCGAGCACGGCGCCGACCAGGATGACGGCATAGGCGAGGCCGCCGGGAATGCCGCCAAAGAGCTTGCCGGTGCCTTCGAGCAGATCCTCGGCAAGGCCGCAGCGTTCCAGCACCGCCCCCATGAAGGTGAAGAAGGGAATGGCGAGCAGGAGGTCGTTGGAGACGATGCCGAAAAAGCGCAGGGGCAGCGCCTGCAGAAAGGCTTCGCTGAAATGGCCGGTGGCGATGCCGATGATGCCGAAGAACAGGCCGACGGCGGCGAGCGAAAAGGCCACCGGAAAGCCGTAAAGCATGAAAATGACCATGCCCAGGAACATGGCCGGCGGAATGATGCCGAAATCAAACAAATCCGTTCCTCCCCGGGGGCGCTATTGCAGCGGCTTTTCGTATGTCGTGTCGATGCTGATATGACCGGTGAGGGCGGCGATCCGCTTGATCAACTCGGAAAGGCCCTGGAGGGACAACAGTCCGAAACCGGCGACCAGGATCAGCTTGACGGGCCAGCGGATCAGTCCGCCGGCATTGCCCGATATTTCCCCCTGCCTGTAGGAAAGTGCGAAGAAGGGCCAGCAGAGCCAGGTGAGGAAGATGCAGACGGGGATGAGGAACAGGATGAGACCGACGATATCGATCCAGATCTTCGCCTTGTCGGACACGGCGCCGTAGATCAGGTCGACGCGGACATGCTCATTGTTGCGCAGCGCGTGCGAGGCGCCGAGCATGACGACAAAGGCGAAAAGGTACCACTGAATTTCCAGCCAGCCATTCGAACTATAGTTGAAGGCATAGCGAACGATGGCATTTCCGGCGCTGATCAGACAGCAGAACAGCACCATGTATTCGGAAAGTTTTCCCATGATCCGACTGACCGAATCAATCAGCCGGCTTGCCGCCAGAAGTCCCGACATGCGTTTCCCTTGTTCTTGTCCTGCCGTTATTCGGCAGCTTTCCCTCTTTGGAATCGGTGTAGACCACGGCATTTGAAATTGGAAGGATAAATGCCGCGCATAGGCGCATAGTCGTATAGCGCCGTCTCGTCATTTCCCGCGCGCTTCGGATTTTCCGAAAACGATTCCGATTTTCGGGGCTGAGGCGCCACTTAAGATGGCCGGCCCGCACGGCCGGTAACCATTTTAACAACCCAGGCGTGGATGATTATTTCAACAACCTCGCGACAAGGCTGCAATATCACGCCAAGGCTGTGGTGCTCATCCTGGGGTTTTAGAAAATTCGACCAAATGTTTGATTCGATTGAAATCAATTTTTAAAGGGTTGCCACTAGAATTCCCGCGCACAGGGAAAGTGTGGATGAAGCCAGATAGCCCGAACAGGGTCCCTTTAGATGTGTATCTGTCGTTTGTGAGCTCCCTTTCCGGGAATCGCATGACGCTTCTTGTTGGCGTGATAGTACATATTGCGACGTGCCTTGCTGTGGCCGCCAAAACACAATCTTTCATCTATATTCCGCTGTCGATTGCCTTCCTCCTGGTTTTCACCGCCCGCATGGCCATCTTTCGGCAGTTCGATCGCGTCGACAAGGAGAGCTTGTCGCATGCCGGAATCGAGCGTTGGGAGCGGATCCTCGTTGCCAGCGGGGCCTGCACCACGGCCCTGCTTGGCTTTGCCAGCGGCTACGCCATCTTCGTCGTCCACGATTCCTTTGCCGAACTTGCCTGCATTTCCGTTACCATGGCGACGATGGTGTCCGTCGTCGGCCGCAACTACGGCTCGCGCTTCGCCGTCGACCTCCAGACGTTCTTCTGCTGCCTGCCGATGATCGTCTGCAGCCTGCTGGCGATGGATTTCTATCGCGGCGTGCTGTCGATCTTCCTCATCCCCTTCTGGCTGACGACGCGGGCGATGGCCAACGGCGTGCGCGAGTTTCTTTACGAGAATGTCATCGCGCGCCGGGAAATCACCATCATTGCCGATCGTTTCGATACAGCGCTCAACAACATGCCGCATGGTCTCGTCATGGTCGATGCCGAGAACCGCGTCCAGGTCATCAACCGCAAGGCGTGCGAGCTTCTGAAGATCGGGGCGCCTGAGCGGCTGAAGGACCGCGATCTCGGCGCGGTGCTGCGCTACGGCGCCCGCTACAGCTTCATGGATGCCTCGCAGCCGGAGCTCATCCTGCGCCAGCTCACCCAGGTCGCCGACGGCAACCTGTCGCGCACGCTCATTCATTTCCCTGAGGACCTGTCGCTCGAATTCTCCGCCAGCCGGAGGGCCGACGGCGGTGCCGTTCTGATCTTCGAGGACGTGTCGAGCCGGGTGAAGGCGGAGCAGAAGATCATGCATATGGTCCGCTTCGATGCGCTGACCGGCTTGCCGAACCGTGAATATTTCGGGCAGCTGGTACAGGAATATCTCGCCAGACACCCGCGCAAATCAGGACCGCTCGGCTTCATGGTCCTCGACATCGACGAGTTCAAACATGTCAACGACATGCGTGGTCACGTCACCGGCGACCATCTGCTTTGCGCCATCGCCGCCCGCATCAAGCAGGCTTGCGGCAATGCCATCCTCGGCCGCTTGATGGGCGATCAGTTCATCCTGTTCTTCCCGCATGCGAAGGAGCCCACATCGCTCGAGCTCTCGATTCGCCGGGTGCACGCTGCGATCCAGGGCCATTACGAGGTCGACGAGCTCACCTTCCTCGTTTCGCTCAGCGCCGGCTACGCGATCCTCGAAAGCTCGGCCTTTGCCATGGACGAGTGGAGCGTCAAGGCGGATCTCGCACTGTTCGAAAGCAAGTCCCGCCTCAAGGGCGGCATCTCAGGATTCGAGCGGGAGATGGACGGGCGCTATATCGAGCAGCAGAAGCTGAAGGCCGACTTGCGCGAAGCGGTTTCGGCGCAGGCGCTGCATCTCGTCTTCCAGCCCATGTTCCGGGCTGATGGCACACGGATAGAATGTGCCGAAGCGCTGGCGCGCTGGGTGCATCCGGAGAAGGGTTCGATCCCGCCCGACGTGTTCATCCGGCTTGCCGAAGAGATGGGCATTATCTCCGACATTACCCGTTTCGTCTTGTTCAAGGCTTGCAGCGAGTGCATGAACTGGCCGGACCATATCGCCGTTTCGGTCAATCTCTCGGCGCGCGACCTGCGCGATGCCGATATCCTTTCGGTGGTCGCCGATGCGCTCGTCCATTCCGGCCTCGACGCGGCGCGGCTGCATCTCGAAGTCACCGAAAGCTGCCTGATCGACGAGCCGCAGGCCGTGCGCGCCATCCTGGCGGAACTCAGGGCCCGCGGCATCACCATCGCCATCGACGATTTCGGCACCGGTTTCTCCAGCCTCAGCTATCTCGACACGCTGCCGCTCGATATCGTCAAGATCGACCGGTCCTTCGTGCGCAACATCGTCGAGGATACCCGCCGTCTCAAGCTGTTGCGCGGCACGGTCCATCTCGCCCGCGAGCTCGGCCTGAAGATCGTCATCGAGGGCGTCGAGACAGAGGAGCAGCTCGCGCTGCTCAACAAGCACCGCAGCACCGATCTCGTCCAGGGCTATGTTTTCTCTCAGCCGGTGCCTTCCCAGAACATCCCGCTGTTGCAGCAGGGCATCGGCCGCCGCCCCGTCCAGCGCCGGCGCAACAAGGTCGCCTGAGCGCGCCGCAGCGGCCGCCTTTTCTCCGGACAATACTCCCCGCCGTTAACCTTAATAGTTTATATACCGCCCGAATTATCGGATTTCCTTGCCTAAATTTCGCCGGCATATGATTAATGATCCGTTAACGACGGATCGAGAGAATGTCAGACATACTTTTCACGCGTAGTGATTTCAGCAGTAAAATCCTGGAAATTTTGGACCATGTCGAATATCGCCGCGTTGAGAGCAGCGAAGACATGGAAGAGGTGGAACGCCTGCGCTACAAGGCCTACAAGGCCCACGGCGCGCTGTCGCTTGCCCCGGAAGGCCTATTGGACGAGGTCGATTTCGATAGCCATGCCTATATCTTCGGACTGTATTATTATGGTGAACTGATCAGTACGATCCGAATTCATTATGTGACACCCGAACATCGTGTCAGCCGGTCGGGAGAGGCCTTTCCCGAGGCGATGGACGAGCTTCTGGACGCCGGGCTGACCTTGATCGACCCGGCGCGTTTCGCGGCTGATCCCGAACTCACCGCCAACATGCCATGGGTTCCCTATCTGACATTGAGACCCGCCATCGTTGCGGCAGCCTATTTCCGGGCGGACCGTGTTATTCAATCCGTCCGGCCGCCGCATGCCGCCTTCTACAAGCGGGTTTTCTATGCCGATACGATTGTGCCCGGCCGGCTGGCGGAGAGTTACGGGGTTGATGTCACGCTGATGGCGACGAACGTGGTCGAGGTCGGGCGCAAGCTTCTGACGCGTTATCCCTTCTTCATTTCCAGCGCCAGCGAGCAGCGCATGATGTTTTCGCGCAATCCGAATGACACGCTGCCGCCGCTCACCATTATCCCGACGGCGCGTTTCGTGCCGCAAGGCGAACTCGGCACCGACCTGCCGCTCTGATTTCTTCGAAGCCAGCATCCAAGTGAGAAGCGTGGGGCGACGGCGCTATCGCAGTCGTCGCCTTCATGCTTTTTCGCCTGGAAACCGGTGGTTTGCAGCGTAAAGCGCGTCGTATCAAATTTGATTGATGCGATGCGCCTCAGTCCTTTGTTCTCATGCATGTCGTGTCCCGGAGCCGCTGCACACATCCCGATGACATGGGCTGACTGCGGCATTCTCATGCATTGCGCTTTCGCCTGTCATTGTGTAATTCCTGCAAGCAGGGATTTCCCTCGGCATAAGCGGGGGAATCAGGCAGCGCAGAGGCATTTGAGGGAGACGATATTTATGGCCGAACATCATACCGGACCGGTCGAGACCGGCGCGCCGATGGATTACCGCGAACATGAAAAGACCTACGACATGTTCATCGCCGGCGCGAAATACGGCTCGATGCTTCTCATCGTCCTCCTGCTTGCCATGACTGCCGGTTTCTTCGGCGGCGCCGGCCTTCTCGGTGGCCTCTTCGTTTTCATCGTTCTTCTCGCTGCCGGCATCTTCCTGGTCCGCTGATCGCGGCAAGGGGAGGAGGGGCATTTCCGCAGCTTTGTGACTGAAGCGCGTCGCGGTCTTTCAGATTCGCTGCTCGCGCTTCAGGTCTTTATTTTCTCGCACGTCGTCATCGCAGAACTCCCGTACAGTTTTGCGCGACATGCTTAGGTGCTTGGCCTGCGCAGGTAAGCCTGCGGCGGTCTGGCTGACCCGGAGGAGGGGGCAGTTGGGCAATATCGTTTTCGTTGCAAGGGAAATTGCCGGCGGGGAGACGCGTGTCGCGGCCTCCGCCGAGACCGTGAAGAAAATGAAGAGTTTCGGCTTCGACGTCGTCGTCGAAGCCGATGCCGGGGCGGCGTCACGTATTCCTGATCGAGAGTTCGAGGCTGCCGGCGCCAGGATCGGCAGTTCGGCGGATGCCGCTTCGGCCGACGTCGTGCTCAAGGTGCGTCGTCCGAACGAACAGGAAATCTCATCCTATAAAAGCGGCGCCGTGGTGATCGCCATCATGGATCCCTACGGCAATGACGAGGCGATCGCGGCCCTCGCCGCTGCAGGGCTTTCGGCTTTCGCGATGGAACTGATGCCACGCATAACCCGCGCCCAATCGATGGACGTGCTGTCGTCTCAGGCCAATCTCGCCGGTTACCAGGCCGTCATCGAGGCGGCCGCGGTTTATGACCGCGCCATGCCGATGATGATGACGGCGGCCGGTACCGTGCCGGCTGCCAAGGTCTTCGTCATGGGCGCTGGCGTCGCCGGTCTTCAGGCAATCGCCACCGCGCGGCGCCTGGGTGCTGCGGTCTCGGCCACCGACGTGCGACCGGCCGCCAAGGAACAGGTCGCCTCGCTCGGCGCGAAGTTCATCGCCGTCGAGGACGAGGAGTTCAAGGCGGCGGAAACGGCCGGCGGCTATGCCAAGGAAATGTCGGCCGATTATCAGGGCAAGCAGGCCGCGCTCGTGGCTGAACATATTGCCAAGCAGGATATCGTCATTACCACGGCACTGATTCCCGGCCGCGCTGCGCCGCGTCTCGTTTCGCGCGCCATGCTCGCCTCGATGAAGCCGGGTGCGGTGGCCGTCGACCTTGCCGTCGAGCGCGGCGGCAATATCGAGGGCGTCGTTGCCGGTGAGATCGCCGATGTCGAAGGCGTGAGCGTTATCGGTTTTGCCAATATGCCGGGCCGGGTTGCGGCCAGCGCCTCGGCGCTCTACGCCAAGAACCTCGTCACCTTCCTCGAGACCATGGTCAACAAGGAAACCGGGAGCGTCGTCATCAACCTCGACGACGAGCTGGTCAAGGCGACGATGCTGACCTATGCCGGCGACGTGGTTCATCCCGCCTTCGGCGGCGCGAAGAAGGGGGACAACTGATGGCCAGTGAAGCAATGGACAAAGCGCTGGAACAGCTCGACCAGGCGGTAACCGCCGTCGTCACGGCGGCGGCCCAGGCGCCGGAAGCGGCAAGTGCGGCGACCGGTGGGGCGATCGATCCCTTCGTCTTTCAATTCGCGATCTTCGTCTTGTCGATCTTCGTCGGTTATTACGTCGTCTGGTCGGTGACGCCGGCGCTGCATACGCCGCTGATGGCAGTCACCAATGCGATCTCCTCCGTCATTGTCGTCGGCGCGCTTCTGGCGGTCGGCATTTCGACGAGCGGGCTTGCGACCGGCTTCGGCTTCGTCGCCCTCGTGCTGGTTTCGGTGAACATCTTCGGCGGCTTCCTCGTCACGCAGCGAATGCTTGCGATGTACCGCAAGAAGGACCGGTGAGGGACCGATGACCAATATTGCAGCCTTCCTCTACCTCGTCTCCGGTGTCCTGTTCATCCTGGCGCTGCGCGGCCTGTCGCATCCTGCCACCAGCCGCAAAGGCAATCTCTACGGCATGGTCGGCATGGCGATCGCCATTCTGACGACGCTCGTGCTGGCAACGCCCAATTTCGGCGGCTTCGTGCTGATCATCCTCGGCCTTGCCATCGGCGGCAGTGTCGGCGCCTATGTCGCCCGCACGATTGCCATGACCTCGATGCCGCAGCTGGTCGCTGGCTTCCATTCGCTGGTCGGCCTTGCCGCCGTCCTGGTCGCCGCCTCGGCGCTCTATACGCCGGCCTCGTTCGGCATCGGCGAAATCGGTCACATCCACACCGAGGCGCGCATCGAAATGGCGCTAGGCGTGGCGATCGGAGCGCTCACCTTCACCGGCTCGATCATCGCCTTCCTGAAGCTCGACGGACGCATGTCGGGCAAGCCGATCTTGCTGCCCTACCGACATGTGATCAATGCGGCGCTGCTGGCGCTGATCATTCTCTTCATCATCGGGCTTGCCGCCACCGAAAGCCATTTCGATTTCTGGGCCGTCGTGGCGCTGTCGCTGGCGCTCGGCGTTCTCCTGATCGTGCCGATCGGCGGCGCCGACATGCCCGTCGTCGTCTCGATGCTGAACTCCTACTCAGGCTGGGCCGCGGCCGGCATCGGCTTCACGCTCGGCAATCTGGCGCTGATCGTCACCGGCGCGCTCGTCGGCTCCTCCGGTGCAATCCTCTCCTACATCATGTGTAAGGGCATGAACCGTTCCTTCGTTTCCGTCATCCTCGGCGGTTTCGGCGGCGAGACGGCGTCCGGCGGACCCGACACCACAGACCGGACGGTCAAGCTCGGCTCGGCCGAGGATGCGGCCTATCTAATGGCCAATGCGTCGAAGGTCATCATCGTGCCGGGGTACGGCATGGCGGTGGCCCAGGCCCAGCATGCATTGCGTGAACTCGCCGACAATCTGAAGAAGAATGGCGTCGAGGTGAAATATGCAATCCATCCGGTCGCGGGCCGCATGCCCGGCCATATGAACGTGCTGCTCGCCGAAGCCAATGTTCCCTATGACGAAGTCTTCGAGCTGGAGGACATCAATTCGGAATTCGCCCAGGCCGATGTCGCCTATGTCATCGGCGCCAATGACGTCACCAATCCTGCCGCGCGCGACGACAAGACCTCGCCGATCTACGGCATGCCGATCCTCGACGTCGATCGGGCCAAAACCTGCCTGTTCGTCAAGCGCTCGCTCGGCTCCGGTTATGCCGGCATCGACAATACGCTGTTCTACAAGGACGGCACGATGATGCTGCTCGGCGATGCGAAGAAAATGACCGAGGATATCAACAAGGCGATTTCGCATTGATCGAGTGAAATGCAGCCGCCCATCGGGCGGCTGTTTGCTTCATCCTGTTCAGCCGGTGTGATGCCGGCTCGGTCTCGCCTTGCCGCAAACAACGCTCCTTCGTCATATCTCGCCGGGTACGAGCGTCATCTTCTCGACCCCGATCGCCAGGTTCAGCCCTTCCTGAGCCTGCACGTTCAACGGCTGCAGCATGAAAGCCTTGTTGGTGCCGCCCGCGATCACCTTGGCGCCGGCGCCTGCACCGATGCTCGCATCCGCCCCGACGCCGTAATACTCGCCGGCCAAGGCGTATTGTGGCATATCCCTGCCGGCTTTCGCCAGCACCTGCCAGATCATCACGCTCTTGCCGGTCTGGCCGATATCGAGGCCGAACTTCTCAATCTTGCCGGCATAGACCGCCTTGGCGCCGCCGGATGCCGGCGTGTAGGTGCAGATGAGGTTCTTCTGCGACGTGATGATCAGACCCTGGCCGCCATCCGATCCGCAGACCAGGCGGCCAAGCGTGACATAGTTTTCCGCGCCCGCCGGGCTTGCCCAGGCCGCGGCCGTCAGAGCCGCGGCCGCGATCATGGTTTGCTTGAACATGGTCTTTCTCCTTGGAAACGACCTGTTCGAAACGGGTGCAGGTGGCGATTGTTCCGGGAGACTGAAGCCCGCTGCATCAGACGTGATGCATGGGATGCGCTCCCGCGCTTCAATTTCCGGGGAAAGACTCCGCCCTTCCGGGCGACATATGTCAGTCCCGCTCCAGCGTGGCGCGCTGCGCCGTCAACACCCAGGACAGGCCTTCAGGCAGGAAATCGATCTCAACCGTGCCGCGGAAGGCGGCGGCGGCATGGGCTTTGATAACGGTCGTGCCGAAGCCCGTGCGTGACGGCTCTACCACCGGTGGGCCGCCACGCTCCTCCCAGGTGAAGCGGAGCAGGGCATCCGGCTTGTCTGCCTCCCTGACATCGCGCCATTCGAAGCGGACGCGGCCTTGCGGAACGGAAAGCGCGCCGTATTTCACCGAATTGGTGGCCAGCTCGTGCAGCGCCAGACCCAGATTCTGCACCGCATCCGGCTTCAGGACGAAATCCTCACCTGCGATTTCGATCTGTTCGCGCGATTGCGGGAAGGCCTGCAGATGGATATCGACGACCCGCCGGAGTGACACGCCTCCCCATTGCTCGCTGGTCAGGAGCTCGATCGAACGCCCCAGTCCGTCGAGGCGGTCGGCGACAGCGGCCTGGAAGGTCTCGACGCTATCGGCCTGCTTAGCGAGCTGGCGCATCATTGCCTGGGCGAGCGTCAGAAGATTCTTGGTGCGGTGGACGAGCTCGTGCATGACGAAACGCAGCCGGTCCTCGGTCTGGCTGCGGTCGAAGGACGCATTCGACAGGGCGATCGCCACCTGGTTCGCCTCGATGACGCTGGTCTCGACCGGCGAGACGATGTGGCCGTCGCCCATACGCTTTGCCATGTCGGCGATATCGCGGATGGTGGTGCGCACCTGCCTTGCGACGGCATAGGCAGCGAGCACTGCGACCAGCACAAGCGCCACGCCACCGATGATCAGGAAGCGCCAGGTGCTGAGGATCGAAGCCTGCGCCACCGGCCCCCAGATCACTGTTTTCCATGACCAGCCGGGAATTTGGGCATAACCCAGGAGCATGTGGGGCAGGATCGTCCTATCTTCGAAGACACCTCGGGCGAAACTAAGCGCCGGCAGGATGCGGGGATCGAAGGGTGTGCCGGGTTCCAGCGCTGCCGGGCCGGCGGCAACGACCACGTGACCGCTTTGATCGATGACGGCGGCCGACCAGCCGGGAGCAAGGCCCTGAGTCGTCACCAGCTTGCCGAGATCTCCCGCATCCTGCGTGATGATGAGGGCGGCGACCGGATCATCCGCCCGCGGGAGGGTGACGTTATAGACCCAATCGCCGCTGGTTTTGCCGCGAAAAACATCCGAAGCCTCGATGCGGCCGGATTTCATGGCGGCATCCAGCGCAGCGATGTTTGCCATCTGTCCCAGCGGCGTCCCGAAAGGCCGGCGTGTATTCAGCAGTTGGTGACCGGTGCGATCGACGGCGAGGACGTAAAGCGAATTGTTGCGCAGCGCTGTTTCCGTGCGCTCGTGGAAGGAGGCGAGGTCGCCGTTTTCAAGCTCCGGCGAGCTTGACAACAGCCGCAGCGTCGTCGCCATGTCCTGAAGCTGGCGGTCGATGATGCGCGAAAGGGCAAGCGCGTCCTGCGCCGTCTCGCGCTTCAGTGTCGAACGCTGGTTGTCCTCCAGCTGCAGCAGAAGCAGCGCCACGAAGGCGAAAATCGGCAGCGCGATCGCCACCGCCATGGCGACGAGATAGGTGCCGATCGAAGCCTTTGGGAAGAACAGCGTAACGATCTTCATTGAACGCGCCACGTCGCCAGTACCATCGGACAATCCAGCGAGGCCGATCGAGCGAAGGATAAAATCACGGGGCGGAAAAGGTAGCCGCATCCCTGGCGTCGCTCGGACGAAGCGCGGCACCGGTGCGGGCGCTGCCCGCGATAGTTTTCGCTCGCGGTCAGGAAGGCAAAGATCCGCATTTCTCGCAAAACGCCCTCAACACGTTTTTCCAACGCCCGATAGCGGGCTATCGAAGCAGCGACATGTTAGGGGGAGCATGAGCCGGTTGCAACATCGTATGACATGCCATCGATGATGACGGGTGTTTTTCCGTCTCTCTTTTCAAGGCGATGCGGCCGCCTTCATGACAAGCTTCGCTGTCATCGGCGGCCGCGCCCATGCGCATCTTTAGCCGGCTGAGGCGCCAACCCGGGCGAGGCCATCGCGGGCCGGCTGGTATTTCGGATCAAGCCCGACGGCATGGCGATAGGAGCGGGCAGCCTTCGCCTTATCGCCGCGGCGTTCGTAGACGAGCGCCTGGTTGGCCCATGATTCGGCGATGTTGCCGTTGAGCTCGATTGCATGGTTGAAATCGGCAAAGGCGTTATCGTCGTCATTCAGTGCGATGTAGGAAATGCCTCGGCCGTTATAGGGCTCGGGCGAATTCGGTGCGAGCGAGATCGCTTTCGAGAAATCGTCGATCGCCTTGTCCTGCTGATTGCGCTTCTGATAGATCAAGCCGCGATTGTGATAGGCGCGACCGTCGGTGGTGCCGAGCTGGATCGCCCGGTCGAAATCGTTGAAGGCCTGATCGTCCTGGCCGGCCATGCGATAGACATTGCCGCGGCCGATATAGGCGACGTCATAGCTCGGATTGATCTGCAGTGCGGCGTTATAATCGGCGATCGCCTGGGCCTGCTGACCCATGTTGCGATAGACGAGGGCGCGGTTGGCGTAGGCCTGGAAGAAGCGCGGATTGATCTGCAGGGCCGTATTGAAATCGTTCAGCGCCTGGCGGAACTGGCCGCCGCGGCCGTAGGCGGAGCCGCGGACATTATATCCTTCGGGATCCTTGGGGTTGGCGTTGATAACCGCCGTCAGCGACGCAATATTCTCTTCCGACCCTTGAGCCTTGTCGATGCGGATCACGGCGTCCGTGGTATTGGTCGTTTCGCAACCGGCAAGGCCGAGCATGGCGGCCAGCGCCATAGCGGGCAGCAATGCGGTTTTCTGCAGGCGCCAGGCGCGCGACGGATTGAAGGTGGTAACAGCCATTCGGGCTCGCTTTCCCCATGCGGCATATCCGAGACCGGAATATGCGATCTTCAGCGGCAAACTAAAAAGGCGGCGGCGAACCAATCGCCCCCGCCACAATGCATCTGAAAACGTCGAAAAAACGACGGCAACGCTTAGCGTGCGACCAGGCCTTCGCGCTGGGCGCGCTTGCGGGCCAGCTTGCGAACGCGGCGAACAGCTTCGGCCTTTTCGCGCGCACGCTTCTGCGACGGCTTCTCGTAGTAGTCGCGCATCTTCATTTCGCGGAAAATGCCTTCGCGCTGCATCTTCTTCTTGAGAGCGCGGAGAGCCTGATCGACATTGTTATCGCGGACAAGTACCTGCACGAGAATCACGTTCCTTTGGTTTGGTTGATGCCTGAGGCGGCGCAGCGCCAGGGGCAAAAAAATAACGTTCGCGCGGCCGCAGCCTTGCGATTGGTGATGCGGGATATCAGATCGAGTAGGGGAAGTCCAGACGGATATGGGAGACGGGCGGAAAAATCACACCTGGCCGGCATCCTGTCTCGATCGCGCCGACTCCGGCAAGGCTTCATCCAGAGCTGCGATCGCCTCCTTGAGCGCCGTCCTGACCCGCAGGCGGTCGGCAGGCTCCACTCGGCTCATATCCAGATGCAGGTCGAGGCCGGAGAGGTGTTCGCTCAGAACGCGGCTCTTATGGTCCGCACCGAGCGTCAGCCCGTCCACGGCATAGGGCACGATCTCGCGCTGTATGCCCTTCATCGTGATCGGCGGCAGCGGATGAGCGGCGACGATTTCGTTCACCAGAGCATAGGTTTCGTAGCTGATGACGATCTCTCCGCCCTGGGCGATCGATTGCAGGCGGGCGGCGAGATTGGCTTCGGCGCCGATGATCGTATAGTCCATGCGGTCGTTGCTGCCGAAATTGCCGACGTTGCAATAGCCGCTGTTGATTCCCATGCGCACGACGAAAGGCTCTTCGGTGCCATTTCTGCGCCATCTGTCCTTGAGTTCGCCGAGGCGGCGCTGCATGTCGACGGCCATGCGCAGGCAGGCCTTCGCATCCTCCTCCGGTCCCTTTGTTTCCGGATCGCCGAAGAAGACCAGCATGGCGTCGCCGATGAACTTGTCGACCGTGCCGCCGTGGGCGAGCGCAATGTTCGACATTTCGGTCAGATATTCGTTGAGCATCTCCGTCAGCGCTTCCGGCTGCAGCCGCTCTGTGGTCGCGGTGAAATCCTTGATGTCGGAGAAGAAGATCGTCAGCCGCTTGCGTTCGGTATGGACCACCACGTCCTTTTGTCCGCTGAAAATGCTCTTGTAGATCTGCGGCGAGAGGTAGCGTGAAATCTTAAGGGAAACGCCGGCGAGGAATTCATTAGCCGCTTCCAAATCCCGGTTGGCGTTGTGGATCGCGCGCGCCTGCTGCCGCTGCAGCAGAATGAAACTGAGGCCGATGATGGCGACAAAGAGAAAATAGCAGAGCAGGTATTTGAAGGCGAAGACGTTGCTGGCATAGGGCTGCCGGATGATCACTTCCTGGATGCCGCGCACATCGCCCACCTTCCAATCGGTCTTTGGGCTTTCCGGGTGGCTATTGTGGCAGGCAACGCAGGCCTGCCCCATGACGACGGGGGTGATGAACCGCAGGGTATCGGTCAATCCGACACGCGTGAGATCGTTCAGCGTCTGTTGCGGATTGGCGCGCAGCGCCGCAAGCGCCCGTTTCTCGAAGTCGTCGAGTTCGTGGGATGCGCGGCTCTTGAACGGCAGGTCGGAGACGAAACGATAGGTAATATTGGCCTGCTGTTCCTTGATGACGTCGCCAAGCTCGAGCGAAAGTGTCGCCGGCAGCGGGATGGCGCCTGGAATATTGGCGTAGTTGTGGGAGACGACCGTGCCGGCGGTCGCCCCGCTGGCATGCGCGGCCAGAACGCGTCCGACGACGTTCGCCGAATAATAGGAGCGAATGCTCGATATCAGCGAGCTCATGTCACGCGCCTGCCGCCGCAAGGTATTTCCCGAGAGATCGCTGATGTCGAGCCAGACGGCAAGCGGTAGCCCGGCCAGCATTGCCAGCACGACGGCGATCAGCCAGTAGCCGCTTCGGCGCGCGGCGGATTCGGAAATCACGGCGATCCTTCCCCTTCTCTTGAAAAAAGCGTGCGATTTTAAATCGGCACAAGAACATTTCGCCGGGCGCCCGGCAAGGTCGAAGCCTTGTCATCCCGGTAAAAGCCCCGCCAAAATCAAGGCCGCGGGCTGATTGAAGGCGCTCCTTATCGGCTGAGTGGAAAGACGAAGGGCAGGAGGTCGAAAACGGAGCGTCCTGGACGCGTCCGTGAATGGCATTCGGGCCGAAAGCGGCGTAGCCTATCTGCCGGCAGACGCAGGCCGCTTCATCGGCCGCGGGAGGGACAGCCGGTGAGATGATGACGCGCGCGCAGCAAATCGGTGTGGTTATCGGCCTGGCGATCGTGGCGGCGCTGACGATGCTGCGGGCGGACGATCCCGGGATTTTCAAGCTGATCCGCGGGGTGACCTTCGACGAATATCAGCGGCTGGTCCCGAGAAGCTTCGAACCGATGCCGGTCCGCGTGGTCGACATCGACGAGGCTTCGCTGCGCGAATTCGGCCAGTGGCCGTGGCCGCGGGACAGGCTGGCCCTGCTGGTGGACAGGCTCTCGCAAATGGGGGCCGCCGCCATCGCCTTTGATGTTCTTTTCGCCGAGCCGGACAGGCTGTCGCCGCGCAACGTCGTTCGCGAGGTCGCCGGGGTCGATCCGCTGCTGGCTGAGAAATTGCCTGACAACGACGAGATATTCGCCGGTTCGATTGCCGGCAAACCCGTCGTGCTCGGCTTCGGCTTGTCCAACGAGGGCGGATACCGGCCGCCCGTCAAGGCGGGCTTCGCCTTTACCGGAGAAAGCCCGGTCTCGGCTCCGCCCTTTCTCAGCGCTTCGACGCCGCTCAGGCCGCAACTGGAGGCCAATGCAGCCGGGCTTGGCCATATCAGCCTCAATCCCGGCAATCCCTCGCCTGTGGTTCGTGCAGTTCCGCTGTTCCTGACCGATGGCGAGCAACTCTATCCGAATCTGGCGATCGAGGCGCTGCGGGTCGCCCAAGGGGTGTCGACCTATGTGCTGTCGGGCGCGCCCGATCGCGCCGGGGTGATGACATCGGCAAAGATTGGCGATTTCGTCGTGCCGCTGACGGCGGCTGGCGAACTCTGGCTCTATGTCACGCCGGACCGGGCCGAGCGCTATATTTCTGCCCGCCAGGTGATCGCCGGTGCAGGTGCAAGCCCGGACGTGGCGGCCGCAGTCAACGGCAGCATCATTTTCGTCGGAACTTCGGCCGCCGGCCTGCAGGACATTCGCGTCACTGCGCTCGGCGAGAATGTCCCCGGCGTTTCGCTGCATGCGCAGGCCGTCGAGCAGATTCTCTCTGGCCAGTTCCTGTCGCGGCCCGATTGGGCGGACGGGCTGGAAATCCTTGTCATCGCGGTGCTCGGATGTCTGCTCGTCGTGGTGACGACCTTCGTCAGTCCCGCCGTTGCTCTGATCTGCGGTCTTCTGATCACGGCAATGGCGCTTGTGGCGTCCTGGTTGTCGTTTCTCTATGCGGGCCTTCTCTTCGATCCGCTGGCTCCGATCATCAGCGGATCGATCACCCATTTTGCCGCGACCTCGTTCCGGATCCTGGTGATCGACCGGGAGCGGCGCGCGGTGCGACGCGCCTTCGGGCACTATCTGTCGCCGTCGCTGCTCCATCGCATCGAGCATACCCGCGATGCATTGCGGCTCGGCGGCGACGACCGCGAACTGACCGTCATGTTCGTCGATGTCAGGAACTTCACCGAGATCAGCGAGCGACTGGCGCCGGCCGAGGTCGTCAGGTTCCTGAACACGCTGCTCGATGCGCTGAGCCGCCATGTGGTGGCCAATGAAGGCACGCTCGACAAATTCATCGGCGATTCGATCATGGCGTTCTGGAATGCGCCCATCGATGTGACAGATCATGCGACAAAGGCGGTTCGCGCCGCACTTGCCATGCGCGAGACGCTGACCGAATTGAATGCCGGCGACGCTTTCGGTTTTGGGCCCGGGCAACAGGTCGGCATCGGCATCGGCATCCATACCGGCCTTGCCTGCGTCGGCAATATGGGTGCCAAAACGCGCTTCAACTATTCGGCGGTCGGCGATGCCGTCAATGTCGCGGCGCGCATCGAATCCTGCTGCAAGGAGGTCGGCTTCGATATTCTGATATCCGACAGCACGGCAAAGCTGGTGCAGACCATGGCGCTGGTCGAGGCTGGCGCCATCCCGCTCAAGGGGAAGAGCAGCCGAACGAAGATCCTCGCGGTGGTCGGCAATGAGCGCGTCGCGGCATCCCGGGAATTTGCCGCCCTCGATATCGTTCACCGGCAACTGATCCAGGCTTTGCATTCGCATTCGAGGAACACGCGCAAGCTTGTCGGGACCGCAAAACTCAGAGCGGCGCAGGTGATCGGCGGTTTGACGGAGTTTTACCAGCGGATTTCTGCCAGGACCGACCACTTCCGGGACGTGTCCGAGGACATCGAGAAGAACGCCGCTGATTGAGGGGTCTCAGCGGCTGTGATTGAAATTCCAGCTTCTGTCGTGGTTGCGATCCCAGTCGTGATGGCGATGATCCCTGTTGTCGTCCCCATGATCCCTATGATGCTCGCCGTGGTCGTCATGGCGCCCGTGGCGGTCCGGCTTGTCATGCTCATCATGCACGTCGGGTTTATCCGGCCTATCATGATGCGGCCTATCGTAATGCGGCCTGTCGTGATGGGGCTTGTCGTGATGGTGCTCATGATGCGGCTTGTCGTGATGCGGTGTGTCGGGTTTGTTCGGCCGTTCTTTCTGCGGCTCGACAGGTGTTTGCGGCGGATCCTGGCGTTGCGGCGCGGGCGTGGCTGCCGGCGGCGGCGGGCTCCGATCGCTTCTTTCCGGCAGCAGTGAGGCCATTCCGCAGCCGCCCAGCATGCCGAGGCCGCCGGAAAGCCGTTGATTGCCGGAAAGGAAGGGCAGGGCACGCTGGTTCCCAAGTCTGCTAAGAACGTTGCGATCGACCCGGCCGGCTGCCGTCATATCGCCATTCGGTTTGGCGACAACGCAATCGCAGCGTTGCTGCAGCTGGCGACAGCCACCGGGGCCGCAGAAGTTGGCCGCGCCGTTCAAGAGGACGACGGCGGTGGTGCCGTCGGGGCCGACATAGAAATCGAATGCGGTGCCGCGCACGCCGATCGTGCCGGCCGGCGTCAGGATTTGATAGGCCGAAGATTTCGAGTTGCCGCTGACCCAGCGGAAGGTCCCCTTGGCCGCCCTGATGGTGAGTTTCCTGACCGATTGGGAATCATCGAAGACATATTTGTCGATAACGACGGAGGAACCCCAGCCGACTGCGAGCTTTGTGCCGTCACGAAACACAAACTGGCCGAGCCCGGATTGCGACGTCCTGATGCGTTCGTCGCGGTGCACGCTGGTATTGACCTCAATCGGTCCGGCCTGTCCGGTGACTTCGGTCTTGATGAGGACAGCCTGGCCGACCGGCTCGGCGGCGAGCGCCACCTGGGCGCTGCAAAACGCGACGAAAAGCGCGTGGAAGAATGAACGCCGACCCCACATCATGCAAGAACCCCGGCAATGGGGCGAGAATTAACATTTTAGTAACTGCTTGTCTTCTCGCCCTCTTGGGTGAGGGCTAATGCCGCCCCGGTGCATGGCATTCGCTGCGGCGCCGGAGGCAGAGAAACAGGGCGCTTTTCGACATCATGTCGCTCAGTGTCAAAACCAAAGCTCTCGCGCGTCGCAAAAGAGCCGTTGTGCCGCATTTGGATTTGCGATTTGTATGGGCACGGAGAATAGCCTGCCCGAAGGAGAAGAAGGCGGATGCGGAAATATTCGGTTTTTGCCGTGGCGCGAGAGGCCCTGCGCGGTCATCGGGGTTGGGAGAAGCAGTGGACGTCGCCGGAACCGCGCGCCGAATACGACGTCGTCATCATCGGCGCCGGCGGACACGGCCTGGGCGCCGCCTATTATCTCGCCAAGGAGCATGGCATCACCAATGTGGCGGTGATCGAGAAGGGCTGGCTCGGCGGCGGCAATACCGGGCGAAACACCACCATCATCCGCTCGAACTATCTCTATGAAGAGAGCATGCACATTTACGAGCATTCGATGAAGCTCTGGGAGGGGCTATCGCAGGAGCTCAATTACAATGTGATGTATTCGCCGCGCGGCGTGATGATGCTCTCGCACAATATTCACGACCAGCAGTCCTTCAAGCGACATATCCACGCCAACCGGCTCTACGGCATCGACAATGAGTGGCTGACGCCGGAACAGGCGAAGGCCTATTGCCCGCCGCTCGATATCTCCGCCAGCGCGCGCTACCCGATCAACGGTGCGGCGCTCCAGCGGCGCGGCGGCACGGCGAGGCATGATGCGGTCGCTTGGGGTTATGCCCGCGCAGCATCGGACCGCGGTGTCCATATCATCCAGAATTGCGAAGTGACCGGCATCCGGCGTGCGCCCGATGGACGCGTGACCGGTGTGGAGACTACGCGCGGGTTCATCGGCGCCAGAAAGATCGGCGTGTCGGCAGCCGGCCACACGACGACGATCATGAAAATGGCCGATGTGCGGGTGCCGCTGCAGTCGAGCCCGCTGCAGGCGCTGGTGTCCGAGCCGCTGAAGCCGATCTTCCCATGCGTCGTCATGTCAAACACGGTGCATGCCTATATCTCCCAGTCCGACAAGGGAGAACTCGTCATCGGCGCCGGCACCGACCAATACAATTCCTACTCACAGACCGGCGGGCTGCAGATCATCACCCACACGCTCGATGCCATCTGCGAGCTCTTCCCGATGTTCCGGCGCGTCAAGATGATGCGCCAATGGGGCGGCATCGTCGACAACACGCCGGATCGTTCGGCCATCCAGTCGAAGACGCCGGTTCCCGGGCTTTACGTCAATTGCGGCTGGGGCACCGGCGGCTTCAAGGCGACGCCGGGCTCGGCCAATCTCTTCGCCCATCTTATCGCCCGCGACGAACCGCACAAGTTCAGCGCCGGCCTGACGCTGGAGCGTTTCCGCAGCGGCCGGCTGATCGACGAGGCTGCTGCGGCGGCGGTGGCGCACTGACGATGGGTGCTTTCGTGCTAACGCTCGCTCCTTTCGTCACTCACCCCCTCATCCGTCTTTCAGGCACCTTCTCTCCGCTGGGGAGAAGTGGAGGAGAAGGAAATCCTACATGCTGCTGATCCATTGCCCTTACTGCCAGGAAGAGCGCTCCGAGCTCGAATTCCGTGGCGCGGGTGACGCGCATATCGCGCGGCCCACCAACATGGCCTCGATATCGGATGAGGAATTCGAGGCCTATTTCTTTCTGCGCGACAATCCGAAGGGGCTGATCTTCGAACGCTGGCGGCATATCCACGGCTGCGGGCGCTTCTTCAACGCCGCGCGCGACACGGTGAGCGACAAGTTCATCATGACCTACAAGGCAGGCGAGCCGAAGCCCGAGATTGGGGCTGCGGCCGAGAAACATGCGCCTGTCGAGACATATGAAGCCCTGGAAGGAGAGGCGCAATGAGCGGCGTCAACCGTATCGCCGGCAAGGGGCGTCTGACGCCGGCCAAAACCGCGCGCTTCAGCTTCGACGGCAAAAGTTACACGGCGCTCGAAGGCGATAGCGTCGCCTCGGCGCTGATCGCTCACGACGTGCATCTCGTCGGCCGTTCGTTCAAGTATCATCGGCCGCGCGGCATTCTGTCGGCCGGCGCCGAGGAGCCGAACGCCCTGATCGACGTCGCTCGCGATGCCGCACGCAAGCAGCCGAACGTGCGTGCCACCGTGCAGGAAGTCTTCGACGGCATGATCGTCAGCTCGCAGAATCGCTGGCCGTCGCTTGCCCGCGATGTCGGGGCCATCAACAATCTGATGGCGCCGTTCTTTGCCGCCGGCTTCTACTACAAGACCTTCATGTGGCCGCGCGCCGCCTGGAAGCACGTCTATGAACCGCTTATCCGTCGCGCCGCCGGCCTCGGTGTTGCGCCGAAGGAAGGCGATCCGGATCATTATGCCAGCCGTTACGCCCATTGCGACGTGCTGGTGGTCGGCGCCGGCGTTGCCGGGCTGTCAGCGGCGTTGGCCGCGGCCCGGACCGGCGTCAGGGTAATCCTCTGCGACGAGCAGCCGGAAGCGGGCGGTGCGCTGCGCTATGATGCCGGCGCCAAGATCGACGGGCAGGACGGCTTCACCTGGGCGCAGAAGACCGTGGCGCAGCTGAAGGCGATGGACAATGTCGAAGTGCTGCTGCGCACGACTGCCTTCGGCTACTACAACCACAATTTCGTCGGTCTCGCCGAGCGCGTCACCGACCATTTGGCCAATCCGGCCCATGATCTGCCGCGCGAGCGGCTCTGGCAGGTCCGGGCCAAGCGCGTGGTCCTCGCCAACGGCGCGATCGAACGGCACATGGTATTTCCGAACAACGACCGGCCAGGCATCATGCTGGCCTCGGCGGCGCGGACCTATCTCAACCATTACGGCGTCGCTGTCGGCACGAATGTCGGCATCTATACGGCCCACGATTCGGCCTATGAAGCGGCTTTCGATCTGAAACGAGCAGGTGTCTCGATCGCCGCTATCGTCGATGTCAGGCAGGCGCCGGGTGCGGCGGTGCTGGCGGAGGCGCGGGCGCTCGGTATCGATGTCCTGGCCGGCCAGTCGGTCATCAACACGGCTGGGCGGCTGCGCATCTCGTCGATGACGGTGGCGCGCAACGGCGGCGGTTCGCCGCGTAAGATCGCGGTCGATGCACTGCTGGTTTCGGCCGGCTGGACGCCGTCGGTGCATCTGTTCTCGCAGTCGCGCGGCAAAGTCGCCTTCGACGCTGAAAGCCAGCGCTTCCTGCCCGGCTCCTACGCGCAGGACTGCCTGTCGGTCGGCGCCTGCAACGGCACCGACGACCTGCAGCAGACGATCGAAGAATCGCTTGCCGCCGGCGAGCTGATGGCCCAGGCCACCGGCGGAAGCCGCGGCGAGAAGATCGCAATTTCGGCCGAGCAGGCCTTCGAATGGACAGGCGGCATGATCGGTGCTGCCGAAGGCGCCGGGCCGAAAACCAATGCCAAGGCCTTCATCGACTTCCAGCACGATGTCTGTGCCAAGGATATCCGCCTTGCCGTGCGCGAGGGCATGCATTCGATCGAGCACATCAAGCGCTTTACGACGAATGGAATGGCCTCGGACCAGGGCAAGCTTTCGAACATGCACGGCCTGGCGATCGCAGCCGAAATGCTCGGCAAGGAAATCCCGCAGGTCGGTCTCACCACCTTCCGCGCGCCCTACACGCCGGTCACCTACGGCACGCTGATCGGCCATTCGCGCGGACCGCTGTTCGATCCGACGCGCAAGACGCCGCTGCATGGCTGGGAAGAAGCCCATGGCGCCGTTTTCGAAGATGTCGGCAACTGGAAACGCGCCTGGTTCTATCCGCGTGCCGGCGAGAACATGCATCAGGCGGTCGCGCGCGAATGCCGCACGGCCCGAGAGTCGGCTGGTATTTTCGACGCTTCGACGCTTGGCAAGATCGAAGTGGTGGGGCCGGATGCGGCGAAGTTCCTCAACCTCATCTACACCAATGCCTGGGATACGCTGAAGCCGGGCAAGGCCCGCTACGGCATCATGACCCGCGAAGACGGCTTCGTTTATGACGACGGCGTCGTCGGGCGACTGGCCGAGGACCGTTTCCATGTCACGACGACGACCGGCGGAGCGCCGCGCGTTCTTCACCACATGGAAGATTACCTGCAGACGGAATTCCCGGACCTGAAGGTATGGCTGACCTCGGTCACCGAGCAATGGGCCGTCATTGTCGTGCAGGGACCGAAGGCGCGCGCGATCGTCGAGCCGCTGGTCGAAGGCGTCGACCTCTCAAACGAGACCTTCCCGCATATGAGCGTTGCCGAGTGCACGGTTTGCGGCGTGCCGGCGCGGCTCTTCCGCGTCTCCTTCACCGGCGAAATCGGTTTCGAAATCAACGTGCCGGCCGATTATGGCCAGTCCGTGCTCGAAGCCGTCTGGGCCAATGCCGAACCACTCGGCGCTTGCGTCTACGGCACGGAGACGATGCACGTTCTGCGCGCCGAAAAGGGCTACATCATCGTCGGCCAGGATACTGACGGGACGGTTACTCCTGATGACGCGGGCGTTGCCTGGGCCGTTTCGAAGAAGAAGAAGGACTTTGTCGGCATTCGCGGCCTGCAGCGGCCGGACCTCGTCAAGGAGGGACGCAAGCAGCTCGTCGGGCTTCTCACTAAGGATCCGAAGCTGGTGCTCGAGGAAGGCGCTCAGGTCGTCGCCAACCCGAACGAACCGAAGCCGATGACAATGCTCGGCCACGTCACCTCGGCCTATTGGTCGGAAAACTGCGGCCGGTCGATCGCCTTCGCGCTCGTCGCCGGTGGCCGGGCGCGGATAGGCGAGACGCTCTACGTGCCGATGCCGGACCGGACGATCGCCGTCGAGGTGACGGATCTGGTGTTCTTTGACAAGGAAGGAGGCCGCATCCATGGCTGATGTCGCAATTCGCAAGCCAGTGCTTGCCGGCCGTCTCGGCGGCTCCGCTACGGTACGGCTGACGGTGGCGCCGGCAGCGAGCCGGGTGGCGCTGCGCGCGCCGGCGGAATCGCTTGCCGCGCTTTCCAAAGCGCTCGGTCTTACCCTGCCGAACGCTCCGAAAACATCTAGCCGGGCCGGCGCGCGGTCGGTGCTCTGGATCGGGCCGGACGAATGGCTTGTCATCGACGAGGATGGCGCCGATCTGATGGCGGTGTTGTCAGGCGTCGGCGCCGTGCATTCGGCGACCGACGTTTCCCACCGCAATGTCGCAATCATCGTCTCGGGACCGGGCGCGGAAAAGACGCTTGCCGCCGGTTGCCCGCAGGATCTGTCGCTTTCTTCCTTTGCGGTCGGGGCTGCGTCTCGCACGATCTTCGGCAAGGCGGAAATCGTGCTTCTGCGCACGGATGAAGAGACGTTCCGGGTCGAATGCTGGCGGTCGTTTTCCGACTTCGTCTTCGGGCTGCTCAACGAGGCGGCTCATGATGCCGGCCATTGAGCCCGGACCAGTCCTGCCTGCATAGGGCGCCCATTCGAGGGAGGAAAAATGCTGCAACATGCCTCCCTCGGCGTTTCCGATATAGAGCAGTCGGCGGCATTTTACGATGCCGCCCTCGGCGCCCTCGGTTATGTCAAGGTCTGGGATGACATCAGGCCTGGTCAGACGGGACAGGCGGTCGGCTATGGCCTTCCCGGCGGCGGCGACAAGCTGGCGATCAAACATCGGCCAGAGGGTCAGCGCCCAGCCGGCCCAGGATTTCATCTGGCTTTTGCCGCGCTAAGCCGTGAGGCGGTCGATGCGTTCCATGCCGCGGCAATCGCGCATGGCGGTCGTGACAATGGCGCTCCCGGTCTGCGGCCTCATTACGGCGAGCACTATTATGCCGCCTTCGTCATCGATCCGGACGGTCACGCTCTTGAAGCGGTTCTCAATTCCGCAGAATCATAGCCGCATCCGGGCTTAGACGTCCTCGGGACGATCCTTCGGGTCGAACTGGATGATGGTGATCCACCTGGCCGTCAGGGCCGGCTTCTTCTCGTTTTCGATTTCGATCGTGACGTCGTAGGTGGTCATCAGCATGCCGCCGCCGCGGAAGCGGGCGTCGGAGAGCAGGAAGCGGCCGCGCACGCGGGCGCCGCTTTTGACCGGCGTCATGAAGCGGACGCGGTCGAAGCCGTAATTGATGCCCATGGTCTGCTCGCGCACCTTCGGCAGGCAGTTGTAATTCATCGCCGAGAGCAGAGACAGTGTCAGGAAACCATGGGCGATGGTGCCGCCGAAGGGGCTCTCGGCGGCGGCGCGCTCCGGATCGACATGAATGAACTGGTGGTCATCCGTTGCCCCCGCGAAAGCGTCGATCATCGTCTGGTCGACGGTGACCCAATCCGAAAGGCCCGTTTCCATGCCGATCAATCCCCGCACGTCGGAGAGTGAAATTTCCGTGCCCATGCATTTCCTCGTCAGATAAGCCCGCCGGGCCAAAGCCTTATCGTGCATTTATGACGATTGCGACAAGGATTTGCGCCAAGGGGAGGCGCCGGTCATTTTTCTATGAAAAAGGCGACGGAGCGTGGCTCGACGGTGACTCGGGCGCCGGACTTCTTCGTACCCGCCGGCGTCAATTGACGCCACGACGCTTCGCCTTCCGACGGAAGCGTAAAGAGTTCGCGGCTTTCGGAACGATTGAAGAGCACGGCAAGCCGGGTCCGCCTGCCCTTTGAGGCCCGGTCGCCGGTCGCCAGCAGCATGCCGAGGGTTGGGAGCGACGGCGTCTCCCATTCGGCGACCGTCATCGGTTCGCCCGAAACCGAAATCCATTCGACGTCGCCATTCCCCGACAGGAAATCCGTTTCAGAAAAGACGGTGAAGCGGCGGCGCAGCCCGGAGACGAAGGCGGTATGGGCGATGAGAGCCTCATCCAATGCCTTCCAGTCGAGCCACGTGATTGCGTTGTCCTGGCAGTAAGCGTTGTTGTTGCCGCGCTGGCTGCGTCCGCCTTCGTCGCCCGCCGTCAGCATGATGCTGCCGCGGGTGGCAAAGAGCGTTGATAGCAGCGCCATCACATCGTTTATCCGGCGCTTGCGGATCGAGGGGTAGAGCGTTTCGCCTTCGAGGCCGTTGTTCCACGAGTGGTTTTCATTGTGGCCGTCGCGGTTGTGCTCGCCATTGGCGTCGTTGTGCTTTCCGGCATAGGAGACCAGGTCGATCAGCGTGAAACCGTCATGGGCGGCCAGGAAATTGACGCTGCGCGTCCCTTGGCCGTCGTTGCGGGAGAAGATGTCGGACGAGCCGGCAAGCGCGGTTGCCAGGGCGCCGGTCTTCCACTGGTCACCGCGCCAGTAACAGCGCAAATCGTCGCGCACCCGGTCGTTCCATTCGAGGAAGGACGACGGGAAGTTGCCGAGCTGATAACCGCCCGGACCGATGTCCCAGGGTTCGGCGATCATGATCCGGTCGGCGAGCACATTATCGGCCAGAATGGCGGCAAGCGTTCCGCCGTCGCGCTCGAAGCCGGTCGCAGTGCGGCCGAGGACGGGCGCAAGATCGAAGCGAAAACCGTCGACGCCGGCGTTGAGCACGAAATGGCGCAGGCTGTCGATGACGAGACGGCGAACTTCGGGATGGTCGCAGGCGAGCGTGTTGCCGGTTCCAGTATCGTTGACCAGCTCGCCTGGGCAATTCTGGACATGGCGGAAATAATGCAGGTTGTCGAGGCCGCGCAGCGACAGCGTCGTGCCGTACCGGTCGCTCTCGCCGGTATGATTGAAGACGAGGTCGAGGATGACGGCGATGCCTTCGGCGTGGAGGGCGGCGACCGTCTCGCGCAGCTCCGCCATGCCGCCGGGAGCAAGCCGCGGATCGAGCGCCATGAAGGCGACGGGATTGTAGCCCCAGCCGTTGGTGAGGCCGAGCGGCGGCAGGTGGCGTTCGTCGATCCAGGCGGTGATCGGCATCAGTTCGACGGCATCGACGCCGATCCGCTTCAGGTGGGCGATGATCGAGGGATGGGCAAGGGCTGCGATGGTGCCGCGCTGGCGTTCCGGTATGTCGGGATGGAGGATGGTAAAGGGTCGGACCGCCACTTCGTAGATGAAGCCGCCCGGTTTGAAAAGCGGCTTGGCGATGGCGGCGCGCGTCTCCGAGGTGACGATCGCCTTCGGCATCAGATCCTGGCTGTCTTCCCCATAGACGCCGAGACGTGGGTCGTAGCGGAACGGCCGGTCGATCTCCTTGGCGTAGGGATCGATCAGCAGTTTGGAAGGATCGAACCAGAGGCCGTTGTCAGGCGCGTAGATGCCATCGGCGCGATAGCCGTAGCGCGTGCCTGCCTTCAGGCCGTCGACAAACAGACGGTGGGTGTGGTCGCCGTCGCGCGCCATCGGCAGGCGCGCGAATTCCCGGTTGCCGTCCTCTTCGAAAAGGCAGAGCTCGATTTGTGCGGCGTCATGCGACCACACGGCAAATTCGACGCCGGTCTCGAAGACAATCGCGCCAGCCTGCGCCGCATTATTCCCGCGCATGTTTCCCCCGGATCAGGTGATCACGGTTGGCGCGTCGCGTCCCGTGCGTTCCCGAATGCTGGCAACGCTGTCGGCGGCCGTAATGAGATCGGCGAGCGCTTCCTGCGTTTCGATGTTGTGGCGAGTCGAATCCGGCTCGTAACGCTCGATATAGACACGCAAGGTTGCGCCAGACGTGCCGGTGCCGGAGAGACGGAAGACGACGCGGGAGCCGCCCTCGAAGAGGACGCGGATGCCCTGGTGCTCGCTTATCGATTTGTCGATCGGATCGTGATAGGCGAAATCGTCGGCTTTCTCGACCTTCAGGCTGCCGAAGCTCTTGCCGGGCAGGGTGGAAAGCTGGCTGCGGAGATTGTCCATCAGCCCGTTCGCAGCGTCGGTGTCGAGGCCTTCGTAATCGTGGCGCGAATAATAGTTGCGGCCGTAGGTCTGCCAGTGCTGGGTGACGATATCGGCGACGCTCTCGCCACGCACGGCAAGAATATTCAGCCAGAGCAGCACCGCCCAGAGGCCATCTTTTTCGCGGACGTGGCTGGATCCGGTGCCGGAGCTTTCCTCACCGCAGATCGTCGCCATGCCGGCGTCGAGCAGGTTGCCGAAGAACTTCCAGCCGGTCGGCGTCTCATACATGCCGATGCCGCGTTTTTCGGCGACGCGGTCGGCTGCACCCGAGGTCGGCATCGAGCGGGCGATGCCGGCGAGGCCGCCCGAGTAGCCGGGAGCGAGATTGGCGTTGGCGGCGAGGATCGCCAGGCTGTCGGAGGGAGTGACGAAGATGCCGCGCCCGATGATCAGATTGCGGTCGCCGTCGCCATCGGAAGCGGCGCCGAAATCAGGCGCGTCGTCGCTCATCATCTCGTCGAACAGTTCCTTGCAATGAACCGGGTTCGGGTCGGGATGATGGCCGCCGAAATCCGGCAGCGGCATGAAGTTGCGGACCGAGCCGGAGGGAGCGCCGAGGCGGTTTTCGAAGATTTCTTTCGCGTAAGGACCGGTGACGGCGCTCATGCCGTCGAAAGCGATGCGGAAGCCGAGGCTGATCAGATTGCGGATGGCGCCGAAATCGAACAGCTCTTCCATCAGCGCGGCATAGTCCTCGACCGGGTCGATGACCGAAAGGATCATGCCGCCGGGAAGCTCTTCCTTGCCGATGCGGTCGAGATTGACGTCGGCGAAATCGGTGATCTTGTAGCTGTCGATCGTCTTGGAGCGGGCATAGATCGCGTCGGTGATCTTTTCCGGCGCCGGACCGCCATTGTTGATGTTGTACTTGATGCCGAAATCTTCTGTCGGGCCGCCGGGATTGTGGCTGGCAGACAGAATGATGCCGCCGAAAGCCTTGTACTTGCGGATGATGTGGGAAGCGGCCGGCGTCGACAGGATGCCGCCCTTGCCGACCATCACCTTGCCGAAGCCGTTGGCGGCGGCCATCTTGACCGCCTTCTGGATGACTTCGCGGTTGTAGTAGCGTCCGTCGCCGCCGATGACGAGGCACTTGCCCTGGTAGCCCTCGAGCGAATCGAAGATCGACTGGATGAAGTTCTCCGCATAATTCGGCTGCTGGAAGACCGGAACCTTCTTGCGCAGGCCGGACGTGCCGGGCTTCTGGTCGAGATAGGGCGTGGTGGGTACGGACTTGATCATTTTAGGTCACATGCCTTTCGAGACGAGGCTTGAATAGAGGGCAGCGTAGCGTTCGGCGCTCTTCTCCCAGGAGACATCCGATTTCATGCCCTGCTTTTGTAATTGGGTCCAGAGTTTTCGGTCCGCATAAAAATGCATTGCACGGCGGATTGCCTGCAGCAGGCCCGTTTCCGTCACAGGTGAGAATTGTATGCCGGTTGCCACTTTCGCTGCAAGTGCGGCGTGATTGGCATCGATCACCGTGTCATTCAAGCCGCCGGTGCGCGCGACGATCGGCACGCAGCCATAACGCAGGCCGTAAAGCTGGGTCAGGCCGCAGGGCTCGAAGCGCGAGGGGATGATAATTGCGTCACAGCCGGCCTGCATCAGGTGCGACATCGGCTCGTTATAGCCGATCGAGACGCCGATGCGGCCGGGATGACGGCTGGCGGAGGCAAGCAGCGCGCCTTCAAGTGCGGCTTCGCCGGAACCGAGCACGACGAGCTTGCCGCCCATGGCGACGATTTCGTCGGCGACGTTGGCGACGAGATCCATGCCCTTCTGCCAGGTGAGACGGCTGATGACGCAGAAAATCGGAGCATCGTCATTGTCGAGATGGAAGAACTCGGCGATCGAGCGGCGGTTCTCGTCGCGGTTCTTCAGCGTCGTCGGGCCGTAATGGGTGTGGACGACGGGATCGGTTGCCGGATTCCAGATATCGGTGTCGATGCCGTTGACGATGCCGTGCAGATTGTCGATGCGGGTGGCAATGACGCCTTCGAGCCCCATGCCGAACTCCGGCGTCAGGATCTCATCGGCATAGGTGGGGCTGACAGTGGTGATCGCATGCGCGGTCTGCAGGCCGCCCTTCAGAAAGCCGGTCGTGCCGTAATATTCGACGCCGTCGATGGCGAAGGCATGACCGGGCAGCCGCAGGCCGGGAAAGATCTCGGAACCGAACTGGCCCTGGAAGGCGATGTTGTGGATCGTCAGCACGCTCGGCAGTTCCGGCGTCGGATAATAGCGCATGTAGACCGAGGTCAGCGCCGCCTGCCAGTCGTGTGTGTGCACAAGATCCGGCTGCCAGCCGGGCAGCAGGCCGGCGGCGATTTCGGCGGCGGCAAGCGACAGGGCGGCGAAACGGCGCCAATTGTCGGGGTAGTCCTTGCCGAGCGGATCGAGATAGGGGCCGCCCGGCCTGTCGTAATAGGCTGGCGCATGGAGGACGAGGAGATCGAGGCCTTCGTGCTCGACCTCGAGCACGGTTGCTTTTTCTCCGAGCAGGTCCGCGAATTCGAGCCTGACGACCGGGTCGCGAATGACCTTCATGACGGCGGGATAGCCGGGCAGGAGGGTCTTGGTCTCGACCCCGAAGGCTTTGAGAGCGATTGGCAGGGCGCCGGACACATCGGCCAGGCCCCCTGTCTTGATCAGAGGGAAGACTTCGGACGAAACCGAAAGAACTTTCATAAGTCAGATATCCAGCTTGTCGATCATCGGTTGCGTGATCAGGCAGATGCCGCTTTCCGTCCGCCGGAAGCGCTTGGCGTCGAGTTCGGGATCCTCGCCGACAACAAGACCTTCCGGAATGACGACACCGTGGTCGATCACCACATTCTTGAGCTGCGCGCGGCGTCCAATCTTCACATTCGGCAGGATGACCGCCCCTTCAAGCTTGGAGAAGGAATTGGCCCTGACACCGGTAAAGAGCAGGCTCTTGTTGAGGCTGGCGCCGGAGATGATGCAGTCGCCCGAGACGACGGAAGACGTGGCCGAGCCGCGGCGGTCCTCGTCGTCATGAACGAACTTCGCCGGCGGGGTGATCTCGGCATAGGTCCAGATCGGCCAGGACTTGTCGTAGATGTCGAGTTCCGGAACGATCGCCGTCAGGTCGATATTGGCCTGCCAATAGGCGTCGATCGTGCCGACGTCGCGCCAATAGGGCTCGTGCTCGAAATCCGATCGGACGCAGGACTTGGCGAAGCGGTGGGCGACCGCCTTACCGTTCTGAACGATATAGGGGATGATGTCCTTGCCGAAGTCGCGGCTCGAATTCGGGTCGGCGGCGTCGCGGCGCAGCGCATCGAGCAGGAACTTGGTGTGGAAGACATAGATGCCCATCGAGGCAAGCGCGAAATCCGGCTTGTCGGGGATGCCAGGCGGATCGGCCGGTTTTTCGACGAAGGCGAGAATCTCGTCCTTGTCGTTGACATGCATGACGCCGAAGCCGGTCGCCTCCATGCGCGGCACTTCCAGGCAGCCGATGGTGACGTCGGCGCCGGAATCGACGTGCTGCTGCAGCATCCATTCATAGTCCATCTTGTAGACGTGGTCGCCCGCGAGAATGACCATGTATTCGACGCCGTAATCCTCGATGATATCGATGTTCTGGTAAACGGCGTCGGCCGTGCCTTCATACCATTGCGTCTCGGAGACGCGCTGGCTGGCGGGCAGGATATCGAAGCTCTCGTTGCGTTCGGGACGGAAGAAGTTCCAGCCGCGCTGCATGTGGCGGATCAGCGAATGCGCCTTGTATTGGGTCGCGACGCCAATACGGCGAATGCCTGAATTCAGCGCGTTCGACAGAGCAAAATCGATGATGCGGGCCTTGCCGCCAAAATAGACGGCCGGCTTGGCGCGCCGGTCGGTGAGTTCCTTGAGACGGCTCCCCCTGCCGCCCGCCAGAACATAGGCCATTGCATCGCGGGCAAGTGGCTGAATACGCTTTTCTACCATTTTCTCCTCCCACCAGTCTTAATTTTCAGGTTCAAGCATAATTGTCGCCAAGGGCGGCAGGGTGATCGAGCAGGTGATGTTGCCGCCGGCATCGACGGCCTGCACGCGCCCGCCATTGCCCTTGCCGCTGCCGCCGTAGATGTCGGCATCGGTATTCAGAATTTCCCGCCAGCGGCCCGCCAGTGGCAGGCGGATCGAATAGTTCTCGCGATAAACAGGCGTGAAGTTGGTGATGACGGCGACCGGCTTCTGGCCCGGCGCCTTGCGCAGCCAGGCGAAGACGGAATTCTCGCCGTCGTCGGCGACCAGCCATTCGAAGCCGTCGCCCTCGCAATCACGCTCGTGCAGCGCCGGCTTGCTGCGGTAGGTGAAGTTGAGATCACGCACCAGGCGGCGCATGCCCTCGTGCATACGGTATTGAAGCAGGTTCCAATCGAGCGACTTCGCTTCGCTCCACTCGCTCCACTGGGCGAATTCCTGGCCCATGAACAACAGCTTCTTGCCGGGATAGCCCCACATATAGGCGTAATAGGCGCGCAGATTGGCGAATTTCTGCCAATCGTCTCCCGGCATCTTGGCAATCAGCGAGCCTTTTCCGTGGACGACCTCGTCATGCGACAGCGGCAGGACGAAATTTTCCGAATAGGCATAGAGCAGGCCGAAGGTAAGCTCGTTGTGATGGTGCTTACGGTGCACCGGATCGCGTTTCATGTAGCTCAGCGTGTCGTGCATGAAGCCCATGTTCCATTTGAAGCCGAAGCCGAGGCCGCCTTCATGCACGGGTTGCGAGACTTTCGGCCAGGAGGTCGATTCCTCGGCGATAGTCATGACATTGGAATGCTGGCCATAGATCCGGGTATTGAGGTCTTGCAGGAAGCGGACAGCTTCGAGGTTTTCGTTGCCGCCGTACTCGTTCGGGATCCATTCGCCGTGTTTGCGGGAATAATCGAGATAGAGCATCGAGGCGACGGCATCGACCCGCAGGCCGTCGAGATGGAACTTCTCCGCCCAATAGAGGGCGTTGTTGACGAGATAGGAAACGACCTCGGTGCGGCCGAAATTGTAGATCGCCGTGTTCCAGTCGGGATGGAAGCCCTTGCGCGGATCTTCGTGCTCATAGAGCGCCGTGCCGTCGAACCAGCCGAGGCCATGTTCGTCGGTCGGAAAATGCGCCGGCACCCAGTCGAGGATGACGCCGATGCCGACCTTGTGGCAGCCATTGACGAAACGGGCAAAACCCTCCGGCTCGCCGAAGCGGGCGGTCGGCGCGTAGAGGCCGGTCGTCTGGTAGCCCCAGGAAGGATCGTAGGGATGTTCGGTAATCGGCAGGAATTCGATATGGGTGAAACCCATGTCGACGCAATAGGGAATGAGGCTCGAGGCAAGCTCGTCCCAGGTCAGCATCGTGCCGTCCTGCCGGCGCTGCCAGGAGGCGGCATGAACCTCATAGATCGAGATCGGCTGGCGGCGCTTGTCGGTCTCGCGCCAATGCTTCAGATGGGCCTCGTCCTCCCAGACCTGCTCCAGTTCGGCGGCGGCGACCGAGGCGGTCTTCGGCCGCAACTCGCTGCGCCGGGCGAAGGGATCAGCCTTCAGCGGCAGCAGGACGCCGTCATGGCCGCGGATCTCGAATTTGTAGGCAACGCCGATCGGCACGTCAGGGGCAAAGATTTCCCAGATGCCGCTGTCGGCACGCAGCCGCATGACGTGACGGCGACCGTCCCAATTGTTGAAATCGCCGACGACCGAGACGCGCTGCGCATTCGGGGCCCAGACGGCGAAGTGGATGCCCTGGGCGCCGTCATGGCGAATGAGGTGGGCGCCCATCTTGTCGAACAGACGCAGATGCGAGCCTTCGCGGGCGAAATAATCGTCCATAGGGCCGAGCACCGGCCCGAAGCTGTAGGGGTCGGTGACGGCCCATTCGGCATCGCCGCGCCGGGCGCGGTAGCGCACCGGCTGCAGCCTTGTCAGCGACACCGGACCGGCGAAAAAGCCGTCGGCATGCAATTGCTTCAGCTCGCCGATGACGCTGCCGTCGAGTGTCATGGCGGTCACTTCTTCGGCGCCCGGAATGAAGCAGCGGGCGACGAAGGTGTCGCCGGCCTGATGCACGCCTAGGACGGCAAAGGGATTGGAATGCGAGCCGGCAAGGATCGCCTTGATTTCATCTGCCGAAATTTCCCAGGAAAGCTTTACTTCAGGGACTGTTTTCGGCGTTTTCATCCGGCTCTCCAGATTTCGTCGGCATATTGCCTGATCGTCCGGTCGGAAGAGAACCAGCCCATCCGTGCCGTGTTGTTGATCGTCTTGGTGTACCAGGCGGACTGGTTGGTCCAGATCTGGTCGACGTCGCGCTGAGCCTGGGCATAGGCGTCGAAATCGGCGGCGACCATGAACCAGTCGTGCGAATAGATGCCATCGATCAGCGCCGCGTAGCGGTTGCGGTCATCGGGGGAGAAGACGCCGGAGCCGATGGCCGAGAGCGCCTGCGAAAGTTCGCGCGAGCCCTCGATGATGGCGCGGGGATTGTGGCCGTCGCTGCGGACCTTGGCGACCTCGTCGGCCCTGAGGCCGAAAATGACGATGTTGTCCTCGCCGACATTGTCGCGCATTTCGACATTGGCGCCGTCGAGCGTGCCGATCGTCAGTGCGCCGTTGAGGCCGAACTTCATGTTGCCGGTGCCGGATGCTTCCATGCCGGCAGTCGAGATCTGCTCGGAAAGGTCGGCGGCGGGAACCATGACCTCGGCGAGCGAGACGTTGTAGTTCGGCACGAAGACGACCTTCAGCAGACCGCGCACCGACGGGTCGTTGTTGATGGTGCGGGCGACGTCGTTGATCAGCTTGATGATGAGCTTGGCGTTGTAGTAGCTCGGCGCCGCCTTGCCGGCGAAGAGCTTGACGCGCGGCACCCAGTCCAGCTCCGGATGCGAACGGATCTGGTCGTAGAGGGCGACGGCTTCGATAATGTTCAACAGCTGGCGCTTATATTCGTGGATGCGCTTGATCTGGATGTCGAACATGGCCGAGGGATCGAGCTTCACGCCCATGCGGCTGGCAACGAGATTGGAAAGCGCCACCTTGTTGGCCCGCTTCACTGCGGCGAATTTCTGCTGGAAGGCCGGATCGGAAGCGTGGGCCTCGAGCGGGCGCAGCTCCTCGGCATCATCGAGGAATTCGTCGCCGATTGCCTCGCGGATCAGGCCGGTGAGGCCGGGATTGCACTGCTGCAGCCAGCGGCGCGGCGTGATGCCGTTGGTCTTGTTGTTGATGCGGTCGGGATAGAGCTTGTGCAGGTCGGCAAAGACCGTGACCTTCATCAGATCGGTGTGCAGCGCCGAGACGCCATTGATCGAATGCGAGCCGATGAAGGCGAGGTTGCCCATGCGCACCCGGCGGTCGCCGCTTTCCTCGATTAGCGAGATCGAGCGGATTTCGCTGTCGGAAAAGTTCTTGGTCTTGCGGGCATCGAGCAGGATCTTGGCGTTGATCGCATAGACGATCTGCATGTGACGCGGCAGCAGGCGCTCGAACAGCGGTACGGGCCAGCTTTCCAGCGCTTCGGGCAGAAGCGTGTGATTGGTGTAGGAGAAGGTGTGGCGGGTGATCTCCCAGGCCTGTTCGAAATCCATGCCATGCACGTCGCAGAGCAGACGCACGAGCTCGGCGACCGAGACGGCCGGATGGGTGTCGTTCAACTGGATTGCCACCTTATCAGGCAGCGAGGTGAAATCATCATATTGCTGCAGGTGGCGGCGCAGGATGTCCTGCAGCGAGGCGGACGAGAAGAAGAACTCCTGACGCAGGCGCAATTCCTGACCGGCGGGAGTGGCGTCGGCCGGATAGAGAACCCGGGTCAGACTTTCGGCCTTGTTGCTTTCGCGCAGCGCGCCGATGTGGTCGCCGGCGTTGAAGGCATCGAGCAGGATCGGATCGATCGGCTGCGCCGACCAGAGGCGCAGCGTGTTGACGCGTTTGCCGCGCCAGCCGACGGCCGGCGTGTCGAAGGCGGCGGCGATCACGCGCTCGGCCGGTTTCCAGACGTAGCGCGGCTGGTCGTCATGGGTGGTGATGAATTCGACGGAACCGCCAAAGCCGATTTCATAGGAGCTCTCGCGGCGCTCGAACTCCCAGGGATTGCCGTGGGCAAGCCAGTTTTCAGGCAGTTCCACCTGCCAGCCGTCGGCCAGCTGCTGACGAAAGAGGCCATGGACGTAGCGGATACCGTAGCCATAGGCTGGGACGTCGACGGTCGCCATGCTCTCCATGAAGCAGGCCGCGAGACGCCCGAGACCGCCATTGCCGAGTGCGGCATCCGGCTCCAGCCCGGCGATGACGTTGACATCGACGCCGAGCGAGGCAAGCGCATCGCGCACCTCTTCCATCAGGCCGAGGTTCGAGACGGCATCGCGCATCAGGCGGCCGATCAGGAATTCGAGGGAAAGATAATAGACGCGCTTGGCACCCGTCGCATAGACCTCGCGGGTGGAGGCCATCCACTTGTCGATGATGCGGTCGCGCACCACCAGAATTGTCGCCGTCAGCCAGTCATGCGGCTTTGCCACCTTGGCGTCCTTGCCGATGCGGTAGGTCAGACGTTCGATGATTTCTTCAGCGAGAATTTCCGGCCTTGAACTACGGGGAGCGGGAGAAGGGATAACCGGCTTGGAAACGGTATTCATGGTCAGATCTCGCCAATTTTAATTTGGTTTCAGGGTGTTATACCTGATTTAATCGATTTGTCGCTGCGCTGACCACAGTTTATGCATCGTTAGGAAGCACTTGCAACAAAGGATTTGGACAAACGAAAAATTTGCGAAACCTTCATATGCACGCCGTTCAAGGCGATTGATTTCAATAGATTTTCCCGAACTGATGCCGGCACAAAACAAAGCCGCGGCGGTCTGGTCCGACGCGGCTTTTTGTTTTTTGTCTGTCGAGCGTTCTATCAGTTCGTCAGGCGCGTCAGCTGCGACGATGCCTTCGCTCCGATTGCCTTGAAGGCGGCGAGTAGGTCTTCCATTTTTTCCGCCTGGAAATAATGGGAGTCGTCGGAAGCGCAATAATGCAGCAACGCCTGTCCGCCCTCGGGCGCCATGAAGGCGATCGTATAGATCTCGATACCCTTGGACTTGGCGGTGTCGCATGTTGCCTTGGTCAGCGTGTCATATGAACGGCCGCCGCTGCTATCGTCGTTGTTGTCGCCGTCCGTCATGAAGACGATGTATTTTTTGGGTGTCTGCCCGGTCTTCAGCTTGTGGGCGGCGTCTTCGGCATCGTTCCCTGCAGCATTCTTTGCCGTCAGGGACGAATAGGCGGTGCTCATCGCGCCGCTGGAATTCGTGCCGCCTCCTGCCTGAAGCGCATTGACATAGGTTGAAACACCAGAAGTCCCCCAGGCAAGAGCGCTGGGTGTATATTGAACGATATCGTAAGATACTGCGCCGGTGCGGACGTATTGAGCGTTGGGATCGGCGCTGCTCAGCTGGCCGAAGAGATTGCCGGCGGCCATCTTTAGCGCTTCTATTTTCGTGTAATAATTCGCGCGGCTGCCGGTGCAAGTATCGTAAATCCACTTGCCCTTCTTATTGTAGTGCCCATTGCAGTCGTAGGTGTACGATTCCGTGGGGTCCTCCTCGTTGACGGTCGCCGTGTCTTCTCCCATCGATCCCGACTTATCGAGCGCCAGATACATCGAGATCGAACCCTGAGTCTGCGAATGGCCGCCGATCGTCGTGCCGGATGTCGAAAGGTGCTGCGTGGTGAAGCCGACCGCTTGCATCAGCGGATTGACCGTCAGGTCGTAGCTCGGCGAGACTGTTACCTGGTAGGATGTCGAATTTCCCGACGTGTTCGTTTGCACGGTGACGCCCGTCGCGCTTTTGATGTCGACGCCGCTTTGCAGGTAATTCGCCATTTGTCCCGCGACGAAATTCCGCGCGAAGGCCTCGGCCTGAGAGGTTTGGATCGTGCCATTCGCGAGCGCGGTGGCGGTCGCAAGCGCCGCCGAATCGGCGGCTTCCTGCAGTTGCTGTTTGGAGATCAGCATATCGCCGACCTGGATCGCCATGCCGGCAGCGCCGAGAAGGACCGGCGCCAAAATCGCCGTCATGATACCGAAGTTACCGCCTCGATCGCTGAACATGCGACGCAGGCAGGGATGCAAAAAGGAGGTGCTCATCATGTTCACCCAACTGGAAACCCTGTGAGGTGATTAACGCACGCTGCTTCTTTACGGCGCCCTTACGGCGTCAATCAAATTTTAGCGAATCGACGGTTTTTTCCAGTTTTGGGATTGGCTTATTTTAGCGGGATCACATCGACCGCCTGGACGGCGCGCTGACCGCCATAGCTTTTCAATACGCCGATGACGGGAACCACGTCGGCATAGTCGCGCCCATAGGCGACGACGATGTGGTCCATGCTGGCGGCGATGTCGTTGGTCGGGTCGAGCTCGATCCAGCCGATCGTTTCGCCGCACCAGATCCTGACCCAGGCATGCATAGCATCCGCCCCTTCCAGCCGTTCCTTTCCGGGTGGCGGAATGGTGCGCAGGAAACCGGAGACGTAACCGGCCGGAATGCCGAGGCTTCGCAGCGCCAGGATCATGATGTGGGTAAAATCCTGGCAGACGCCGCGCTTCAGCTTGAACGCCTCGAGCGGCGTGGTGTCGACCGTCGTTGCGTCGGGATCGTAGGTGAAGTCCTTGTTGATGCGGGTGCAGAGCGCATGGGCGATCTGCATCGCCGTGAGATCGGGCTTGGTGCAGCCCCGTGCATAGTCGGCGATCTCGCGCGTTTGCGTCAGGCGCGGGCTATCGCCGAGGAAGTGGTGCGGCGAATCCGGCGCCAGCGACCAGATGCCTGCTATCTCCTCCGGCAGGTCGGCAAGCAGCGGCGAGAAATCGGCGGCGATCGGCTGGCTTTCCACCTGCACGCGGGCCTGCATGCGAATGTCGAGCGCCTCGTGTGGTGCGCGCAGCATGAAAGAGGTGGCGGGGTGTTGAAAGAAATCGACGAAATGCGACTGTTCGTCCGGCGTCGGCGAAATGGTGATCGATCCGGCGACCAAGCGTTGCCGGTTGGTCAGCGACAGTGGCATCAGGCGCATGACGTGGCGAGCGCCGGAGGCCGGCACGTCGTAGCTGTAACCCATGCGGAGCGAGAGGTCGTAAAGCACTGCCGTCACCCGAGATAGGTCTGGGCGAGCAGGTCGGAAAGCTGCTCCAGTTCGCGTTCGAACCGCTGATAGACCTCAGGCCCCATGCCCTCCGGCGTCATCACCGCGAGGCCCGAATGAAGCCGCATCGCCTCGCGGTAGAAGGGCGACATCTGGCCGTTGATCAGGGCATTCGGCAGTTGCTCGACCTCGTGGTGAATCTCGTTCACCTGGAAGAGCACCGAGCGCGGGTTGAGCGGATCGAGCGCCAGCAGATCGGTGACGGTCAGCCGCGCGGTGTTGACGTTGTAGCGGCGGCGGTGGGTCATGACGCTGTCCCCGATCTCCAGCAGCATGTCGAGCGCGCCGTCGGGCGCCTCCGGGCCGGACATGTGGCCGAGCAGGCGGGTCATGTGCAGACCGCGTTCGATATAGCGGCCGAGCGAGAGGAAACGCCAGCCCATGAAGCGGTACATGTTCTCGTGCACAAGGCCGGCAAAGCCGGCAAGCTTGCGCAGAAGGATCGTCATCGCATGGCTGGCGTCGTCGCCTGCAGAGACGGTGACACGAAAGCGGCGCGCGGTCTTGGCGAGATCGTTGAGCGCCAGCCAGCCATCCGGCGAGAAACGGTCGCGGATGTTGCTCGCCGAATAAACCGCGCTGTCGATGTTGCGCAGCAGCGTTTCCGGCACGGCTTCCGCCGTATCGATATCGACGGCGGCGAGATAGGCCGAGACGTCGGCAAGCAGCGGCTGGCTCGGATCGGCGGCCTCGGCATATCGCGCATGCCAGGCGCGCAGGATGCGCAACGCCCCTTCGGCGCGTTCAATGTAGCGGCCGAGCCAGAACAGGTTGTCGGCCGCCCGGCTGGGCAGGCTGCCCGGCATGTTGCGGGTGAAGCTGCCTTCGGCCGGCAGCAGCGTGTGGCGCTCGACCGGTTTGTCGCTGACGATCCAGACATCGGCGGCCGCGCCGCCCGACTGCATGGCGATCGCCGCGACATCAGCGCCGGAGCCGATGCGGGCAAAACCACCGGGCATGATCTGCCAGCCGTTGGCGGTGCGGGCGGCGAAGACGCGCAGCGACATCGGCCGCGGCACCAATTTACCGTCCACCCAGGCGGGCGTCGTCGAGAGTGTGACGACCTCCTGGCCGACCAATTTGGGACCGTCGGAACTCAGCCAGTCGGTGATGGAATCCCTGGCGGTTGCCCGCAGCGACGAGCCGAGCACGGATTGGCCGTCGTCGTCGAAGAAGGGCGCCCGGGAATAGGCCGGGCCGATCACCATCTTCTCGATATTCTTGGCGACGTGCTCGCGCTCTTCCTCCTGGCCGCACCACCAGGTCGCAATCGAGGGCAGCCGCAGATCCTGCCCCAACAGACGGCGGCAGATGGTCGGCATAAAGGCCAAAAGCGCCCGGGTTTCGAGAATGCCGGTGCCGAGTGCATTGACGATGGTGACGCTTTCGGTGCGCAAGGCTTCGACGAGGCCGGGCGTGCCGATATGCGAATTCTGGTTCAGTTCCAGCGGATCGGCGAAGGCAGAATCGAGACGGCGCCAGAGCACGCCGATCGGCTTCAGGCCGGCGACGGTGCGCACCATGACGCGGCCCTTGACGACAGTGAGATCCTCGCCCTCGAGCAGCATGAAGCCGAGATAACGGGCAATATAGGCGTGTTCGTAATAGGTCTCGTTGGCCGGGCCCGGCGTCAGCACGGCGATGCGGTCGTCGCCGGAATGCTTCATGTCCTGCAGCGCGTCGCGGAAGGCGCCGAAGAAGGAAGCGAGGCGGTGGACCGGGGTTTCGGCGTAGATATCCGAGAAGGCTCGGGTGGTGGCGACGCGGCTTTCCAGCGCGAAACCGGCGCCCGACGGCGCCTGCGTCCTGTCGGCGAGAACCCACCAGTTGCCGTCAGGCCCGCGGCCGATCTCGAAAGCGCAGAAATGCAGATAGTGGCCGGATGCCGGTCTGATGCCGGAGAGCGGGCGTTGGAATTCCGGATTGGCGGCGATCAGCGCCGGCGGCAGGACCCCTTCCTCGACCAGCCGGTTGTCGCCATAGATATCGGCGACGATCGCTTCCAGGAGATCGGCGCGCTGGACCAGGCCCGCCGACAGCGCCTGCCATTCGCGCTCGTCGATCAGCACTGGAATATGCGAGATCGGCCAGGCGCGTTCGCCGGTGCCCTTGCTGCCATAGGCGCGGTAGAAGACGCCGGCATCCCTGAGATAACGGTCGGCCCGGGCGAAACGTTCGGCGAGATCCTTTTCCGGCATCGCACTCAGATGCGAGAGGAAACGCTGCCAGACAGGGCGAACGACGCCATCGTTGTCGACCATCTCGTCGGCGGTGCCGGGAAGCGGCGCATAGTCGAAGGCCGCATCCTTGCCGATGCGATCCTCTGCCTCACCCCTACGCTCCGCTGCGGGCCTTTTACCCATCAAAACTCACATCCCAACCCCGGTCTCAGCCCTCGGCCTCGGCCCGCTCAAATTCCGGCGGGCCGCCGCAGATCCAGCGTCAGCGGGAATTCCGGCGAACCCGTCTCGGCGCGCGGAATATAGCCGCCCGCCGTATGTCCCCACGGCTCGAACCGGGCGAGCCGCCTTGCTTCCGCCTCGTTGCCGTTGACCGGGAAGGTGTCATAGGTCCGGCCGCCCGGATGGGCAACATGATAGATGCAGCCGCCGATCGAACGCTTCGACCATGTATCATAAATGTCAAATGTCAAAGGCGTGTTGACCGGCAGGACGGGGTGCAGGCCCGAGGCCGGCTGCCATGCCTTGTAGCGGACGCCGGCGACCGATACGCCGGAGGTGCCGGTCGGCGTCAGCGGCAGGATGCGGCCGTTGCAAGTGACCGTGTAGCGGGCCGTGTTGCTGGTTTCGAACCGCACCTGGAGGCGCTCGACCGACGAATCGACATAGCGCACCGTGCCGCCGATCGCGCCTTGCTCGCCCATGACATGCCAGGGTTCCAGCGCCTGGCGCAGTTCCAGCTTCGAGCCTTCATATTCGACTTCGCCGCAGAAGGGGAAGCGGAATTCGAGCTGCGCCTTGAACCATTCGGGGCTGAGATCGAAGCCGTTTTCGCGAAGGTCGGCGAGCACGTCGAGAAAATCGGCCCAGACGAAATGCGGCAGCATGAAACGGTCGTGCAGGGTCGTGCCCCAACGGACGAACTTGCCGTCGACGGGGTTTGTCCAAAACCGGGCGATCAGCGCGCGCACCAGCAATTGCTGGGCAAGCGACATGCGCGCGTTCGGCGGCATCTCGAAGCCGCGGAACTCGATGAGGCCGAGCCTGCCGGTCGGACCGTCGGGCGAGAACAGCTTGTCGATGCAGATCTCGGCGCGGTGGGTATTGCCGGTGACGTCGGTCAGCAGGTTGCGGAACAGGCGGTCGACGAGCCAGGGCAGAGGCTTTTGGCCGCGGCCGGGCGGCGCGATCTGAGCCAGGGCAATCTCCAGTTCGTAAAGGCTGTCATGACGGGCCTCGTCGATGCGCGGCGCCTGGCTGGTCGGGCCGATGAAGAGGCCGGAGAACAGGTAGGACAGCGAGGGATGACGCTGCCAGTGCAGGACGACGCTCTTCAGGAGATCGGGACGGCGCAGGAAAGGGCTGTTGTTCGGATTGGCGGAGCCCACGACGACATGGTTGCCGCCGCCGGTGCCGGTATGGCGGCCGTCGATCATGAACTTGTCGGCGCCGAGTCGGCTGGCGCGGGCCTCCTCATAGATCGCCGTGGTGATGTCGACCGTATCCCTCCATGTCGAGGACGGGTGGATGTTGACCTCGATGACACCGGGATCGGGAGCGACGCGGATGACGTTGATGCGCTCGTCCTGCGGCGGCGGATAGCCTTCGATGTGGACGGGCAGATCCAATGCGGCGGCCGCGCGTTCGGCCGAGGCGACAAGATCGAGATAATCTTCAAGTGTTTCCGTCGGCGGCATGAAGATGCAGAGGCGGCCGTCGCGGGGTTCAACGGAAAGCGCGGTGCGGACATGGCCGCCGATCTCGTTGGCCGATTGTGGCGTGATCGGTTGCTGGCCGTTGAAGGGCTGGAAGTGCGCTGCCTGCAGCGCGCGTCCGCTATCCTGCCCGAAATCCGGCAGTTCGGCCCGCTCAACAAAGGGATCGAGCGGATTGATATAGGGATATCGCGAAGGCGGGATATAGGCGAGCGAATCGAGCGGCAGGCGATAGCCGACCGGGCTGTCGCCCGGCACGAGGAAGATGCGGCCGCGCCGCGTCGACCACTTCTCGCTCGTCCATGTGCGGCCGCTGGCGCGCGCATTCCAGGCTTGGACAGGCAGCACGTAGCCGGTCGGGCGCGTCAGTCCGCGATCGAAGACGCGGGCGATGCGGCTGCGTTCCTCGGCATCCTCAAGCTTGGAATTCGAGGGGTCGACATTATCGGGCAGGCTCGCTTCCTTGACCAGCCATTCCGCCGGATCCTCGAAAGCGGGCGTGACATATTCCGGTGCAAGGTCGAGCTCGCCGGCGATGGCCGTCAGCAGGCGGCCGGCATCGTCCTCCGACACCTGGTAGTTGCGGCCTTCGGTGGCGACGAGATTGTCGTTGGACCAGATCGGCAGGCCGTCTTTGCGCCAGTAGAGCGAGAAGGTCCAGCGCGGCAGGCTTTCGCCGGGATACCATTTGCCCTGCCCGTAGTGCAGGAAGCCGTTCGGCGCAAAGCGGTCGCGCAGGCGGCGGATGAGCGTGTCGGCCTTTTCGCGCTTGGTCGGTCCGACGGCGGCGGTATTCCACTCGTCGGACTGGAAATCGTCGATCGAGACGAAAGTCGGCTCGCCGCCCATTGTCAGCTGCACATCCTCGGCCTCAAGAACACGGTCGACCTTTTCGCCGAGTTCGTTGAGCTCCTGCCAGCTGTCGTCGGAGAAGGGCTTGGTGATGCGCGGGTGTTCAGCGACGCGCGAGACCTTCATGTCGAAGGCAAATTCGGTTTCGGCCTCGCCGAAGTAACCGCCGGAGATCGGCGCGGCATTGCGGTAATGCGGCGTGGCGGCCAGCGGAATATGGCTTTCGCCGGTCAGGAGGCCAGAGGTCGGGTCGAGGCCGACCCAGCCGGCGCCGGGCAGATAGACCTCGGCCCAGGCATGCAGATCGGTGAAATCGACCTCGGTACCCGAGGGGCCGTCGAGCGCCTTCAGATCCGGCGTCAGCTGGATGAGGTAACCGGAGACGAAGCGGGCGGCAAGGCCGAGATGACGGAGAATCTGGACGAGCAGCCAGCTGGTGTCGCGGCAGGAACCCGTGGCGCTTTCCAGCGTCTCCTCAGGCGTCTGCACGCCGGCTTCCATGCGGATGACATAACCGATCTGCCGCTGCAGGCGGGCGTTCAGAGCGACGACCATATCGATCGTCGCCTGGCCCGGCGACCAGTCGAGCGTCGGCAGCAGCGCCTTCAGGCGCGGGCCGGCCGGCTCGGGCGTCATATAGATCGACAGATCCTCGCGGATCGTTTCAGGATAATCGAAGGGCCACTTGGTCGCTTCTTCTTCGACGAAGAAGTCGAAGGGGTTGTAGACCGTCATGTCGGCGACGAGGTCGACCTCGATCTTGAACTCCGTCACCGGGTCCGGGAAGACGTAGCGGGCGAGATAGTTGCCGTAGGGATCCTGCTGCAAATTGACGAAATGGTTGGAAGGCGTGACCTTCAGCGAGTGGCTGAGCACCCGCGTCTTCGAATGCGAGGCCGGTTTCAACCGGATTATCTGGGGGCCGAGGCGAACCGGCTTGTCGTAAATATAATGCGTCAGATGATAGATGCTGGCTTTGATCGACATATTTCTCTTTTTATCCGGCGCGCATCGTCGTGCGTCTTGCTGTTCCCAAAGCCAGTCTGTGCAATGCAGCGAAAGAAAGCAAGGTGGAAAGGCCGAGGTGGCGACGGCTTTTACGACGCCCTGGCAAAGGTGATGGCCACCTTCAGCCCGCGGCCGCCCGTTCCGGGCTCCAACGTCATGACGGCATTGAAAAGATTGGCGATTTCTTCGACGATGGGAAGGCCGAGGCCGGCGCCGGGCGCGTCGGATTCATTGCCGCGCGAAAAACGGCGGCGCACCGCCTCCAGCTTTTCACACGGAATACCGGGGCCGTTGTCTTCGACCTCAAGGCGGATCGTCTCGGTGGCAGCGATGACGCGGACGGTGGCTTCTGCCCCCTTGCCGGCATAGGCGATTGCATTGCCGGCAAGATTGCGCAGCATTTCGCCGATCAGCAGCGGCTCGGCGCGGATCATCGCCGGGCTTTCGCCTTCGAAGCCGAGATCGATGCCGGCGACGGCGGCGGCCGGGATCTGTTCGCCGGTAATTTCCTGGGCGAGGGCGGCGAGATCGATGGCGGAGGCGGTCAGCGCCTCCTTGGCCGTGGCGGCGTCGATCTTCGCCATCAGCAAAAGCTGGGCAAGGATGCGCTCGGCATGGGCGACGGCCTGGTCGCCTTTCAGCGCCGCCGCCTGAGCTTCGTCAAGCGAGCCGGCCCGAGCCGAAAGAGCAAGCTGGGTGCGGATGATCGCCAGTGGCGTGCGCAGCTGGTGGCTGGCATTGCCGGTGAAATGGCGCAGCGCATCGAGGGCCGACTGCAGGCGGACCATGAAGGAATTGACCGTATCGACCAGCGGCTCGACCTCGCGCGGCACGGTCTGTTCGATCGGGTGCAGGTCATCAGGACTGCGCTCGCCGATGGCGTCGCCGAGCTTGTAGAGCGGACGGAGCGCCATCGTCACCGAGATCCAGACGATGACCGCCGCTCCGGCGATCATGACGGCGAGACGCAATGCCGAGCGCACGAGGATCGCCTGGGTCAATTGCCGGCGGGCAATGGTGGTTTCGGCCACGGTCACGACGAAGGGTACGGAGCGGATGCCGGTCGAGGCGGAACGTTCGAGGGTGGCGACGCGGATCGGCTCGCCGCGAAAGTTGCCATCGCCGAAGGCAGCTGCACCGCTCGGCGTCTTCTGCAGGACTGGCAGAGCCTGGTAGCCGGTGATGAACTGGCCCGGCGGGCCGTCGACGCGGTAGAAGACGCGGTCCTGCGCGGCCGAGGTCAGCATTTCGAGCGCGACATAGGGGATATCGACCTGCAGCGTGCCGTCTTCGGCAACGACGACTCGTTCGGCGATTGCGAGCGCCGAGCCGGCGAGAACACGGTCGGAGACGATGTTCGAGGTCTGCACAGCCTCGCGATAGGTGTCGGCAAGCGCCACCGTGCCGATCACGGCCGTGGAGACGAGCAGCCAGAAGAGCAGCCGGCGCCTGAGGGAATAGGCCGCCTTCATGGGGCCTCGGGCAGCTTGTCGAGATAATAGCCGATGCCGCGGGCAGTCTTGACCGTCAGGCCGTGCGGCGACAGGCGCTTTCTCAGCCGGCTGACATATTGCTCGATGGCGTTTGAGGAAATGTCGTCATCGAAAGCGGTCAGCGACTGGATGATCGCTTCCTTGGCGACGACCTTGCCGGCCCGCATGAAGAGGATTTCGAGCAGGCCAAGTTCGCGGGCGGGAATGTCGAGAGGGGTGGAACCGGCGGAGAAGGTGCGGGAGGTGAGGTCGAAGGAAATGCCGCCGAAGCCGACGGTCGCCGAACGCAGCCCGGCTTGGCGGCGCAGCAGCACGCGCACGCGCGCCTCGAATTCTGATATGTCGAAGGGCTTGATCAGATAATCGTCGGCGCCGAGATCGAGACCCTTCACCCGTTCTTCCGGCGTGCCGCGCGCCGTCAGGATAAGAACGGCCGCCTGGTTCTGCCGGGCGCGCATGGCGCGCAGCACGTCGAGCCCGTCCATCTCGGGCAGGTTGAGGTCGAGAATGACAAGATCGAAATTTTCAGCGGCGATGACCGCATTGGCAGACGCGCCGTCATGAACGACGTCGACGGCATGGCCCGTGCCGCGCAAGATCGCCGACAGGCCGTCCGCCAGCGCGATATTGTCTTCGGTGAGCAGAATGCGCACGGATGGTTCCCCTGTTTTTCAGCGAGATTACAGAGGTGCCGATACGCCGGTCAACGGCGCCCACGAAAAGGCGCTTTCAGCTGGCCGTCCTCTCGATCCGTTCGCGCTGCGTCATCGCTGCGGCGAGCAGTTGCTGGAAGCGGCGATCGCCGCGGATGTTATCGAGATCGGAATCATTGTCGTACCATTTGATATGGTAGACGGAGCTGTCCGGCAGCAGCTTCTGCAGCAGGTCGAGGCGCGCCCAGTTTTCCGTATCAAGCACACGGCCGAGCGAGCGGTAGGCAGACATCAGATGGATCGGCGAGACATAATCGTCGGGGCGGAGCTCGACGAGGACCGTGGCGCAACTTCGAAGCCGTGAGGTTCGCCACCCTCGAATGGATCGGCTGATTCAACAACTGCCAGCTTCCGGAGCCCATCGGCAACATTCCACCAGCTGAAGCCGGAAGAACGATACTACGCCATGCTGGACGCGCCAGTCATGGCCGCATAACTTAAACCAAACGGTCTCCGTCAAACCGGGGGCGGTTCACAGCCCTTGAACGAGAGAACAGACAATGCTTGGTTTCCTACGACGCAAAGCAGAGCCGGACCCATCACCCGAAATCCTGCGGATTCCATCGAAAAAGTTCAACGCTGCCATGGGTGCTGCTATGGCGGCTAAACAGGAGTTACAGGATATCGCGAGACGCGCAAAGTCTCGGATGAGGGATCAAAAGAGACCAATCGAGCAAGGAGACCTTGAGGAAGTCCTACGAATGCTGTCCGATGCAAAGCGGCGAATTGATAGCGAACTGGAAGATGAAATAGCAAAATCTGACGATCAAAGTGACACTGAGTGGAACAAGGACGGATATGATCGACTTGTGGCTCCAATTTTTCGAATGGCTAACTCACCGCAGGAAATAATTGATCTTACGTTGAGAGCTGCATACGGTGGCGCCAAGAGTGCCCGATTGGTGTATGAACTGATAATTGCGGAGATGGATGTTGCTGTTGCGCGTTTTTGCGTGACACTAAACGCAGGCATCAACACTGAATAGGAGCAAACCAGGTCAAATGTGACTTGGATGCATAGGGGGCGTTGGCGCCGAGATCAAGACCCTTCACCCGCTCTTCCGGCGTGCCGCGTGCTGTCAGGATGAGGGCGGTGGCCTGGCTCTGTCGGGCGCGCAGTGGCGCGCAGCTCATCTAGCCCCATCCATCTTGGGCAGGTTGAGGTCAAGGATCACCGGATCGAAATTTTCGGCGGCGAGGCGCTTTCAACTGGCCGTCCTCTCGATCCGTTCGCGCTGCGTCATCGCGGCGGCCAGCAGTTTCTGGAAGCGCGGGTCGTCGCGGATGTTGTCGAGGTCGGAATCATTGTTGAACCATTTGATATGGTAGACGGAGCTGTTCGGCAGCAGCTTCTCCAACAGGTCGATTGCCTGGTCGAGGTCGCCGAGGACGGAATAGACGCAGGCGAGATTATACTGGGCAACAATGTCGTCGGGATCGATGGCGATCGCCCGCGCCGCCCAGTCGCGTGCGCGCGCCGCATCGCCGAGATGGGCAAGCGCCAGCGCGCCGCGATGGGCCGGGCCGGAATTTTCCGGATTGAGATTCAGCGCGCGTTCGGCGCGCAGCAGACCGAGGCGCGCCCAGTTTTCCCTATCCACCCAACGGCCGAGCGAATGGTAGGCGGCCATCAGATGGATTGGCGAGACGTAGTCGTCAGGGCGTATTTCGGCGGCTCGGGTGAAATAATGAACGCATTCGGCAAAGTTTCCATGCATGAAGAAGAACCGGGCATAATGGAAATTCGCCTCGAAGAGGTTCGGGTCGAGCGTCAGGGCACGTTCGAAGGCCGCCGCCGCCCGATCATCGTAGCCGCTCTGGTGCAGCGCCAGACCGTGCGAGGCATGGGCTTCGGGAAGATCGGGATCGAGCGCCAGCGCGCGGGCGCTCATCTCGAGGATGCGTCTGAGCGGCACATCGTCGGGTGCCCAGTCGCGGATCGCGGCGTCGCAATCGGCGATGCCGGCATAGGCGCGGGCATAGTCCGGATCGAGCTCGACTGCCTTGCAGAACATCCGTCTGGCGAGCTGCAGATAGGATTTCGTCCAGGTATGGGAAAGCTGGCGGCCCCGGAGATAATAGGTATAGGCCTCGACATTGGCGGTCGGTTCGTTGGCGATCGCCTTCTTCTCCTCCGGCAGCAGGCGCACCTTCAGCTGGCCGACGATCGCATGGGTGATCTCGTCCTGGATGGCGAAGATGTCGGTGAGGTCGCGGTCGTAGCGCTCGGCCCAGAGATGATCGCCATTCGCGGTGTCGATCAACTGGCCGGAGATGCGCACGCGCTTGTCGAAGATGCGCACGCTTCCTTCGAGCACATAGCGCACGCCGAGTTCCTGGGCGAGCCGCTTCAACTTCACCGATATGCCCTTATAGGTGAAGATCGTATTGCGCGGTACGACGTGCAGGCTTGAGATCTTGGAGAGATCGGTGATGATGTCTTCGGTGATGCCGTCGGAGAAATAATCCTGGTCGGCGTCGCCGCTCATATTGGTGAAGGGCAGCACCGCGATGAAGCAGGTATTGCGGTTCTGCGCGATGAGCCTGGCGGAAGAGGGCGGCGCAAGGGTGACGGTATAGACCTGCACCGGCTGCCGGATGTTCTTCAGCATGTGCTCGCCGATGAATTCGAAGCCGAGATTGAGGCGCGAGCCGACCTGATCGCGGACCGAGGCGGAAACGGCGATGCCGCCCGGCGCGGCGATACGCTCGAGTCTGGCGGCAAGATTGACGCCGTCGCCGAAAATGTCGCCGTTTTCGACGACGACATCGCCGAGATTGATGCCCATGCGGAATTCGACGAGCTCATCCTTGGGAACGTTCTCGTTGCGGGCCGACATGCTGCGCTGGATCTCGGCGGCGCAGGCGACCGCATTCACCACGCTCTGGAATTCGGCAAGGATGCCGTCGCCGGTGAGTTTGACGATCCGGCCCTTGTAGTCCGAAATCCGGATATCGACCAGCTCGCACCGATGGCGGTTCAGCGCCTGCAGCGTGCCTGACTCATCGATGCCCATCAGTCGGCTATAGCCGACGACGTCCGCAGCGAGAATAGCGCTCAGTCGTCGTTCCATGACCCCTCCCATGGATCTTCCTGGAATAACCTAGCTATTTTCAGAGTTTTTCGTCGCGCACAGTCGTCGCCCAAAAACAAAATTCGGGCCGCTTCGACGTTTTGACGCGGTAGCGCGACCATATATCGTCGCGGGTCTTCATCAATACTCTAAAGGGGTGAAGGACGGCTTTGATTGCTAATCCTTTGTGGTGAAAAAGGGTTCTCGTTGGCGGAGACGAAATAGACGGCTCGGTCAAAGCCTGCCTGTCGGCAGCGAAAGCGATGAGTTACCGAGTTGCGCTGGCCTGATCGAGGGGGCTTGCTCCAGCGCGCCCTTGCTCCCACCCGCACGCTCGGGCATTGTTCCGGCATGAGGAGAATTTTCATTTTGTTGTTGGCGTTCTGGCCGGGCTTTGCCCTGGCCGATCAGACCTTCTATCCGGCGAAATCGGGCAGGGCCGGGGCGCCGGTGCTGACCGTTTATTCCTCGCTCGACCAGCCGCTGGCGCAGCCGATGATCCGGGGTTTTCAGGAGGCCAATCCCGATGTCGCGGTCAGGTATGAGGACATGCTGACCGGCGAAATCTACGACCGGATCGTCGGGGAGACGGATGCCGGCGGCAAGACGGCGGATTTTGCCTTCTCCTCGGCGATGGACCTGCAGGTGAAGCTCTCGAATGACGGCTATGCGCAGGTCAGCAATCTGCCGATGAGCGCCGCCTGGCCGAAATGGGCGAACTGGCGCAACACCGCTTATGCGCTGACCTTCGAGCCGGCGGTCTTCGTCTATCACAAGCCGAGCTTCGCGCATGAGCCGGTGCCAAGTTCGCGGGCGGAATTCGTCGACTATCTGAAGCGCAAGGGCAATGCGGTCTATGGCCGGATCAGCACCTACGATATCGAGCGGTCCGGTGTCGGCTTTCTGTTCATGGCGCGCGACCAGGAGCAATTCGGCGACATCTGGTCGGTGATCGGCGCGATGGGCGCGGCCGGCGTCAAGCTTTACTCGACGAGCTCGGCGATCCTCGAACGCGTTGCCGACGGGCGCTTCGTGCTCGGCTACAATATCCTCGGCTCCTACGCCGCCGACTGGGCGTCGCGGCATCCCGATGTCGGCATCGTGCTGCCGAAGGACTATACGGTGGTGATGTCGCGGATCGGGCTGGTGCCGCAGGCTGCCGCCGAGCCGGAGCTCGGTCGCCGCTACCTTACCTTCTTCATGTCGAAAGAGGGCCAGACGATCATGGCGCGTGAGCTGCAGATCCCCGCGGTGAGTCCCGAGGTGGCCGGCGAGAATACTGCCAATACGCTGCAGGAGCTGCTCGGCGCCCAACTTCGGCCAGTGCCTGTCAGCCCCGGGCTGATGGTCTATCTCGACCAGGTGAAGCGGGCGCGGCTGATCGCGCACTGGAACGAGGTCCTGCGGGCGCAGTGAAAGGCTCCCAGCGAAGACGACGCGTGCAATTACGGCAAAAAAGTGTCCTTTCCTCCTGGATATCTGGCCGATGTCAGCTAGATGACAGCTTGTTGTGGTGGCTTTGGCTACTTCTTCTCCGTGGAGGCGGAGAACTGAAGTCTTGGGAGGTCTTCCGCTCGTCATTCAGGACAACTGTGTCCGCCGGCCGGCTACCCCTCCCGATTCCCTGGAGAATAACAGGCGGTGCGCTCAGCCGCCGACGGAGGACACATCGTGAAGCATACGTTCATCGCAACCATCATCGCAGCGGCGATCGCTCTGCCCGCCTATGCGGCCGACTACACCATCATCGCGCCGGCTGCGCCCGGCGGCGGCTGGGACCAGACGGCTCGTTCGCTGCAGACAGCGCTGCAGCAGGAGAAGATTTCCGGCAACGTCCAGGTCCAGAACGTCCCCGGCGCCGGCGGCACCATCGGGCTGGCGCAGTTCAGCAGCCAGGCCGCCGGCAACCCGAACTCGCTGATCGTCGGCGGCTATGTCATGGTCGGCGCTATCCTCACCAACAAGTCGCCGGTGACGCTCAAGAACGTCACACCGATTGCTCGCCTTACCGGCGAATATGAGGCCGTCGTCGTTCCCGCCTCGTCCGATATCAAGACGATGGCCGATCTGGTCGCGGCGCTGAAGAAGGATCCAGGCGCCGTTTCCTGGGGCGGCGGCTCGGCCGGCGGCACCGACCACATCACCGTCGGGCTGATTGCCAAGGCCGCCGGCGTCGACCCGACCAAAATCAACTATGTCGCCTTTTCCGGCGGCGGCGAAGCACTTGCCGCCATTCTCGGCAGTCAGGTTACAGCCGGTGTATCGAGCTACAGCGAGTTCGAATCGCAGGTGAAAGCTGGCACGCTGCGTCTTCTCGCGGTTTCCAGCGACAAGCGCATCGACGGCGTTGATGCGCCGACGCTGAAGGAAGCCGGCACCGATGTCAGCATCCAGAACTGGCGCATGGTCGCCGCTGCCCCCGGCCTGTCGGCAGAGCAGGTCGCGGCCATCACCTCCGATTTCGAGAAACTGCACGGCTCCGCCACCTGGCAGGAAACTCTGAAGACCAAAGGCTGGGCCGACACCTATCTGTCCGGAGACGCCTTCAAGGCGCAACTCGAAAAGGATGTCGCCGCCACCGAAGGCATTCTCAAAGAGATCGGACTTGTTCAATGAGCGGGGATAACACCTCCTCGGCAACCACACGCCGCCCTGATTGGGCGGCGTTCATCATTGCCGCTTTCCTCTTTGTCGTCGCCGGCGTGATGTTCTGGGATGCATCGCATCTGAAAACAATCGCGCAGTACGACCGCATCGGCCCGGCAACGATGCCCGAAGTGGTGGCCTTCGGCCTATTCTGTCTTGGGATCTGGACCGTCGCCGAAGCCTGGCGCGGCGAGTTTCCGGAACGCGATCGGCAGGAAGTGGCGCCGGTCATCTGGATCGTTGCCGGTCTTGTCGGACAAATGCTGCTCTTGCGCCTTGCCGGCTTCTCGATCGCCACCGGCCTGCTGTTTGCATTCACGGCACGCGGCTTCGGCAAACGCAAGCTCTGGATCTCGCTGCCGTTCGGCATCGTCTTCAGCTTCGTCGTCTGGGCGATCTTCTCGCAGCTGCTGCAGCTGACGCTGCCGGCCGGCCCGCTCGAACGCCTGTTCTTCTGACAGCGCGGATGCGCTGTCGGCACTTTTGATTTTGCGCAGCGCCGGATCGGGTAACGCACGGCCGGGAACGCGCTTGGGATATCAAGATGAGCACATTCGAATTCCTATGGCAGGGGATCCTGGTTGCGATGCAGCCGATGAACCTGGTTTATGCGCTGGTCGGCGTGACGCTCGGCACTGCCGTCGGCGTGCTGCCCGGCATCGGACCTGCACTCACCGTGGCGTTGCTGTTGCCCGCCACCTATAAACTCGACCCCGGCGGTTCGCTGATCATGTTCGCCGGCATCTATTATGGCGGCATGTATGGCGGTTCGACGACCTCGATCCTCTTGAACACGCCAGGCGAAAGCGCCTCGATCGTCACGGCGCTCGAGGGCAACAAGATGGCGCGGGCCGGGCGTGGTGGGCCGGCGCTGGCGACGGCGGCGATCGGTTCTTTCGTCGCCGGCCTGATTGCGACACTCGGGCTCGCCTTCATCGCACCCTATATCGTCAAGCTGGCGCTGGTCTTCGGACCGCGTGAATATTTCGCACTGATGGTGCTCGCCTTCGTCACCGTCTCCTCGGCTTTCGGCGATTCGGCGCTGCGGGGGCTGACCTCGCTGTTCATCGGCTTTGCCCTTGCCATGGTCGGCATCGACCAGCAGACGGGGCAGGCCCGGCTTTCCTTCGGCATACCCGACCTGCTCGACGGCATCGAAGTGACGACGCTGGCGGTGGCGATGTTCGCAATCGGCGAGACGCTTTATATCGCCGCGCAGGGCAACCGGGGCGAGGACAAGGTCGAAGCCGTCAAGGGCTCGCTGTGGATGAACGCGCAGGACTGGGCGCGCTCGTGGAAGGCGTGGCTGCGCGGCACGTTGATCGGCTTTCCGATCGGCGCCATGCCGGCGGGCGGCGCCGAAATCGGCACTTTCCTCTCCTATGCGACGGAAAAGCGGCTGGCCAAGAACCCCGAGGAGTTCGGCCATGGCGCGATTGAAGGCGTGGCCGGCCCGGAGGCGGCGAACAACGCGTCTGCGGCTGGGACGCTGGTGCCGCTGCTGACGCTCGGCCTGCCGACGACGGCGACGGCGGCGATCATGCTGGCCGGCTTCCAGCAATATGGGCTGCAGCCCGGGCCGCTGCTGTTTGCCACCAACCCGCAGCTCGTCTGGGGTCTGATCGCCAGCCTGCTCATCGCCAATGCGATGCTCCTCGTCCTCAACCTGCCGATGATCGGGCTCTGGGTAAAGCTGCTGACGATCCCGAAGCCGTGGCTCTATGCCGGCATTCTGCTGTTTGCGACGCTCGGGACGATCGGTGCCAATCCGTCGGTGTTCGAGCTCGGCATGCTGCTGGCGTTCGGCCTGCTCGGTTACGTGATGCGGCTCTTCGGCTATCCGATTGCGCCGACGGTTGTCGGCCTGATCCTCGGGCCGCTTGCCGAACAGCAGCTGCGCCGGGCGTTGGCGATCAGCCAGGGCGACGTCACGACGCTGGTCATGTCGCCGATCGCCGCCGGCCTGCTCATTGTCGCCGCAGCCGCCTTCCTTATCCCGCTGATCCTGCGGCTGCGGGGCCGCGGACAGGTGCTTGCGCAGCTGGCGGCAAACGAAGACTAAAAGACAGACTTACCCCTGCCTCAAGGCCGGCCATGGAGACATGCGCCGGCTTCTTCTTTTTGCATGGCTGAGGTGATTTTCCGTGCATTGTGCTGCGGGACGGACGGCCCCACTTACAGCTGGTCAATCGTAGAACGAGAGTAAAACACAATGTCCGCTATCCGCAGTTCAATCCGCACCGGTTTCCTTGGCCGTGCATTTGCCGTGCTCGGCGCCGCAAATGCGGTCAGCGCCGCTGTCGAAGCCGGCCGCCGGCCGCGCGCCCGCGACCTCAGGGAACTCGGCATCGACCCGGCCTCTTTCGATCAGGTCAGCCGCTGAAATCTTCAAGGCATGCATGAACGAAACTGCCCGCAACCGGATGGTCGCGGGCTTTTTTTTGATATCGTCAGGCGTGAAGTTCTTCCTGCCGGGGCGCGTGATCTTCCCGCTCGCGCCTGTTGTGGCGGATGGATGACCAGAGCGACAGGCCGATCAGGGCGGCGCCGCCAAGGCCGGTGATCACCTCGGGGATGTGCACCAGGGTCTGCGCATACATGATCACTGCGAGGATCAGGATGGCATAGAAGGCGCCATGCTCGAGATAGCGGTATTCGGCAAGCGTTCCCTTCTCCACCAGCATGATCGTCATCGAGCGCACGTACATGGCGCCGATGCCGAGGCCGATGGCGATGACGAAGAGGTTCTGCGTCAAGGCAAAGGCGCCGATGACGCCGTCGAAGGAGAAGCTGGCATCCAGCACCTCCAGATAGATGAAGGCGCCGAGGCCGCCCTTGGCGGCCGCGCTCATCGTCTGCTGCGACGCATCGAGCAGCTCGCCGACGACCTCGACCGCCAGGAAGGTGAGCAGGCCGTAGATGGCGCAATGGACGAAGATGCTGGCTTCCTCGCCGCCGATCAACCAGGAGAAAACAAGCATCAGCGCCAGCACGAAGGCGATCTCGATGCCCCTGATGGTCGCCGAGCGCGCCATCACCTTTTCCAAGCCGCGCAGCCAATGGATTTTCTTCTCGTGGTCGAAGAAATAGCTGAGGCCGACCATCATCAGGAAGGTGCCGCCGAAGGCGGCGATCGGCAGATGCGCATCGTTCATGATGCGGGCATATTCTTCGGGCTCGCGGGCAGCCAGCACCAGCGCGTCCCAGGGACCGATCCGTGCCGCGATCGCGACGATCGCCAGCGGAAAGACGATGCGCATGCCGAAGACGGCAATGATGATGCCCCAGGTGAGGAAGCGCTTCTGCCAGAGCGGCGTCATCTCCTTCAGCTTGTTGGCATTGACGATGGCATTGTCGAAGGACAGCGAGATCTCGAGCACCGCAAGCACGGTGCAGATGAAGAAGACGGTCGCCATGCCGCCGATGGTGCCGGTCGTCTGCCAGCCGAGCACGGCGCCGAGAACAAGGCCGAGCGCGGTGACGATGAAAGCCCAGCGGAAATAGCCGAGCGAGGATTTATGGGTTGCAGATTGATTCATGGCCGCACCTCCCGGCCGCAAATCTTGTTGGAGAGCTTTGAGAGCGAAAAACGCGGCATGCCACAACGGGCATGCTGGCAAGGCATGGTGAGCATTTTCATCGATGAAAAATCCGCCGGCTAAGCTGCAGGCGGTACCGACATCACGAGAGCGCCGTAAAAACTCTCGCCAGAGGGGCCCGGCACCAAACGTTGCCCGCAGCCGATGTCTGGAAGGCTGCGGACAGGCTCTAGGTAATCAACTTCCCGGCGCAGTCAAGGCCGTCGTCGCAGGTCGATCGGCCGATTTTTTGGGAACCATCCCGGCGCCCGCTCGTTAAGCTCTGGTTGAGCTGAAAAGGAGGCCGATGATGCACACTTCGACCCATGTTCCGGACAAACGCACGGAGGCGTCAGACCGCATGAAGCGGGCGAAGCCGAACCGCATGCAGAAGGCGCAGGTGTTGCCGCCGCATCACGTCGACCTGACGCTAACGCCTGGCGTCATTCATGACATCCATGTGCCGGCGCATGTGACCGGCGCTGATCTTTCGAAAGGCGGCCCCGACCTGAAGGGCCACACCGAAACCAAGAAATAACGCCTATTCCAGCGGCCTCTTCAGCGCCTGCCGGCAGATTTTCGAAACAGGATGAGGAACATATGACGATCACCTTTGTGCCCCGCGACATCGCCATCCGGCATGAAAACGAATGGCAGGCTATACGCGAGGCGGCGGACGAACGCATCGATATCGGCAAACGCCAGAAGCCGCTTGTCTCGTCCATTCCAGGCTCGGCATTGGCTGGGAAAAACGATTCTTCGGCCGCACGCGCCGAATGAGCAGTAGACCCATCATGTCGAGACGGCGCCCGGCATGATGCCGGGCGTTTTTCTTTCTGTCGCTGTTCATCCCGGTCGGCACGTTTTGCGGCGCCATTCACTCGCTGGCTAATTTATGGCTTCGGATTCGTTCGGCTTTTCCTTCACGACGATTGCAGCTTCCGTGCAGGCCTTGCCGTCTGACGCCCGGCCTGTCGATTCCATTCGTGGGAAAGATCGGGTGTGCAAGCATCTTCAGTCGCCGCGCCAACCTTTCGGAAAGGATTGGCCGGCGATAATCCCGGCCTCACGGGAATCGGACAGATGGCCAAGACAGCGACACGCGGCCGCCGCAAGGCGCCGGCGAGAGGAAAGAGCAAAGCGCGCAGCGGCGGCGGATTGCTGCCCTGGGCGGTGATCGGCATTGCCGCGATCGGCGGCATTGTTGCTCACGACCATTGGAAGAGCATTCAGCCGCTGCTTGCCCGCCAATCGGCGCCGGCTACGCGGGAAACGGCGGAGCCGAGGCCCGTCACCAGGAGGGATGTTCCGCCGAAGCAGGTGGCGCTTGCCGCGCCGACGCCGAAAACGGCGCCGGCCACCGCGCAACCGTTGCCGCCGGCCGCCATCCCGACACCGGCCATCCAGCCGGTCAAGGCGGTTCCGGCCACGATCTCTTCCGGGGCTGCGGAAACGGGAACGGCCGCCTTCGGCTATTGCGGGCAGGGCGCCCATATCAACTGCGTCGGCGACGGCGGCGTCTTCTGGTACAAGGGCGAGAAGATCGTCATCGCCGATATGGCAAGTCCGGTGGTCGACCGGGCGCGCTGCGATGACGAGCGGAGGATCGCCTTTGCCGCCAAGTCGCGCCTGCTGACGCTTCTGAACGCCGGGGCCTTCACCATGAATGCGGCGGGCAAGACCGACGCTTCCGGCGCCCCGCGCGTCGTTTCGCGCGATGGGCGCTCCTTTGGGGCGCAGCTGATCAACGAGGGGCTGGCGCGCAAGCCAGGAGCGGGCGGCGCCTGGTGCGCCTGATCTTCGTTACTTGCCCTTTTTCACCAGTTTGCCGCCGGTGCGGAAGCTGCCGGTGAAGGAGGAATCCTTGCTTTCGGCCGTGCATTCGATCGCGATCGGCTTGCCGGCGTAGGGATTGCCGAAGGTGCAGAAGCCGGCGACCTTGACCTGACCGGTCATCTTGTTGCCGACGCCCGTGGTGACGAGGCTGAGCGGCAGGCGGGCATTGCCATTGGAGGCGGGCTTGATCCCGGCGCCGTCGCCCTGGAAGCCGAGTGCCTTGCCATCCGACGTGAAGATGAACGTCACCGAGCCGTTGGCCAGCGTAACGCTGGCAAGCTCGTCCTTGCAGCCTTTTGTGGCGTCAAACTTGGCGACGACGAGCTTGGCGCATTTGCCGGCAAGGGTAATGACGCCGGCTGCGCCGGGAAAAGTTTCGGCGGGAGAGGCCGGCGCGGCGGCGGCCGGCAAGGCAAGGGCGGCGGATAAAAATGCGGCGGCGGCAAGCGCGGATAAGTTCATTTCGATTTCAAACCCCATGTGCTGGCGAGGCGAATCACTGCCTCATCCTCGATTCGCCATGGCATGGTTCTGTGTCCGAATTTGGTTCCGCTGTCGCCGCGGCCTGAGATTCTCGCCGGCTGCGGTTGATCAGCGATCGACGGCAAATGGGAAGAAAAGCCCGTTGAGCTTGCTTCGGCAAGGGCGTCGCCGTCAGGCATCGACAACAAGCCGACAGGATATGACGGTGGCAAGGCACTCGTCGAGCGCCTGCCGTCTTGAATGCACTGTCTGATCAGGGGGAATGGGTCCAGGCAGGGAAGTCCAGACCCATTCTTTCCCGATCGGAGGTCAGTCGGATCAGGAATTTGCGGCTGCCGGACGAGCCGGCAGCCCTTTTTATTAGAATGCGCGCTGCAGGCGGAAGTAGCCCGAGGTGACGTCTTCAGCATTGTCCGGATCGAGGTACTGAACCGAAACCTTGGCCGAAAGGTTGTCGACGATCTGGTAGTCGATCGTTACGCCGGCCTTCCAGGCGTCAACGTCGTCGTTGAACTCGCCAGCAGTGACGCCGTAGTTGTTGTAGTACTGAACAGCCGGGGTGATCTTCAGCTTGTCAGTCGCCTTGATGGCGTATTCAGCAGCGATCGCCCATTCGGCCTTGTTGTAGTAGGCGTTCGGGTTGGATGCGTAGACGACTGCGAGGCCGAGCGTGCCCGGGCCGACGGCAACCGTACCCATAGCGCGGACGGCGCCTTCTTCGTTGTCGGTGTCGTAACCAGCCGTGATCTGGTAGCTGAAGGCACCGGCCTTGCCGCCGAGACCAATGGCAACGCCGACGTTGTTGGCGGTTTCGCCGTTGTAGAACGGGCTGTCTTCCAGCTCGTCAACGCTGATGCCAGCGTAGAAGGCGTCGGTTTCGTACTGATAACGCAGCGAGTTATGCAGCGTGACCGGAGAACCGATATCGTCGGTTTCGCCCGAGAGGCCATCGTCCCACCAGCTGTAGAACAGACCAGCGCGGAAGCCGGCGATGTCGAGGTAAGCAGAGTCGAGCTGGGCCTTCTGGGCCGAAGCGTTGTCAGCATTGAACTGCATGACGATGACGCCGGTCAGCGGACCGTACTCGGTGTCGCTCTTGGCGGTGAACTGAACCTGACCGCGCGTACGGGCGTCCCAGTCGGAGTCGTTGGCAACAGAACCGCCGCCGCCGGCGCCAATCGAGCTGGCGTTCGGAGCAACGTCAACCTGGAAACGGATGTAGCCGTTGATCTTGAGGCAGGTTTCGGTGCCGGGGATGTAGAAGTAGCCGGTGCCGTAAGCGTCGCAGACGCGAACATATTCAACCGGTTCCGGCTCGGCAGCAACGATAGCGTCAGCCGCCTGAGCGCCGGATACTGCTGCGAGAGCAGCAGCGGAGCCGAGAAGAAGGCCCTTGATGTTCATGAAATAACCTCCAGTTCAGATGCGAGAGGATGAAGACCGTTGCCATCGGCAGTCCCTACGGATCTTCACCCCGTGTGAGCGAAGCGGCACCTTTTTGACCAGGTGCCTGCCTCGCCGCGGTAGTTACATGGAGGATGTTGCGCCGCAATAACGATCTCGATCATGACAGCAGGCCGGTGTTGTTATGTTGCTGAAACAACACGCGTTTTGTCATCTGTTCGTCACAAAGTCGGCACTTCCTGATGCTTGATCAACGAGGGGCTGAAGCTTGAAAACGCTAATGCAAGTGACGGGCGTGTGAGCATATCCTCATATCCTGTCGCGCCGTCGCTGTGATCTGCGCGAAATCCGGGGATGCGCATAGGTAACTGCGATGAGCATGATCGGAGCGTGGCAAGCGACACCGGGACCGCGGCGCTTTCGTTGTCTGCCTTTTTATCTTTTTGCCGTGGGTGCGGAAGCTACCGGGACAGAGGAGTGGCGACGACCAGTCCGGCGCACTTGCGGGAAGCGTAATGACCCGGGGGGGCGCCGGGAAGTGTCTCAGGCGTGGAGGCAGCCTTGGCAAAGGCCGGCAAGGCGAGGACGGCGGCAACAAGGGCCGCGGGTGCCGGGACGAAAAATCTCCTACCCACTGTCTGCGCGGCGAACCGGCCGTGTGCTGGAAGGTCAGCGGCGGCGAACGCCTGTGCCCAAGAATTCACTCCAGGGTGGCTTCCTTGCGGGACACATTGCCGCTCACATCGATGTCACTGCCCAACATCGCACTGCCGGTCAGGTCGACACCGTAGTCCACGAGATTCTGACGCGTCAGGTGAAGCACAATCCGGCCGGCCTGCTCGACCGGCCTGCCACGCATATGGGAGACGACGTACTCGGCGGTGACGGGGTAGCGTCCCTCAGGAAGGCTGACACCCTTTGCGAGGGAAATCTTGTCGTTGGAAACCACAAGAGTTTTGCGTCGTTTGATGACCTGGGCCAAGTCTGAAACTCCTACTGGGAGCAGGTGTAGCACACCCGCAAGCCGCGATGTAAAAAGGCCTCTCGATTTCTCGAAAGGCCTTCTAGCTCAAGCAATCTGGATGGTGGGCGTGACAGGGATTGAACCTGTGACCCCTACGATGTCAACGTAGTGCTCTCCCGCTGAGCTACACGCCCATCCGATGGCGGCGCATAGATCACAAAACCTTTGGAGCCGTCAATAGGCTTTTTTCAGTTTTGTGACGCGCCGCCCGGCAAGCCTTATGCGGCAAGCATTTTGTTGACCTCGTCGACGAGGTCGCGCAGGTGGAAGGGCTTGGAAAGGACCTTGGCATCCTTCGGCGCCTTCGAATCAGGGTTCAGCGCCACGGCGGCAAAACCGGTGATGAACATCACCTTCAGGTCGGGATCGAGTTCGGTGGCGCGGCGCGCCAGTTCGATGCCGTCCATCTCGGGCATGACGATATCGGTCAGCAGCAGGGAAAACGGCTCCTCGCGCAGCCGGTCATAGGCGCTGGCGCCGTTATCATAAGAAAGGACCTTGTAACCGGCCTTTTCCAGCGCTTTCACCAAGAAGCGGCGCATGTCGTTGTCGTCTTCGGCGAGAAGTATCTTCTGAGTCATCAATCCAGACCGCTGATCAATAGGTTTTGGGTGGGCTGCCAGCCGTTTACACTAGTCGTTGCCCGGTAAACAACCGGTGAATTGCCTGTGCGTGATTGCCATCCCTCCTACATAGTATGGACTTGGGGCCGGGCAACTGGCAACATGGCCGAAGCAGTCAGTTCATGACATGGTAAAGAGGGCCGAAAGTGCCGGAAATCCGCGAATACGAGCTTTTCGAGGTCCATGAGCCCGTGTCGCAGACCATTCCCTTCGTCTACAACTCCCCCCATAGCGGCCGCATTTATCCACCGGAATTCATCGCCCAGTCGAGGCTCGAAGGCATCGCTATCCGCCGTTCCGAGGATCATTACGTCGATGAGCTCTTCGGTTCGGCCGTCACTCTCGGCGCGCCGCTTCTCGCCGCCAACTTTCCGCGCGCCTATCTCGACGTCAACCGCGAGCCCTACGAGCTTGATCCCAGGATGTTCGACGGGCTGCTGCCGCCCTATGCCAATGTCAATTCGCTGAGGGTTGCCGGCGGGCTCGGCACCATTCCGCGCATCGTCGCCGAGAACATGGAGATCTATGCGCGGCGCCTGCCGGTGCAGGAGGGGCTGGATCGGGTCGAGGCGGTCTACAAGCCTTACCATGCGGCGCTGCGCCGGCTGATCGCCCGCACCCATGTGCAGTTCGGCTTCGGCGTGCTGATCGATTGCCACTCGATGCCAGGCAATGTGCGCGTCGCCGGCTGCACCGGACGGCCCGATTTTATCATCGGCGATCGCTACGGCACCAGCGCTTCGGCCGAGCTTTCACGCGCCGCCATCGCCATCCTTGAGGAAATGGGCTTTGCGGCGATCCGCAACAAGCCCTATGCCGGCGGTTTCATCACCGAACATTACGGCCGCCCCTCGCGCGGCCTGCATGCATTGCAGATCGAGGTGAACCGGGCGATCTATGTCGATGAAGTGACGCTGGAGAAGCGCGAGGATTTTGCCGCGGTGGCCGACGCCGTGACGGCCTTCATGCAGCAGATGGCGGATTACGTCGAAAAGTTCGCCGGCGACCGGGCGCTGGCCGCCGAATAAGCTCTCTGTCAAATTGGGATTTTTAAATGGCCGCCGTCTTTCGCAAGGGCCAAAAAAGAACCGCGCTTGTCAGCGCGGCTAAGTCTAGGGAGGAAACACCCAAGGAGGGTATTTACAGTCAGAAGACTGTACCGAAGACGCTACTATTGCATTGCACAAATGTCAAGCAATATATTGCGCTGCGATATCTTTGGGCAGTACGTCCGAAATTGCCCGCTGCGTTTGCATTCCCGCCACGTTTCGCTATGAAAGCCCCGTTCCCGCCAGCCAAAGGGTGCCACCATGCTTCCTGACCGTTCGTTCTTCAATCGTCTGGCGGAGGCCGCCCGCGCCGAGACGCTGCCGCGCTTCCGCTCCGGCCTCGATGTCACCAACAAGCTTTCCTCGGGATTCGATCCGGTAACGGAAGGCGACCGGGCGGCCGAGCTCGCCATCCGGGCGCTGATCGAGGAACATTTCCCCGATCACGGCATTCTCGGCGAGGAGCACGGCAATGTCGGGCTTGACCGGGACCATGTCTGGGTGATCGATCCGATCGACGGAACCCGCGCCTTCATCGCGGGCGTACCGGTCTGGGGAACGCTGATCGGTCTGCAGAAGAAGGGCCGGGCGATCATGGGGATGATCGAACAGCCTTTTACCGGCGAGCGCTATTTCGCCGACGAAAACGGTTCGATCTACAGCGGGCCGGAGGGCGAACGGCGGCTGGTGACGCGCCGGTGCGACAGGCTTTCGGACGCCATCCTGTTCACCACCTCGCCGCATCTCTTCGGCGGCGCGGAGATGGAAAAATACCGGGAGATCGAGAGCCAGGTGCGGCTCTTCCGTTACGGCTGCGACTGCTATGCCTATGCGCTGCTTGCTGCCGGCCATGTCGATCTCGTCATCGAGAACGGCCTCAAGCCCTATGATGTCGGCGGCATCATTCCCGTCATCGAGGGCGCGGGCGGCATCATCACCACCTGGGACGGCGGCCGGCCGGAAAATGGCGGCTCGATCATCGCCGCAGGCAGCCGGGCGGTCTATGAGCAGGCGATGGCCGTGCTGCAACGCTAATCCCTTGACCGGCCATCCCCGGTCAGCTTGGTCAATCCCGCGGTGAGTTCGGCTGATCCCCGGTCGGTTCCTGATCCGGGCTCACGTGCCGAGGGCGGCCACATCCTGGTTCTCCTCGGCATCGCTGCCGGGAATGAAGGCATGGAAGGCCGCCAGCGCCGCAGCGCGGTAGATATCCCGTTCCTGAAAGATTTCATGGCGGGCGCCGTTGATCGGCACGAGCTGACCGGCGCGGAAATAGCGCGAGAGCCGCTCTTGTGCGGTATAGGGAACGACGCCGTCACGCGTCGGGGCGATCACGATGGTCGGGATGGTGATCGAAAAGAGATGGTTGGGTGAGGTGACCCGATCCATGGTGCGGAACGCCTCGGTGAGCCAGCGGGCGGTCGGCGGACCGAGCGTCAGCTCCGGATGAGCCTTCATCATTGCGACATTGCGGTCGAAGCGGTGCTCGTCCGAAGTCAGCGGGTTGTCGCTGAAATCAGGCTCCTTCAATTTCGAGGTCAATGGCAGGAAACCAAGGCCGAGAGCAGTCAGCGTGCCGGCAAGGGTACGGATGACACGTGGCGAGGCTGCCTGGCCGGTCAGGCCGATGAAGGGGGCGGACAGCACCATGCGGTCGATGCGGGTGGTCAGATAAGGCGCGGCCGACAGCGCGATCAGCCCACCGGTGGAATGGGCGAGCAGGTAGAAAGGCAGGCGCGTATCCGGCAGCACCACCTTCTCGAGGAAGGTGTCGAGATCGTGCTCATAATCGGCAAAGCGGCGGATGTGACCGTGATTGCGGCGCTTCATCAGCCGCGGCGAACCGCCCTGGCCGCGCAGATCGAAGGTCGCGACCCAGAGGCCTTTCGCCGTCAGGTCGCGGATCGTCTCGAAATACTTCTCGATATATTCGTTGCGGCCATGGAGAATGACCACGGTGCCCTTGGCGACCTGGCCGCCGGAGCGAAAGACGGCGTAACGCAACTGGTGGCCATCATGGGTTTCAAAATACCCTTCCGTGCGGTTTTCCGGGGCGGGATTGTCGGGCGTCGAATAGAGAACCTGATCCATGACTTTGCCAATGCGCCGCTGCTGACTGCTTCCCCATCAGGGATAGCGCATGGCTCCCGGCTTGGAAAGCGGCGGCTCCGCAAAGCGGCGGGAGAAAAGGGCCGGCAGGAGCATGAGGGTGCCCGCAGCCGGCCTAAGTTAAGGCTGAAGAAGAAGGGACGATGCACTTCAGCCGTCGGGACCAGATTTACCCGACGCTGCAATCTCTAGGCGCATGCGTCTGAATGCGTTCCGAACCGGCCGTTCATGCGGGGTTCACGGGCCGTTCAAGGCGATTTCGAAAGGGTCTTGAACTCCGCAAATCCCATCACCATCTCCTTGCTGCGGGTGCCAAGAAGGGCCCGCGCAACCGTCCCGGGGCCGCCAAACATGGGGTTTCAGGGACAATTTATCGCAACACGTCGCTTCCATAGGAGGACATCATGCGTCACGTAGACTTCTCTCCCCTTTATCGCTCGACGGTCGGTTTCGACCGGCTGTTCACCATGCTCGACAGCCTTGCCCAGCCGGAGCAGGCGCAGACCTACCCGCCCTATAATATCGAGCGCACCGGTGAAAACACCTATCGCATCACCATGGCAGTTGCCGGTTTCGACGAGACCGAACTTTCGATCGAAGCCCATGCCCATGTGCTATCCGTGAAGGGTGAAAAGAACGAGGACACCGCCGAAGGCGGCGAATTCCTCTACCGCGGCATTGCCAAGCGCGCCTTCGAGCGCCGCTTCCAGCTTGCCGACCATGTCGAGGTGACCGCCGCTTCGCTGAAGAACGGCCTGCTGCACATCGACCTTCTGCGCAATATTCCCGAGGCCATGAAGCCCCGCAAGATCGCGATTGCCGCAGAGCCGGTCGAGGCTCCGAAGGCCATCGAGGCGCAGGTCGTCAACCGCTGATCATCATCCTGTTTGGGTAGATGGACGGCGCTCCGCTTGGGGCGCCGTTTTTTATTGCCGCTTGCTTTATTGCTGTTCAGGCCGGGCTGGCGGCGTCCTTGATCTGCTGGTCGGTTGCGCGGCGGGCCGCTGCGGCGGCATATTTCTGGGCGATGACGGCGCAGACCATCAGCTGGATCTGGTGGAAGAGCATCAGCGGAAGCACGATCGCGCCGATCGATTGGCCGGCAAATATGACGTTTGCCATCGGCACGCCGCTTGCGAGACTTTTCTTGGAACCGCAGAAGGTGATGGTGATCTCGTCGGCCTTGCCGAAGCCGAGCCGGCGGCTGACGAACATCGTCAGCACCAGCACTATCCCCAGAAGCACGGTGTCGGCGACGATGACGACGGCGATATCGGCGACTGAGAAGGTATGCCAGAGTCCCTCGACGACTGCCTTCGAGAAGGCGAGATAGACGACCATCAGGATAGAGCCGCGGTCGACGGGCATCAGAATCTTCTTCCTGGCGCGAATCCAGTCGCCGATCCAGGGCTGCAGGATCTGGCCGGCGATGAAGGGGGCAAGCAGTTGCAGCAGGATCTGCTGAAGCGCGTCGAGGGAGAAGCCGCCATGGCCGCCTACGGAAAAGAGCAGGCCGACGAGCAGCGGCGTCAGAAACATACCGAAAATATTCGAGGCGGAGGCCGAGCAAATGGCGGCAGGCACGTTGCCGCCTGCCATCGAGGTGAAGGCGATGGATGACTGCACCGTCGACGGCAGCACGCAGAGGAAGAGAATGCCGAGATAGAGCGGCTGCGGCAGGATCGTATCCGGGATGAAGCCGAGCGCCAGGCCAAGCAGCGGGAAGATGCCGAAAGTCGTCAGCAGGATGAGGAGATGCAGGCGCCAGTGCAGCAGGCCTGCTATGACGACATCACGCGAGAGGCGGGCGCCGTGCAGGAAGAACAGGGCGGCGATGGCGAGATCGGTGGCAATGCCGAAATAATCCGCGAAGGTGCCGCTTGCCGGAAACAGCGAGGCGAGGATGACGGTGCAGACAAGCAAGCTGGTGAAGGTATCGGGCAGAAAGCGGCGCATGGGCGGTCTCGCGGCAAAACAAGATTGGTTATTGTTCTGTCGTCCATTATGATCCAGGATGCAAGAAATAACAGTTATCAAGAAGCTGGATTTCATGCTTGACCTTTCGCAATTGCGCAGTTTCGTCGCCGTCGAACAGATGGGCAGTTTCACACTCGCCGCGGAAAGGCTGGGTCTCGGGCAATCAACGGTCAGTCAGCATATTCAGCGGCTGGAGGCGACGCTCGGTCGCAAGCTTTTGGCGCGCGACACGCACAAGGTCATGCTGACCGGCGATGGCGAAGCGCTGCTGACGCATGCGCGCGCCATGCTGTCGATCGAGGGGCAGGTGCAGTCGCTGTTTAAGAGCAACAGCCTGCGCGGCAGCCTGCGGCTCGGCGTCTCGGAGGATTTCGTTACCAGCCAGTTGCCGGCGGCATTGGAGGATTTCGTTCGGTCGCATCCGTCCGTCGACCTGGAATTGACCGTGGCGCTTTCCGGCGTCCTTTACGAAATGCAGGACAATGGCGACATCGATCTGGTGCTTGCCAAGCGTCGGCTCGGTGATGCGCGCGGCAAGCTCGTCTATCGCGAGCCGCTGGTCTGGCTGGCGCGCGATCCCGAACGCGTGCTCGCCTCCGGCCCGCTGCCGCTGATCGCCTTCCCGCCGCCGAGCGTGACGCGGGCGATCGCCCTGGAGGCGCTCGGGCGCAACGGCGTGTCGTGGCGGATCGTTTGTACCTGCGGCAGCCTCAGCGGGCTGACGGCGGCGGCGCGGGCCGGGATGGGTGTGCTGGTGCAGCCGCGCAGCATGGCGCCATCGGGGTTGAAAGAGATCGCCGCAGGAAAATTGCCGGCGCTGGAGGACGTGGAATTCGTACTCGTGCCGCGCAAGGGCGCCGACCAGGCGCTGGTCGCCGCACTTTCGGACGATATTCTGCAAAAAGTCAGGGGGCTGAGGTCGGCGTGAGCCATCGTCGGCACCGGGAGCCTGCCCGGCGGCGAGCTCGGCCGATCAGGCGGCCAGGCACTTCAGGAAACCATCCACGTCCGCTTCCGTGGTCGCAAAGCTGGTGACGAGACGGATCAGGGTTTCGCCGTCGGCGACGAGTTCGGGCATTGCCGCAGGCACCGGCCATGCGTAGAATTTTGCCCCCCTTTCCTCGGCGGTTTTTGCCGCGCTTTTGCTGATGACGGCAAAGACTTCGTTTGACGCGGTCGGCCAGGCGAGCCGGGCGGCGTTGCTGGCGCCGATGCCGGCGCGCAAGCGGTCGGACATGCCGTTGGAATGGCGAGCGAGGTCGAGCCAGAGGCCGTTTTCGAAATAGGCATCGAACTGGGCGGCGATGAAACGCGACTTGGAGAAGAGTTGGGCGGCGCGCTTGCGGATGAAGGGCATTTCGCGCGCCCGCTCCGGATCGAAGAAGACGATCGCCTCGGCGCACCAGCAGCCGTTCTTGGTGCCGCCGAAAGAGAGCATGTCGACGCCGCGCTTCCAGGTCATTTCGGCCGGGGTGGCGCCGAGCGCAATCAACGCATTGGCGAAGCGGGCGCCGTCCATATGGAGCGGCAGGTTGCGCTTTCTCGATATGGCGGCGATCTCGCCGATCTCCGGCAGTGAATAGACGGTGCCGATCTCGGTTGCCTGAGTGATGGTGACGGCGCTGGCACGGCCGTGACGGAGGGCGTCCTCGGGAAAGTTTGCGATCTTCGCCGAAAGCTTGGCGGGATCGATCTTGCCGGCTTCGCCGTCGACGGCGACAAGGCGGGCGGAACCGGAGAAGAATTCTGGCGCACCGCATTCATCCTCGATCACATGCGCCTCGGAATGGCAGAAAGTAATGCCGCCGGGGCGCTGGACGCTTGCCAGCGACAAGGAATTGGCGGCGGTGCCGGTGGCGACGAAGAAGACGGAAACCTCACGCTCGAAGATCTCGCAGAAACGGGTCTCGATCTTTTTGTCGAGATCGCCGGCGCCATAGGCCGGGGCAAAACCGGCCGATTCCGCCAGCAGGCGTTCGGCAATGGATCTGTGGGCGCCGGCCCAATTGTCGGATGCAAAGAACATAGCGGAGACCGTGAGGAGTGAAACAGGTTGGGAGGTTCGCAGCGGACATTACGTCAATCGTTTACGCGATCAAGGCTCTTGCCGACAATCCATCACGAAAACTGAATGGCGCAATCACTAGATAAAATATTCAGCGCTTGCGTAATTTTATTTCGTGATTGCGACTGATTTGGTAATCTTCCTTCGCAAAATGACGATTTTTGGGGCGGCGCTCTTGCGAAGCCAAATGCTTTCTGGCATAGAGCAGATGAATTAGGACAGTGTTGCTGTCCTATTTTGGCCATTGCGGCCGAAGAGGCGCCGAAAGCCCTGGAACGGGCGGGCTTTCACGCTATAGTTCTCCCGAGCGCCAAGCCCCAGGGCGGGCGGCGCGCGGAGGCGAATGGCAGGCGCGGAACGCGACGGTTTGCTTTCCCTAAAAGCAGATGTCTGCGGCGATCTTCACAATGCAACAGCGCTGTCATGCGTCGACCCTATCTTCGGGTTGCGGCGCATGACGAAAAGCCGCCCGCGGCCCGCGGGTTTCGACAGGAGGAAAGACGATGACGAAGACGCCATCCATGGAATTTGACCGATTTGCCGCTGCTGAGGCGCGCGCGACGGCCAATATGTCCAAATCCGCCTCCGGCCTGCCGAAGAAACAGGGCCTCTACGATCCCCGCAACGAGCATGATGCCTGCGGCGTCGGCTTTGTCGCGCATATGAAGGGCGAGAAGTCGCACCAGATCGTCAAGGACGGCTTGTTCATTCTTGAGAACCTGACGCACCGCGGCGCCGTCGGCGCCGATCCGCTGATGGGCGACGGTGCCGGCATCCTGGTGCAGATCCCCGACCGCTTCTTCCGCGAGGAGATGGCCGGGCAGGGGATCACGCTGCCGCCGGCCGGCGAATATGGCGTCGGCCATATCTTCATGCCGCGCGATGAAAAGCAGATCGAGCACTTCAAGAAGGTGATCAAGGACGTCATCGAAGAGGAAGGCCAGGTCCTGATCGGCTTCCGCGACGTGCCGGTCGATAATTCCTCGCTCTCCAAGGCGCCGGCAATTGCCGCGACCGAGCCGCATCATGTGCAGGTCTTCATCGGTGCTGGCGAGGATGCCGAGAACAACGACGAATTCGAGCGCCGGCTGTTTACGCTGCGCAAGGTGATCTCCAACCGCATCTATGACGAGTTCGACGGCGAGGAAAGCAATTTCTATCCGGTGTCGCTGTCGTCGGCGACGGTGGTCTACAAGGGCATGTTCCTGGCCTATCAGGTCGGCGCCTATTATAAGGACCTGTCGGACCCGCGGTTCGAAAGCGCGGTCGCCCTCGTGCACCAGCGTTTCTCGACCAACACCTTCCCGTCGTGGAAACTCGCCCATCCCTATCGCATGGTCGCCCATAACGGTGAGATCAACACGCTGCGCGGCAATGTCAACTGGATGGCGGCGCGCCAGGCCTCGGTTTCCTCGCCGCTGTTCGGCGAAGACATCTCCAAGCTCTGGCCGATTTCCTACGAGGGACAGTCGGACACGGCCTGCTTCGACAATGCGCTCGAATTCCTGGTGCGCGGCGGCTATTCGCTGGCGCATGCGGTGATGATGCTGATTCCGGAAGCCTGGGCGGGCAACCAGTCGATGGCGGCCGAACGCAAGGCCTTCTACGAATATCATGCCGCATTGATGGAGCCGTGGGACGGGCCGGCTGCCGTCGCCTTCACCGACGGCAAGCAGATCGGCGCGACGCTCGATCGCAACGGCCTGCGGCCGGCGCGCTACCTCGTGACCGATGACGACCGTGTCATCATGGCGTCCGAAGCCGGCGTGCTGCCGGTTCCGGAGGAAAAGATCATCCAGAAGTGGCGCCTGCAGCCGGGCAAGATGCTGCTGATCGACATGGAAGAAGGCCGCATCATCTCCGACGACGAGGTGAAATCGCAGCTTGCGACGGCACATCCCTATCGCAGCTGGCTCGACCGCACCCAGCTCATCCTCGAAGAGCTGAAGCCGGTGGAGCCGCGGGCGCTGCGCCGCGACGTGTCGCTGCTCGACCGCCAGCAGGCCTTCGGCTACACGCTCGAGGACACCCGCATCCTGATGTCGCCGATGGCGACGACAGGTCAGGAAGCGATCGGCTCGATGGGCACGGATACGCCGATCTCGGCGATGTCGGAAAAGCCGAAGCTGCTTTACACCTATTTCAAGCAGAACTTCGCGCAGGTGACGAACCCGCCGATCGACCCGATCCGCGAAGAGCTCGTCATGAGCCTCGTCTCCTTCATCGGCCCGCGCCCGAACATTCTCGACCATGAAGGCATGGCGAATGCCAAGCGCCTCGAAGTGCGTCAGCCGATCCTGACCAATGGTGACCTCGAGAAGATCCGCTCGATCGGCCATACGGAAGACCGGTTCGACACCAAGACGCTCGATTTCACCTATGATATCGAGCGGGGTGCTGCCGGCATGCCCGAGATGCTCGACCGGCTCTGCGAGCGCGCCGAGGCAGCCGTCAAAGGCGGCTACAACATCATCGTGCTCTCCGACCGTCAGATCGGACCGGATCGAATCGCCATTCCGGCGCTGCTGGCAACGGCGGCAGTGCACCATCACCTGATCCGCAAGGGGCTTCGCACCTCGGTCGGCCTCGTCGTCGAGACTGGTGAGCCGCGCGAAGTGCATCATTTCTGCCTGCTCGCCGGCTACGGTGCCGAAGCGATCAACCCCTATCTTGCCTTCGACACGCTGCTCGACATGCATGCCAAGGGGGAGTTTCCCAAGGAAGTGGACGCCTCGGAAGTCGTCTACCGTTACATCAAGGCGGTCGGCAAAGGCATCCTCAAGGTCATGTCGAAGATGGGCATCTCGACCTATCAGTCCTATTGCGGCGCGCAGATTTTCGATGCGATCGGCCTGTCGTCGGAACTGGTCGACAAGTACTTCTTCGGCACCGCGACGATGATCGAAGGTATCGGCCTCGAGGCGATCGCCGAAGAGACCGTCGCTCGCCACAACGCTGCCTTCGGCAAGGATCCGCTGCTTGCGACGACGCTCGACATCGGCGGCGAATATGCCTATCGCATGCGCGGCGAAAGCCATGCCTGGACGCCGGATGCGGTGGCAGCGCTTCAGCATGCCGTGCGCGGCAATGCCGAGGATCGCTACCGCGAATTCGCCGAGATGGTGAACAACACGGCGCTGCGCATGAACACGATCCGCGGGCTCTTCAATATCAAGAGCGCCGAGTCGCTCGGCCGTAAGCCGGTGTCGATCGACGCTGTCGAGCCGGCGGCCGATATCGTCAAGCGGTTCTCGACGGGCGCGATGTCCTTCGGCTCGATTTCCCGGGAGGCGCATACGACGTTGGCGATCGCCATGAACCGGATCGGCGGCAAGTCGAACACCGGCGAGGGCGGCGAGGAATCCGACCGCTACATGCCGCTCTCCGATGGCTCGAGCAATCCGGAACGTTCGGCGATCAAGCAGATCGCGTCGGGCCGCTTCGGTGTCACGACCGAATATCTGGTCAATGCCGATGTGCTGCAGATCAAGGTGGCGCAGGGCGCCAAGCCCGGCGAAGGCGGCCAGTTGCCCGGTCACAAGGTCGATGCGACCGTCGCCAAGACCCGCCACTCGACGCCGGGTGTCGGCCTGATCTCGCCGCCGCCGCACCACGACATCTATTCGATCGAGGATCTGGCGCAGCTGATCTACGATCTGAAGAACGTCAACCCGACGTCCGATGTCTCGGTCAAGCTCGTCTCCGAAGTCGGCGTCGGCACGGTTGCCGCCGGCGTCGCCAAGGCGCGCGCCGACCATATCACCGTCGCCGGCTTTGACGGCGGCACGGGTGCATCGCCGCTGACCTCGCTCAAACATGCCGGCAGCCCGTGGGAAATCGGCCTTGCAGAAACCCAGCAGACGCTGGTGCTGAACGGCCTGCGTTCGCGTGTTGCGCTGCAGGTGGACGGCGGTCTGAAGACCGGCCGCGACGTCATCATCGGGGCGCTGCTCGGCGCCGACGAGTTCGGCTTCGCTACCGCGCCGCTGATCGCGGCCGGCTGCATCATGATGCGCAAGTGCCATCTCAACACCTGTCCGGTCGGTGTGGCGACGCAGGATCCGGTGCTGCGCAAGCGCTTCAAGGGCACGCCGGAGCACGTCATCAACTACTTCTTCTTCGTTGCCAACGAAGTGCGCGAAATCCTCGCTTCGCTCGGGTTCACCCGGCTCGACGAGATCATTGGCGCCTCGGAGCTGCTGGAGAAGGACGAGATGCTGGCGCACTGGAAGGCCAAGGGTCTCGACTTCAGCCGCATCTTCCACAAGGTCGACGCCGCCAAGGAAGAGACCTTCTGGACGAGCCGGCAGCAGCACCCGATCGACGATATTCTCGACCGCGTGCTGATCGAGCAGGCTCAGCCGGCGCTGACCGACAAGACGCCCGTTGCCTTCGAGGTCGACATCAAGAATGTCGATCGCTCGGCGGGCGCGATGCTGTCCGGCGAAGTCGCCAAGCGCTTCCGCCATCGCGGGCTGAAGGAAGACACGATCAATGTGACGCTTCGTGGCACGGCAGGCCAGAGCTTCGGCGCCTTCCTGGCGCGCGGCGTCACCTTCAATCTGATCGGCGACGGCAACGACTATGTCGGCAAGGGACTTTCGGGCGGCAAGATCATCATCCGGCCGCCGGAAAACTCCAGAATCATCGCCGAGAACTCGATCATCGTCGGCAACACCGTGCTTTACGGCGCGACCGAGGGCGAATGCTACTTCCGCGGTGTGGCGGGCGAACGTTTCGCCGTCCGCAACTCGGGAGCGATCGCCATCGTTGAGGGTGTCGGCGACCATGGGTGCGAATATATGACCGGCGGTGTCGTCGTCGTGCTCGGCGCCACCGGCCGCAACTTCGCGGCCGGCATGTCCGGTGGCGTTGCCTATGTGCTCGATGAAGCCGGCGATTTTGCCAGCCGCTGCAACATGGCGATGGTCGAGCTCGAGCCGGTGCCCGAGGAGGATGACATGCTGGAGAAGCTGCATCATCACGGCGGCGATCTCATGCACAAGGGACGCGTCGACGTCTCGGGCGACATGACCCGCCATGACGAGGAGCGCCTTTACCAGCTGATCTCCAATCATCTGCACTATACGGGCTCGTCCCGCGCCAAGCAGATCCTCGATCACTGGGCCGACTACCGTCCGAAGTTCCGCAAGGTCATGCCGGTCGAATACCGCCGTGCGCTTGAGGAAATGGAGCGCAGCCGGATGGGTATCGCCGCCGAGTGATTTGCACCGGGATATTCGCCACGGGCTGATTGCGGGTGGCGAATATCGGAAACGTCTCGATGATCCGTGACGATCATGCCGACGGCCGATGCCGTCGAGATCGACCGGAAGTTTCAGGGGATATGTTCCAATGACGGTCAAGAGAAGCAACCCGCCCGGAATGCCGGGACTGACGACAGACAATTGGCCGCGGATGAGGCGGTCATGAGGGTAAGGGACGAAGAGATGGGTAAGGTAACAGGGTTTCTGGAAATCGACCGGCAGGTGGCGAAGTACCAGCCGGCGTCGGATCGTATCCGCCATTTCCGCGAATTCACGATTCCGATGTCGGATCCGGAAGTGCAGAAACAGGCCGCGCGCTGCATGGACTGTGGCATCCCCTATTGCCACGGCCCCACCGGCTGCCCGGTGCACAACCAGATTCCCGACTGGAACGACCTCGTCTACAACAACAACTGGGAAGCGGCGATCCAGAACCTGCATTCGACCAACAACTTCCCGGAGTTCACCGGCCGCGTCTGCCCGGCGCCTTGCGAGGAAGCCTGCACGCTGAATCTCGAAGATGCGCCTGTTGCCATCAAGACGGTCGAGCAGGCGATTGCGGACAAGGCCTATGAACTCGGCTTCATCCGGCCGCAGCCGGCCACCGTTCATACCGGCAAGAAAGTGGCCGTCATCGGCTCCGGTCCGGCGGGCATGGCGGCGGCCCAACAGCTCGGCCGCGCCGGCCATGAGGTGCATGTTTATGAGCGTGAGACCAAGCCGGGCGGCTTGTTGCGCTACGGCATTCCCGATTTCAAGATGGAGAAGAACTTCATCGATCGCCGCGTCGAGCAGATGAAGGGCGAGGGCGTCACCTTCCATTGCGGTGTCAATGTCGGCGTCGACGTCAAGGTCGAGCAGCTGCTCGCCGATCACGACGCCGTGCTTTATTGCGGCGGCTCCGAGACCCCGCGTGAGGCGGGCATTCCGGGCATCGACCTTGCCGGCGTGCATGATGCCATGCCCTATCTGGTGCAGCAGAACCGCCGCGTCGGGCGCGAGAACATCGACAGCGTCGGCTGGCCGTCGGATCCGATCCTGGCCGGCGCCAAACATGTTGTCGTCGTCGGTGGCGGCGATACGGCATCGGACTGCGTCGGCACGGCGTTCCGCCAGGGCGCCGTCAAGGTCACCCAGCTCGACATCCGGCCGCAGCCGCCGGAGAAGGAAGACAAGCTCGCCGTCTGGCCTTTCTGGGCGACGAAGATGCGCACCTCCTCCTCGCAGGCCGAGGGCGCCGTGCGCGAATTCCAGGTGGCGACACTCGAATTCATCGGCGAAGACGGTGTGCTGACAGGCGTCAAATGCTGTGAGGTCGATGAGCGCCGGCGGCCGGTTGCGGGCACGGAATTCGTCATCCGAGCCGATCTCGCCTTCATCGCCATCGGTTTCCGCGGCCCGTTCACGACAAGCGTGCTGAAGGAGCTCGAGGGCAAGCTGACGCTCAATACCGATAAGCGCGGCTCGACCAACGTCGTCGCCAACGACCGGGACTACAAGACCTCGGTCGACAAGCTCTGGACGGCGGGCGACGTGCGCCGCGGCCAGTCGCTGGTGGTCTGGGCGATCCGCGAAGGCCGCCAGGCTGCCCGCGCCATCGACGAGGCTTTGATGGGCTCGACCGTGTTGCCGAACTGACGGGCGGCTCACCCAGACTCAGCAAGAGACGAACTCCGCCTGTGAACTGACCCCCGAAGGTTGTTGCCCAACTTTCGTGGGTCAGTTCACAGGCGGAATTTTTTATGGAGTCGCGTCCGGAACGGCGCTTTGTTGCCGGTGCGACCGCTTGACGCGCCGGGCTTCCCCGCAAGCCTCGAGCAATGCCCGCACATGAAGCTTGCGGCGGACGCGGGCTCAGGAGGAGCCGGCGGCGACCGGAGCGGAGGTGCCCCGCCGTTTCGGCCAAGGCATTTCACCATCGGCCGCGGCACTGGGGATATTGACCGCCGCGAATGATCGACAAGGATTTTTCAAATGGTTTCCGCGCTTGACAGCACACGGGTGGTTTCGGCCCAATATGCCCTGAAGAACCTCCGCAATTCCGACGACGACTCGCAGGATACGCAAAGTTCGTCGGCGGCCAGTATCCTGAGCAGCTACGGGCTCGATCCGAGCTCCGCATCGCTTCTTTCCAACCAAGCGCTGTCGGGACTGCTCGACACGCTTTCATCCCAGAGCGACACGACTGAAGAAACCGATGCGACGGGTGACCGCGCGGATATCACCAGCGCCTCCTTCATGGCGATGCTGAAGCAGCAGTTGCAGGAAGCCGCCGCCGCAGAGGGCGAGAGCGGCAAGGCTCATAATATGCTGGCGGCGCTGGAAGCAGGCACGCTCACCATCTCCGATCCGACACAAGGCGTGTCGGTCGCCGCCTGGGACGTCGACGATCCTGATGAGGCAGACACGGAAAGCAAGGCCGGCAAGGCGATTGACGTCAGCGGCTGGAGCGATTTCCTGAATACACATCTGGAGCGTGGTTCCGACGGCGCCTTCGTCAAGGAAAACGGCAGCTATGTCGACCAGACGACCGACAGCAATGCCTTCTTCGGCCTGATCGGTTCGAACTATTATTATCTGAGCTGGCCACAGGCGGCGGCAAAGTGAAGGCAATAAAGACCGGCTAGAAGGGGATGATTTCAGGCCAGTTCGGCCTATCATCCCCTTCTAGCTTCTGTGATCAAAGCATGACCTGGTCCGAAAGCAGCCGACACGTTTCGGCATCATGCTCGCGCGGCCTTTCTCATTTCACCGAGACTTCAGCCGGCGTCTTGGCCGCCGGCATGCGGTAGTCGTCGACGCGCCCGACGGGCGCCGGCGTCATCTCGCCCTGCTCGACGAGAAGATCGCGCGGCGATTTCGTCAGCGTCACAGGCGGCGGCCTTGCGCCGAGAAGCTCGGTGCCGCCGTCGAGATTGGGATCGGAGAGACTGATCGGCACGGTGTGTTCGACCGGATTGGTAGGAAGCCCGAGACCGGGCAGGGCACTTTCGTCCAGCCGCACCAGATCCGGGCTTGCCTGGGTGCCGAGAATGCGGCGAGCTGGCTTTTCCACATAGAAGGCAAGTTTGCGGCGGCCCGCCTGCGTGAGATTGATGCCGTCGGATGTACGCAGACGCACCTGCTGGCCGTTCACGTCCGAACCGGTGACGATGAAATTGCTGTTTTCGTCGACGAAGCCATCCCAGATATCGACGAATTCGCCGCCGATGCTTTCGACTTGGTTGCGGTAGAGCTGGTTCATCTGAACGGCGTCGGCCGTCATCTGATCGGATTCGAAGGCGGGCAGCCCGACCCAGAGCAGCGGGATCTTCCGGTCGGTGACCTCTTTGCCGAAGGAAAGGACACGGCGGCGATATTCGGCGAACCAGCCGTCGGTGCGGAATTTTTCCTTGGCGGTGTCGGTCACCATCTGCTGGCGGTCATTGGCGCCGATCATGACGACGATGATGGCCGGCTTCAGCTCGTCGATCATCTTCGGCAGCTGTTCCGGCCAGTCGTAATAATCGTCGCGGACAAGGCCTGAGGAGACATTGCCGCGGGCTTCGACGACGACGCCGGGCGACGTCTCGAAGGCGGCGGTCAGGCCGTCGCCGAGGCCGCTGGCGAGGAAATCGCCGACGATCAGGATTTTCTTGGCGTCGCCGAGCTTCTGCACGACCGGCTCTTCCTGCACTGGCGGCCGCACCGGCGGCGCGGTGCGGGTATTGACCACCGCCTTCTGCGCCGGCGGGCGCTTGCGCTGCTGCTGGCGTCTCGGCTGCGGGGCGTCGGGGGCCTGCGGACTGTCATCGAGATAGCGCCGGCCAAGGAAGAAATCGAGGATCGACCGGCGTTGGTAGCGCTGCTCCTGGGCCTCGGCGACATGCACCGGTGCAAGCGCGCCGATGCATAGCGAAGCCGCCGTCAAGGCGAGCACCAGCCAACGGGTTGGGGGTCGATCCATTTTCTTCATCATGGGCAGTTCCGCATCTGCCGGCATCTTGCACGCAGGGTAGGTCCGCGTCCACTCCCGCTATTCATGTAGGTCACGGTTCCGCCGCTTCCAATCAGCGCTTGCTTTTCGGCATGGCGATAGAACATTTCGTTTTTTTTCGATCACGAAAATGCTCAATCTTTTCGATTTTTCGCAATTCCGAACGCAAAACCGCAGCACACTTCTGCTGGAATTGCTCTAGCGGCGAAGTGCGTTCAGAAGCGGCAGCGAGGGCTCGCCGTCCGGCTGCATGCCAATGCGCTCCTGCACCGCCGATATCGCCGCCTTCGAACCCGAGCCGAAATTGCCGTCGACCTCGCCATTGTAATAGCCGAGGGTCTTGAGGCGGGTCTGCAGCTCGAACTTCTCGGTGATATCAAGGGCGCCGTCCGGGCGCGGCCAGCGCTGCTGCATGCCGCCGTAACCGGCGATCTGATCGGCCAGCAGGCCGACGGCAAGCGCGTAGCTGTCCGAGGCGTTGTAGTTCTTGATGGTGAAGAAGTTGGCGGTCATCAGGAAGCCCGGACCGTTCGGTCCGGCCGGCATTTTCAGCATGGCCTTGGTGCCGCCCTCGCGGAAGGCCTTGCCGTTTGGGCGTTTCAGGCCAAGCTCCGCCCATTGCGCGAGCGTATGGGTCTTACCCACCTGCTTGGCGGCGGCCGCGGGAACGACGACCTCGTAACCCCAGGTCTTGCCGGTATCCCAGCCGTTCTTCATCAGGAGATTGGCCGAGGTCGCCAGCGCATCCGGCACTGAATTCCAGATGTCGCGATGGCCGTTGCCGTCGGCATCGACGGCGTAAAGCAGGTAGCTCGTCGGGATGAACTGCGTGTGGCCCATGGCGCCTGCCCAGGATCCTGTCATCTCACGTGCCGGCACGTCGCCGTTCTGCAGGATCTTCAGCGCGGCAACCAGCTGCTTCTTGGCGAATTTGGCGCGGCTCGGATCGGCATAGGCCAGCGTCGCCAGTGCGCGCGGCACGTAGTGCAGCCGGTCGTCCTTGTCGAGGATCGCGCCGTAATTGGATTCCATCGACCATATGGCGAGCAGAATGGTCTTGTCGACGCCGAAGCGCTGCTCGATCGCGTTCAGCGTCCGGGCATGCTTGGCGGCCATCTCGCGGCCGATCTTGACCGTGTAGGGATTGACGCGCGAATCGATGTAATCCCAGATCTTCGAGGTGAATTCCGGCTGATAGGCGGCTTTTTCGAGCACCGTCGGGTCGGGTTCGCTCACCCCCGAAAAGGCCTTTTGGTAGGTTGCCTTACTGATGCCACTCTGTGCGGCTGTTTGGTAAAAATCCCCGATCCATTTCTGGAACCGGGAATCGGCTTTCGCGTTGTCGGGGACCAGGCCTGCCTGGGCGGCGACAACGAGGGCGAGAGCAAGACCACGAAGGGAGTTTTTGTGATTCTGGATCATCGACAGTCGTATCCGTCATCTTCAGTTTTCGGTGCAGCAGAGGCGTCATGTCCGCCCAGACCCGAGACTACAGGAACGGAGTCAACAAATTCTTTACCATGGCGGCGCGCTCCGGTCACCATTGCAAAACAGTAGCAATTCTATACTAGGTAGAGCGAAAAGGCTCTATTCCAAAGCGATATGACGAAGCAGGAGGCCGATGTGGCTCAGCACAACAAAGTTCGTAAAGCAGTATTTCCGGTGGCCGGGTTGGGGACGCGATTCCTGCCGGCGACAAAGGCTGTTCCGAAGGAAATGTTGACCGTCGTCGACAAGCCGATCATTCAATATGTCGTCGACGAGGCGATCGAGGCCGGGATCGAACATCTGGTTTTCGTCACCGGGCGCAACAAGCACGTCATCGAAGACTATTTCGACATTCATTTCGAGCTGGAGCAGACGCTGCGCGAGCGCGCGAAGAAGGCGGAAATCACCCTTCTCGCCCAGCAATTGCCGAAGGCCGGAACGGTGAGCTTCACCCGCCAGCAGGAGCCGCTCGGCCTCGGTCACGCGGTCTGGTGCGCCCGCGAAATCGTCGGTGACGAACCTTTCGCGCTGCTGCTGCCCGACATGATCATGAAGGGCGACACGGGCTGCATGAAGGGGATGATCGACCTTTACGGCCAGAGCGGCGGCAATATCATCGCCGTTGAGGAATGCGCGCCCGACCAGGCGCATAAATACGGCATCGTCGGCGTCGGTGAGGCGATCGGCGAGGGCTTCCGCATCACCGGCATGGTGGAAAAGCCCGCCAAGGGAACGGCGCCTTCCAACTTCTTCATCAACGGCCGCTACATCCTGCAGCCGGAGATCTTCAAGATCCTCGAAACCCAGGAGCGCGGCGCCGGCAACGAGATCCAGCTCACCGACGGCATGCTGAAGCTGCTGAAGGAACAGGATTTTGCCGGGTACCACTTCCGCGGCACGACCTACGACTGCGGTGCCAAGGATGGCTTCATCCTGGCAAATGTCGCCTACGCCCTCGAGCGCGCCGATATCCGCCCGACCGTCGAAGGCGGCTTCAAGGAATTGCTTGCCGGCCTGAGGTAAGCTTCTTTTCAGCGCATACTTGACAAAGCGCCGCACATCCCACCGGATGTGCGGCGTTTAGCGTTTCAGCTTGAGCCCGACGCCGGCGCGCCATTGCTGGGAATCGTCGCCCTCCTTGCGCGTCGTCAGTTCGTAGCCGAGCGTGCTGGTCAGATCGAGATAGCGGTTGATGTTCCAGGTGAGGCCAGTCGCCGCGGTATAGACGAGCTCGTCGTTGATGGTGCTGTCTGTGGGATAATCGCGCCATACGACGCCGCCGATCATCGTGCCGACCAGATTGTCGCGCAGCTGATGCGTGACCGTCGTCGTCAGCGCGTGCGAGACGTAGCCGCTTTCGCCTGCGGTGGTCGAGGGCTGGATGCTCGTCTGCAGGTCGAGATTGACATCGGTGCCGCGGATCGGCGACCAGAGCAGGCTCGCATCGAGCGTCGCCGTGTCGATCGAGGAGAGCCTGTTATCTTCGAAATCCGCCCTCTCGTAGCCGACGCCGACTTCGCCTTTCAGCTTTTCGCCGAGATCGACCTCGACGCCGGCTTTGGCGCCATAGCTGTGGCCGGAACGCTCGTAGCCGGCGGAATCGCGTGTCTCGTCATAAAGCGTCCGGCCGATATTGGCCTCAAGGAAGGGGATGAGCGCCTGCGACAGCTCGTAGCCGACGCGGCCGCGCAGCGTGCCCGTTGTCTGGTTGCGGTCGCTCAAGGTCACCGTCGTGCCGTTTGCCAGTGTGGCGTCGGAATAGATTGAACGGGTGAGCGCCAGCGCCGTCGTACCGCGCAGGATGCCGAAATCGCGTTGGACGGAGGCCCCGGCCGAAAACTCCTGCACATCGGATTGCTGCGTCGCATTGGCGATCGCGTCAGGGTCGTCCGTATCTTCGCGGTAGAAATTATACCCGGCGGTGAGGTGCGCGACCGTGTCCTGGGGAAGATCCAGCCTCAGATCGCCGTTGATCTTGAAGGAAGGCTGCTCCTCGCCTTCACCACTGATATTCCTCTGCCAGGCGCCCTCCGAGGTGACGCTCAGCTGGTGGCGGCTCCAGTCGGAGGTTAGCGCTGCTGCCGCATCGGTTTCGAGAAAGGCGCGCCGCTGCCTGGTGTCGCCGTCCTTGGTGGTCTCGGTGTTGATGCTCTGGGTGACGCTCGGACGGAGCACGAAAGTGCCGAGCGGAATGCCCGGCGTTTCCGCCGTCGAGGCGCTTTCGGCAGCCCGGCGCCCCGGCAGCGTCTCATCGATCCGCGCTTCACGGGTGTTCAGCCGGCGCATGTTCTCGTCGAGGATGGAGCCGGTAATCTCGTCGCCGGTTTGCGCGTCGGCTATGGCGGGCCGCTGGGCTTCATCCGCAGTCGCGGCCGCGCCGTTTGCCGCAGGCGCGGTGGAAGCATCGGTTTCCTCATCGAAACCGGGGGCTGCATTGTTTGTGGTGCGGGTGTTCGTCGCGCTTGCCGGCTGCTGGGAGGCGGACTGCGCGAAAGCGGGGGTCTGGCCGAGAAGCAGGCAGCCGAATGCAGCAAAAGAGACGGCACGGCTCATGGCGCGGAGCGGCGTCACACTGCTCGTCTGATTTGGGTGGCCCATGCAATTCGCGCCTGACATGCTTTCGGTTCTTACCCAAACGTAAAGCCTCGTGGTTAATCATTCGTTGCCGTAGGCGGGCGCCGTTCACAATTCGGAAAGAAGCCGGGGTGGACTTGGAAAGTGAAAAGGTCTAACGCAGGTCCATGAACAGAAGAGCGATAAAACTGGTCGAAAACGGCGTGCTCGAATCAGCAAAACGCACGATCGAAATCGAAAAACGCGGTCTTGAAGCGCTCGAACAGGCCTTGGACAATGGATTGGCCGGCCCGTTCACCCGCGCAATCGAAGTCATCGGCGATATCTCCGGCCGGGTGATCGTCACCGGCGTCGGCAAGAGCGGCCATATTGGCGCCAAGCTGGCGGCGACCTTCGCTTCGACCGGGACGCCCGCCTTCTTCGTGCATGCGGCCGAAGCCAATCACGGCGATCTCGGCATGATCGCGCGCGACGACGTCGTGCTGGCGATTTCCAAGGGTGGCGAGAGCGCCGAGCTCAAGAGCATCATTTCCTTCACGCGGCGCTTCTCCATTCCGTTGATCGCGCTCACCTGCGGCGAAAGCTCCTCGCTTGCCACTGCCGCCGATATCGTGCTTCTGGTGCCGAATGAGCAGGAAGCCTGCCCCAACGGTCTGGCGCCGACGACCTCGACACTGATGCAGCTTGCGCTTGGCGACGCCTTGGCAGTGGCGCTTCTGGAGGCACGCGGCTTTACCGCCACCGATTTCCACGTCTTCCATCCCGGCGGCAAGCTCGGCGCCAGCCTGACGCATGTCGCCGACATCATGCATACCGGCGAGCGGTTGCCGCTCGTTGCCAAGGGCACGCCGATGCCGGAGGCGATCACCGTGCTGTCGCGCAAGCATTTCGGCTGCGTCGGTGTGCTCGACGAGGAGGGACGGCTCTGCGGCATCGTCACCGAAGGTGATATGGCGCGCAACCTCACCCGCAATCTCGCCGAGCTTGCCGTCGACGACATCATGACTAAGACGCCGAAGACCGTGAAGCCGACGATGCTGGCGACCGCGGCCCTTGCGCTGCTCAATCAGCACAGCATCGGCGCGCTGATCGTCGTCGACGATGATCGGCGGCCGCTCGGGCTGGTGCATTTCCATGACCTGCTGCGGATCGGCGTCGCCTGATCAGCATTGTGTGATCAGATGGGCTCGACCCTGAGGTCGCGGCCGTTGCTCGCCACCACCTTAACCTGCGTCCCAACGGGCAAATCAGGCCCCATCACCTGCCACAGCGTATCATCGAGACGGATGCGGCCGCGGCCTTCGCGGATCGGCTCGTGCAGCGTCGCGGTACGGCCGACGAGGCTTGCGCCGCGCTGATTGAGGAAGGGCTCGTCGGTGGCGGCATTGCGCAGCATCAGCCGGCGGCCGGCAAAGGTCGTGGCGACGGCGAGCAGCGCGAAAAGGATTGCCTGCAGCTCCCAGACCCAGAAGGCGCTGTCCCAGAAGAGCAGCGACAATGCGCCGACGATCAAGGCGGCAAGGCCGATCCACACCAGGAAGAAGCCGGGCACGATCATTTCCGCGGCGAGCAGAACCAGGCCAACAACCCACCAGCTCCACGGACCGAGTTCGGCGATGATCTTCGCCAGCATGGCTTAGCGCTCCGGATCGGGGTTGAAGGGATTGGGGTTCGGCGGATTGATCGGCGGCGTCGAGCGGACCGGGGCGGGACGCGGACGCGGCGGCGGAGGCGGCGGGTTGCCGGCGTCGCCGAAGACCTCGCGGGCAATGGCGCCGATGCCGCCGAGAGAGCTGAGAATAGACGAGGCTTCCATCGGCATCAGCACGATCTTAGAGTTCGGCGCCGAACCGACCGAGGCGAGTGCTTCGGTGTATTTCTGCGCGACGAAGTAGTTGATCGCCTGAACGTCGCCGGCGGCAATCGCCTCGGAGACCATCCTCGTCGCCTTGGCTTCGGCCTCGGCTAGCCGCTCGCGGGCTTCGGCGTTTCGGAAGGCGGCTTCGCGCTGGCCTTCGGCCTGCAGGATGGCGGATTGTTTGGCGCCCTCGGCTCTCAGGATCTGTGCATTGCGCGCGCCTTCGGCTTCCAAGACCTGCGCGCGTTTTTCGCGCTCGGCCTTCATCTGGCGGGCCATGGCATCGACGAGGTCACGCGGCGGCTGGATGTCCTTGATTTCGACGCGGGTGACCTTGATGCCCCAGGGCTGCACGGCCTCGTCGACGACGCGCAGCAGCCGGTCGTTGATCGCATCGCGGTTGGAAAGCAGTTCGTCGAGATCCATCGAGCCCATGACCGAGCGGATATTGGTCATGGTGAGGTTGAGAATGGCGTTTTCGAGGTTGGAGACCTGGTAGGCGGACTGGGCAGCGTTCAGCACTTGATAAAAGGCGACGGCATCGGCCGAAACCGAGGCATTGTCCTTGGTAATCACTTCCTGGGTCGGCACGTTCAGCACCTGCTCCATCACGTTTAACCGGGCGCCGACGCGCTCGATGAAGGGGGTGATGAGGTTGAGGCCCGGCTCCAGCGTGCGGGTATAGCGACCGAAGCGCTCGATCGTGTAGCGGTAGCCCTGCGGCACCGTCTTGATCCCGGCGAAGAGGACCAGGATGACGAAGATGACCAGCACGATCACGACGATATCGAAACCGCCCAACAGCATGAAAAATCCCTCCCATCGGCGCATGCGCGCACACACTCATGTGGTGAGTTAGCATGTTCTTTGCGAGGAAGAAATGACCCGCGGATGCACCACCTCCGAGGGAAATAGAATGTGGGGTCTCGGCAGGATTCATCCGGGCCACCCGTCGGATGCGGGTCCGCGAAGGTCTCTCAGACCCAGCCCTGCAATTCGCGTCGGACGACCTTTTCCAGCACCTTCATGCCGTCTTCACTGTCGTTGAGGCAGGGAATGTGGGCAAACTTCTCGCCGCCGTTCTCGTGGAAGGAATGCGCGGCCTGTTCGGCGATCTCCTCGAGCGTTTCCAGACAGTCGGAGACGAAGCCGGGATTGATGACGGCGATGCGCTTGACGCCGTCGCGGGCGAGCTTCTCCACCGTTTTGTCCGTATAGGGTTGCAGCCATTCCTCCGGCCCGAAGCGAGACTGGAAGGTGACCATGAAGTTTTCCTGAGTGAGGCCCAGGCGCTCGCGCAGCAGCCGGCCGGTCTTCTGGCACTGACAGTAATAGGGGTCACCCTGCTTGAAATAGGACATCGGAATGCCGTGGAAGGAGGCGATCAGCATGTCCGGCTTCCAGTCGAGCGACGAAAGATGCTTTTCGACGGATTGGGCGAGCGCGTCGATATAGGTCTCGTCGTCATGATAATCTGGCACGGTGCGCAGCGCCGGCTGCCAGCGCATCGAAAGCAGCTTGTGGAAGGCCTTGTCGTTGACGGTCGCGGTCGTTGCCGCCGCATATTGCGGATAGAGCGGGAAGAGCACGATGCGGTCGCAGCCTTCTTGCTTCAGCGCCTCGATGCGTGAGGCGATCGACGGCGTGCCGTAGCGCATCGCCCAGTCGACCTTGACGTTATCAAGATCCTTCAGCCGTTCGGCCATCAGTTCCGACTGATTGCGGGTATAGGTACGGAGAAAACTTTCGTTTTTCTCCTTGTTCCAGATCAGCTCGTAGGCCCTCCCGACCTTCTGCGGGCGCCTGTTGAGCACGATGCCGAACAGGATCGGATACCACTTCCAGCGCGACCATTCGATGACGCGGCGATCGGTCAGGAACTCCCTGAGATAGCGGCGCATCGAGGTGTAGTCGGTTCCATCGGGCGTGCCGAGATTGACCAGCAGGACGCCGACTTTGCCTGACTTGACGGCCGGATGATCCGCCGGACGGAGTGAAATATCTGCTGTCATTCTGGCCCCAACACTCATTGTCTCGTCGGCTCATACGCAGCCGGGAGATCATGGTTCACCCTATAGAAAGAAAAGCCGGCCCGGGAAACCCCGGGCCGGCCGATGACATCGAGACAAATCGTCTTACTTGGCGGGAACCTGGATCTCCTTGCCGACCGTCAGGTGATGCGGGTTCGGCTTGCCGTTGGCTTCCGAAAGCTTCCGCCACAGCGTACCGTCGCCATAGAAGGTCACGGCGAGATCCCAGAAGGTGTCGCCCGCGGCGATCACATGGGTCGATGGCGTCGTTGCTGCCGGCGCGGAAGCTGCCGGCGCCGGTTCAGTGCCCGGCGCGGGTGCGGCCGGTGCTGCCGGAGCAGGCTCGGTGGCTGGGGCGGGTGCCGACGGCGCGGCAGGAGCAGGCTCGGCGGTTGGCGCCGGCGTTGCCGGAGCCGCGGGGGCGGGAGCAGGTTGGCTGGTTGGCGCCGGTGCTGCGGCCGGTGCCTGTGCGACAGTTGCGCCGATTTCGGTAACGCGGCCATCGGTATAGGGCTTATAGGGCGAGTGGGCAGCCAGATATTCGGCGGTCACGTCGGCGAGATCCGGGCCGAAATCATAGGCGTTCTTGCCGTCCTTGAAGATCGAATAGCCGTCACCGCCAGCCCGCATGAAGTTGTTGGTGGCGAGCTTGTAGGTCTTGGCTTGGTCGATCGGAGCGAAACTGTCGCCGTCCTTCACCTGGACATCGCTGACGCGGCTGCCTACCGGCTTGGACTGGTCAAACGAGAATTTCAGGCCGGCGACCTGCGGAAAGCGGCCGGCGCCCTGATCAATCTGGCTGACGCCGTTTTCGAGCGCCTTGACGATGTCGGCGCCGGTGGCCTCGAACGTGGCGAGCGTGTTCTGGAAAGGCAGGACGGTGATGACCTCGCCCTGGGTAACGTCGCCGCCGTCGATCGACGCACGCAGGCCGCCGCCGTTCTGAACGGCGATGGTGACGCCCTGGTTCTTCGTACGGTCGAGCATGGCGTCGGCCACCAGATTGCCCATCGAGCATTCCTTGACGCGGCAGACCTTGCGGTCGCCCTCGATCGGGCCTTCGGAGGAGCCGATCACCTTTTTGCGCAATTCCTCGATCGGTTTTGCGAGTTCGGTGACACGGGCGACGACGGCCGGATCGGGCGTGAAGGACGCGTCGATCAGGATCGGGTCGCCCTTGGCATCCTTGACGACGCCGTTATCGTCGAAATTGACGACGACATCACCGAGATATTTGCTGTAGGAGGCGGCCTGGACGACCGGCACCTTGTAGCCGCCGGGATTGTCGACCATCGTCGGGTATGGGCCTTCGGCCTTCGGATCGGTGTTGGACAGCAGGCTGTGGGAATGGCCGCCAACGACGACATCGACATCCGGAATCTTGGCGATGAAAGCGAGGTCGCGGGGATAACCGACATGGGTCAGCGCAATGATCTTGTTGACGCCCTGGCCCTTCAGATCCTGGACGGCTGAAGTGATGGTCTGAACGTCATCGTCGATCGTGACGTTCGGGCCGGGCGACGACAGCTCCGGCGTATCGTTGGTGACGGCGCCGACGATGCCGATCTTCTGGCCGCCGACATCGAGCACCAGTGACGGCTTGATGCGGTCGCCGAGCTTGGAGGCAGCCGTCGCCTTGACGTTCGCCGTCACGACGGGGAATTGCACCTTGTCGAGGAAGGTGGCAAGCCCGTCTTCGCTATCGTCGAATTCATGATTGCCGACGGTCATGGCGTCGAACTTCATCATGTTCAGGAATTCGGCTTCGGCTGCGCCCTTATAGGTGGTGTAGAAGAGCGAACCCTGGAAATTGTCGCCGGCATTCAGCAGAAGGACATTCTTGCCCGATAGCGCCTGGCGGCGCTGGTCGATCGCGGTCTTCAGGCGGGCAGCACCGCCGAAGCATTCCTTCTTGCCTTCCTCTTCGGCCGAGCAGGTGGAATCGAACTTGTTGATCGATTCGATGCGGGAATGGAAATCGTTGATATGAAGAATATTGAGTTCGTAATCCGCAAAGGCGGCACCCGCGCTCAGCGCCAGCATGGACGCGGTCAAAAGACCGAAGCTGAAAGACTTCGTCATCCCTGTTCTCCTGATTGAGGCGAAAGATCCCCCTCGCCGATCCCTTCCATAGTCCGCCGGGCCGGTACCCGGCATGCCGATGTTCCATGACACGACATATGACTGCAAGGGAAAGCTGGGCCAGACGGCACTCTTTCCAAGAGGGACGGGACAAAAAAGCCGGCTGCTATTCCCGGCATTCGCCGCCGACGTTGTTTCGGTGGAGTTCGTGCATAGCGGCGACAATGTTCGGAACCGCGGAGAGTGCTGTGATCAGGCAGAGAAGGGAAACGAGGCGATGAAAGCGCCGCCCGGCTCGATAGAGAAGGAGTGCACCGACCCCATAGATCAGCACGACCGGCAGGGCGAAGATCAACACCTGCAGCGCTCCATCGCAATCGGGAGCATCGATGCCCTGGGCGCGATAGACATTGGACGGCAAAACGACGGCCAACGCGGCAAGCGGCATTGCGAGCAGCAGGATGAGGTAACCGGCACCGGCCCGCATAGTGTGCTTTCGGCCTACCGCCTCACCCTTCAGCCGCGGCGGGAAAGGGTGAACTGGGACCCCGTTGCGGTGGTGCAATTAAGCTGGCTTGGGCCAATGAGGGCGCAATTGACGAGAGAGCTTGTCTTTTTCACATTCGAATAAAGGTTAATCTGAATAATTTGATCAGCTCCGACCGTATAGGTGCCCGATGCCATCTGCGTGTTTGTTCCATCACTTGTACGCGTTACAAACTGCCCACCTGTGAAGGTGGAGGTTAAGCCATTGGCATCCGTCCATTCGCCCTCGACAGAATTCGTAACGGGTGGGGCGACTGCAATCGCCCTCTGTCGCGGCTCCGGTGAAACGCAGGCGGCAAGAGCAACCGCGGCACCGACAAGAACGAGACCAGTTCTGATTTTCATAAGGCTTCTCCCGGCGATTCGGCGAGGCGGTCGCCCGCCAAGTTCGGGCAAAACATGGCGTGCGCCCGCCATGATGGCAAGGCTCGGCGCGGCGGAGAGGCCATTTATACAGCCAGCGTTACAAAAATGCCCGCCTTGCGGCGGGCATCATGGAGCTTATGCTGAGCACTCTCAGCGAACGAGAATGTTGCGGAACTGCCAAGGATCCTTGGTGTCGATGTCCTCGGGGAAGAGGCCTGGACGGCCGTCGAGCGGAGTCCAGTCGGTGTAATGGCCTTCGACCGGGCCGAGATACGGCATCTGCACTTCGAGGCAGCGCTTGTAGTCGATCTCGTCGGCTTCGACGATGCCGACCGTCGGGTTTTCCAGCGCCCAGACCATGCCGGCGAGAACAGCAGAGGTCACCTGCAGGCCGGTGGCGTTCTGATAGGGCGCGATGCGACGGGTTTCTTCGAGCGACAGTCGCGAGCCATACCAGTAGGCGTTCTTCTCATGGCCGTAGAGCAGCACGCCGAGTTCGTCGATGCCGTCCTCCAGTTCGTCCTCGTCGAGAACGTGATGGACCGGCTGCGGCGTACCGCCATTGCCGAACATCTCGTGCAGCGAGAGCACGGCGTCGTTGGCCGGATGATAGGCATAGTGGCAGGTGGGGCGGAAGGTCACTTCGCCGTCCTTGTCGCGGACCGTGAAATAATCGGCGATAGAGATCGACTCGTTATGGGTGACAAGGAATCCATATTGTGGGCCGGGCGTCGGGCACCAGGTGCGCACGCGGGTGTTGGCACCGGGCTGTTCCAGGTAGATCGCCGCCTTGTTGCCCTTCTTGTGCTTCTTGGCGTTCTTCGGCATCCATTCTTCGTGCGTGCCCCAGCCGAGTTCGGCCGGCTGCATGCCTTCCGAGATGAAACCTTCGACGGACCAGGTGTTCCAGAAGACGTTAAGCGGCTTCGGATGCTTGGTGCGCTGGGTGTCGCGCTCGGCGATGTGGACCCCCTTGACGCCGAGCTTCTTCATCAGCTTGGCCCAGCCTTCGCGATCGTGCTGGTCCGGCTCGTCGAACTTGAGGCCGATGTCATTGGCGAGGTTGACGAGCGCCTGCTTGACGAACCAGGAGACCATGCCCGGATTGGCGCCGCAGGTGGAGACGGCGGTGGCGCCGCCCGGGTTCTTCGCCTTTTCCTTGCGCACGGTTTCGCGCAGCGCATAGTTGGTGCGGTCGGCGTTGCTCATGCCCTTGTCGAAATAGAAGCCGAGCCAGGGCTCGACGACGGTGTCGATGTAGAGAACGTCGAGCTTGCGGCAGAGCTTGATGATGTCGAGCGAAGAGGTGTCAACCGAGAGGTTGACGCAGAAGCCCTGGCCTTCACCTTCCGTCAGGAGCGGCTTCAGCAGGTCCTTGTAATTGTCCTTGGTGACATATTCCTTGATGTGACGGACGCCGTGCTTCTTCAGGATCTCCATGTCCGAGGGCTCTTCACGCGGGTCGATGACGACCATCCGGCTCTTGTCGAATTTGAAGTGGCGCTCGATCAGCGGCAGGGTGCCGCGGCCGATGGAGCCAAAGCCGATCATCACGATCGGACCGGTAATTTCGGCATATACCGGGTGGTTCTTGTCCGTCATTCTTTTCTCCTGTGGAAGGGGACGAAGGCGATCAGCCCTGAAGAATTCTTTTGAAATTGCCGCAGAAATTGCGAGGTGACCGGCTCTAACCACAAAACGCCGTCACAATAAAGAGCGTAGACCGGGAAAGGTCAAATATCGGGCGGGTGAGACCGGCAGGCGACGGATCGTCCGCCCCGCCTCTGCAAAATCAGCGTTTCAGGATTTCCAGCCCTTCGACCGTCGTCGTCATGGCAAGCTCGATGATGTCATATTCGGCGACGCCATGGACGGTGAAGGGATCGGCGGCGACATAGGCCTGGATCGCGGCGCGCTCGCCGATTGCGAGGATTACGCCGCCGGTGCGCGGCACCTTGCGGCCGGAGGCGAGGAACCAGCCCTTGGCATAACCCTCTTTCACCCACGCCATGTGCGGTTCCATGTGCTTGTCGGCCTCGTCATTGGATTTGCGATAGGTGAGGGAGAGAATGAACATGATCAGGTCCTGACGAGATTGGCGCGGATCAGCCCGCGCAGCGAGTTGCCGACGTAAAGCGTGCCTGTATCGAGATCGGCAAGTGTGAGTCGGCCGACACGCGCCTTGCGCGCGCAAATCAGCTCGGTGCGCAGCACGCCGGCAAGCAGGCCGCAGGAGATCGGCGGAGTGCGCAGCAAACCGGTCCCGTCATCGAGAAAGACGGAGGTAATGGTGCCCTCGCAGACCTCGCCGCGCTCGTTCAACAAAATGACTTCATCGGCCTCATCGGGTGCATATTCGGCGCGCGCCGTCTCGTAGACGGCACGCCGCGTGGTCTTGTGGCGCAGCAGCCTGTCGGTGGAATCGAGGCGGGTCTCGGCGATGCGGATCGTCCAGGCCGTCTCCGGCGCGAGCGGGACGAAAGCCGCGCTCGTTACCTCGATGCGGCCCTGCGCATCGAAGGTCAGTCGGATGCGCCGCGGACCGGCAGAACCTGCAACGGCGTCCTCGAGCTTGGCGGCCGCCTCGATCGGCGGCGGGAAGCCAAGGCGACGGGCGGAACGGGAAAGCCGGGCGAGATGCAGGCGCAGGCGGATGAAACCGCCGCGGGGCTGCCAGCGCAGCGTCTCGATCAGCGAAAAATCGGTCATCGTGTGATCCATTGATCACCGACGGCGAAGCGGGCCTTGAGCAGACATTCCTCATATTCGGCCTCGGCGGTCGAATCGAAGACGATGCCGCCGCCGACGTTGAAGATGGCCCTGCCGCGCTCAAAAAGCGTGATGGTGCGGATCGCGACGGAAAAACGCATGGCGCCGCTCGGCGAGATCATGCCGATCGCGCCGCAATAGGCATCGCGGGGAGCGTCCTCCAGCGCGTGGAGGATTTCCATCGCCCGCATCTTCGGCGCGCCGGTTATCGAGCCGCAAGGAAAGAGGGCGGAGAAGATGTCGCGGAGCGAAAGGCCGGGACGCAGCCTTGCCTGCACATGGCTGACCATCTGGTGGACGGTCGGATAGGTCTCGACATCGAAGAGCTTCGGGACATCGAGCGTGCCGACCTCGCTGATGCGGGAGATATCGTTGCGCAGGAGATCGACGATCATGCGGTTTTCGGCCTGCGTCTTGATATCGTTGCGCATGGCCTCGATGATGCCGGCATCCTCGGCGGCGGTGGCGCCGCGTTTGGCCGTGCCTTTCATCGGATGGGTCTCGATCCAGCCTTGCTCATCGGTGCGGAAGAACAATTCGGGCGAGCGCGACAGGATGACGGGGCCGCCGAGATTGACCAGCGCGCCGTATTTGACCGGCTGGCGTTCGATCAGCGACCAGAAGGCAGCGCGCGGATCGCCGTTCCAGCGAGCCTCCACCGGCATGGTGAGGTTCGCCTGGTAGGCGGCGCCGAGCCTGAGATGCTCGTGAAGCCGGTCGAAACGCTCTTTATATGTAGGGAAATCCCAGGCGGCTTTCGGGCGGTTAAGGAATTCCTCGTTTTCGAGACGCTGTTTCGGCTTGGCAAGCGGGTGTGTGTCCGGCTGGGGCGCGTCGAAAACGCCGAAAAGGAGAAGCGGTGCTTCGCGGTTTTCATCGGCGAAGGAGGCGAGTTTTTCTTCGAAGAGATATCCGGCTTCGTAGGCCATGTAACCGGCAAGCCATTTGCCTGCGGCCTTGGCCTCTTCCATTCTGATAAGGCCGGCAAAGAATTCGGTGCGCGTTCGCGCAACGATGATCTCGGCCGGTTCGGCGAACAGCATCACCTGGCCGGTCGTATCGTCGCGGAAGAGGATATAGGGTTGATCGGACACGCAACGCTTTCAGTTGTTCTGCTCCCCATGGCTCGGATGCGATCGGGAGCGTCAGATATTTTCTCTCTTCTTCCCTCGGGGAGAAGATGCCCCATGGGCAGATGAGGGGGTGGAGCGAAACGACGTCCTGAGCGTATGCGAAGGAGAGCGGCTACCGTGTAGCCCCCCTCATCCGCCTGCCGGCACCTTCTCCCCGAGGGGAGAAGGGACTCGCTCTCTTACGCCTTATCCAAAGCTTCCAATTCGTCGATCAGCCCTTCAATCATCGACAGGCCATGGCTCCAGAACGACGGATCGGTGGCGTCGAGGCCGAAAGGTTTCAGCAGTTCGGAATGATGCTTGGTGCCGCCGGCCTTCAGCAGCTCGAAATACTTCTCCTGGAAACCCTTCTCGGCCTTCTGGTAGACGGCATAGAGCGAATTCACCAGGCAGTCGCCGAAGGCATAGGCGTAGACGTAGAATGGCGAGTGGATGAAGTGAGGGATATAGGCCCAATAGGTCTCGTAGCCCTCGGAAATGCTGATCGCCGGCCCGAGGCTTTCCGACTGGACGGAGAGCCAGAGTTCGCCGATGTCGTCGGCGGTCAGTTCACCTGATTTGCGGGCGGTGTGCAGCTTGCGCTCGAATTCGTAGAAGGCGATCTGGCGCACGACCGTGTTGATCATGTCCTCGACCTTCTGGGCCAGCATCGCTTTGCGCTCGCGTCTGTCGGTAGTCTTTTCGAGAAGTGCGCGGAAGGTCAGCATCTCGCCGAAGACGGAGGCGGTTTCGGCAAGCGTCAGCGGCGTCTGGCACATCAGCGCCCCTTGCGCGCCGGCGAGAACCTGGTGCACGCCGTGCCCGAGTTCATGGGCAAGCGTCATCACGTCACGTGGCTTGCCCATATAGTTGACGAGCACATAGGGATGGGCCGAGGGAACCGTCGGATGGGCGAAGGCGCCGGGCGCCTTGCCGGGACGGACCGGAGCATCGATCCATTGCTCGTCGAAGAAGCGCCTGGCGATATCAGCCATCTCGGGGGCGAAGTTGCCATAGGCCGACAGCACCGTGTCCTTTGCGTCGGACCAGGAGATGACGGCGCTGGAGGTTTCCGGAAGCGGCGCGTTGCGATCCCAGAAGTTCATTTGCTCCATGCCGAGCCATTTCGCCTTCATCTTATAATAGCGGTGCGAAAGGCGGGGATAGGCTTCCCGGACGGCGGCGGCGAGCGCATCGACGACCACGCGCTCGACACGGTTTGCAAGGTGCCTGGAGTCGGCAATGTCCTCGAAGCCGCGCCAGCGGTCGGAGATATCCTTGTCCTTGGCAAGCGTGTTGGTGATCAGCGTGAAGATGCGGATATTGGCCTTGAAGGTCTCAGCGAGCGCCATCGCGGCCTTGCGGCGCACCTCCGGATCCTTCTCCTGCAACATGTTCAAGGCAACCTCGAGCGGCACCTTCGCGCCATCGATTTCGTAGCGAAGTTCCGCCATGGTTTCGTCGAACAGGCGATTGAACGCGGCGGCCGATGTCATCGACTTTTCGAGGAAGAGCTGCTCCAGCCTGTCGTCGAGCTGATAGGGCTTGTCTTTCCTGAGGTCGATCAGCCAGGGGCGATAATGGCCGGCATCGGGGTCGTTGGCGATGCAGGCGTCGATGACCGCGTCGTCGATGCGGTTCAGCTCCAGCGCGAAGAACAGGAGATGGCCTGAGAATTCGGTGATCTTGGCCTGCACGTCGCCGTAGAGCTTGCCGTTGGTCGGGTTTGTGGTGTCGGAGAAATAAGTGAGGCCGGCGAAGGAGCCGAGACGGCCCATGATGTCGTCAAGCGCCTCATATTCCTTCAGCGCCGCGCCGATGCCCTCAGCGCCGGCTTTCGTCGCGGCGTCGGCGAGTTTGCCCTTCCACCTTTGCTCGAAGGCGATCGCGGCCTTGCCGGCCTTTTCCATGTCGGCAACGAAGGCGGTCGACGTGGCGGAGGGATAAAGATCCTGCAGCTTCCAGACCGGCAGATCGCCGAGCGCCGGATCGGCAGGCCCCGCCGGCGCTGCAGGCGACAAATGAAGGCTGGCGTGCGGGAGCTTGATTTTCATAAACGCAATTCCTCTCCACTTTATAACAGGTCTGTTTGAATAAGCGTGAGCAGGCGCCGCATCAAGGGCCTTTCGGCCCATCAACAGCCTCGCTTCGGCACGAAAAACGGCCGTCGCAATCGTTAAAATGCAATTGTTTCTCAAAACTGGATGTTCAAGCCTTTCTGCCAGAGTGCCCTCCATGGTTTCGCATGAAGTGAGGCGACAATGACCGGTTACAATGAGCTCAAGGGAGCAGGGCAAATCCTCGTGGTCGAGGACGACCCGGTGCAGCGCCGCCTGCTCAAAAACGCAATCGAGCGTCACGGCCATGTCGTGCACCAGGCGGAAAACGGCCGGATCGGCCTTGAAATGGTCAAACGCGACAGCGGCCTTTTCAACGTCATCGTGCTCGACCTGATGATGCCCGAGATGACCGGCCTCGAATTCCTCGACGCGCTTCACGAATTCGGCACGCAGATCCCGGTCATCGTGCAGACGGGTCAAGGCGGCATCGAGACCGTCGTGCAGGCGATGCGCGCCGGCGCCTTCGATTTCGTCGTCAAGCCGGTTTCGCCCGAACGGATCGCCACGTCGATCTCCAATGCGATGAAGCTCGACCAGCGCGAGGTGAAGGCACGGGCCGGACGCCGGTCGCGTTCAGGCTCCGTCGGCTTCGACGACATCGTATCGGCCAGCCCGGCGATGCTCCGCGTCATCGACCTCGCCCAGCGAGCGGCGCAATCCAACATTCCCGTCGTGCTCGAAGGCGAATCAGGCGTCGGCAAGGAACTGGTGGCGCGCGCCATCCAGTCCGGCGGCGAGCGCTCGAACAAGCCGTTCGTCACCGTCAATTGCGGGGCGATCCCGCACAATCTCGTGGAGAGCATCCTCTTCGGCCATGAGAAGGGCGCCTTCACCGGCGCGACCGAACGTCACATCGGCAAGTTCATGGAGGCCGACGGCGGCACCATCTTCCTCGACGAGATCGGCGACCTGCCGCTCGAAGTGCAGGTGAAGCTGCTGCGCGCGGTGCAGCAGGGCGAGATCGAGACCGTCGGTGCGCGCACGGCCCACAAGGTCAATGTCCGGCTGATCTCGGCAACCAACAAGGACCTGATCGAAGAAGTCAAGAACGGTCATTTCCGCGAAGATCTTTACTATCGCCTCAACGTCTTCCCGATCACCATCCCGGCGTTGCGCAAGCGCAAGGAAGACATTCCGCACCTGGTGCGCGTCTTTGCCGACCGCTTCTCCAGCGAGCAGAAGAACGGCCGCCGCATGACGGTGAACTCAGGCGCGTTGGCGCTGCTGACCGCCTACGACTGGCCGGGCAATATCCGCCAGCTCGAAAACGCGATCTTCCGCGCGGTTGTTCTCGCCGAGGGGCCCGAGCTGACCGAGGCGGACTTCCCGCAGATCGCCGCCCAGCTTCCGGAATATGAAGTGGTGGATCACCTGGCGCTCGTCGCCGACAATACCGGCCTCGACGCGGACGAGGCATATAGCGAAGAATACCGGGCGCCGCCTGAGGTTCACCATCACCGCCTGTCCGAGGCCTCCGATAATGCAATCGCCAGCGTCAACCCCTCAGGCGACGTGCGCAAGCTTGCCGATGTCGAGGAGGAACTCATCCGATTCGCGCTCAAATTCTATCGCGGACAGATGAGTCAAGTGGCGCGCAAGCTTGGCATCGGACGATCCACACTTTATCGCAAGCTCAAAGATTACGGCATAGACCCCGATAATCCCCAGAAAGATGCGGCTTAAGCCCTATTTATTAAGACTCAGGCAACCACGATTTGTTACTGATCATAAACCACTTGTTAGTGGCTCGTTCACTATGTAAAGAAAAGGTTGATCATGTGTGGCATTTTTGCCATCGTGTGACCGCATTTGACAGTCATCTGAGACAGTACGGGACATTGTCTGTCTGACGGGGATCGAGTTGCCGAATCTGAATGGGATTTCCAAGCCTTCGCGCTTGAGCTGGCGTTCTTTGTGCGCCGACATCTGCGGAAAGGCAGTGAGGACGGCGGCGGCCGCCCTTCTTGCGCTTGCGGTTTCCTCGCCGGTATTCGTCAGTACGCCTTCCGAGGCCGCGGGCGAAACCCGCAGCCTCAAGCTCTATTTCATCCATACCGGCGAAAAGGCGGTCATCACCTACAAGCGTAACGGCAAGTTCGATCCCAAGGGTCTGGAGCAGCTGAACCGCTTCCTCCGTGACTGGCGCAAGAACCAGCCGACGAAGATGGATCCGCGCCTGTTCGACCTGATCTGGGAAGTCTATCGCCAGAGCGGTTCACGGGACTACATCAATGTTGTCTGCGGCTTCCGCTCGCCGGCGACCAACGAGATGCTGCGCGGGCGCTCGCGCAATTCCGGCGTCGCCGAAAAGAGCCAGCACATGCTCGGCAAGGCGATGGATTTCTTCATTCCTGATGTCAAGCTCGCAACCTTGCGCGGCATCGGCATGAAGATGCAGGTCGGCGGCGTCGGCTTCTATCCGAAATCCGGCTCGCCCTTCGTGCACATGGATGTCGGCGGTGTTCGCGCCTGGCCGCGCATGAGCCGCGACGAGCTCGTCCGGCTGTTCCCGAACGGTAATACCATCCATATTCCGGCCGACGGTAAGCCGCTGCCGGGCTATCAGCAGGCGATGGCCGACTACAAGCGCCGCGTCAGCGGCACGCAGATCGAGATCGCCAGCGCTTCCGAATCGGCGCCGAAGCACAAGACGCTGTTTGCGGCGCTCTTCGGCGGCGGCGCGGACGAGCAGGAAGACGATACCGACGATTCGGCCCCGGTCGCCGTCGCCAAGGCCACGCCGCCGAAGGCCGAGCCTGCCCCTGCCGAGCCGCAACAGACTGAGGTCGCCGATGTCAACGCGCCGGTGCCGCAGGTTCGTCCGGCATTCAGCAACCAGCCGGCCGGTAGCGAAGTGGCAAGCGCCCTGGTGGCGCCGCCTTCGGGTAATGCCGCGCAGCAGGCCCTGGCCGCGCTCCCGGTCGATCAGGCCCAGCCGCAGCAATTCGCTGATCTCAGCGCCTACAGTATCCCGGTCCCCTCGCTTCTTGGTCAGCGCCGCGCGCCCGGCGATGCCGAAGTTGCTTCGACCGACCCCGCCATGCTGAGCGGAATGCCGGTTCCGACGCCGGTTGAACGTCCTGCTCTGGCCGAAAAGCTTCTCGCTGCGGCCGATGCCGATCCGGAAGCAGAGGCCGACGAGGCCGATCAGGACGGCGGACTGTCTCCTGCCGTTGCCGATGCTCTCGACCAGCAGAACAAGGGTGACGAAAATCAGGTCGCTGCGCACGCTCCCGAGATGACGGTTGAGCAGGCGATCAACGCCGCGATGCCGCAACAGCCGCCTGCCCAGAAGCCGTCGCTTCAGCTCGCAGCCCTGGCGCCAGTCACGAAGTCGGCAAGCTTCGGCGACGCCTTCGACGAACCGGCTGCCGAAAACGCCGTGGCACCGGCTGTTCCCAGCAAGGGTGGCCGCCCGACGCATAAGGAGGCCGCTGCGGCCGACGCCAGCCGCGCGACGGTGCGTACCGAGCCGAAGCTAACGCAGAAGATGATTTCGCAGTGGGCGCTGACCAATGCCCGCCTCGAAATGGCCTCCAAGCAGGTCAAGGCGCCGCGCTTCGTCAGCCAGACGATGCGTGCCCAGCCGACCGCCGTCTATGCCGAAGGCTTCAACGTCAAGACCGCCTCAGTCGATCCGGCCCGCTTCAGCGGTACGGCCGTCAACTTCATGGAAGTGCGCAAGTTCAATACGAACTGAGCGTGCCGATCATCGAAGTATCGGAAGCTGCCGATGCGATCGGCAGCCGCCAACCAATTGCAGATTCCCTAGACGCAACGGGGCTCGTCTCGCTCGGGCAGGCACATTGCGACCATTATCCTTGCCGAAACTATCCTCCTGAAGCATTCTGCAGGCTCTATCCGCTCGAAGATCGAAGGGAGAGAATGTCGTGACAGAGGGTGCTTTGCCAGCCGCGTCGATGATTAGACGCGCGCGCCGATCTGATGCCGAAGCCTTGTCCGACTTCGCGGTACGACTATTCCGCGACACCTACAGCGGCGACACAGCAGCGTCCGATCTCGAATCCTATATCGACGAGCATTTCAGCACGGAACGCCAGGCTGCCGAGATCGACGATCCTTCAGCCGCCGTTTTTGTCGCGATGGTCGATAATCTGATCATTGGGTATGCGCATGTCGTCGTGCGCTTGGCCGATGAACGCTCTGCTCTTCTCAAGCGAATTTATGTCGATGCCGGGTGGAGGGGACGCGGATTGGCCAGCGGTCTTCTCGACGCCGTTGTCGGCGAGGCCGGGGAGCGCGGCGTTAGACACTTGGAGTTGACGGTGTTCGAACGGAATAATCGAGCTTTGGCATTCTACAGGCGGGTTGGATTTGCTGCGATCGGCAGCACGACATTTATGGTTGGCGAGGACCCCCAGACCGACGTCGTGATGCAATTGGACTTGGTCGGACGGCTTAACGGCGGATTAGCCTGAGAAAAAAAGCCGCCGGATCGCTCCAGCGGCTTGTCGGCATCGGTGATTCCAGTCGGATCAGCCTTCCGGCGGGGACTCGATCATGCCGAGCGCGTGCAGGTAGGTGTCGAGGATCGCTTCCTCTTCCATGCGCTCCTGCTCGTCCTTTTTGCGCAGCGCCACGACCTTCTTCAGGATCTTGGTGTCGAAGCCCATTCCCTTGGCTTCGCCATAGACGTCCTTGATGTCGTCGGCGATGGTCTTCTTTTCTTCTTCCAGCCGTTCAATGCGCTCGATGAAAGCGCGAAGCTGGTCGCGGGCGACGCCATGAGCATCAGACATCGTGTTCTCCTGATTGGGATGATAGTTTTGGATGCCCGTGACTGCCGCGAAGCGGCGCGAGGGTCAAGCCTATTCGCCGCGTGATGGGCTATTTGTGCGGGTTGTTCAGTTCAAAAGCGGCCTTTTGCACAGGCGAGGCCTCGTTCTGGTGGAGATTTTTCCAGTCCTCGTAAGCCATGCCGTAGACCATTTCGCGCGATTCGTCCTTCGTCATCGCAACGCCCTCGGCTTCGGCCGCTTCGCGGTACCAGTTCGACAGGCAGTTGCGGCAGAAGCCGGCGAGATTCATCAAATCGATGTTCTGCACGTCGCTGCGCTTCTGAAGATGCGCGACGAGGCGGCGGAAGGCGGCGGCTTCGAATTCGGTCTGCTGTTCTTTGTTGAGCGCGGTCATCTCGCTTTCCTTCCTTCATAGGGACCGGTACGCGACAGATGGACGTCGTATTCGTGCAGGGCAGGATCGGCGTTCATCGCCGCAAAGATCGGCGCCAGGCGTTCGGCCCATGCAGCAATTCCGGTCTCGTCTGTGATCAGATCCTGGCGCACTTCGAGCAGCGCGTGCGGGATGCCGGTCATCATGCAGTGGCGGTACATGGTATCGCCCTTCAGGGCGCCGTCATAGGGCTCGTTGTCGCCAACGACGAGATCCGGATCGGCGCGCAGCATGTCGAGCAGCGGGCCGACGGCGCGCCGGTCGCTGTCCCAGAGGACTGCGGCATGCCAGGGGCGGGGAATTCCTTTCCACGCCGGCGTGAAGGAATGCAGCGACAGGACCAGCGGCGCCCGGCCTGTGGCGTTCGCAACCCTATCGATCGTTGCTGCCACGGCATGGTGATAGGGGCGATGGAAGGTCTCGATGCGATACTCCCATTCCTGCGCTGTGATCGGATGATTGCCCGGGATGACGGCGCCGTCGGAAATCTTCATGATCAGTGTCGGGTCATCTTCACCGCGGTTCGGGTCGATCAGCAGGCGCGAGAAGCCGCCAAGCACTGCGGGCACGCCGAGTCTCGCCGAAAGCTGCCGTGTCAGGCCCTCGATGCCGATGTCATAGGCGATGTGTCGGGCAAAGGCGGCATCGGGCAGGCCGAGCCGGCCATATCGCGCGGGCAGGCGGTTCATCGCGTGATCGGCGAGGATCACCATGCCTTTGTCATGTTTGCCGGATAGGATTTCGAAGGATTGGAAGTCGTCCATGAAGGAATTGCCATTCGTCATTGCGCGGTCGGGCTCAGTGATCGCATGTGGCTGCCGACGGTTCAAGCACTACAGGCGGCAGGAACGGAGATGACCCTTGACGTACAGTTTATGAAAGGAAATATAATCGATTAGCATCGCGTTGACTTTCGCATGACGGCGGCGCAAGAAGACACGGATATGAATAACCGTGGAGCTATTTGGGAGCCGTGTTGATTCAAGCCGCGCCAAGTTTCCTCACGCGGTCCGGACCGCTGGTCCGACTCGCTCTGTTCGCTCTTGCAGCCTTTATGCCGTTCTTCATCGCAGATGCCGCACGCGCCGATTTTCGCGTCTGCAACGGAACACAGAATCTCGTCGGCGTCGCGATCGGGTACCGGGCCAAGGATGGCTGGGTGACGGAAGGCTGGTGGCAAGTGCCGGCAACAACCTGCGCCACGCTGATCGAGGGAGAACTGCAGTCGCGTTATTATTACCTCTACGCAGAGGACGCCGCCCGGGGAGGACGATGGACGGGGGACGTGCAGATGTGCGTGGCGGAAAACGAGTTCAAGATCTCGGGCGTGCAGGATTGTTATGCCCGCGGTTACCAGAAGATGGGATTCAAGGAATACGACACGGGCCGCCAGGGCAGCTGGATGGTCCAACTCTCCGACACCCCAGGGACGCAAGAAAGCCAGAATTGATGAAGCGTAATCGCAAAATTAAAATCCTCGCCACCCTCGGGCCCGCCTCCGCCGAGGAATCGATGATCGAGAAGCTGCACCAGGCCGGTGCCGACGTCTTCCGCATCAATATGAGCCATGCGAGCCACGACCTGATGCGCACGCTGATCCAACGCATTCGCTCGGTCGAAGCCCGCTCCGGGCGGCCGATCGGCATTTTGGCCGACCTGCAGGGGCCGAAACTGCGTGTCGGCAAGTTCGTCGACAGCAAGGTCGACCTGAAGCCCGGCCAGACCTTCACGCTCGACAATAATGAAGCGCTCGGCGATCAGACCCGCGTCTATCTGCCGCATCCGGAGATTCTGGAATCGGTGCAGCCCGGCCATCGCCTGCTGATCGACGACGGCAAGCTGGCGCTGCGCGCCGAAAAATGCGACGGCAAGAGCATCGTCACTACCGTTATTTCGGGCACGCGCATCTCCGACCGCAAGGGCGTCAGCCTTCCCGACACGCTGCTCGGCGTCGGGGCTCTGACGGATAAGGACCGCGCCGACCTCGACGCCGTGCTGGCCACCGACGATGTCGACTGGGTGGCGCTGTCCTTCGTCCAGCGTCCCGACGACCTTGCCGAAGTGCGCAAGATCGCCCGCGGCCGCGTCGGCCTGATGTCGAAGATCGAAAAACCGCAGGCTCTCGAGCGCATCGAGGAAATCATCGAGCTGTCCGATGCCCTGATGGTCGCCCGAGGCGATCTCGGCGTCGAAATGCCGCTCGAGTCGGTTCCCGGCATCCAGAAGCAGCTGATCCGCGCCTGCCGCCGTTCGGGCAAGCCGGTGGTCGTCGCCACGCAGATGCTGGAATCGATGATCTCGGCGCCGGTGCCGACGCGCGCCGAAGTGTCTGACGTCGCGACCGCCGTCTTCGAAGGCGCCGACGCCGTCATGCTCTCGGCCGAATCGGCTTCCGGCGACTATCCGGTCGAAGCCGTCTCGACCATGGCGTCGATTGCCACTGCGATCGAGCGCGAGCCGCATTATCCCGGCATCATCTATGCGCAGCGTGCTCAGCCGGAAGCGACCGGCGCCGATGCGATCTCGCTCGCCGCTCGCCAGATCGCCGAGACGCTGAAACTGTCGGCGATCGTCTGCTATACCTCCTCGGGTACGACAGGCCTTCGCGCCTCGCGCGAGCGTCCGCAGGTGCCGATCCTGGCGCTGTCGCCGATCATCAAGACGGCGCGCCGGCTTGCCATCGTCTGGGGCCTGCATTGCGTCGTCACCCATGACGCCACCGATCTCGACGACATGGTCAACCGCGCCTGCCGCATCGTCGCCGATGAAGGCTTCGGCAAGCCCGGCGACCGCATCATCATTTCGGCCGGCGTGCCGCTCGGCACGCCCGGCGCCACCAACATGATCCGCATTGCCTATATCGGTTCCGACGGCCAGAGCGGCATCTGATCCGACGCATCCCTACAAGAGCCCGCTGCCTCAAGGAGGCGGCGGGCTTTTTCGTTAATGGCAAGGCATTGCCACGGGTTGCGGCCTGTGCAAGTTTCACCCTCCGGGCTTGGAGGGATCATCATGGACATCGTCACGCTTCTCGCTTTTGCAGCCGTTTCCTTCGTCGGCATCGCGACGCCGGGGCCGACGGTGCTGCTGGCGCTGACAAACGGTTCGCGACATGCGCTGCGCCGAGCGGTTGCGGGCATGATCGGCGCCGTACTTTCCGATTTCGTGCTGATCGGTGCCGTGGCAATCGGTCTCGGCGCGGTGCTGGCGGCATCGGAATTCTGGTTCTCGATGCTCAAATGGGCCGGGGCTGCCTATCTTGCCTTTCTCGGCATCATGCTTTTGCGCTCGAAGGGCACGATCGATGCGGCGCTCCAGCCGGGGGCGGCGGCGGGTGCGTCTTCGATCTTCTCGATCGGGTTGAAGAGCTTCATGGTCGCTGCGACCAACCCGAAGGGCTATCTGTTCTTCTCGGCCTTTCTGCCGCAATTCATCGACCCGACCCTGCCGCAGGCTGGGCAATACGCGCTGCTCGCGCTCACCTTTGCCGCGCTCGATTTTCTCATCATGTTCGGCTACGCCTTCTTCGGTTCGCAGGCGGTGCGTCTTCTGAAAACATCGGGCACCCTGTGGCTGGAGCGCGCCTGCGGCGGCGCGCTGCTGGCGCTTGCCGGCTCGCTCGCCTTCTACCGGCGGGCGACCGTTTGACGTCAGGGCAGGGACAGGTGACCGACGCGATAGCCTTGGGTGCGCGCGTCAATTGCGGGCATTTCCGGCCATAATCTGAATCGCACTCGCGTCCATGTCGTCGGTTCGAAACCGGAGACGGAGGCAAGCGCGCCGCCTGCCGCAACGTCGGCTCCAGCGGCAGCACTTTCGGCCTCGCGGATATCGGCGAGCGGCGCGTAGGGCTCCGTTGACAGGATGTCGCGTGTCGCAAACCTGGCCGCGGCGATATGAGGTGAAGCCTCCGCATGCCAGACGATCCAGGTTCTGACCTGTGGCCAACCGAAGGCGCTGGTCAGGGTTTCGAAGCCCGGGCTGCAGAGGAAGTCGCTCGCCCCTTCCGGCTTCTGCCAGAGATAGAAGGGCGCATAGAGATTGTCGCGGCTGGCGATTTCATCCCTGCGGGCGCTGAGGTAAGCCTTGAAACCGAGATTGGGAAAGCCGTCGAGCAGCGGCCCCTTGTCACGGACGCGGCGGTCGACGATCGACATGTCGTAATCGGCGGGCAGAGTGAAACTATACTGCATGGCGATCATGAGCATTCCTCCACGGGCTGCAGCCATTCGACAATGCTGCCGTTTTCAACCGCCTGGATGCTGAGATAGCTGAAGGGGCTGTCGTCGGCCGCGCCATGCCAATGGCGCTCGCCGGGCGCAAACCAGATGGCATCGCCGGCACGCAGCGTCTCGGCGGCGCCGCCTTCGCTCTGCGCCAGCCCATGGCCGGAAAGCACATAGAGCAACTGGCCCCTGGGATGCGTGTGCCAGCGCGTGATGGTGCCGGGATCGAGCGTGGCGCGCATGGCGGTGTTTTCACCGTCAGCGCTGCTTTCGAGCAGCATTTCGACCCAGAACGGCGCTGTTGCGACGCCCTCCGGCGAGCGCACCGCCCTGCCGGGACGGCTGACGGTCATCGCCCTCGGGTTCGAAGCGCTCATTGCTGGCCCCCGAGCGCCCGCGCCCGCCAGTCAGGGTCCGTCATCTGGGCGACGCCGTTGCCGAAGGACCAGTCTTCCGGGGCGCTGGTGCTGATGACAATCATCACGTCCTCCGGTCGAAGCCCCGGCGATTGCGCCAGGAGATCGACAAGCCGGCGGTAGAGCGTCGCCTTCATCTCGGCCGTGCGGGGGCGGCCGATCGTGATCGAGATATAGACGAAATCGTCGGAGCGCGGACCGGCGAGGTAGTTGCGGTCGAAGATCAGCTCGTGCTCATCATGCTGGTGGATGGTCTGAAAGCGATCACTCGCGGGCACATCGAAGGTCTCGACAAGGGCGCGTTGAATGGTGTCGGCGAGTGCTGCGAGATAGTCCGGCGACTTGCCTTTGCGAAGAGAAATGCGAACAAAGGGCATAGGAAACTCCATGATTAAGGCCGTCCGTCGGCCTTGACAAGGAAACCTTGGCACGACACGATAATGCTGAAAATCAGAATTTTTTGAACGTATGATCCTGAAAATTGGAACTGTACGGTGCGGCGGACGATCTTCGATCTTGATGTGCTTCGAACCTTTTCGACCGGCATGGAGCTTGGCAATTTCGCCAAGGCTGCCGAACGGCTCGGGCGTTCGACCTCGGCTGTCAGCGCCCAGCTGAAGAAGTTGGAGGAGCAGGCGGGCACGCCGATCTTCCGCAAGGCGGGACGCGGACTGGCGTTGACCGACGCCGGCGAGACGCTGCTCGGTTATGCCCGGCGGCTCCTGGAGCTCAACGACGAGGCGGCCGCGGCCGTAAACAGCATCGAACTGGAGGGCTGGGTGCGGCTCGGGCTGCAGGAGGATTTCGGAGAGACTTTGCTGCCCGAGGTGCTCGGTCGTTTCGCCCGCGCCCATCCGAAGGTCCGCATCGAGGCGCGGGTCGGACGCAATACCGAACTGCTCGATCGCGTCACCTCAGGCAAGCTCGACCTGGCGCTCGCCTGGAGCGCCGGCGCGCTGACGGCGCATTGCGAGCGGATCGGCGAAGTGCCGATGTGCTGGATCGGGCCTGCGGAGGGGCCGATCGGCTGGCATGCGGCAAGTGGCGAGCCGATGCCGCTTGCCTCGCTGGAGGCGCCCTGCCTGTTGCGCAGCGCGGCGACAAAGGCGCTTGACGAGGCCGGCATTTCCTGGCGGCTCGCCTTCGTCAGTGCCAGTCTCGGCGGCCTCTGGGCGGCGACGGCAGCCGGTCTCGGCCTTACCATCCGCACCCCGATCGGCGTGCCGGCGAAGCTCCGGCCGCTGACGCCGAAGGCGGTTGGACTGCCCGACCTGCCGAAGCTTGGCCTGGTTCTGCATCGGGCCGAAGCCGAGCTGCAACCGGCTGCGGCGCGGCTTGGTGAGCTCGTGCTGCAGTCCGTGCACGGGGCGCTGCAGGAAAGGCGCTAAGCGCGTCGCATCAAGTTTGATTCACGCAACGCGCTTTAGTTCTTTGTTTTTATGCGTGTCGTTGTCCCGGAACCGCTGTTCCGGGCGACATGCATCAAAATCTCAGCCGAAGCGTTCGAGCGCCATGGCGAAGAGATCGGCATCGACGTTGCCGCCGGAGGTGACGGCGATGACCGCGTCGCTTTCCAGCGCCTCGCCATGGAAGAGGGCGGCGGCGAGCGCCACGGCGCCGCCGGGTTCGACGACGATCTTCAGCCTGACGAAGGCGAGCGCCATGGCGCGCAGCGCCTCTTCATCGCTGACGACGATGCCGGCGCCGGCAAGGCGCCTGAGGATCGGAAAGGTGATGTTTCCCGGCTGCGGCGTCAGGATCGCATCGCAGATCGAGCCTGATATCGTCGCGTTGCGCTCGATCCTGCCGGAGGCGAGCGAGCGGGTGGTGTCGTCGAAATCCCTGGGCTCACAGGGGCGGACGCGAAGGCCGGGAGCACTGGCTTCGAGGGCAAGGGCGATGCCGGAGGTCAGTCCGCCGCCGCCGCAGGGCACGAGAACGTCGGCGGATGTCACGCCTTCTTCCTCAATCTGTTCGGAAATCTCAAGGCCGGTCGTGCCCTGGCCGGCGATCACCAGCGGCTCATCGAAAGGCTTGATCAGCGTCAGGCCGCGCTCGGCCGAAAGTCGGGCGCCGATTGCGTCGCGATCCTCGTTGGCGCGGTCGTAGAGCACCACTTCAGCGCCGAAGGCGCGGGTGTTGGCGATCTTCAGCTTTGGCGCATCGCTCGGCATGATGATGACGGCCGGCACGCCGTGCAGCTTGGCGGCCAACGCCACACCCTGCGCATGATTGCCCGAGGAGAAGGCAATGACGCCGCGGGCGCGCACGGCCGGATCGAGGCCGGAGACGGCGGACCAGCCGCCGCGAAATTTGAAGGAACCGGAATGCTGCAGACATTCCGCCTTCACGAACAGGCGCCGACCGGCGATCTCGTTCAGGAACGGGGAGGAAAGAAGCGGCGTGCGGCGCGCATGACCGCGTAGACGGGCGCGGGCGGCGACAATCATTTCAATGCTTGCCATTCGGGAATCGTCCTGCTTGGAGAGTTCTGACATGCATAGGACGCGGCACGCCGTTTGTGAACGTCGACTTTGTCACCGTGACATGAATGGTTATCAGCCGCGCTAACCATTTTGGCGCCATCAATAGCCGCCGGCCGAACCTTCTGCCGCCCGAGCATCCATGGCGCCGTTATAGCGGGCGCCACCGCCCTTTTCGATGGCGGCGAGGCTTTTGCCGCCGACCAGGATGCCGGCAGCCTGGCCCCAGAGCGGCGCGTCGTTGCCGCCGTCGAAGCTATAGCCCATGGCGGCAAGCGTCCTTTCCGTATCCGGCGAAAGCGCATAGGGCTCGAGAAAGATCTTATCAGGCTGCCATTGGTGATGGAAACGCGGTGCATTGACCGCCTGGCTGATATCCATGCCGAAATCGACGACGTTGAGGAATGCCTCCAGCGTGATGGTGATGATGCGCGAGCCGCCGGGGCTGCCGATCACCATGAAGGGCTTGCCGTCGCGGGTGATGATCGTCGGGCTCATCGAGGAGAGCGGCGTCTTTTTCGGCGCGATGGCGTTCGCCTCGCCCTGCACCAGACCGTAGAGGTTCGGCACGCCGGGTTTGGAGGTAAAATCGTCCATCTCGTTGTTGAGCAGGACACCGGTGCCCGGCGCCACGACGGCGGCGCCGAAGGAGCCGTTCAGCGTGTAGGTGACAGCGACCGCATTGCCCTCGTCATCGATGATCGAATAATGCGTCGTCTCGTTGCTTTCCTTGCCGCCGAGCGGCTTCAAATCCGCCGACGTGCCGGCTTTGTAGGGATCGATCTTTGCTGCGGTCTCCTTGGCGTAGTTCTTGTCGAGCAGTTTTTCGACCGGGTTTTCGACGAAATCAGGATCGCCCAGCGCCGCATTGCGGTCGACATAGGCATAGCGCATCGCCTCGACCATCACGTGCACCGTTTCTGCCGAGGCGTAGCCGAGATAGGAAAGTGGATAACCTTCGAGAACGTTGAGGATTTCGCAGATGATGACGCCGCCGGAGGAGGGCGGCGGCGAGGAGATGATGTCGTAGCCGCGGTAATTGCATTCGATCGGCTTCAGTTCGCGTACGGCATATTGCTCGAAATCTTGCCTGGCGAGAATACCGCCCTTGGACTGGCTCGCCGTGACGATCGCCTCGGCGGGCGCGGCCTTGTAGAAGGCGTCGGGGCCTTTTTCGGAGATGGCTGCCAGCACTGCGGCGAGATCCGGTTGCTCAAGTTTCTCGCCCGATGCATAGGGCTTGCCATCCGGCTTCAGAAAGATTTTCGCCGCCGCCTCATCCTTGGCGAGGCGTTTGGAGCTGCCGGCGAGGATGGCCGCGTCGCCCTGTTCGAGGGTGAAACCCTCCTTGGCGAAGCGGAGCGCCGGCGCGATCAGATCCTGGCGTGAGCGGGTGCCGTATTTCTCGCGCGCCGTTTCGAAGCCCATGACCGACCCGGAAACGCCGACGGCGAGATAGCCGTCGAGGCTGGCACGCGGCACGATATCGCCCTTGGCATCAAGATACATGGTCTTCGTCGCGGCGAGCGGCGCGCGTTCGCGGAAATCGAGGAAGGTTTTCGTGCCGTCTTTCAGGCGGATGGTCATGAAGCCGCCGCCGCCGAGATTGCCGGCCGAGGGATAGACCACCGCCAGAGCGTAACCGACAGCGACGGCCGCATCGACGGCGTTGCCGCCGCTCTTCAGCACCTCGACGCCGACATCGGTCGCCAGATGCTGGGCGGTGACGACCATGCCGTGTTCTGCTTCAACAGGTGCAGGCGAGGCCGCGAAAGCCGATGTCAGGCTGAGCGACAATGCCGATACGACGGCGATCGTCCCGATATGCAGGCGGCCCATGATATCCCCTCCTATGGACAACAACGGAAAAACATATGGGGCTGCGCCGGCTCGAGGCAATGCAGCGATCGGCTTTATGCGAGCCGTTCGATCGAGTTTCCTGCTGCTGAAGGATCACGCCCGGGCGGAGCGCGAGGCTCCAGCGACGGCAGCGTCGTCCGATCGGCTGAAGCCGCGGCGAGCCGCTCTTCGGCCTTGCGGGCGATTGCCTGCAGGTCGCGTGGCTTGCCGGCGATCTTTTCCATGGCAGCGATGGCGACATCGGTCGCGAGATAATCCGGCTTGTGGCCGACGCCGCGGACGGTGATGAGTTCGGACCCTGCTATGTCGCGGGCAAGGCCGCGTGAATGCAGGTGTTCCCAGACGATCTCGTCGCTATCGCCTGTTATGATGACGGTCGGCGCGGTGATCTGCGAATAGAGCGGCGATTGCTCTTTCAAATAGGCGAGCAGCCGTTTGAAATCGGTGGCGTTGTTGCGGAAGGTGCGGGGCCGCAGCACCAGCGATGGGCCGGTCCTTTCGATGTAATCGAGCGGGCGCGGATTGGGACGGAAGACATTCAGCGTGCCGCGCTCCAGCCGGCTGAGCCCCAGCGGCACGACGATGGCGTGATTGAACAGCCAGCCGACGACCGGCGCCGTCGCGACATGATAATACCAGTCGATGCCGCCCGGCCAGGGATGGGTGGCGGGTGCGAGAAAGAGCAGGCCGGCTGTCTTTTCGGGATGGCGCAGGCCGAAGGTTGCGGTGATCGCGCCGCCGAAAGAATGACCAACAATGATCGCCCTCTCGATGCCGCGCGCCTCCATCAGCCGGGCGATCGCGTCCGCCTGGCCGGAAGGCACCGCATTTTCGGGGCCGCCGCGTTCGGAATAGCCGTGACCGGGACGATCGACGAAGAGCATTTCGGCCCGGCCCTCGAGTGCGGTGCGGAAGGCGACGAGCTGGTCGAGCAGATTGCCGCTGGCGCCGTGAATGAAGACGAGAGGGGGCAGATCCGCCTGTTCCGGACGCCTGATATGGACGGCATTCATGCGGTAGCCGCCGATATCCGTCAGTTCACCGATATTGGGATAGGCCTGTTCGAATCGCCGTGCCTTGTAAGAGGAGTAGCCGATGGCGGCGGCGAGGGGAGCGAGAAGAGCGGAAACTTCTGCAAGCATGATCTTTACGGGCGATGGTTGCGGCGGTTCTCGAGAAGGGCGGGCGAAGTGCCACGTGGCCCTTCGAGAATTCTAAAATTGTGCGGTCCGGCCGGGCTTCAAGATCGGGGTGAGCGACATCAGGTGCGGTTGCCGGCAAGTTTTTCCGACAGCGTATTGACCTGTTCCTGGGCGGTGCGCTCGGCGGGATAGATGTCGAGGAACCGCTCCCAGGCTTTCAACGTCAGCTCATCGTTACCGGCATTGCTGAGGATCGCGGCCATGCCGGAGAGGGCGCCGAAATGGCGCGGCTCGAGATCCAGCACGTGTTCGATGTCGGACATCGACTTGCGGTAATTGCCCATGACGAAATTCAGCGTGGCACGGCGATTCCAGCTTTCGGCGTAATCGGGCTTCAGCGCTATTGCCTCGTCGAGGAAATCGAGAGCGGCGGGATTGCGCTTTTCCTCAATCGCCTTGTCGGCCCATTGCATCAGCAGATTGACGGTCGCGCTGCCGGAATCATTCCATTGCAGGCGAATTTCGTTGGCGATGCTGCTGGCCTTGTCGGGATCGCGCTCACGCTTCAGCTGGCTGAAGAGCTGGTCGAGACGCTGCTTCGGCGAATTGTCGGCGTTGCTCTGCTCGACGATGACATCCTTTTCCGCCGCGATGGCCGGAAGCGGAGAGGTGGAGAGGACGAGGAAGAGCGGCAAGACCGCCGGCATCAAAGCAAAAAAGCGCATGGCGGACATATTAGCCCGCCAGCGCCGAAGATCAAACAAATTAGACGTGATCACCACAGCGACCCTCCGGATATCCGCCGGCGCAATCTGCGCGGCGCAGCAATCCGGATGCGCGCAATCAGCCCTGACGAGCCTTGTAGCGCGGGTTCAGCTTGTTGATGATGTAGATGCGGCCCTTGCGGCGAACCAGACGGTTGTCACGGTGGCGAGCCTTGAGCGACTTGAGCGAATTCTTGATCTTCATTTTTCTGATCCGCGATCTCTATGGGGGAATTCACATTCGCCCGTATCTTTAACAATCAAAAGCGCGCCGTCGGGGCGCGCTCTTTAGGTGGGGGAGCAGATACCCCGTCGCCCTTTCCGTGTCAACCACGTGACGGTGTTTTTCCCAAGGCGAGAGGGTGTTTTCTCACCGGGAAAGCGGCGATTTCAGCGCCAATGTGGTGACATGGCCCATCTTGCGGCCGGGACGCCACTCGGTCTTGCCGTAGAGATGGACCAGCGTATCGGCACGTCGCAGCCAGTCGGGAACGGCAAGGATATCGTCGCCGATCAGGTTCTGCATGACGCAGTCGGAATGCCGCTCGCCATTGCCGAGCGGCAGGCCGGCGACGGCGCGGATATGCTGCTCGAACTGGCTGACGGCGCAGGCGGCCTCCGTCCAGTGTCCGGAATTGTGCACGCGCGGAGCCATCTCGTTGGCGATCAGGCTGCCGTCGGCAAGCACGAAGAATTCGATGCCGATGACGCCGACATAGTTCAATGCTGCGAGGATTTTTTCCGCCGACCGGCGTGCGGCTTCACCCGTCGTTGCGGAGATCGCGGCGGGAACGGTCGAGGTATGGAGGATGCCGTTGCGGTGCACATTCTCGGCGGGATCGAAGCAGACGACCGTGCCGTCGGCGGTGCGCGCGGCGATGATCGAAACCTCGCGTTCGAAGGCGACAAAGCTTTCGAGGATCAGTGGCACGGCGCCGAGCGCGACATAGGCGCCGTCTGGGCTGTCGGCCGCCGAGCGGAAAACCTTCTGTCCCTTGCCGTCATAACCGAGACGGCGGGTCTTCAATACGCCCTTACCGCCGAAATCCTTAAGTGCCGCCTCGAGGTCGGCCTGGCTGTCGATCGCGTGAAAGCGGGCGGTGGTGATGCCGCAATCGTTGAGGAAGCGCTTTTCGACCAGGCGGTCCTGGGCGGCTTCCAGCGCTTTCGGCGGCGGATAGACGGGAATGCTTGCCGAAAGCGTTTCTGCGGCTGCGACGGGCACGTTCTCGAATTCGTAGGTGACGACGTCGCAGGCGGCGGCAAGTTCGGCCAGCGCCGCCGGATCATCATAGGCGGCGGTGATCTGCCTGTTGGCGAGCTGGGCGGCCGGGCAGTCCGCCTGCGGCTCGAGAATGATCGTGCGGAAATTCAGTCTGGCGGCGGCGATGGCCAGCATGCGGCCGAGCTGGCCGCCGCCGACAATGCCGATCGTTCTTACAGTCATTGGTCGTCCATCGGGTATTCGGCGATCGCAGCGCTCTGACGTTCGCGCCATTCGTCGAGCCGCTCGGCGATTTCTTCGTCGGACAGCGCAAGCACGGCGGCGGCGAGCAGGGCGGCGTTGACGGCGCCCGCTTTGCCGATGGCGAGCGTTCCCACGGGAATGCCGGCCGGCATCTGCACGATGGACAGAAGACTGTCCTGGCCGGACATGGTTTTCGACTGGACCGGGACGCCGAAGACCGGCAGCGGCGTCATCGATGCGGTCATGCCCGGCAGATGGGCGGCGCCGCCGGCGCCGGCGATGATAACCTTGAAGCCTTCGGCGCGCGCGCCCTTGGCGAAATTCGCCATGCGGTCGGGCGTGCGGTGCGCGGAGATGATGCGCGCATCATAAGGGATTTCCAGGGCTTCCAGGGTATCGGCCGCGTTCTTCATGGTTTCCCAATCGGATTGGCTGCCCATGATAATGGCGACGGGTGGTCTGTCTGTCATCGTTGCCGCTATTCCTCTCAAGCGATCGGGCGATACGATCAGGCGATGATATCAGGGACGATCTGATCTTCCAGCTTGGAAAGCTTGTCCTTGATAACGAGCTTCTTCTTTTTCATGCGCTGGATTCGCAGTGCGTCGCATCCGGTCTCGATCATGGCGTTGATCGCGGCGTCGAAATCCTCGTGCTCCTGACGCAGACGCGCCACCATGAGCCTGATTTCCGCCTGTTCCTGATCGGCCATGTGCATTCCCCGTTATCGTCTTCGGATCTTGTCCGATCTGCCGATGATTTCCGCAAGCTCCTATCACCAAATACGGGTAACGGCTAGTTAGTCTTGATCATGAATTTGCCATCTCATCTTCATCTTTTCGCCTTCGACAAGCCGTCAAAAATATGTCACAGTCCGGCGCGTTGACACCTTGATCCCCGACGATGATGGCCGGGGAGGGTAAGAGGAAGGAAGGGTCAAATGACAGTTGAAGCTCATCTTGAATCACTCCAGAAAAAGCATGTCGCTCTCGAGGAGGAGCTGCATGCACTCAGAACAGCTCCTTCGATCTCCGATACGGAAATTGCTGAATGCAAGCGCCGCAAGCTGCGCATCAAGGACGAGATTCAGCGTCTCAAGTCATCCGTCCATTAAATCTTCCCAAGGGTCGCCGGACGATCTTCTTGCGTAAGAGGTAAACCATCCATTCCGCCTAAAATTTGCAAGACCCGGTGATTTGACACCAGAATTGCGCCAGCCCGATGCTCGCGGCATCGCGGCTGGCGCTTTTGCATCTGGCGCCGCAGTTCGCGCTCGCGTGAGCCCAGGGTTCTTAGAGTATCTCGCGAAAGTGTGCAGCGGCTTTGCGATAAAGACATGCGTAAAAACAAAGACCTGAATCGTAACAACGAATCTTAAGACCGCGACACGCTTCAGGGGAGGGCGATCAGGCCCAGAACTGATCCAGCCAAAGATTGAGCTTGTCGAAGCCGCGGTTGTTGACCGCGTAGATGCGTTTCGTGCCTTCCGACGTCACGGAGACGAGGTTGCTATCGAGCAACGCCTTCAGGTGCTGCGAAACAGCGGGACGGCTGATCGATAGACCCTCGGCAAGCTGGTTGACTGTCCGGGGCGCGCGCCGCAATTCCTCCAGCAGAAACCGCCGGTGCGGATCAGCAATCGCAGAGAAGGGGTCCGTGTTCGACATGGCGGGAACGCTACGTCAAACCGGCCGCGGCGGCAAGAAAATTGTGCGTTGCAGCGTACGAGAGCGCCGCGCGTCTTCTGAGCCGCGCTCGGGACGCTGTTCCACCTAGAACTGCTGCATAATTCCTCAGGTCGAGTATGCAGCAGCGCTGCCTTACCCGCCAAGGCCTTCGCGCACGATCAGGAAGGCGGCGATGAAGGCCATCGCATACATGAAGGGATAGAAAATCTCCGGCTTCATGCGGCGCACGCACCAGGCGCCGGCAAGCGTGGCAAGCGGCGCGAAAGGCAGCAACGTCGCCGAGGTCGCGAGATTCTGCGTGTCGAGCTGGCCGAGCGCGAAATAGGGGATGAGCTTGACGGCATTGAGGATCGCGAAGAAGCGCACGCTGGTGCCGGTATATTCGCGCGGCTGCAGCTTGAGCGGCAGGGCATAAACCTGAAAGGGGGCGCCGCCGGCATGGGCGACGAAGCTGCCGTAGCCCGAGAACGCGCCCCAGAAACCGGCAGCGATCGGCCGCTGGCCGCGCGGCGGGATCACCCGGCCGGCGCCGGGGCCGAAATTGTTCCAGAAATAGCGCAGGCAGAAGAGGATGGTCACTGCGCCGATGACGATGCGCAGGATGTTGCCCGGAACGAGCGCCGAGGTCGCCCAGCCGAGGCCGATACCGAGGATGGCGCCGGGCAGCATGATCTTCAGCGTCGTCCAGTCGCCGTGCTTGCGCCAGACGACGAGCGAGATCATGTCCATGAAGACCAGGATCGGCAGAAGGATCGCAGCCGCCTCGACCGGCGAGACGACCAAGGCGAGAAAGGGCAAGCCGATCAGCGACAAAGCGTCGCCCATGCCGCCTTTTGCGAGGCCGACCAGCAGAACGGCGGGCACGGCGGCGTAGTAGAATGACAAATCCTGCGGCATGCTTTCGGCGTCCTCCTCTTGCAAGCCTCCTCTAACGGAACTACTCACACAAAACGAGTGCGGATCCGTCCTTTCGAAGAGGGGAATTCGCAGGAAACGGAAAGACCTCATGACCGAACCCGAAAACCGCTGCCGCCTGGTGCTCATCGTCCCTGATATCGCCGACGCCGATGAACAGGCAAGGATCGTCGCCGATGCGCTGAAGGGCGGCGATGTCGCCTCGGTGATCGTGCCGCAATACGGGCTCGACGACGGCACCTTCCAGAAACATGCCGAAAAGCTGGTGCCTGTCATTCAGGATGCCGGCGCCGCGGCGCTGATTGCGGGCGACAGCCGCGTGGCGGGACGGGCGAAGGCCGATGGCCTGCATCTTTCCGGCAATGCCGAGGCGCTTTCGGAGGCGATCGACAAGCACGCGCCGAAGCTGATCGTCGGCGGTGGCAATGCGGCCGACCGGCATACGGCGCTGGAGATCGGCGAAGTCCGGCCGGACTATATCTTCTTCGGCAAGCTCGATGGCGATATCAAGCCAGAGGCGCATCCGAAGAACCTTGCGCTTGGCGAATGGTGGGCTTCGATGATCGAAATTCCCTGCATCGTCATGGGCGGCACCGACCCGACTTCGGCGCTCGCCGTTGCGGAGACCGGAGCGGAGTTCGTCGCGCTGCGGCTGGCGGTCTTCGACGATCCCGCCCGGGCGCCATCAATCATTGCCGAGATCAACGCGTTGCTTGACGAAAAAGCGCCACGGTTTGAGGATTGAAATCGCGCTCATGCCGATCCCGCCCGCCCGCCTTTCGAAATATTTTCTTGCAAGCATGGCCGTCCTCGCTGCGGCCGGGCCGGGTATTGCGCTGGCGCAGGCGCCCGACAGCGTCATCAGCCAACCGGGGACGGCGCCGGCTTCGACCTTCCGCACCGATCGGCTGACTGGCGAGGACGTAAAGCCCTCCGATGGCGTCGGGGTCTTCGACCGGATGGGCGCGAAGCTGCCCGACCTGCCGCCGGAGAAGGATTACAAGGGGCCGATCGACGAGGCTTACGGCGCCTATCAGCGCGGTTACTACCTGACGGCAATGGATAGGGCGCTGCCGCGCGCCCAGCTCGGCGATCCGGCGGCGCAGACGCTGATCGGCGAAATCCTCTCCCAGGGTCTCGGCGTCAAGAAGGACGTGAAGAACGCGGCCTTCTGGTATGGCAAGGCGGCCGAAGGCGGCGATGCGGCGGCAATGTTCAAATACGCGCTGATGCTGATGGAAGGCGAAGGCGTGCCGCGCGACAAGGTCAAGGCCGACGACTACATGCGCAAGGCAGCCGAGGCAGGCAACCCTTCAGCGGAATTCAACTGGGCGCAGATCCTCGTGGCCGACAATCCTGGCGAGAAGGGGCTGAAGCTAGCGCTGCCATTCTATGAAAAATCCGCCGAGCAGGGCATTGCCGATTCGCAATATGCGGTGGCGCAGCTTTACGCGACGCTGAAAGACCTGCCGGAGGAAAAGAAACGACTGGCCCGCGAGTGGATGGCGCGTGCAGCGCGTGCCGGCTTCGACACGGCTCAACTCGATCTCGGCATCTGGCTCGTCAACGGCGTCGGCGGCCCGAAGGATTATGTCAAAGGTTTCGAATGGCTGAAGCTTGCCGCCAATGGCGGCAATGTCGCGGCGCAAAACAAGCTCGCCCACCTCTATGTCAATGCCATCGGCACGGCGCCCAATCCGGTCGAGGCGGCGAAGTGGTACGTGCTGTCGCGCCGCGCCGGGCTTGCCGATCCGGCGCTCGAGGATTTTTATCTAGGCATCGAGGACGACCAGCAGAAGGCGGCGATCGAGGCCGCCAACAAGTTCCGGCGGCGCTAAATAAGCGCGCCGCGCCTCTCAACCGGGGCGACTTTAAAACAGCGCATCGGCGAAAAGATCCTCATCGTTTTCGATTTTGGCAGGCTCGGCGGGAGCCGGGGCAGCAGCGCTTTCCGCGCAGGCGGGGATGATGTCGCGATGAATGTTGCGCTCCTGAACCATCGTATAGTGCTTGAAGATCTTGCGGTCGAGCGACGCGATCGCCTCCGCCAGATCGGAGATATCGGCGACCTCGGTGCCGGCGGCCTCATCAAGTACATCGGCGCAGCGGGCGAAGACCTCGCCGAGGTCACGCTGGAAATCGAGCTTGCCGATCAGCAGACCGATCTTGGTGGCGACCTCGCGGCCGTTTTCGGCAAGCACCTTCAGCTCTTTTTCCATCATGTCGGCTGCGGAGCGGATGTTGCCGACGGCCGAGGTCAGGCCTTCTCCTAGCCCCCCCGTTCCGGCATCCATGGCCGGAGTGACGCGCCCGGCCGCGGCTTCGAGCGCCGGCAGGCCGGTGACGATGGCATCGGCGGATTCGTCGAGCTTGCCGGCGAAAATGCGCAGCTCGGCCGTAACGACGTTGATCGACCTGCCTTCCTCGCCGAGACGGCTGCAGCGCAGGTTGGTGTTCAAGGCCATATAGTGGATGTCGGTCTTGACGGCGCGGATGTTGGCAATCGCTTCGGAGAGCTTGGCGGCGGTGCCGATCGTCGACTGGCTGACCTGGTCGGCTTGCCGGCTTGCCGTATCGACCTGCCGGACGATTTCATGGGCGGCCGAAACGCTTGATTCCAACGCCCGCATGAAATTACCGCCGGATTCGCCGCTGGCGCCGCTCATCTGGTCGCGCAGCTTGAGGATCTCCCGCATGTCGTGGTCGAAACTGGCGATCGTCGTGACGACGTTTTCCGACTCCCGCTGGAAATTTACGCACATGTCGCTCATCTGCGCCGCGGTCAGATGGTGAATAACGTTCTGAAGACGCTTGCGTGCGCCGGCGTCGAGCTTCGCGCCCTCCTCGCCGGTAAGGAATTCTTCGAGCAGCGAAAGGGTGGCCTGCACATGCTCGATGCGCTGACGGGTGATGTCGCCTATCTGCAAGGCGGAGAGCGTCGAGGCGACCTTGCTCTGAACGCCGCGTGCAATCGCGCCGACCTCACGGGCGACGACGCCCAGATGCTTACGATGTTCGGCGATCTTGGCGGCGTCGTCGCGCAGGGCGGCGGCAACGGCCGGGACGGTATCGGCGTAGCCCTTGGAGACACTGGCGCCGAAGGCGGCTGCGAGTTTGACCTCCTTGTCTAGGCTGTCGAGATGCGCGGCGAAACGGTTGACTTCATCGGTGCCGGAATAGATCCGCTCCAGGATCTCCTGGGCGAAGCCGGCGAATTCGGCAAGGCCGGCGCCGGTGATCTTCACGGTCACGGCGAAGGTTCTGAGATAACGCATCGTCTCCTGCATGTCGGACACGTATTTGCGCAGATCCCGGCCGGTCTGCGCCAGTGAGACGAGTGCCTGCTGACGATTTTCTTCGGTGACCGGCAGCGCCGTCAGGCTCTCCACCGTGGCACGGAGATCGGCGCCGGTATCGCTCTGCTCCCCATTGTCCAGCGCCGCGGTGACACCCTCAAGAGAATTCAACAGACGGTTGAGAACATCCATCACCGAGAGCAGCACCGTGCCGCCTTCGAGAAAACGTTCCTCGACCCGGCTGCGGGCGGATTCCAGGGTTCGGCCAATGTCCCGCCCGGAGGTGTAGGCTGCAGCGGTCGGCGATACCAGAGTGTGTGCCAACATTTATACCTTTTCTTAAAACACCGGCTTATCTGACTCTATTTCTACGGGAAGGATGGAAACGTCCGGTAAACGCGCCGGACTCGTCAGCGTTGTGATTAACGAAAGATGTGGAGGGCACGCGGCCCGAACCTCGCGGCGGGTTAATATTGCTTAACCTCTTGCTTTTGTTTTATTTGTTTCTAAATTTTGAGAAGAGAATACAACTTATCCCCGATGAGAAATTGGGAGTCCCGGGACTCGTTATACGACAGCTTCATACAACCGCTGTTTACCCTGCATTAACGCTGCCGTGAGAGTCCTCTAACGGTCGTCAAGTATTTCTCGGCCAGAGGAGGCTGCGTTGGACACTCCTAAACAATATTGCGAATCTATAGATCTGCCGGAAGCGCTCAGTATTCGCTCTGTGTCTGAGCTATATTCAAAGTTTTCCAATGAATTTCGGGGCCGCGATACAATCATAATCAGCATTCCCGAAAGTGCGGAAGCGGATCTGAGTTTCATTCAACTCATAGAGTCATCGCGCCGCCAAGCAAAAGCTGACGGGAAGACATTCAAACTTTCCACACCTGCTCGCGGCTCGGTTCTGAAGGTACTTGAGCGTGCAGGTTTTATAGAATCCTTCGATCAAGAAGATTCCAAGTTCTGGTTGCATAAAGAGGTAACGTTATGAGTGCAAACATCCTGACTGTTGACGATTCCGCCAGCATCCGCCTGACCACCAAGGTTACGCTGAGCAATGCCGGTTACAACGTCACCGAGGCCGTAGATGGGGCCGAGGGCCTCGCGACGGCCAAGAGCAGCCGCTTCGATCTGATCGTGACCGACCTCAACATGCCTGTCATGGACGGGCTGACGATGATCGAGGAACTGCGCAAGCTGCCGGGGCAGGCAGGCGTTCCGATCATCTTCCTGACGACGGAATCGGATACCGATCTAAAGGCACGCGCCAAGGCCGCGGGTGCTACGGGTTGGCTGACCAAGCCGTTCGATCCGGAAAATCTCGTGAAGATCGTGAAGAAGGTTCTCGGACGATGAGCACGCTCGATCCCGTTGCCGTGTTCCGCATGGAGGCCGCCGAATGCCTTGAGGCGATCGAGGCCGGTCTTCTCGACCTGACCCACCAACTCGACAACAAGGATCTCGTCGATGCCGTATTCCGCGGGCTTCATACGCTCAAGGGCTCCGGCGCGATGTTCGGTTTCGAGGCGCTCGCCGCTTTCACGCATCATTGCGAAACCGCCTTCGACCGCGTCCGCAAGGGCGAGGTCGCTGCGACCAGCGAACTCGTCGCTGCCGTCCTGGCCGCCCAGGACCATATGCGCGCCCTCGTCGAACGGCCGGACGCCGATCACGGTGACACCGGCAGCAAGCTTCTGGCGCAGCTGCAGGCTGCCGTCGGCGGCAAGCCGGCGGCGCCGGCGGCGGCACCTTTAGCTGTTGCGGCACCCGTGGTCGTGCGTGAGGTATCGGCGAAGAAGAAGAACAGATGGCGGATCCGCTTCAGTCTGCCCGCCAACTCGATGGCCAACGGCACCAACCCGCTTGGCCTGCTGGATGAGCTGCGCGATCTCGGCGAATGCACGGTGCGGGCCAACACCTCGGCCATTCCGCCCCTTAACGAGCTCACGCCGACGGAGCTCCATATTTCCTGGGACGTGATGTTGACCAGCGAGCAGGATCGCTCGGCGATCGACGACGTCTTCATCTTCGTGCTCGACGATATGGAACTCAGCGTCGAGGAGATCGTCGGCGCGGCAACCGCCGCTCCGACCGCGGAGAAGGCTGCAGCCGCACTGGTCGCTGCAGTATCGGCTGCCGTTCCACCGGCAGCCGTTCCGGAGTTTCGACCGGTCGAGGCCGTCCCGGTCCGGCGCGAGGCGCCCGCGGCCGCCAGCCAGGCGAAGTCGGCCGAGAATGTCCGCGTTCCGGCCGAGCGTCTCGACGAGCTGATGGACCGGGTCGGCGAGCTTGTCATTGCGCAATCGCGGCTCAGCCAGCTCGCCAGCGCCAGCGCCGATATTGGGCTGCGCTCCGTCTCGGAAGAAATCGAACGCCTGTCCGGTGAACTGCGCGACACGATGATGGTGCTGCGCATGGTGCCGGTCGCAACCCTGTTCTCCCGCTTCCGCCGCCTCGTCCACGATCTCGCCCGCGAGACCGGCAAGGTGATCGAGCTGGTGATGGAGGGCGAAACCACCGAAGTCGACAAGACGGTGATCGAACGGCTGGCCGATCCGCTGGTGCATCTGGTAAGGAATTCGATCGATCATGGCCTCGAGATGCCTGCCGACCGCCTTGCCGCCGGCAAGACCGAAGCCGGCACGGTGATCCTTTCGGCCCGGCAAGCCGGCGGCGAGGTGATCATCTCGATCAAGGACGACGGCCGTGGCATCAATCGCGAACGGGTTCGGGCCAAGGCGGAATCCTCCGGCCTCATTCATCCCGGCCAGCCTCTTTCCGATTCCGAGCTGCTGCAGCTGATCTTCGCTCCCGGCTTCTCGACGGCTGCGGCTATCACCAATCTCTCCGGGCGCGGCGTCGGCATGGACGTGGTCAAGAAAACGGTCGAAGAGCTTCGCGGCGCGATCGACATCGTCAGCGTCCCTGGACAGGGTTCGGAAGTGTCGCTGCGCATCCCGCTGACGCTTGCCATCATCGACGGCCTGCTGGTGCGTGTCGGTTCCGGCCGCTACGTCATCCCGCTTTCGGCAGTCGAGGAATGCCTCGAACTGTCACTCGAGGAAGATCTCCGCTCGCGCGGCCGCAGCTTCATCTCGCTGCGCGACAGCCTGGTGCCGTTCCTGCGCCTGCGCGACCTCTTCCGTACCGGCACGAAACCCGACGTGCACCAGAAGGTCGTCGTCATCTCGACCGGCACGGAGCGCGTCGGCCTGGTCGTCGACCAGATCATCGGCGACCACCAGACGGTCATCAAGTCGATGTCGAAACTGCATAACGACGTGGCGACTTTTTCGGGCGCCACCATTCTTGGCGACGGCAGCGTCGCCCTCATTCTCGACGTCGGGCACCTGGTTGCCGCGGGTCAGCAGCAGGAGGCGCAATTGCGGGTAGCAGGATGAGTGCAACAGCAGCGACAGCCGAACGATTCGACAATCACTGGAACTATGCCGAGGAGGTCGAGGTCCTGACCTTCGATCTCAACGGTGAAACCTTCGCGCTCGAAGCGGTCATCGTCCAGGAAATATTGGACCTGCTTCCGGAGACCGCGGTGCCGGGAAGCCAGCCCTTCGTCGCCAGCGTCATCAACTTTCGCGGCAAGGTCATTCCGCTGGCCGATCTGCGTCTTGCCTTCGGGATGGAGGCGGCGGAGGCCACGATCGACAGCCGTATCATCGTTATCGAAATCGATCTGCAGGGCGAGCAGACACTCGTCGGACTCAGAACCGACAAAGTGAACGAGGTGACGACGCTTGCAAAATCCGCGAGCGAGGCGCCGCCGAGCGTCGGCATGCGCTGGCGCGCCGATTACATCAACTGCCTGGTGAAGCGGGGCGTGGAGTTCATCATTCTCCCTAATCTGCAGGCGATATTTTCGTCGAGGCACAAGGCGGCGGGAGCCGTCAGCTGACGTCGGATGAATTCAAACGTGGGGGTTTGACGATGCGCTTGACAATAAAGACGAAACTGGTGACGGCGTTCACCTTCATCATTCTGATGCTGGTGGGCACCGCCGCCTACGGTGTCCTCAGCCTTGGATCGCTGAACGATACGATCGATAAGCTTCTCTCCGGCCCGGCAGCCCGCCTCGATCTGGCGCAGCAGATCAACATTGCCCAGCTCGAAGCCATTCGCCAGCAGAAGAACCTGCTCACCGCCCGCACGGCGGAGGAGACGGCGGGTTCGATCGCCAAGGGCAATCAGGCCCGCAAAGACTTCGCCGACGCCTTCAGCCAGGTGCTGGCACTGGCAACGGAAGAAGGGAAGGCGCGCTGGGCACGCATTGCCGAACTTTCCAAAACCTTCAATGCGGCCGACGATCAGATCCGCGAATATGTTAAAGTCGGCAATGCTGAAGGCGCAAATAGCATCTCGGTCACCACGGCGCGGGCCGCCGCCAACGACATCGACGCGACACTCAGCGAAATCCTGACACTTGAAAAGCAGCGCATGAAGGCAGCCGATGACGGTGCCGAGGCACAGTATCTGACGACGCGCACAATGATGGTCGCGGTCGCCATTGTCGCCCTGCTGACTGCGGCTCTCACCGCCTTCTGGATCGCCAACACGATCAGCAAGGGCCTCAAACGCGCCAACACCGTGGTTCGCGAAGTATCGGAAGGCGATCTGACCAAGACGGCCGATATCACCAGCCATGACGAAATCGGCGAGCTTCTCGGCAACGTCAACACGATGATCGAACGCCTGCGCGGCGTCGTCGCCGATGCGCTATCGGCCGCCGACAACGTCTCTTCCGGCAGCCAGGAACTTTCGGCAAGCTCGGAGCAGGTATCGCAGGGCGCCACCGAACAGGCGGCTTCAGCCGAAGAGGCCTCCGCCTCGATGGAGGAGATGGCCGCCAACATCAAGCAGAACGCCGATAATGCCGCGCAGACTGAGAAGATTGCCCGGCAGTCGGCCAAGGATGCGGAAGCGAGCGGTGAGGCGGTGACGCGTGCTGTCGACGCCATGCGGACGATCGCTCAGAAGATCGGCATTGTCCAGGAAATCGCCCGCCAGACGGACCTGCTGGCGCTCAACGCCGCCGTGGAAGCGGCGCGTGCCGGCGAACACGGCAAGGGTTTTGCGGTTGTCGCCTCCGAAGTGCGCAAGCTTGCCGAACGCAGTCAGTCGGCCGCTGCCGAAATCAGCGCGATGTCGAGCGACACGGTCAAGGCTGCAGCCGATGCCGGCGAAATGCTTGGCCGCCTGGTGCCCGATATCCGCAAGACGGCTGAACTGGTTTCCGAAATCAGTGCTGCCTGCCGCGAACAGGATATCGGCGCCTCGCAGATCAACGAGGCGATCCAGCAGCTCGACAAGGTGACGCAGCAGAATGCCGGCGCTTCCGAGCAAATGTCTGCGACCTCGGAAGAGCTTGCCAGCCAAGCGGAGGAACTGCAGACGTCGATCGCCTTCTTCAAGGTCGATATGGCAGGCAGCGCTCGGCCCGACGCCCACAGGGCGCAGCCGAGCGCTTCGGCGAGGGGGATCAAAGCCTCGGCGGCTGCCCGCAAGCCCGCCCCGCAGGCCCGCAGCCAGGGTCGCGGCCAGACGGTCTCGGCTCAGCAGCAGCGTCTCAAAGGCTTTGCTCTCGACATGTCGATGGGCGGCCCGGACGCCGGCGACGATGATTTCAGGGAGAGCGCATAAGCGCTCCCCTGGGGAGAGCGCACTCCCTCTGGGGAAGCCGCCCAAGCGTCTTCGCCCCCATATGATCCCTCGGGCCGCTCCGGTGGCCCGAGGCGGAATATCCCCAACGCGTGTAGGCGTTGGCGCTGCGACCGATAAATGTCCGGCTGCCGGGAAGTGAATGTAGTCGCTTTCCCCCTTTCAGACACATCACTTGAATTTCGGCGTTCCGTGGACGGGAACGTCTCCATCTCATCGTTTTGGCGCATAGAACGGGGTATCACATGCGTTTCACCATCAAACTCAAACTAGGCCTGGCCTTCGGGATCATGACGCTGCTGCTGATCGGCATCGCAGTCTATGGAAGCCTCAGCCTCGGCACTTTGAACGAGGCAAGCGGGAATATGATCGACGGCCCGGTGCGCCGCCTGGAACTGGCGCTGAACGCCAATATTGCCGAAGTCAACGCCATCCGCGCGCAAAAGAACGCGCTGCTTTCCACCGATGCCGAGGCTGCCGCCGGTTTCTACAAGGAGGCCGACGAGAACATGCAGGCCATGTTCGACGCCGTCGATGCCGGTCTTGCCATCGCCAGCGCGGAAGGCAAACCGCACTGGGAGAAGTTGCGGACGGTCGGCGAGAAATTCCGTGAAAAATCCGCCGAACTGCAGCAACTCGACGCCAGAGGCGACAAATCGGGTGCGATGGCGCTTTCACTCGGCGACCTCAGGACGATGACCGACGATATGGGCGGTGCTATCGCCGCCCTGACGGAGATCCAGCGCAAGGGTATGCAGGCGACCAACAACGCCAATACCGAGCTTTATGACTCGACCAAGCTTGTTCTCACCACCGCATCCGGCATCGCCGTGCTGATCGCACTTGGCGCGGCATTGTGGATCACCTTCGGAATCAACACCGGTCTGCGCAAGATCACGACCGTCGCGAACGCCGTAGCACTCGGCGATCTCAATCAGACGGTCGATGTCAGAACCAATGACGAGATCAAGGATTTGATCAACACGGTCAATGCCATGACCGCCAACCTGCGCTCTACCGCGGCGCTTGCCGACCAGATTGCCCTGGGTGACCTCACGACCGATGCCAAGCCGCTCTCCGACAAGGATACGCTCGGCATGGCGATGCAGAGCATGATCGCCAACCTGAGGACCACCGCCCGTATCGCCGATCAGATCGCCAATGGTGATCTGACGGTGTCGCCGAAGCCGCTCTCCGATAAGGATGCCCTGGGCCTTGCCCTGGAGCAGATGGTCGACCGCCTGCGCGGCGTTGTCGCCGATGCGATCTCTGCCGCCGAGAACGTCTCCGCCGGCAGCCAGGAACTTTCGGCAAGTTCGGAGGAGGTGTCGCAGGGCGCCACCGAACAGGCGGCTTCAGCCGAAGAGGCCTCCGCCTCGATGGAGGAGATGGCTGCCAACATCAAGCAGAACGCCGATAATGCCGCGCAGACTGAGAAGATTGCCCGGCAGTCGGCCAAGGATGCGGAAGCGAGCGGTGAGGCGGTGACGCGTGCTGTCGACGCCATGCGGACAATCGCCCAGAAGATCGGCATCGTTCAGGAAATCGCCCGTCAGACCGATCTGCTGGCGCTCAACGCCGCCGTGGAAGCGGCGCGTGCCGGCGAACACGGCAAGGGGTTTGCGGTTGTCGCCTCCGAAGTGCGCAAGCTTGCCGAACGCAGTCAGTCGGCCGCTGCCGAAATCGGTGCGATGTCGAGCGATACCGTGACGGCCGCCCAGGAAGCAGGCGAAATGCTTGGCCGCCTGGTGCCCGATATCCGCAAGACGGCTGAACTGGTTTCCGAAATCAGTGCGGCCTGCCGCGAGCAGGATATTGGAGCTGCCCAGATCAACGAAGCGATCCAACAGCTTGATAAGGTGACGCAGCAGAATGCCGGCGCCTCCGAACAAATGTCTGCGACCTCAGAAGAACTCGCAAGCCAGGCAGAAGAGCTGCAGACGTCCATCGCCTTCTTTAAGGTCGATACGGCAGGTGATCGTCAAACCCGCGCGCCGGCTGCCAGGACGAAGGCCCGCAATCCGGTACTCGCCACTGGGCGCAGCCTCGGCGGCAGGAGGCCCGCGGCCAATAGCGTCGCTGGCCAGCAAGCGCGGGCAAAGGGCTTCGCTCTCGATCTCTCCATGGGTGGTCCCGATGATGGGGACGCCGAATTCAAGGAAAGCGCCTAAACATGGCTCCAACATCTCTGGAAGCGCAATTCGTGACCTTCAGCCTCGGCGAAGAGATTTTCGCCGTGCCGGTTGAGGTCGTAAGGGAAATCCTCGACTATGCGGAAGCTTTCAAGATTCCGAACGGTCCCGACTATCTGCTCGGCCTGCGCGATGTGCGCGGGCAGGGCGTGCCGACGATCGATCTTCGATTGAAGCTCGGCATGACGAAGACCGAGCCGACGCCGCATACGCGGGTGCTCGTCCTCGACGTGCCGATGGAAAGTCGGCTCTTAACGCTGGGCCTCGTCGCCGACCGCGTGTTCGAGGTCACGCCGTTTCGGCGTGACCAGATCGAGGCGGCGCCAGATATCGGCGTGCGCTGGCGTTCGGACTATATCGCCGGCGTCGTTCGCCGTGAAAACGGCTTTGTCGTCATCATCGATCTCGCGCGGCTGCTGTCGCGCGAGGACGCCTCTGCACTGCAATCGGCGGCCTGACCGCGCGTCAACCCGGAGTACTACGTCTCATGAGTATGGCAGCAGCGGTGGAAACCCAATTGCCGGGCGACCGGATCAGCAAGCGCAATTTTGAGCGGCTTGCCCGGTTCATCTACGACTATAGTGGCATCAAGATGCCGCCGACCAAGCTGACGATGCTCGAGGGGCGGCTGAGGCGCCGTCTTCGGGCAACCAATCATGCGACCTTCGACGACTATTGTGACTTCCTGTTCAATCAAGACGGTCTTGCACAGGAAACCATTTACCTGATCGACGTGGTGACGACGAACAAGACCGACTTCTTCCGCGAAGCCAAGCATTTCGACTATATGCAGAGCGTGGCATTGCCGGCTATCGCCGGCAGCGGCGTCCGCACGATTCGCACCTGGAGCTCGGCCTGCTCGACGGGAGCCGAACCCTATACGATGGCAATGGTGCTGGCGGAATTCGCCGAAGGCCGCAACGACGTCTCCTACAGCGTGCTGGCGACCGATCTTTCCACCGACGTGCTGCAGACGGCGCGCCGGGGCATCTATCCGGAAGATCTCATCGCACCGGTGCCGCGCGACCTGCAGCGAAAATATGTGCTGACGGCCAAGCAGCCGGATCGGCGGGAGGTGCGCATCACGCCGAAACTGCGCAGCAGGATCGGATTTGCCCGCATGAATCTGATGGACGAGAAATACCCGATCGGCGAGCCGATGCACGTCATCTTCTGCCGCAATGTGCTGATCTATTTCGACAAGCAGACCCAGGCGGGCGTGCTCAACCGTCTGTGCGATTGCCTGGCGAAAGGAGGGTACATGTTCATCGGTCACTCCGAATCGATCACCGGTTTCGATCTGCCATTGAAGCAAGTCTCCAATACGGTATTTCAGCGTGTCTAGTGCGTGTCGGTTTTTGCGAGCACCTCCCGGCAAAACCGCTTATGCGCGTCGCGCTTTGCCTGGCAAAACCGCTTTGCGCTTTGCCTGGGAAAACCGCTTCACACTTTTCTGGAATTGCTCCAGGGGCATTCATGGCTAAGAAAATCCGCGTTCTCATCATCGACGATTCCGCCAGCATCCGTCAGACGCTGGCGCATGTGCTGGAGCAGGATCCCGATATCGAGATCATGGCGGTGGCCTCCGATCCCTTTGTGGCGGCGCGCAAGCTGCTGGAGGAGGTCCCCGACGTCATCACGCTCGATGTCGAGATGCCACGCATGGACGGCATCACTTTCCTGCGCAAGCTGATGGCGCAGCGGCCGATCCCTGTCGTGATGTGCTCGTCGCTGACGGAAGCGGGTTCGCAAACGCTGATCCAGGCGCTGGAGGCCGGTGCCGTCGACGTCATTTTGAAATCGAAGATCGGGGCCGCCGACAGTCTTTCCGATGATGCGATACGCATCCGCGAAATCGTCAAGAGTGCCTCGCATGCACGCCTTCCCACCGTCCGCCGCGCCGCCGGAACCGTGCGCTCGGCTTCGGCCGACGGGCCGGCCAAGAAGCTGACGGCGGATGCGATGCTGCCGCCGCCGACAGGACAGGCCATGGCGAAGACGACCGAGATGGTCGTCTGCGTCGGCGCCTCCACCGGCGGCACGGAGGCGCTGCGTGAATTTCTGGAGGAATTGCCGGCCAATGCGCCCGGCATGGTGATCGTCCAGCATATGCCGGAAAAATTCACCGACGCCTTTGCCAGGCGGCTGAACGGGCTCTGCGAGGTCGAGGTCAAGGAGGCCGTCGACGGCGACCCGGTGCTGCGCGGGCATGTGCTGATCGCGCCCGGCGACAAGCACACGCTGCTTGAACGCCAGGGCGCGCGCTATCATGTCAGCGTCAAGACCGGGCCGCTGGTGTCGCGCCACCGGCCTTCTGTCGACGTGCTCTTCCGCTCGGCGGCGCGGTCCGCCGGCTCGAATGCCATGGGGATCATCATGACCGGCATGGGTGATGACGGCGCGCGCGGCATGCTGGAAATGCATCAGGCCGGCGCCTACACGGTGGCGCAGGACGAGGCGAGCTCGATTGTTTTCGGCATGCCGAAGGAGGCGATCGCCAAAGGCGGCGTCGACCGCGTCTTGCCGCTCGATCAGATCGCTCGCGAAGTGATGCTGACGCAGCAGAAATTCTGAGATCTGTTTCAGCGGAACCGAAGCAAAGTGCTAGGCAGGACACTGCCGCCGGGCAACCTATTCGGCATAATCGGCGATGCATCGATCCGACGTCGTTGAGAACAAGCGTTGGGACGACCTGCTGTCGATTGTCGCTAAGCCGCCTCGAAGGCTTTGACCCGTTGCTTGAAAGATCAATCGTTGGTGATTGCCGCTGGGGTCTCAAGGCGCGCGATTTCGGCGCCGGCTTGTAAAGAGCTGCCGGCCTCAACCTTGAAGCGGACCGTGCCGGCCTGCTGCGCCGTCACCTGGGTTTCCATCTTCATGGCTTCCACGACGGCAACCAAATCGCCGGCCGCCACCTCGGCGCCATCCTCGACCTTGAAGGCCTGCAACGTACCCGAAATTGGCGCCGTAATGCTCAAGGGGTCGTGCGCCGCAATAGCAGAAGCCGGAGCGGCAGCGGTCGGTAAGCTCCCCAAGCTGGCGAGAAGCGCAGATGGAATACCGACCTCGTGGCGTCTGCCGTCTATTTCGACATGGGCGCGGATGAGCGTGTTATCGAAGCTTGCTGCCGGCCGAGCTTCCGCCTCAAGACGGGCGGCGAAGTCCGTTTCGATCCAGCGCGTATGTACCTTGAAGCCATCCTCTCCAGTGAAATCGCGGCTTTCCATCACCGCGCGGTGGAACGGCAGCACGGTCGCAATGCCTTCGATCCTGAATTCGCTCAAGGCGCGCCGGGCACGAGCGAGGGCCTGTTCGCGGGTGGCGCCGGTGACGATCAGTTTTGCCATGAGGGAATCGAAAGTGCCTGGCACGGTCGAACCGGAAACCACGCCGCTGTCGAGACGGATGCCAGCGCCCGCCGGAGCATCGAAGCGCGTAATCGTCCCCGGTGTCGGCAGGAAGCCGCGGCCTGGATCCTCGGCGTTGATGCGAAATTCGATTGAATGGCCACGTGGCGCAGGCGTCTCGGTGACAAACAGCGGCAGGCCGTCAGCGATGCGGAATTGTTCGATGACCAAGTCGATCCCCGTCGTCTCTTCGGTCACGGGGTGTTCGACCTGCAGGCGGGTATTGACCTCGAGGAAGGAGATCGTACCGTCAACGCCGACCAGGAATTCCACCGTGCCGGCGCCGGAATAGCCGGCGGCGGCACAGATGCGCTTGGCCGCATCATGGATCTGTTGCCGTTGGGCATCTGAGAGGAAGGGGGCAGGAGCCTCTTCGACAAGCTTCTGGTTGCGTCGTTGCAGCGAGCAATCGCGGGTACCGAGAACCAGAACATTGCCGTGTTTGTCGGCCAGAACCTGCGCCTCGATATGGCGCGGACGGTCCAGGAAACGTTCGAGGAAACACTCGCCACGGCCGAAGGCGGCCTTGGCTTCACGCACTGCGGATTCGTAGAGTTCGGCGATGTCTTCGATCTTCCAGGCAACCTTCAAGCCGCGGCCGCCGCCGCCATGGGCTGCCTTGATAGCGACTGGCAGGCCATATTGTTCGGCAAAGGCAATGACTTCGGCTGCGCTCTCGACCGGGCCATCGCTGCCTGCGACCAGGGGGGCGCCGACCGAGGTCGCGATCCGCCGCGCTTCGACCTTGTCGCCGAGCGCGTCGATGACATGCGGATCGGGGCCGATCCAGATCAGTCCGGCTTCCTGCACGGCGCGAGCAAATTCGGCCCGTTCGGACAGGAAGCCATAACCCGGATGGACGGCATCGGCGCCCGAGCGTTTGGCAATGGCGATCAGCTTTTCGATGTCGAGATACGTCTCAGCCGGCCGGCTGCCGTCCAGCCCGTAAGCTTCGTCTGCCAGCGTGACATACGGCGCATCAATATCCGGATCGGCATAGACGGAAACCGATTTCAGGCCATGATCGCGGCAGGCGCGGATGATACGGACGGCGATTTCACCGCGATTGGCGATCAGCACTTTTTTCATTGGCGTCTCCTCACTGTTTTTCTCGCTCAGACCGTGGCGGGCTTGATATCGCCGAAATCTCTCACGGGTCTGAAGCGTATCTGGGCATTGACCGGGATCTGTCCGGCGAGATCGAGATGATATTCGGCAACCGTGCCGATGACCGGATAGCCGCCGGTCAAGGGATGGTCGGCGAGGAAGAGGACCGGTTGACCACTGTGCGGCACCTGAATGGCGCCGGTCGCTGTTCCCTCACTCGGCAGTTCCGCAGTATCCTTGCGCTCGAGTGCTGTTTCACCGGAAAGTCGGATGCCGACGCGATTTGACTGCGGTGTGACATGAAAGAGCTGACTGGACAGCATTCCGATGGCAGCCTCTGTGAACCAGTCGCTGCGCGGCCCCATGATCACGTCAAGGGTCACGACATCGCCGCAGGCCGGATGATCGAAAGCCGGCGCTTCGGTGAGCGAGACGCTGGTGAGGTCCGATGCGTCATTGTTGACGCCCAGAACCATGCCCGCCGTCACGGGATCAGGCCCGACCACGGCGAGCGTATCGGTCGAGGCACTGCCGAGCACCGGCTTCACATGAAAGCCGCCACGAATGGAAAGGTAGCTGCGCATACCCTTCGGCGCCTGTCCAAGGGTCACGACATCGCCGGCTTCGAGCGAGATCGGCTGGTAGGTTGCGGCAGCGAATACTCGGCCCGACGCGTCGCGGATGCTGATCGGGCAGGGGGCGCCCGCCACGCCGATAACAGTACGGCCGGATACCTCGAAGGAGAAACCGCCGAGGACGATTTCGAGACAGGCTGCGCCGACAGGATTGCCGACAAGGCGATTGGCGGTTTTCAGGGCGCCTTGATCGAGTGCACCGGACGACGACACACCTTGTCCTGCCTGGCCGAAGCGGCCGAGATCCTGAAACAGCGCCGGCATAGGGGCAAGCAGCACCTTCAGCGTGAGGGCATCGGTTTCCGTCTGGGCCGATGCGGAGGTTGCGGTCTTTGCCGGTGTGGTCGAAACAAGGACCGATTTTTTTGCAAGATCGAAAAATCGCACCCGGTAACCGGGCTGAAACAGCGCCGGCGGATCGCGCGACAGATCCCACATCTTTGTCGTCGTCGTGCCGATGATCTGCCAGCCGCCAGGGCTCGCTTGCGGGTAGACGCCGGAAAATGCACCGGCCAGCGCGACCGAACCCGCCGGAATTTTTGTCCGCGGGCTCTGGCGGCGTGGCACCTGCAGGGCGATATCGCCGCCGACAAGATAGCCGAACCCCGGAGCAAAACCACAAAAGGCGACCGTAAAGGTGCTCTCTGTATGGCGGCGGATGACCTCTTCCACGGAAAGGCCGCTGAGTTCGGCCACGTCGGAAAGATCCTCTCCGTCATATTGCACGGGAATTTCCACCAGCATGTCCGAAGGCGCGATCCGGGCGGAAAGATCGCGCGTGGCGATATTGGCGGCCAGCGCCTCCGCAGTCAGCTTTTCCGGACGAAACCGGATCATCAAGGTGCGGGCGGCGGGCACCGTATCCACGACACCCTCCACGGGCTCTGCCTTGAGAGAGGCAAACAGCGCCAGGGTCTCGTCGAGATCGGCGAGTTCGACCAGGATAACCGTCAGGCTGACAGGCAGGAAACGCATCGGAACCTCCGGCGTGATAGGCTGAATCAAGAATATTAGTGACGAACATATGCTCCGGCACATGGGTGATGGAAAAAGGCACGCCAGATGCGGTAGAGCGGCAAATCCCTGCGCAGGTCGGCCCCGGCGCCAGAAGTGTTGCGTGTGAGCCCGGATCCGAAACGTCGAGAACCGGGCAGGCTTTCGGATTGCTTTGCGCATAGAGTAGGTCGTCGAAGGCAGAGTCGCGCGGCCGCACGATATGTCGGCCTGGGTAAAACCGGGGGTGATGCCCTAGGCCAATGGTGCCTGCGCGACAGCACGCGCTGGCGGTGCGCGCCGACTCGATATTGACGTGGCGAAGATGGTCGACGGCGATCACGATGTTCCTCCCGTGGACGCCTGATCAGGCGGATAGGAATGAGCGGACAGTGATGCCGGCGGCTTCGAAGGCGCGACGAATTTCCCGGGCGATGGCAACGGCACCGGGACTGTCGCCATGTACACAGATCGATTGCGCGTCGATCCGGATGGTCGAACCGTCGATAGCCTCCAACGTGCCCTCGTTGGCAAGCTGCAGCATGCGCTGGGCGATGACCTGCGGATCATGCAGGACCGCGCCTGTGTCGCGGCGCGAGACAAGCTGACAGTCGGGCGTGTAGGCACGATCGGCGAAAGCTTCGGCAACGACCTGAAGGCCGGACTTCCGCGCGAGTTCCAGAATGGGTGCGCCGGCCAATCCCATCAGGACCAGCGAGGGGTCCACGGCCTTGATGCCGTCGATCACGGCCTGGCCCTGTTTCGGATCGTGGGCAATGCGGTTGTAAAGCGCACCATGCGGCTTGACGTAGCCGACGCTGACGCCGGCCGCTGCGGCAATGCCTTTCAACGCGCCGATCTGGTAAATGACGTCGGCGATCAGTTCGTCGCGTGCAACGTCCATGTCGCGCCGGCCGAAGCCGACACGATCCGGGTATGAGACATGCGCCCCGATCGACACACTTTTTTCAGTGGCTGCCCGGACGGTCTTCAGGATGCCGAGCGGATCGCCGGCATGGAAGCCGCAGGCGACATTGGCGCTGGAAACGACGGCAAGCATCGCCGCATCATCACCCATGCCCCAGGCGCCATAGCTTTCGCCGAGGTCGCTGTTCAGATCGATGGCAGTCATGTCTGTTCTCCTCAAGCAGCTGTCAGCAGAGCGAAGATCGGGCCGATCGACTTGTAGCCCATATACCAGGTGAGCACGCACGTCAGTACGCCCAGCACCAGGAGCCAGCGCGGATAACGATACCCGCCCAACAGATCCGAACGAGCCCAGACCGCATACATGAAGATCGACAGGCCGACCGGCAGGACGAGGCCGTTCAATCCGCCCACAAAGACCAGCATGGCGGCCGGCGGGGTGGTTATCAGCATGTAAGCGATTAGAGAGATGGCAATGAAGCCGACGGTGGCGAAGTTGCGCTGCCGCTCCGGCATATCCTTCTTGAACGCCGTCAGGAAGGAGACCGACGTGTAGGCAGCGCCGATGATGCTTGTCATCGCCGAGGCAAGGAAGACTGCGCCGAATAGACGCAAGCCGATATCGCCTGCAGCTGCATGAAACGCTTGGCCGGCCGGATTTGCAGCTTTGCCCGACAGGTCAATGACGGCGCCACTTGCGACGACACCGAGGACGGCGAGGAAGAGAATATACCGAAGCATGCCGGTGATCGCGATGCCGCTCAATGCTGCCCTGTTCACAGCGCCGAGATTTTCAACGCCAACCGTGCCCTTGTCCAGCAGGCGATGCGCCCCGGCATAGGTGATGTAACCGCCAACAGTGCCGCCGACGATCGTCGTGATCGTCGCGAAATCAATGACGTCGGGCAGGACGGTCTGGCGCAGGGCTTCGGCGATGGGCGGACCTGATACGATTGTCGCATAAAGAATAAGAGCGAGTTTGATGAAGGCTGCCACATAGACCACGCGATCCATGGCTACGCCCGCGCGCCGCGACAGGAAAATACCGATCGCCGCGAGCGCGCCGATCAGGCCGCCGATCTTCGGATCGAGGTCGATCATCGCGTTGAAGCCGAGGCCAGCTCCGCCGATGTTGCCAATATTGAAGAATAGTCCACCAATGATGACGAGGGCGGCGAGGAGATAGCCGGAGCCGGGTATCGCCGCATTGGCGATATCGGAGGCGCGCATGCGGGTGATGGTGACGATCCGCCAGATGTTTGCCTGGACGATGAAGTCAATCAGGATCGAAACGATAATGCCGAAGGCAAAGGCCGCGCCCAGCTTGACGGTGAATGTGGCGGTCTGAGTGATGAAGCCGGGGCCGACGGCAGACATCGACATCAGGAAGATGGCGGCCATCAGAGCCGAGCGGCGCGACTTGACCGATATCCCAGACGGCACTGGTGATGCGATGCCGGTGGACGAAATAGCTGGCTGTTCCAAGAAACCTCTCCTTATGTGTGGACGGCCCTGAACTCCCCCGGGTTGGCCCACTTGATTTATCGACAGGGCTAGCGTCGTCTTGTTCGACAATTATGTCAAGATTGTTCAACGATTTTCTTTATATCGTTCAAGGAGAATGTGCAGATGTTGAGCGATCTGGTGTATGATTGGGCACGAAAACGCCTTACTTTGTGCAGATTTGGACCGCGGTGTAGCCGTGCCCGCCGCCTTCCGGTTGTTACGTGGCTGCGATCTGCCCGGTCGCGTCGTGCAGCCATTGTCCCCATGGGGCGAGAACCGCTATATCGATCGCCACATGGACGGATGTTTTGTCCGTGTGCGTATATAGGGGTTTCGATGACTGAGCAGGATACCACATTGGCGCTTGCGCCGCGGCTGGCGGAGGAGCTCCGCGACAAGCTGATTGCGGGCGAATTGAAGCCCGGTCAGCGCCTCTCCGAGGCGGCGCTCAGCGTCGGTATGGATGTGTCTCGCAATTCGTTGCGCGAGGCCTTCCGACTTCTGACCAAGGAAGGCCTTTTGCGGCACGAGCACAATCGCGGCGTCTTCGTCGCCACGCCCAGCGTGGCCTCGATCATCGACATTTACCGGGTGCGCCGCACGATCGAATGCCAGGCGCTCGCCAAGGCCTATCCCAATCATCCGGCGGTAGCGAGAATGCGCTTGGCTGTTGAGCGGGCTAGGGCCGCGCGCAGCGACAAAGATTGGAGCACGGTCGGCAGCCAGAACATGGTCTTTCACGCAGCGATCGTCGATCTTGCTGACAGTCAGCGGCTGAATGCCTTCTATGCTCAGATCGCCGCAGAACTACGCCTTAGCTTCGGTCTGCTCGCCGATCCGGAGCTGTTGCACGCACCCTATGTCGACCTGAATGCGGCGATAGTCGAAAAGCTCGAAGCTGGGATGACGGCTGAGGCTTCCGCGGCGCTCGAGGCTTACCTAACGCAGTCTGAGCGCACTGTTCTCGCTGCCTTTTCGCGAATTGATGAGAGGAACCCTTCCGGGAAGTAAGTGAGTAAGGCACACAGCACGAGCAGCAGAATCTCCGGCCACGGTCAAACCACCCGCCAACTTTGCCGAGGATCGAAAAGCGCCGAAACGATCGGAAATGGCACGTGAAGATGCGGAAGAGGCTGGCATGAACGGCTTCGTCGCTTCGAAGTGCCTCATGAATCACAATCCTACCGCTCCACGCCACGGCAATTTCCAACGCTGAAGCGATTGCTCTGCAGCCATGCGTGCGTCCCCTTGAAATTTCCGTGATTTTGTGGTCTTGAGGCCGCCAATCTTTGCAGCGCTGCCTGTCATGCATGTTCAGGGACAATTCCCGCCCCTGGCAGCGCGCGTCCCGTATCAGTCCCAAGGAAATGTGCCGATGGCCCGTTCAGCTCTTCTCAATGTCATGGTTCAGGCTGCCCTCAAGGCAGGAAAATCGCTGGGGCGTGATTTCGGCGAAGTGCAGAACCTGCAGGTTTCGGTGAAGGGGCCGGGCGACTTCGTTTCCGCCGCCGACCGCAAGGCCGAAAAGATCGTTCGGGAAGAGCTGCTCAAGGCGCGCCCGACTTATGGTTTCCTCGGTGAGGAGAGCGAGGAGATCAAGGGCACCGACGGCGCGCATCGCTGGATTGTCGATCCGCTCGACGGCACCACCAACTTCCTGCACGGTATCCCGGCTTTCGCCGTCTCGATCGCGCTCGAACGCAACGGCGAGATCGTTGCGGCCGTCGTCTTCAACCCGGCGACCGACGAACTCTATACTGCCGAGCGCGGCGGCGGCGCCTTCCTCAACGACCGGCGCCTGCGCGTCGCTGCGCGCCGCGTGCTGTCGGATTGCGTCATCGGCTGTGGCGTGCCGGCGCTCGGCAAGCGCAATCACGGCAAATTCCTGGTCGAGCTTCGCCACGTGATGGGCGAAGTGGCGGGCATTCGCCGTCTGGGCTCGCCGACGCTTGATCTCGCCTATGTTGCCGCCGGACGTTTCGATGGTTTCTGGGAAGCGGAGCTTGCGCCCTGGGACATGGCGGCGGGCATCCTGCTCATCCGCGAAGCCGGCGGCTTTGCCAGCGATTGGGACGGCGGAGCGGCCATTCTGGAGGGTGGCGCGATCGTCGCCGGCAACGAACACATCCACAAGGCGCTGATCGAGGTTATCAAGCGACCGATTCCCGCCAAGTAGGCGGGAGAAAACGCGGCTGTTGTAAAGTCACGGTTTTCGCCTCCGGATACTTCAATTCGGCACAATGTTGCTCTAGTCTCCGCCAGCAATGAGTTCGGAGGCTGCTGAACCTATGGAAAATGTGAATGTGGCGGAGCTCGGCTCCACCGAAAAGACGCCGGGCGGTTATGCCTACAGGCTTTCGAGCCCGATGCCCTTCCTCTGGACGATGCTGCTTTTCCTCGTCATCGTCGGGTTCATTGCCGCCATCCTCTTCCGGCAGACGCAGACCGCCTTCATGCACAATCCAGGCCTCAACGGCCTGATCGTCGGGGTTCTCGCGGTCGGCATCATCCTTGTTTTCAGTCACGTGCTGGCGCTTCGCCCCGAAGTGCGCTGGTTCAACTCCTTCCGCGCCGCCGGCAGCGCCGACAAGGTCAATCGCAATCCGCGGCTTTTGGCGCCGATGCGGGCACTGATCGGCAATCGCAAGACCTCGTTGGCGCTATCGACGACGGCGCTGCGTTCGATCCTCGATTCGATCGCGACCCGCCTCGATGAATCGCGCGACGTCTCGCGCTACCTGATCGGCCTGCTGGTTTTCCTCGGCCTGCTCGGTACGTTCTGGGGCCTCATCGGCACGATCGGTTCGATCAGCAGCGTCATCCAATCGCTCGATGCCGGCTCGAACGGCACGGGGGACGTGCTTTCGGCACTGAAGGAGGGGCTGTCCACGCCGCTTTCGGGCATGGGCCAGGCCTTCTCATCCTCGCTGCTCGGCCTTTCCGGTTCGCTCATTCTCGGCTTCCTCGACCTGCAGGCCGGCCGCGCGCAGAACCGCTTCTACATGGAGCTGGAAAACTGGCTCTCCTCCGTTACCGATGTCGGCTCCGACCTTGCGCCGGCGCTCGACGCCGTGTCCGGTTCGTCGTCGGAGGACATGCGTGCGCTCTCCGAATATCTGCGCAAGGCCTCCGAAGAAGGGGGTGTCGGCAGCCAGCGCTCGGTCGCCGCCATGGCGAGCCTTGCCGAAGGCATCCAGGGACTGGTCAAGAACATGCGCAACGAGCAGCAGATGCTGCGCGACTGGATCGAGGCACAGCAGGACGAGGCCAAGGCAATGCGCCGCACGCTCGACCGGCTGGCCGAACGCATCGGCTCGCAGGAGCGGGCCGGTGAGAAACCCGAACGCCACCGCGACCGCGCAAGCCACACAGAGAAGAGCGAGGGCAAGTAGGCCATGGCTCTTGCCCGCAACCGCCGCCGCGAACGCACGGTGGATTACTGGCCGGGCTTCGTCGATGCTTTGTCGACGCTGCTCATTTCCATCATGTTCCTGCTGACGGTCTTCGTCGTCGGGCAGTTCATCCTCAGTCGTGAGATCACCGGACGTGACGAGGTGCTCAATCGCCTCAACAGCCAGATCAACGAACTGACGCAGCTTCTCGCGCTCGAAAAGGGCAGCAATCAGGATCTGCAGGATTCGGTCGCTAACCTGCAGGCCTCGCTTGCCAATGCCGAAGGCGAGCGCTCGCGGCTGCAGGCGCTGCTGAATGCCGGTTCTGGTGGCCAGGACGCGGCGCAGAAGCGGATCGGCGCGATGACGCAGGAGCTCGACGAGCAGAAGCAGGTGAGCGAGCGGGCGCTGAGCCAAGTCGAGCTTCTGAACCAGCAGATCGCCGCACTTCGCAGCCAGATCGCTGCCGTCGAAGCGGCGCTTCAGGCATCGGAAGAGAAAGACCGGGTCTCGCAGACCAAGATCGCCGATCTCGGCAGCCGTCTCAATGTGGCGCTGGCCGCGCGCGTGCAGGAGCTGAACCGTTACCGTTCCGACTTCTTCGGCCGCTTGCGCGAAATCCTTTCGGACCGTGAGAATATCCGCATCGTCGGCGACCGGTTCGTTTTTCAGTCGGAAGTGCTGTTTCCCTCGGGCGGCGCCGATCTCAACCCGGAGGGGCAGACGGAGATGGCGAAGCTTGCCCTCGCCCTGCTCGACCTTGCAAAGGAAATTCCACCTGAGATCAACTGGGTGCTGCGTGTCGACGGCCACACCGACAATGTGCCGCTTGCCGGAACCGGGCGCTATCGCGACAATTGGGAGCTTTCCTCGGCGCGCGCGACTTCGGTCGTCAAGTTCCTGATCGGCCAGGGCGTGCCGGCCGACCGGCTCGTTGCCGCCGGCTTCGGCGAGTTCCAGCCGATCGCGCCGGGCGATACGCCGGATGCCCGCGCCACCAATCGCCGCATCGAGCTGAAGCTGACCGAGAAATAATTAGCCTGATATTGTCCGTCGCGACTCCTCGAGCCTGTCGGCGAGAAAAGCGCGAACGGCGGGACTGTCGCTGAGGCCGATCGCCGTCACGTAAGCGTCAGCCGCGGCGGGATTGTCGCCGGCCCGTGCCAAAAGAAAGGCACGTACGGCCCAGTAGGGCTGATAGGCCGCGATGGCGCGCGGATCGATCCTGTCGAGCCGGACGAGGCCTTCGGCAGCACTTGAGGCCCTGCCGATCACCGCCGCCTCGGCGACGCGTGCGCCGAGCGTCGGTTTCATCACCAGCAGCGCGGCATAGAGCGTCGTCAGCGCCTGCCAGTCGGTCGATCCGGAAAGGCGGCGCGCCGCATGCACGGATTGAATTGCCGCCTGACACTGAAAAGGTCCGAAACGCTCGAAGCCCCCGGCCTTGCGCAGCAGCGCGTCTGCCTCAGCGATCATCTTCGCGTTCCAGAGGGCCGTATCCTGCTCGTCCAGCGGCACATATCGACCCTCGCCGCTGCGTCGGGCATTACGGCGGGCTTCGCAGTGAAGCATCAGCGAGAGGAGACCCATCGCTTCCGGCTCGTCCGGCAGCACCGACAGAAGCGCGCGGCCGAGCCAGATCGCTTCGGCGGCGAGCGACTGATGCGCCTCCTCGCCGTCAAGGCCGTCCCATGCGAGGCCATAAGCAGCGTAGATCGCCGAAAGCACGGCGACCAGCCGCTCCGGCAGGGCGGGCCGAGGCGGAACGGTGAAGGGAATACCGGCATCACGGATCTTCACCTTGGCCCGCACCAGCCGCTGGCTTATCGCCTGCGGCGAGACGACGAAGGCCCGTGCGATGGTTCTCGCCTCGATGCCGAGAACCGTCTGCAGCATCAGCGCCGTGTGCACGGAGCTGTCGATGGCAGGGTGGGTACAGGCAAATAGCAGCTTCAGTCGCTCATCGGGAAAAACGGAATTGCCGGCCTCGTTCATGCGCTCCTCCGCTTCTTCGAGGGCGAGCGATATCGTCGTTCGTGCGTTGGCCTCGACGGTGCGATGGCGGGCCGACTGCATGAGGTTGCGGCGCGCCGCCACCAGCAGCCAGGCGTCCGGCTTATCGGGAATGCCGCGCTCCGGCCAGACGCGAAGGGCCGAAGCCAGCGCCTCCGACAAAGCGTCTTCCGCCGCCGGCACGTCCCGCGAGCGGGCGGCGAGAAAGGCGATCAGCTTGCCATAGGACTGACGCGCCACCTGTTCGGCGGCGCGTCCGACATCGGCGGACATTGCCGCCTCACATCTGCAGGCGCGGGCGCACCTCGACCGAGCCCTTGTCGGAGATCGGAACGCGGGTCGCCCATTCCAGCGCGGTGTCCATATCAGGGACCTCGATCAGATAGAAGCCGCCGAGCTGTTCCTTGCCCTCCGGATAGGGACCGTCCTGGACATCGTGGTCCTCGCCTTTGCGGCGCAGGATCGTGCCGGTCTCGGGGGCCGTCAGGCCGGCGCCGCCGGTCATGATTCCGGCCTGCGCCAGCGCCTTGCTGTAGGCGACCCAACCGTCGCGATAGGCAGGATCGCTGCGGCGGGCAAAATCCTCGGGGGCTTCGCGAATGATGAGAGCATATTGCATGGAAAACTCCTGATCTCGTTGTTGGCGTTGCTCCAGGCAGCCGACGAAAGCCACTATGCCTGGTGGAACGGCTCAGCCGTTCCGAGACAATGAGGCGCGAGCGGCGGTCGTTTCGACATGGTTTTGAAAAAACTTGAAAATGAAAACGGCGCCGGAAATCCTAAAGCAGATGAGCCGGGCTCAAGAGACCCGCGCGGCTCACGGGCGCGAAAAAAAAGCAGGGCGGCGCTCACGCCGCCCGTGCCTTCCTGCTCAGGCTTCGGCCTTCGTCTGATCGACGACGTCGGCGCCGGGCGTGTTCTTCTTGATGGATTCGATGGCACTCATGGCCGAGGCCTTCGCCTTGTAGCCTTCGGACAGGAACATGGTTTCCCCGTTCGATGCCTTGAAGCGGAAGCGGAATTCGCCGGCCTTATCCTTGTAAACTTCGAATTTGTACATGGATGTCTCCCGAAACGCTGAATTGCACCATCAGCATCAAGGAGGCTAGATCAAAATGGCGAGCTTTTCCACTACCTTAATGAGATTGAGCTGCCCGATGCACCGGCCCCGAAAATCGTCATCGATTTTCGCAAAGCATGATGCGCCAGGTCGGCGCGCTTTTCCTGTGCGCCAAAGACATGCCGCGCGACAGCGTCCAGCGGCATGGTTTCCATTGAATGCAAGACGCGTGACGTGCGGCGGACGCGGCCGGCGTCATTCCATTTGGATGTTCGCGCCCTTGACGACCGGCCCCCATTTGGCGAGCTCGGCTTTCACATGGGCAGCGAGTTCCTGCGGCGTCGAGCCGACAATGGTGGCGCTGAATTCCTTCATCCGCTCGGCGACGGCGGGGTCGGCGAGCGCTTTTTTGGCGGAGGCGTTGAGGCGCATCACAACTTCGTTCGGGGTCTTGGCCGGAGCGAAGAGAGCGTTCCAGGTATAGGTCTCATAGCCCGGAATTCCCGACTCCGCGATCGTCGGAATGTCGGGGAAGGAGGGCGCGCGCTCGGCTGTCGTCACCGCCAGCGCCCTTAGCGTGCCCGCCTTGATGTGGCTGGACGACGAGGGCAGGTTATCGAACATGATCGGCACCTGGTTGCCGATGACGTCGTTCAAGGCCGGTCCGGCGCCCTTATAGGGGATGTGCTGCATGCTGACGCCGGCCATGCTCTTGAACAGTTCGCCGGAAAGATGCAGCGGCGTGCCATTGCCCGAGGAGGCGTAGCTGTATTTATCAGGTTCGGCCTTCAGCAGCGCGATCAGTTCCGGCACGGTCTTTGCCGACAGTTCCGGATTGACGACGAGCACGTTCGGCACGATGACGAGCAGCGAGACCGGCGCGAAATCCTTCTCGGGATCATAGGGTGTTGACTTGAGGATCAGCGGATTGAGCGCGTGGGTCGCGACCGTGCCCATCAGAATGGTGTAACCATCAGGTTCAGCGCGGGCGACGTTGCCGGCGCCGAGATTGCCGCCGGCTCCGGCGACGTTCTGGACGATCACCTGCTGGCCAAGATCTTCCGACATCTTCTGCGCGACGATACGGGCGACGACATCGGTCGAGCCGCCGGCCGCAAAGGGCACGACCATGGTGATTGCACGATCGGGAAAATCCGCAGCGCCGGCAGACGCGCCGAGCGCAAGAGCCGCAAGCACGCCGAAGCCGAGCGCAAGGCTCGTCCGTCGCTTCATGTTGGAAAGCGCCATTCCTATCTCCTCCCAAGGATTTCAACAGCCATCCCCTACCCAGGGGCATGAAGAGGGTAGGGCGGGGGATGCGAAAGACAACCGCAGGAGGGCGGCAGGAATTTCAGACTTTCGTCGCGGTCTGCAGGAAAAGTGCGCGCCCGGCTATTTCGCCGGGGCGAGTACATCCTCGTTGGCGGCATCGAATTGCAGCCGTGCGAGTCGGGCATAGATGCCGCCCTGGCGGATCAGGCTCTGATGCGTGCCTTCCTCGATGACGCGGCCCTGGTCCATGACGAGAATGCGATCGGCTTTCAGCACTGTTGCCAGACGATGGGCGATGACCAGCGTCGTGCGGCCATCGACCAGCCCGTCGAGCGCCTTCTGCACCAGCGTCTCGCTTTCGGCATCGAGCGCCGAGGTCGCCTCGTCGAGCAGCAGCAGGGGCGCGTTCTTCAAGATGGCGCGGGCGATAGCAATGCGCTGGCGCTGACCGCCGGAGAGGGTGATGCCGCGCTCGCCGACCTCGGTCTCGTAGCCCTTGTCCAGCCGGGCGATGAATTCGTCGGCCTGGGCGGCAATCGCCGCGGCGCGAACCTCGTCGAGCGAGGCGCCGGGTCGGCCGAAGGCGATGTTGTCATGGATCGAAGCGGCGAAGATGGTGACATCCTGCGGCACGATGGCGATGCGTTGGCGCAATTCGTCCGGTGTCGTCAGCCGGGCGTCGACGCCGTCGATGGTGACGGTGCCCTGTTGCGGGTCGTAAAAGCGCAGCAACAGCGAAAAGACGGTGCTCTTGCCGGCGCCGGACGGGCCGACGATGGCGACGGTTTCCCCGGGGGTGATCGCAAAGCTTAAGCCGTGCAATGCCGATTTGCCGGGGCGCGAGGGGTATGCGAAATGCACGCCGGCAAATTCGACGCGGCCGCGACCGGGCGAAGGAAGTGCTTCCGGACTGGCGGGGGCGGCGATCGGTGAGACCTCGTCGAGAAGCTCTGTCAGCCGATCGGCAGCGCCGGCCGCCTGCGAGAGTTCACCCCAGACCTCGGACAGCGCGCCGAGCGACCCGGCTGATATGACGGCGTAGAGCAGGAATTGGCCGAGTGTGCCGGCCGAAAGGGTGCCGGCAAGGACGCTGTGAGCGCCGACCCACAAGACCGCGACGACGCTGCCGAAGATCAGCGTGATGGCGATGCCCGTCAGCAGGGCACGCGAGCGGATGGCGGCGCGAGCAGCCTCATAGGCAGATTCGACGGCGCCGCCGTAGCGCGTTGCCGCGGCATCCTCGCCATTGAAGGCCTGTACTGTGCGGGTCGCGGCGATCGTCTCGTTGGCGAAGGCGGAGGCTTCGGCAAGGGTATCCTGGGCGGCGCGGGAACGCCTGCGCACCGAGCGGCCGAAGGCGACGAGCGGGAAGACGATCAGCGGGATCGCCCCGATGACGAGGCTCGAAAGCTTCGGCGAGGTGACGACCATCATGCCCATGGCGCCGAGACAGAGGATGAGGTTCCTGAGCGCTACCGAGGCAGTGGCGCCGACGGCGGACTTGATCTGCGTCGTGTCGGCAGTCAGCCGCGAGACGATTTCGCCGGACTGGTTGACGTCGAAGAAGGACGGCGACAGCCGCGTCACATGGGCAAAGACGTCGCGGCGAAGATCGGCAACGATGCGTTCGCCGATGGTGATGACGAAATAATAGCGCAGTGCGCTGGCGATCGCGAGCACGACGGCCATGACCATCAGCATGGCGAAGTAGCTGTTGATGAAGCTGCCGTCGGACTGGGTGAAGCCATGGTCGATCATGCGGCGCACGGCGAGCGGCAGCGCCAGCGAGGTGATGGCGGCAAGCGCCAGTGCAATCAGCGCTCCGGCCACCATGCCTCGGTAGCGCATGAGATAAGGCGTCAGCCGCCCAAGCGGACGCAGCGACCGCCTTTTGTTTTCCCCAGCCTGTGCCTGCTCTGCCAAATCGTCTCCGATCGCCTTCAGGACCCGCTTATGCGGCCTGTTGGCTCTTGTTATCCCGGCGTCCTTCATGTATAGGCACGCCATCCTAATGGGAAGCCGTAGCCATCACGACTGCGGCTTCATTTATTCAATCGGTTCGGTGGCCGCAACTGCATGCGGCAATTTGAACTCCGGTATCGCAGGAAGATTGTTATGAAGGCAGGCATCCATCCCGACTATCACATGATCAAGGTAGTCATGACCGATGGCACCGAATACGAAACCCGCTCGACCTGGGGTTCGGAAGGCGCTGTCATGAACCTCGAAATCGATTCCAAGTCGCACCCGGCCTGGACCGGCGGCAACCAGCAGCTGATGGACCGCGGTGGCCGCGTTTCCAAGTTCAACAAGCGTTTCGGCGGCCTCGGCCTCTAATCGCTTCTGCTCGACGGAATTCGAAAAGAGCCCGGTTCTGCCGGGCTTTTTTTGCGTCTGCCGGTCGCTACGGCGGCGCAGCAAATAAAAAACCGGCCGCGCAATGCGCAGCCGGTTCAAATGGAATTATGTCAGATCGCTCAGTTGTTACCGAAGGCCGTCTGCAGCAGGGAAAGCTGGGCCTGGACGCTGTTCTGATTGTCGTGGACGATCACCGCTTCGGTCGGGCGGTAGATTTCGCGGTCCAGCAGGGCGATGCGGTTCTGCAGGCGCAAGGAGCGCTCGACGAGATCGCGGAAGGATTCCGGCAGATCGCCCCAGCCCGGTGCGGCGCGGTCGACGTTGAAACCGTCGAGGCGAACCTTGTTCTTCTCGGCCAATACCTGATCGGGGGACATCTCGCCGTTGTTGACGGCGCGTTGCAGCAGCAGCCAGGAGGCCATCTGCATCAGGCGGGTAGTCAGCCGCATCGATTCCGCGGCGTAGAGGACGGAGGCCATGCGCGGCAGAACCTTAGAGGCTGCGCGGCCCTGGCCGTCGAGATAGGCGGCGGTCTCTTCGACCAGCGACATGCCTTCGGCATAAAGCGCCTTGAACTGCGAGGATGCAGCCGCGCGGCCCGCAAAACTGATCGTGTTCAATCCAACTTCCGACATCGCAATAGTCCCTGTTGCACGCAGCTACTTATGGTCAGGTAACGCCGGCGCCGACGGAAAAGTTTCCGAGCCCGGTCTTTATGACTTTAAGATGGTATCATTAGCGCAAATGCGCAAGCCGTTTCTTAAGAAAGGGTTAATCTCCACAGTTTCATGGAAATGCGCCGGCTGCAGCAAAAAGAAGAGCCGCAAAAGCGGCTCTCAAGGTAAAACAGGGAGAAAAATCAGACCAATTCACCGCGTGGAAAACTGTCTGAGACCCAGAGAAAATCTGGATGAATATAGTAATACCTTATAAAGCTTAATATTTTATTAACATTGTGCTGAATGAAGACTTGAGGCTGGCTCATCTTGCCAGCCATGGTCTTGTTTTCTGAGGTTTTTGCCGGTCACGATCGAAAGAAGCTTTCCGCCGCCTGTCGTCCGGAGGCCTTGCGGGCGACCTCGGCTTCGAGGCGGGCAATCTCGCTCTTCAGCAATTCCACCCGCGCCTTCAGCTCGTCCACGGAAAGCATGGAGAGATCGGTGCCGATCTCATGGGCGGTTTTCTTCTGCGGCCGGTCGTCATCGATAAAGCTCATCGGTTCTCCTCCTTTTGCTGCAGGCAGCATGATGGCGAAAAATACGGTTGATGCGGAAGGGAAATCTAGGCCGATCCGGCCTAAACCACCCATGTCCTGAGCCTCCCGTTCATGAGTCACGGAAAAAACCGCAGCGCAGTTCTGCGGGGCGCTCTATCCGAACTTTACAGCAGGATCGCCGCTTTCGGGAGACTTGCCGGTGCCGCGATCGGCCAGCGACATGCTTTCCGGCGTCAGCATCGGCGATGTGCCGGTCGGGATCGTCGTATAGGCATCGCGGTCGCTGGCCGGGACGGCAGCGCGGATGCGGCTTCTGACAATGGCATAACCGGTGATCAGCACATGGGCGACGGCGGTGACCAGGAAAAGCGCATGCGGGGTGATCGCCGACATCACGGGGCCGCCGAGCGTCGGGCCGATGACGGTGCCGATGCCGTAGAGGAGGAGCAGGCCGCCGGAGACCTTGACGAAATCCTCCGATGCCGCGAAGTCGTTCGCGTGAGCGACGGCGATCGGGTAGAGCGTATTGGCCACCGCGCCGTAGAGGACAACCAGCCCGATCAGCAAGGCGGGCGATGTCGGATGGAGCATGAAGATCAGCAGGCCGGCGAGCGCCGCGATCGCCGACATGGCGGCGAGCACGTAACGCCGGTCGATCCGATCGGAAAGCCGGCCAGCCGGCAACTGCATCATAGCGCCGGCGAAGATGGTGGCGCTCATCATGATGGCGATGCTGGTGTCGGAAAGACCGGCGCCGGCGCCGAAGACGGCGCCCAGCGTGCCATAAGCACCGTTAGCGATGCCAACGAGCAGGATGCCGAGGCAGGAGACAGGCGAATTGCGGTAGAGCGCCGGCAGGTCGAGGCGCACGGCCTTCAGCGGCTGCGGCGAGGCGGCGGTCGAAAGCGTGGTCGGCAGCATGGCGATGCAATAGAAGATGCCGCAGATCATGAACAGCACCGGCGTGCGCACATCCTCGAGCGGGATCATCATCTGGCCGCCGACAACGCCGAGCAATGTGATGCCGATATAGAGCGAGAAGATCGCACCGCGGCTCTCGTTGCTGGCGCGCTCGTTCAGCCAGCTTTCGATGATCATCGACGTGCCGGCGGTGGAGAAGCCAGTGACGGCGCGCAGCACCACCCACCAGACGGGATGGATGATGATGCCACTCACCAGCGCGATGATGGCGATAATCGAGATGAAGCCGGAGAAGGCGCGCACATGGCCGACGCGGCGCACCAGTTTCGGCGCCACCAGGCAGCCGATGACGAAGCCACCGGCCCATGAGGTGCCGAGCAGGCCGAGCGTCGTCGTGGCGTAGCCTTCGAGATTGCCGCGCACGGGAAGCAGGATGCCCTGCAGGCCGTTGCCCATGAAAAGGAAGAGCGTGCCAAACAGCAGCGCGGCGACGGACAGAAGGTTTCTCTTCATTTCCCCAGACTCGGTCTCAGTGATTTTGGAATAGACATAAGGCAGGACCTGCGTCAGCCCAGCCTCAAGATGATTGATTGTGCCCCGGAATGTCTTTACGGCGTGTCGAGATTCTGTGTTCGCGCGGAAAAATGTCCGTCCTGTGACATTCCGAAAAATGGAAAAAATAAAGCATGACAAAGCTGATAGCCTTGCTGCTCATCCTTGCCATGGCGATACAGGTGATCAAGCCGCTCGGGCTCCCCGGCCTCGGGCGGCGAATGGATTTCTGGAAGATCGCGCTGATCGCTTTCGGCATATGGGCCGTGGCGCTTTTGTCGCGCGACTTCCTGATGTGAGTTCGCACTCCATGCGGGACCGTCAGTCCTGCAGGATGATTTCTCCGCGCATGACGGAAACGCAGCTTCCGGAGATGACGACATCGGTGACAATGCCTTTGGATTTCACGACATCAAGGGCGATGACGCTGCGGCGCCCCATTTCGACGCCCTGTTCGATGGTGATGTGGGCGGTCATGTCGGCGTCGGGCGCAAGCGAGACGAGATAGGCGCCGAGAGCGGCTGAAGCGCTGCCGGTTGCCGGGTCTTCGGGCACGTTGTCGAGCGGTGCGAACATGCGGGCGCGAATGTGCCACGGATTCTCGGCCGACTTGGCATAGACAAAGAGCGAGAAGTCGTGGCCGCTCGTCGTCTGGCGGCCTGCGGCTGCCTGGAAACCGGCGAGGTTCGGGCGGGCGGCGGCCAGGGTTTCGAGCCCCTTCAATTCGGCGACGGCGAAGTTTAGGCCGACGGAAGCAAAGACCGGTGCGTGGGTGGTGGTGACGATGACGCCCGGATCGAGCGAGATGCAGCGGGCGATGGTTTCCTCGGCAATAGTATCGCCGATCGTCAGCGGTTGCGGCGCGCGGATGGCGGTGGCGGCGACCTTTCCGCCGCTGCGTTTCAGGTCGACTTCGACGATGCCGGCCTTTTCTTCAAAGCGCAATTTTTCGCCGACCGGTCTGCCGAAGAGTTCTGCCTGCTGGCCGAGCACATAGGCGGTGCCGACATTCGGATGGCCGGCGAAGGGGATTTCCATTGTCGGGGTGAAGATGCGCACGCGGGCCGAATTCCGCGGATCTTCCGGCGGCAGGACGAAGGTGACTTCGGAATAGTTGAACTCGGTGGCGATCCTCTGCATCGCCGCGTCGCTCAAGCCTCGGGCATCGGAAATGACGGCAAGCGGATTGCCCTCGAAGCGGGTGGAGGTGAAGACGTCGACGGTGACGTAGGAGATGGTGTTCATGGCGGCTCCTGTTGTGGCAGGCCGTCATGAGTAAGCATGGTTTTTGAGGGAATGAAGCGGTTTCTTGTCGCCGTGACAATGAGAGGGAGTAGCTTGCGCGCTTTACTATCACCGGTTCGTTGGCGAAGGAGAACGTCTCCCCGAACTCCCTCATTCCTGTGCGTCTCAGGGCTTCGCCCAAGGGATGTCACAGGAATCCAGCCACGGCACGCCTGCGCCGTGAATGAATCAATACATGAGGGGAAGGAGTCTTTCGCGCCCAAGGACTTGGACGCACTGGATTCCTGTAATGAGCACAGGAATGAGGGAAGCGAGGGGATTGGCGGGAGCGGCAACGCTGCGTTCGCCGCTTCCGCCCGGATCCCAAGTCCACAATCAGGCGGCCTGTTCCAGGTCCTTCTTCCAGTTGCCCTTGGCGGCGAGGCTGTTCATCTCGGCGCGGTGGGTGAATTCGCGCTGGCCGGCGGCGACATTTTCCGGCTTGCCGTTCCAGGCCTTGAGGGCGCTGTCCTGCAGGGCGCGGCCATAGGAGAAGGTGACGAGCCAGGGCAGGTCAAAACCATTGATCGCGGAAAGATGCGCGGTCGCCTCTTCCGTGGTCTGGCCGCCGGAGAGGAAAGCGATGCCGGGAACCGCAGACGGAACCGTGCGCTTCAGCACCTGGACGGTGCGCTCGGCAACTTCCTCGACCGATGCCTTGCGGGCGTTCTTGCCGTCGATGACCATGTTCGGCTTCAGGATCATGCCTTCGAGGCTGACGCGAGCTTCGGCCAGTTCCTCGAAAACGATGCGCAGGGTGGATTCAGTCACTTCGGCGCAGCGGTCGATGTTGTGGTCGCCCGGCTTGCCGTCCATCAGGCATTCCGGCTCGACGATCGGCACGATCTTGGCTTCCTGGCAGAGAGCCGCATAGCGAGCGAGTGCCTGAGCGTTGGCGCGGACCGAGCCGCGGGTCGGCAGCGAGGACGAGATAGCGATGACGCCGCGCCATTTGGCAAAACGGGCGCCGGCTTCATAATATTTGGCAAGGCGTTCGCCAAGACCGTCGAGGCCTTCGGTGATGGTTTCGCCGGGAAATTTGACCATCGGCTTGGCGCCGGTATCGACCTTGATGCCGGGAATGGAACCGGCGGCGCGGATGATGTCGACGAATGGCGTGCCGTCGGCAGCCTTCTGGTAGAGCGTCTCTTCGAAGAGAATGACGCCGGAGATATATTTCTTCATCGCCTCGTCGGAGCGGAAGAGCATCTCGCGGTAGTCGCGGCGGCTGGTTTCGGTCGATTCGAGGTTGATCGTGTCGAAACGCTTCTTGATGGTGGAGGTCGATTCATCGGCGGCAAGCAGTCCTCGGCCGCCCGCAACCATCTGCACTGCAATGTCTTCCAGTCGTTCGCTCATTCGATCTCTCCACAGCGTTAAACATCGGCGGTTTAAGAATATAGGACGGCGATAACAGAAGTTTATAGTGAGGAAAATGGAAGGCTAAGTCATTGAAACGATTGAAATCAATTCAATCGTTTGAAAAAATGGGATTTTTTTCAACCCTTGAGCAAAAGACCGCGGAAGGCTTCTCGCCACTGCGGTCTATCCACATGTAAAAACTGCCAAATTGGCTTTGCGGCGCCGCACCCGCCTATAGCAAGGTGCGACGCCGATGCGTTTTTCGCGCCGAGGCGCTGGGTCTTATCCGGCGGCGTTGAGGACGGCGACGCCGGGAAGTTCCTTGCCTTCCATCCATTCCAGGAAGGCGCCGCCGGCGGTCGAGACATAGGTGAAATCGTCGGCAACGCCGGCATGGTTGAGCGCCGAGACGGTGTCGCCGCCACCGGCAACCGAGGTCAGCTTTCCGGCTGCGGTGCGCTCAGCGGCATATTTCGCGGCAGCGACGGTTGCGGTATCGAAGGGCTCGATTTCGAAGGCGCCGAGCGGACCGTTCCAGACGAGCGTTGCGGCGCGCTCGATCCAAGCGTTGATAGCCTCGACCGATTTCGGCCCGACGTCGAGCACCATGGCATCGGCGGGAATAGCGTTGATATCGACCGTCTCGCTGGCCGCACCCGCCTTGAATTCGCGGGCGACCACACCGTCTTCCGGCAGGATGATGGCGCAGCCTGCAGTCGCGGCCTCGATCATGATCTGCTTGGCGGTCTCGGCGAGATCATGTTCGCAGAGCGACTTGCCGACATTGGTGCCGCGGGCGGCGATGAAGGTGTTGGCCATGCCGCCGCCGATGACGAGCGCGTCGACCTTCTTGACGAGGTTCATCAGCAGGTCGATCTTGGTCGAGACCTTGGCACCGCCGACAATTGCGACCACCGGGCGGACCGGGGCGCCGAGGCCTTTTTCCAGCGCTTCCAGCTCGGCCTGCATGGTGCGCCCGGCATAGGCCGGCAGGTGATGGGCAAGGCCCTCGGTCGAGGCATGGGCGCGGTGAGCGGCGGAGAAGGCGTCGTTGACATAAATATCGCCGTTGGCGGCAAGCGCCTTGGTGAAGTCGGGATCGTTCTTTTCCTCGCCTTTGTGGAAGCGCGTGTTTTCCAGAAGCAGGATATCACCGTCATTCATCGCGGCGACGGCGGCGGCGGCGGCCTCGCCGGTGCAGTCGGACGCCGTCGCCACGGCGTGATCGAGCACTTCCTCGACGGAGGGGGCAATCAGCGACAGCGACAGATCCGGCGAAGGGCCGTCCTTCGGTCGGCCGAAATGGGCGAGCAGGATCACCTTGGCGCCCTTCTCGGACAATTCGAGGATCGTCGGCGCCACACGCTCGATGCGCGTCGTATCGGTGACCTTGCCATCCTTGACCGGAACGTTGAGGTCGACGCGGACGAGCACGCGCTTGCCGCTGATGTCGGTGAGATCGTCGAGGGTCTTGAATGCAGGCATGGGGAGGATCCAGTCTTGGTTGGCGGAAGTTGCGCCGACCATAGCAAGGATCATTTCAGACGCAAGGCGTTCAACGGCCGTTTTCGCGTCTGGCTTCGTCGCCTCCGGCCGATGCTTTGGCCGCGCCCTCGGAGGTCGCCGCTTCGCGGCTTCGGCGTCCCTTCAGCCGGTCGCGGATGCGCTGGATGATGTCCTTGAGATTGATGAAGATCGGCAGCGTGATTGCCGGTTCGACCGCTTCGAGCGACATGCCGACTGAGGTCACGTGGTCGTGCTCGTCGAGATCGCGGACGATGAGAATGATCGAGCCAAGGCGGACGCGGTCGGCATAATCGGCCTTGCCGCCGAGGCGTTGCCGCATCAATTCGGCGATCGTCAGGCCCTTCTCGGATTCGTTGAGCAGGCCGGGACCGTAGGCGGCGTCGAGATCGGCGGCGGGGCGGGCAGGCGAGAGCGCGAAGGCACCAAAAAATTCGGCATCGTCTTCGTCCACGGGCGCACGGCTGGCGAACAGCCGGTCGAGCAGGCGGGAGTAGCTCGGCACGATGAAGAGATAGACGAGATCGTTCTCGCGCAGCCGCCCGGCATATTGATAGCGCATCGATTTGCCGTCGCGGATCACAAGCGAGGGGGTTGCCCAGCGCGGAATGCGCTCGCCGCGCAGCACCGGACTATCCTTGATGACGCGATAGGAGAGCAGTTCGTGGTTGGCAGCACCCGGCAGATCGACCTCGACCTTGTCGACGGCACCGATGCGTGGGGGGATGATGAGGCCGAGCTTTTTGGCGACGGGTTTGATTGTCCAGCCTTGCACCAGCAGGGAGACCAGCACGATGATGAAGGCGGTGTTGAAGAAGATCTGGCCGTTTTCCAGCTTGCCGAGGATCGGCATGATGGCAAGCAGGATGGAGACGGCGCCGCGCAGGCCGACCCAGGCGACGAAGCCGATTTCCTGCTGCGTGTAGTCGAAGGGAAGCAGCGACAGCCAGACTGCCAGCGGCCGGGCGACGAAGATCAGGAAGAGGGCAAGCAGGATGGCCGGCACGATGATCACCGGGAATTGCGACGGCGTGGCCAGCAGGCCGAGCACCAGGAACATGATGATCTGTGCCAGCCAGGTCATGCCGTCCTGAAAGCGCTTGATGGTGCCGATTGCCTGCATCTTGCGGTTTCCGGCATAGATGCCGGCGACGTAGACGGCGAGGAAGCCGCTGCCGCCGACTGCGCCGGTGAAGGAGAAGACGAGCAGGGCGAGCGCCAGCACGAAGATCGGCGTCAAGCCGCGATCGGTATCGAGCCTGCTGACGATCAGCACGATCATCATGCCGCCGAGCAGGCCGAGGATCACGCCGAGCCCCATCTGCTGCACGAACATGGCGAGCATGCTGATGTTGATGCCGGCATAGCGTTCGCCGCTCGCCAGCACTTCGACGAGGGCAATGGTGAGAAAGATTGCCATCGGATCGTTGGTGCCGGATTCGACTTCGAGCGTCGAGCGCACCTTGTCACGGATATTGATGCCGCCGATGCGCAGCAGGAAGAAAACGGCGGCGGCGTCCGTCGACGCCACGATCGAGCCGAGCAGCAGACCTTCCAGCCAGGTGAAGTTCAACAGCCACATGGCTGCGACGGCAAAGAGTGAGGCAGTGATCAACACGCCGACCGAGGCGAGCGTGAGAGAAGGCACGGCCGCCAGCCGAAAGGCCTGCATCGGTGTACCGAAGCCGGAATCGAACAGGATGACGGCGAGCGCGATGGAGCCGAGAATATAGGCCAGGTAGTTGTTGCTGAACTCGATGCCGAGACCATCGACGCCGGCGGCAAGGCCGATCATCAGGAACAACAGCAGCAGCGGCGCGCCGAAGCGGAAAGCGAGCAGGCTCGAAAAAGCAGCTAGAAGCACGAGCGCTGTCGCAACCAGCACCACGATATAGAACGCTTCCATGCCCGCCCCTTTCCATCGACTGCCTCGCGGATACGGCCACCCCCGGCCGATCCGTCTATTTCCACCCTCCACCACGCGCGTCGATCCAGTAAACGGCAAAACGGCAGAGAAGGGTAGGCCTTGCGGCTTAACCTCGTCTCGTGCTGCATCATGCTGCTGAACAGCCACCAGACGGCGACCGACACGGAAATGCTACGGGAGAAATTCTCTATAAAGAATGTATAGGAAAATCAGGCGAGAGCAGGGCGAAAGGCAGGAAGATCGATTTTTCCTGCGGGTATCCGCAACCGCGACTGGATAGGGCACGCTTCTGCTTTCACGCGGCCCGTTCTGTCCAATGATGGGAACGAAGGGGTTGCAGCCGCGGATCGGCGCTATCCCAACACTGCCTGAAGTATGATGACGGCGAGAAACGAGAGGCCGATGGCCGCGGCAACCCGGATCACCAGCCGATCAGCCTTCGCCAGCACAGCAGGTCGGACGTCCCGCTTGCGATGAAACCGCTGCCGCCGCTTGAGGGTGGTCTGGGACAAGCGTTTTTGCGCCTCTGCCATTGATCGCCTCCGCTTGGATCTTAACATCGCTCAATCTATCACGTTTGGCCAGCGGATTGCCAACCTGCGATTCCATCCTTGCGGTCACACCGACCTTTCGCTTCGAAGCGGTTTTCAAAGCCGGAAACGATGCAGATCGACCGTCAGTCCTCGGTGTCTTCGCTCTCGTCGGTCAGATCCTCGACCGGAACCAGGAAAACGACGAATTCGTCGTCGATGGTCCGTTGCGGATCGTCATCGAATTCATAGGCGTGCTCGACTTCGCTGGCTTCCTCGTCGGTCGCCTTGCGCAGGCTGAGCGCCGCCTTGCGGTCCCAGAGCGGCTTGCCTTCGGATTCCAGGATGGTCAGGTCGTCGCGAAAATCCTCCGCCTCGAAGAAATGCGTCGCTTCCTCATGGTTTTTCGAGCGAAAGCTGGCAATGGCGCGGCCAGCGATCTCAACGGTAAAGTAATCCATCCATCTCTCCCTATCTGCCCGGCCAGCAATGCGGTTCAGGGCTTGGTGCACCATAGCAGGTTTCGCAATTGATCCGGCGCGGTGCCTATAACAAAACGGCCCGGTTTCCCGGGCCGCTTGCGATTGGTCGATCGAGACTCTCAGATCAGCTTGGCGAAGGCAACGGCCGTGTCCGACATGCGGCTGGAGAAGCCCCACTCGTTGTCGTACCAGGACAGGACGCGCACGAAGTTACCTTCCATGACCTTCGTCTGATCGGTCGCAAAGATCGAAGAGTGGCTGTCGTGGTTGAAGTCACGGGAGACGAGCGGCTCGTCGGTATAGCCGAGGATGCCCTTCAGCGCGCCGTTGGAGGCGGCCTTGATGGCTTCGTTGATTTCGCCGACCGTCGTCGCCTTCTTGGAGACGAACTTGAAGTCGACCACCGAAACGTTCGGGGTGGGAACGCGGATCGAGGTGCCGTCGAGCTTGCCCTTGAGGTGCGGCAGCACGAGACCAACGGCCTTGGCGGCGCCCGTCGAGGTCGGGATCATGGAGAGGGCAGCTGCGCGGGCGCGATATAGGTCCTTGTGCATCGTATCGAGCGTCGGCTGGTCGCCGGTGTAGGAGTGGATGGTCGTCATGAAGCCGTGGTCGATGCCGACGGCATCATCGAGGACCTTGACAACCGGCACCAGGCAGTTGGTGGTGCAGGAGGCGTTGGAGATGACCATGTGCTCCTTGGTGAGCTGGTCATGGTTGACGCCGAAGACGACGGTCAGGTCGGCACCGTCGGCAGGAGCCGAGACGATGACGCGCTTGGCGCCGGCTGTCAGATGGGCGGCGGCCTTGTCGCGGGCAGTGAAGATGCCGGTGCATTCCATGGCAATGTCGACGCCGAGTTCGCGGTGCGGAAGCGTTGCCGGATCCTTGATCGCCGTGACCTTGATCGGCTTGCCGTTGCCGACGGTGATCGTGTCACCTTCAACCTTGACGTTTGCCGGGAACTTGCCGTGGATCGAGTCGTAGCGCAGCAGGTGGGCGTTGGTCTCGACCGGGCCGAGGTCGTTGATGGCGACGACTTCGATGTCGGTCCGGCCGGATTCGACGATAGCGCGGAGGACGTTACGGCCGATGCGGCCGAAACCATTGATGGCAACCTTGACTGTCATGTGCATTCACTCCCGATAGAATAGAGCCCGATGGAGAGGGCCTGGAATTGAGGAGATGGAGAGCGCCTCAAGGCGCCCTCTTTAAAGCTTTGCTTCCGCAGCCGCAACGACGGCGTCGGCGGTAATGCCGAAATGCTTGTAAACGTCCTTGACCGGGCCGGAGGCGCCGAAGCCCTTCATGCCGATGAAGCTGCCTTCCGGTCCGATGAACGCGTCCCAGCCTTCGCGCACGGCGGCTTCGACGGCGATCTTGACCGGCGAGTTGCCGAGAACATCCTTGCGATAGGCGTCCGGCTGCTCGAAGAACAGTTCTGTGCAGGGCACCGACACGACGCGCACCGAAACCCCCTTGGCTTCGAGCGTGGCGCGGGCGGCGACGGCGATTTCGACCTCGGAGCCGGAAGCGAAGATCGTCACCTTGGCATCGGCGTTGCCGGCGAGCGTATAGGCGCCGAGTTCGCAGAGGTTCTTCTCATTATACTCGGTACGGACGGTCGTCAGGTTCTGGCGGGTGAGTGCCAGCGCGGACGGACGGCTCTTGCTCTTGATGGCGATCTGCCAGCATTCCGCCGTCTCGACGGCGTCGGCCGGACGGAAGACCTGCAGGTTTGGAACGGCACGCAGGCCGGCGATCTGCTCGACCGGCTGGTGGGTCGGGCCGTCTTCACCAACGCCGATCGAGTCATGCGTCAGGACGTGGATGACACGAATGCCCATCAGTGCCGAGAGGCGGATCGGCGGGCGGCAATAATCCGAGAAGATCATGAAGCCGCCGCCGTAGGGAATGAGGCCGCCATGCAGCGAGATGCCGTTCATGGCAGAGGCCATGCCGTGCTCGCGGATGCCCCAGTGCATGTAACGGCCCTTGAAATCCGTCGGGGTGATGGAGACCATCTGGCTGGTCTTGGTGTTGTTCGACGGCGTCAGGTCGGCGGAGCCGCCGAGCGTCTCAGGCAGGAAGCCGTTGATGATTTCGAGCGCATCCTCGGACGCCTTGCGGGTGGCGATGGTCGGCTTGGTCTCGGCCAGTTTCTTCTTGTAGTCGGTGATCGCCGCGTCGAAGCCTTCCGGCAGTTCGCCTGCCATACGGCGGGAGAATTCCGCTCTGGCCGGCGACTTGGAAAGGGTTTCTTCCCATGCCTTGACGATATTGTCGGAGCGGGTGCCGGCTGCACGCCATGCCTCCAGAACGTCGGAAGGGACGACGAAGGGCTCGTAATCCCAGTTCAGAGCCTTGCGGGTCGCGGCGATTTCATCGGCGCCGAGCGGGCTGCCGTGCACCTTGTGGCTGCCGGCCTTGTTCGGAGCACCGAAGCCGATGACCGTCTTGCAGGCGATGAAGGTCGGGCGATCGGACTTGTGGGCGGCCTCGATCGCATCGGCGATGGCAGCCTGATCGTGGCCGTCGATCTCGATGGTGTTCCAGTGGACGGCCTTGAAGCGGGCGATCTGGTCGGTCGAATCCGACAGCGAGACGGCGCCGTCGATGGTGATCGAATTGTTGTCCCAAAAGAGGATCAGCTTATTCAGCTTCAGGTGGCCGGCAAGCGCGATCGCTTCATGGCTGATGCCTTCCATCAGGCAACCATCGCCATTGATGACGTAGGTATAGTGGTCCTGCAGGTCAGCACCGAATTCATCGCGCAGCTTGCGTTCCGCAATCGCCATGCCGACGGCGTTGGCGATGCCCTGGCCGAGCGGGCCCGTCGTGGTTTCGATGCCGGTCGCGTGGCCATATTCCGGATGGCCGGCGGTCTTGGAACCGATCTGGCGGAACTGCTTCAGGTCCTCGACCGTCATGTCGGGATAACCGGTCAAATAGAGCAGCGAGTAGAGTAGCATCGAGCCATGGCCGGCCGACAGCACGAAGCGGTCACGGTTCGGCCAGTGGGGCTTCTTCGGGTCGAAGCGCAGATATTTGGTGAACAGGACCGTTGCCACGTCGGCCATGCCCATCGGCATGCCGGGGTGGCCGGAATTCGCCTTTTCAACGGCGTCCATGGCGAGGAAACGGATCGCATTCGCCATCCGGTCGTTTTGTTCGGGAGAGGTCATGGCTTTTCCGCAAGCTCCGAGTGTCGGGGGGATGGCCTCGAGCCTCCAAGACCATCGAATGAAAGCGGCAGAGACATAGCAGTTAAGACGGGCGAGTCAATAAATGGCGGGCCGAATCCGGCGGAGTTGCGGCGATTTTTGACATTTGTTCGTGCGATTATACAAATGACAAATCTTATGCGACAGGCACCGATAAAACGCTCATCCACAAGATAGGCCGGCGGACGGGTGCGGGGATTTATTGACGGGCCGTCGGCGAGCTGCATATCCTTTTGAACTCACAGGATCGGCGCGGAGTGTCGATTCGCAGATTCTGCGCGGGAATCGGAAGGCATGACGCCCACAGGCAAAACCATGGAAGCAGCGCTCAACGAGCTGAGACAGGCGATTTCGAGCCTCGAAAACGCCGTCGACATGCGTATCGAGCGGCAGCGCGAACAGGGGGAGATCGAGGGCGAGGTGCGGCGCGTGCATGCTGACCGCTCCCGGCTGGCGCAGGAGCTCGACCAGGCCGAATTCCGTGCCAACCGGCTGGAAGAGGTCAATCGCGAGGTCTCGCGGCGGCTGGTGACGGCCATGGAGACGATCCGCGCGGTTCTGGATCGCTGATAAAGAGAGTTTAGCATGGCGCAGGTAACGGTAACGATCGACGGCAAGGCCTATCGCATGGCCTGCGAAGAAGGGCAGGAGGATCATCTGACCGACCTCGCCACCCGTTTCGACCGCTATGTTGGCCACCTCAAGGGACAGTTCGGCGAGATCGGCGATCTCAGGATCACCGTCATGGCCGGCATCATGATCATGGACGAGATTGCCGAGCTGACGCGCCGCATCGCCGGGCTGGAATCCGAGCTCGAGTCACTGCGCGGCAACCGCGACACCGTGCTTGCCGCGACCGCCCGCACCGAGGAAACGCTGGCGGCAGCGCTCGGCGAAGTGTCGAGCCGCATCCGCGGCATTACCGACAAGCTGAATGGCCGCCCTGCCCCCGAGCTCAACTGATCTCAATTAAATCGGCACGGCCTGCGGTCGCCACTGGCGCGTCGGCGCAAACGACCTTATATATCGCGATGCGGTCTGCGCCTCTCGACAGGAACCACAATCCCTGGGGCCATACTCGATCCAAAGGGAGCTGTCCCTGGCCAGGCCCGTGGGCCTGGACACACGGTGCCCACCTACGTTTGTAGGCGCCCAGGATCGTAAACATCCATCGGTCGTCGTGGATCGCACCTTCTCTCCATTGCCGGCAAAGCCATCCGGATCGACAGGCGAACGCGGCCTGCCGCTATTCAGCGGCCTAATCGACTGGATAGGGGCCTTCGACGAAAATTTCGTCGTGATAGCCTTTGGAGCCGACCTCGAGCGATAATGAGCTGCGCCAATCGCGTTTCTCGCGCAGACAATCGAGCACGAAGCGGAAATCATAACGCGGCTGCCAGCCGAGTTGGCGCCGTGCGCGCTCGTTGACGTAGACGCGGTCGAGCGTCGGGAACATCTTCCAGCCGCGTTCGGCATAGAGGGCGCGGGCTCCGGGAAAGAGCCGCTCGACGGCCGCGGCCGCATCGCGCCTGATGTCGGGACAATCGGCCGGTGAAAAAGGTGTGGTCGCCGAGATGATGTAGCGGCTGAAGCCGATCGAACGCGCCCTTTCGAGCGCCAGCAGGTGGGCGCCGACCACATCCTCGATATCGACGCGGCGATGGAGCAATTCATTGGCTTGGGCATTCTCCGCCGAATAGACATTGCGGATATCGGGATCGTCGTCACTTTCGGGAAAGAACCGCGAAGTCCTCAGGACGATAACCGGCAGTCCGGACTTAAGGGCGAAGAGCTCGCACAGAGCTTCGGCAGAGAGTTTCGTCACGCCGTAGATATTCTTCGCGACCGGCAACACGTCCTCGGTGACCCAAGCCGCCGGTTCGCCGGCCACTGGCGTCAACGCCGCGCCGAAGGTGCTGGTGGTGCTGGTAAAGACGAAGCTTGCGACGCCCGCGGCGGCCGCTTCTTCAAGCAGGTTCAGCGTGCCGCCGACATTCGTGTCGAGGAAGTCGCGATTGCCGTGGGTTGCCACATGCGGCTTGTGCAGCGTGGCGGCATGGATGACGCGGCTGATGCCGGACATCGCCCGCCGGACGAAGGCGCGGTCGCCGATGGAGCCGACCGCGTCGGTGAAATCCGACGGTTTGATGTCGACGCCGCGCGCAGATCGGCCTTTCGCCTTCAGGACCCGCATCAGCGCCTCACCGAGGTGGCCGGCACTTCCCGTCACCAATATCGTCATCGCATTTTCTCCACCGTTGCCGCTGCGGAGGCTATTGAGACCGGGAATTTCGGACAACGCATAAATTATGCATGAGAGTGCAGGAAAGCTGCAGGCTCGGTGACGGTCGTGACGAGGCGCCCGGCGCTGCCGTCGGAAAGCATGATCCGTTCCCAGGTGACGCGACCGGCGGCAATCGGCAGGCGCGCATTGCCGTTGGCGCCGGTAGCAAATGTCAACGACATGAGCCTGCCCTCATGCCAGCCGCATGCCTCCAGCGACTGTTCGGCGGCGGCGATCTCGGCGGAAGCGTAGGAGAAAAGAGAGCGGCCGAGAAAAGCGCCGATCGGCGCGCGCCATTCCGCCTGCCGCGGACGAGAGGCGGACAGCAGCCGGTGGGTGCTGTCGCAGATCAGATGCACAGGCCGGAGGGAATCCTCGACCAGCCGTTTCAAGGCTGCATCGGCCGCGGCATGGTGCGGCGCGGCGAAAATTCGTTCCAGCTTAACGGCCTGCTCCGGCGAGAGGGCAAGTTGATCTCGCTCCCAGCGCGAAACGGTCGCCTGGTTGACGCCGAGAAGTTCGGCGAGGTGTTGCTGCTTGATCCCGCGCAGCAGCCGCATGCGGCGTATGCCGGTTCCCGTTAACGTCATCTATCCCGTCTCTTATCTTTTGGTCAGCATAGGACTTTGGCCGGCCGGGAGGCAAGGTGCGGCGGGCCCGCTCGGGTCACTGTTCCGGCTTTCCTCCGAGATCGCTTCTCAGCTGATCGAGGATCGACAGGGCATGACCGGCATAGGCGCTGATCCAGCGATCATAGATCTGCTTGATTGGCAGGCTGTTCAGGTGGTTCCAGCGTTCGCGCCCTTCCTTCCTGGCGAGGACCAGATCGGCTTCCTCCAGCACTTTCAGATGCTGCATCACCGTGCATCGGTCCATGTCAGGGAACATGTCGCAAAGGGTCCCTGTGGTGCGGGGGCCATCCTTGAGCAGATCGAGAATCTCGCGGCGGCGATGATGCGCCAGCGCCTTAAAAACAGGGTCGTCGACTGATTCGCTTGACATGTTATGTTTTTATAACATAATGGGTCCAGACACAATGGAGAAGAGGAGCAATGCCATGTCTCTCGGAATCCGCATTTCCGGCCGCATCGGCCGTCCCGTCGCAGAGGTGTTCGACGCCGTCGTCAATCCGAGGAAGCTCAGCAGCTATTTCACCACGATCGGCGGGGCGAGCGCGCCGCTCGTCCAAGGCACGACGGTGACCTGGTGGAGGGATGCGCCGGTCGAGGTGGTCGAACTCGTGCCGGAAAGCCGCATCGTGCTGCGCTGGGATGGTGGCACCGGCGAGGACAAGACGAGGTATAAGACGCTGGTAGAGATGAATTTCAAACCGCTGGAGGATGGCGGCACGCTGGTGACGATTGCCGAGAACGGCTGGCGCGAGGACGAGGCCGGCCGGCGCGGCACCTATCTGAATTGCGAAGGCTGGACGCAGATGCTCTGCTGCATGAAGGCCTTCGTCGAGTACGGCATCAATCTGCGCGAGGGCATGTTCCTCAGCGAGATGAAGGGTGAACCGGCCAGCGCGCCGGATGACTGAGGAATGAGCCGGCCTCGGGCTCGTCGGTTCGACCTCATCCCGCCGCGGCGCGATCGTCGCATGCGCGGATCGAGACTTCGCTTGCCTGTCACACTGCGGGTGCTAGTTTCCGGAGTCGATACTTCATCTCGGTTTCCAGGAGATTCATATGCAGCTTGGCATGGTTGGTTTGGGCCGCATGGGCAATTACATGGTCCAGCGCTTGATGCGGGGCGGTCACGAATGCGTCGTCTATGATGCGAGGCCGGAAAGCGTTGCCGCGCTTGCGGGTCTCGGTGCGACCGGGAGTGCGTCGCTGGAGGAATTCGTCTCGAAGCTTAGCCACCCCCGGGCAATCTGGCTGATGCTGCCGGCGGCGATCGTCGACAAGGTGCTGGCGAGCCTGGTGCCGCTGCTTCAGAACGGCGATATCGTCATCGACGGCGGCAATTCCTATTACCACGACGACATCCGCCGCGGCGCCGAGCTCATCACCAAGGGCATCCACTATGTCGATGTCGGCACCAGCGGCGGCGTCTTCGGCCTGGAGCGCGGCTATTGCCTGATGATCGGCGGCGAGAAGGGCACCGTCGAGCATCTGTCTCCGATCTTTGCGACGCTCGCTCCCGGCGCCGGCCAGACCGCAGCCTCGCCGAACCGCACCGCCGAAGCGGCAGCGGCCAGCACGGCGGAGCAGGGTTATCTGCATTGCGGCCCGCACGGCGCCGGCCATTTCGTCAAGATGGTGCACAACGGCATCGAATACGGTCTGATGGCCGCCTATGCCGAGGGCCTCAACATCCTGAAACACGCCAATATCGGCGCTGCCTCGCATGCGGCCGATGCGGAGACCGCGCCGCTCGCCCATCCCGAACATTTCCAATACGATTTCAATCTGCAGGATGTCGCCGAAGTCTGGCGACGCGGCAGCGTCATCACCTCCTGGCTGCTCGACCTGACGGCCGATGCGCTGCATGCCGATCCCGGACTTTCCAAATATGCCGGCCGTGTCTCGGACAGCGGCGAGGGCCGCTGGACGATCATGGCGGCAATCGATGAAAGCGTGCCGACCCCGGTGCTGAGCGCTGCGCTCTACGGCCGCTTCTCCTCGCGAGACAATGACGAGTTCGCCAACAAGGTGCTGTCGGCAATGCGCGCCGGTTTCGGCGGCCACGTGGAAAAGCCGACGCCGAAATCTTGAAGATCAGGGCTTTCCTTGTCGCCCCGGCGAGGAAAGCCGTTTCGCACTTTCCTGGAATTGTCCTAGCCATAGGTATGGTTTTCCTACCGCTTGCTGGCGGCTACGGTCACGAGTATCCATTGCGGAAAGGGAAATGTCGGGGCTGCTTCCATCCAAGCGGCCGACACTCCATCGGAGGGCGGTCATGGGACGTGGCACGGCGGCGGGCTTGAAGGCCGCCATATTCGGCATCCTGGCATTCGTTGCGCTTTTCTCGGCGGCGTCGCCCGGCTTTTCCCAAACGCCTGCGCAAACGCCGGCTGGAAATACCCCGCCGGCGCAGGTGCGTGAAATGATGCAGCTCATGCAGGCGCCGGAGGTCAAGCAGTGGATGGCGACGCAGATGGCAGCACCTTCTGCGGCCGATTCGGCGAGCCAGAACCAGATGTCGGTTCTCTCAGGCCTGCTGCAGCATGCCCGCCGGCATGTATCGATGGTGTCCGACGCGGCGATGACTTTGCCCTCGCAGATCGGCAATGCGTCCTCGCTGTTTTTCGGTGAGCTCGCCGCCACCGGCTGGAGCCGGATGATCGCGCAATTCCTGGCGATCTTCCTGCTCGGGGCTATCGTCGAAAGCATCGCCCGCTATGCCTTCCGCCGTCGCCGCCGGCGTCTGGTTCAGATGGCGGGCATGCATCTGACGCCACGTGTCGTACCGGCGCTCATTTTCGCCGCGGCAACCATGCTCGCGCTGTTCAGTCTCAGCTGGCCTCCGCTCAGCCAGAGCGTGGCGATCCTCTGCGCCGTCGCCCTCATCGTCCAGCGTTTCACGATTTGCCTGGGCGGTGTCTTGGTCGATCTCATCGGGCTGGCGCGGGCCGAGGAAGAGCGGCAAGGCGTGATCGTTCCGATCATGCCGTCACGCGCCGTCGCGCTCTTCTGGTATCGCCGCTCCGCGATCTTCGTGATCTATTTCATGCTCGGCTGGGCGGCGATCCAGTCGATGGAGCCGCTCGGCTTTTCCCCGAGCGCCCGGCTCTTCGTCGGCTATATCCTGGGCATCGGGCTGCTGCTGATCGCCATCGAAGCTGTCTGGTCGCGGCCTCAGAAGGACGAGAAACGCGGTCACGGGATTTCCTGGGCGCTCACCGTTTATTTCCTGTTGCTCTGGGGGCTGTGGGTCACCGGGTTCAACTGGCTGCTCTGGCTCGGCATCTATGTGCTGATGCTGCCGCGGGTGCTCGCCGTCTCGACGATTGCAGTGAAATCGCTGCAGCAGACCGAAGCAAGCTTCCTTGCTTCGCGCCGTATTGCCACCGTATTGCTCGACCGTGGCGTCAGGGCGCTGATCATCGCATTCGCGGCCATCTGGCTCGGCCAACTGCTCGGCGTCGGCGCCGACACGATGGCAGCCGGCGACAAAATGGTCGATAAGATCGCGCGCGGCGTCATTGGCGGAATCGTCATCCTGCTTGCTGCTGATCTGCTCTGGCACGTCGTCAAAGCCTATATCGACGGCAAGCTGCTCGGCATGTCCCTGGACGGCGGCGCGACGGATGAGGAAAAGGCTAAACATGCGCGGTTCCAGACGCTGCTGCCGATCTTCCGCAATATCCTTGCCGTGGTCATCGCCGTCATTGCGGTTCTCATGGTGCTCTCGGGCCTCGGAATCGAGATCGGCCCATTGATTGCCGGCGCCGGCGTCGTCGGCGTTGCTGTGGGTTTCGGCGCCCAGACGATCGTCAAGGATGTCATCAGCGGCATGTTCTATCTGTGGGACGATGCTTTCCGTGTCGGCGAATATATCGAAAGCGGTAGCCACAAGGGCGTCGTCGAGGCCTTCAGCCTGCGTTCGGTGAAGCTCCGGCATCATCGCGGGCCGCTGACGACCGTGCCGTTCGGCGAACTTGGCGCGGTGAAGAACCTCAATCGCGATTGGACGATCGACAAGATCAGCCTCAACGTCACATACGACACCGATCTGGTCAAAGCGAAGAAGGTGATCAAGCAGATCGGTCAGACCCTGCTCGAAAACCCGGAATTCGGCCCGCACATCATCGAAACGCTGAAGATGAAGGGTGTCGAGCAATTCGGCGAATTCGCGATCGAGATCCGTCTGTCGATGATGACGAAGCCTGGCGAACAGTTCGTTATCCGCCGCAATGCACTGGCGATGATTCGCAATGCCTTCAGGGAAAACGGCATCGAATTCGCCGTGCCGACGGTGCAGGTGTCCGGTGATCGCGCGGCGGAGGTGGATGCCGCCGCGGCGCGCTACGCTGCGCATGCACGGGCCGGCGGCGAGCCGGCTGCGTGAACCGCCTTACATCGCCCCGGCAGCTGCGATGAGCAGGCCGCCGATGATGGCCATGTTGCTTTTCCAGCTGTCGATGGCGCTGTCGCGGGCTGTGCCTTCCATGTCCCAGAAATTCAGCAGCATCACGGAGGCGGCAAGCGTGAAGATGATGAGGCCGAACGCCGCCGCGGCGACGAAGAGACCCAGCATCAGCAGGAGACCGGCGGCAATTTGAAGGACGCTGCCGGAAAACAAGACCCATTTCGCAAAAGGTACGCCGCGGGCTTCGATGGCGTCGGTTATCGGCACGATGACGAAAAAATGATGGATGCCGGCGGCAACGAAAAAACCGCCGAGCAGCAATCTGCCGAGGATGAGGATCACGAAGGCCAGGTCATCCTGCATGTCTAACCCTACTCTCGCGTTTCAAATCTTCGTCATCACCGCAAACTCTTCGCAAGCTTACGAAAATGCAATGTGCCAATACAGTTTACCTGCGCAAATTCGCCCCAATTGAGGATGATTGAGGCGCAGGCGGCGGGGCTGGGGTAGCGGCGGCATGGCTTCATGGAGCTTATATGCCTGTCATGCTACGTCTTCGAAAAATGATTCCCGCCAAGTTTGGAAATTGCGCAGGTACGAGATGTCGGGTCACGGCAATTTGGAAGAAATGGAAGCGGCGGACGGGTTTTCTTTAGGCGCGCTTTTCAGACGCTACAGGACGCCACTGACGGCAGCCGCGACACTCGTTGTCTTCTGCCTCGTCGGTTATGCGATCATGCAGCTCACCAACGAGGTTCGCTATGATGATGTCGTCGGTGCGCTGGCGGCGACCAGGCCGAGCGCCATCCTGCTGGCGCTGTTCTTCACCGCACTCAGTTTCCTATCCCTGGTCTTCTACGACCTCAACGCCATCGAATATATCGGCAAGAAGCTGCCGTTCCCGCATGTGGCGCTGACGGCGTTCAGTGCCTATGCGGTCGGCAATACCGCCGGTTTCGGCGCCCTTTCGGGCGGCGCGATCCGCTACCGCGCCTATACGCGTCTCGGTCTTTCGCCGGATGATATCGGCCGGATCATCGCCTTTGTCACCCTGTCCTTCGGTCTCGGGCTTGCCGGGGTCGCGGCGATCGCCCTCATTATCATCGCCAGCGAGATCGGGCCGCTGATCGGTGTCAGCGCGTTCCTTCTCCGTCTGATCGCCGGCTCGATCCTCGCCATTCTCGGGGCTGTCATGATCATCGGCCGCGAAGGCCGCGTGCTCGATCTCGGCGTGGTGGCGATCCGCCTGCCGGATTCGCGCACTTGGTCACGCCAATTCCTGGTGACGGCCTTCGATATCGCCGCCTCGGCCTCGGTGCTCTACGTGCTCTTGCCGCAGACGGCGATCGGCTGGCCGGCCTTCCTGGCCGTTTATGCGATCGCCGTCGGTCTCGGCGTGCTCAGCCACGTTCCGGCCGGGCTCGGCGTGTTCGAGACCGTGATTATCGCCTCGCTCGGCAGCGCGGTGAATATCGATGCGGTGCTCGGATCGCTGGTGCTCTACCGGCTGATCTATCATGTGCTGCCGCTGTTGATCGCCGTGCTCGCGGTGTCCGCGACGGAACTGCGCCGTTTCGTCGATCACCCAGCCGCCTCCAGCGTCCGGCGCATCGGCGGACGGCTGATGCCGCAGCTGCTGTCGACCTTGGCCCTGCTGCTCGGCGTCATGCTGGTATTTTCGAGCGTCACACCGACGCCGGATCAGAATCTGGAATTTCTGTCGAACTATCTGCCGCTGCCGATGGTCGAGGGCGCGCACTTCCTCTCCAGTCTGCTCGGATTGGCGCTGGTGGTCGCCGCGCGCGGCCTGGGCCAGAGGCTCGACGGCGCCTGGTGGGTAGCGGTGTTCTCGGCCCTTGCGGCATTGACCTTGTCGCTGTTGAAGGCGATTGCGCTGGTCGAAGCGGCTTTTCTCGCTTTCCTCATCTTCGGACTCTTCGTCAGCCGCCGGCTCTTTACCCGTCATGCGTCGCTGCTCAACCAGGCAATGACGGCATCCTGGCTGATGGCGATCGCCGTCATCGTCGTTGGCGCCGTCGTCATCCTGCTCTTCGTCTATCGCGATGTCGAATACAGCAACGAACTCTGGTGGCAGTTTGAATTCACCGCCGAGGCGCCGCGGGGACTGCGCGCCCTGCTTGGCATTACGATCATCTCGTCGGCCATTGCCATTTTCAGCCTGCTTCGGCCGGCGACCTTCCGGCCGGAACCGGCGACGGAGGAGGCGCTGGCGCGCGCCGTCGATATCGTCAGGAAGCAGGGCAATGCTGACGCCAATCTGGTGCGGATGGGCGACAAGAGCATCATGTTTTCGGAGAAAAACGACGCCTTCATCATGTACGGCCGGCAGGGCCGCTCATGGATCGCGCTCTTCGATCCGGTTGGAGATCATCGCGCCGTACAGGAACTCGTCTGGCGCTTCGTCGAGGCGGCGCGGGCAGCAGGCTGCCGCGCGGTTTTTTACCAGATCTCGCCGGCGTTGCTTTCCCATTGCGCCGATGCCGGCCTGCGCGCCTTCAAGCTCGGCGAACTGGCGGTGGCCGATCTCAGGACCTTTGAGATGAAGGGCGGCAAATGGGCGAATCTCCGGCAGACTGCGAGCCGGGCGCAGCGCGACGGGTTGGAATTCGCCGTTATCGAACCGCAGGATGTGCCTGCTGTCATCGATGATCTCGCGGCGGTCTCCTCGGCCTGGCTCGAGCACCACAACGCCAAGGAAAAGGGCTTCTCGCTCGGCGCCTTCGATCCCGATTATGTCTCTTCTCAGCCGGTCGGCATTTTGAAGAAGGACGGTAAGATCGTTGCCTTTGCCAATATCCTCGTCACCGAATCCCAGGAGGAGGGCACGATCGATCTCATGCGTTTCTCCCCGGACGCGCCGAAGGGCTCGATGGACTTTCTCTTCGTGCAGATCATGGAGTATCTGCGCGGTCAGGGTTTCAGCCACTTCAATCTCGGCATGGCGCCTCTCTCCGGCATGTCGAAACGCGAGGCGGCACCCGTCTGGGACCGCATCGGCAGCACCGTCTTTGAGCACGGCGAGCGCTTCTACAACTTCAAGGGCCTTCGGGCATTCAAATCCAAGTTTCATCCGCACTGGCAACCACGCTATCTTGCGGTTTCCGGAGGGGGCAATCCGATGATCGCGTTGATGGATGCGACGTTGCTGATCGGGGGCGGATTGAAAGGGGTAGTGAGAAAATGATCAGGACAATCCTTCTTGTCACGGCATGCGCCTGCATGCTTGCGGCCGCACCGGCTCGTGCTGCCGAGGAAACCACGCAAAGCTTCGAAAGCGGGCTCATTCCGTCGCCGCACATCTTCTTGCCGGAAGGCGAGGTGAAGGGCACGGTGATGCTCATCTCGGATGCCGCCGGCTGGGGCGATTACGAGAAGGCCGAAGCCGACAGGCTGGTTTCCGAAGGCGCCGTCGTGATCGGTGTCGACTTTCCTTCCTATATCCAGGCGCTTGACCGCTACGATGTCAGCCTCAATGACGGGTGCCTCTACACGGTCTCGGATATCGAATCGCTGAGCCAGCAGGTGCAGCGTGCGACCGGCAACAACGCCTATCATCTGCCGATCGTCGCCGGCATCGGCGAGGGCGGGGCCTTGGCGCTGGCAATTGCAGCGCAGACACCGGATGCGACGATCGGTCAGACGCTCGCGGTCGATCCGAAGGCCGGCATCCCGCTGACCAAGGAACTTTGCACGCCGGCTTCGAAGAAGGCGGTTGGCGGCCGCATGGTCTACGGGCTGAGTGACGGCGCGCTGCCGGATCCCGTTATTTCGGTCTTCACGCCCAACGCCGACAAGGATGGCAGGGCGCATGCCGAAGCGCTGAAGAAAGTCCATTCCGCGATCGAGATCCGCGATTCCACCGACGACGCGCAGACGGTCTTTGCCGATACGCTCGATGACCTCGTCACCGCCTCGGGCGCCTTCGGCAATCCGCTCGGCTTGCCGCTGGCGATCCTCGAGGCCACCCCCACCCTGGATACGATGGCGGTGATCTATTCCGGCGACGGAGGCTGGCGAGACATCGACAAGGAAGTCGGCGGCACCCTGCAGAAGGAAGGTATTCCCGTCGTCGGTGTCGATTCGCTTCATTATTTCTGGTCGGAGCGCAAGCCGGAGGAGACCGCCGGCGATCTTTCGAAGATCATCGATTTCTACCGCAAACAGTGGAAGGTGAAGCATGTGCTGCTCGTCGGTTATTCCTTCGGCGCCGACGTCGTGCCCGCGACCTATCAGCTGCTGAAACCGGCCGAGAAGTCCGCGGTGGCGCAATTGTCGCTGCTGTCGCTCTCGCACCAAGTCGACTACGTCATCTCCGTTCTCGGTTGGCTCGGCCAGAAGACGGAAGGGGCGGGAGGCGATCCGGTCGCCGATTTGAAGAACGTCGATCCCAAACTCGTGCAATGCGTCTACGGCAAGGACGATGACGACGACGTCGCCTGTCCGGCGCTGAAGGATAGCGGCGCCGAGGTCGTCGAACTGCCCGGTGATCATCACTTCGATGAGAATTACGATCTTCTCACCAAGACGATCATCGACGGACTGAAGAAGCGGCTGCAAGATTAGAGCAGCATCGTGCTTAGAGCCTTGGTTAGATTGAAGTGTTGGCTCAAATGGAGTCGGATGGTCGACCGGCCGGCGCGCGTCGCAGCCCAGCACTACGGCCAAGCCGGCCGGTCGATCAGCCCGCCCGTTTCAGCCAACCCTCCCGCAGATTTGCCTGGCAAATCTGCAAGACTTAGGAAGCGCCGGACGCACTGATCGCTTCGCCTCGGCGAGGCGATGCGGCCGGTGGGCCGGGCATGTTTCCGCCAGGATCAGAGGCGATCGGCTCGGACGTACCTTGGGGTATGCCCGTCGCCAATCGCCGCTGCCCTGACGAAAACCTGCTCCGGCAGAATGCTTCAATCTAACCAGGAAAGGCACTAACGTGCCAGCATCTCCTCGCTCCAGCCAAGCTCGGCGACTTCCTTGCCCCGAAACCGCGCATCGTCGGCGACGATGAATTCATCGAGTTGCGGCGGAGCGACGCCGGTGCCGGAAAGCATCGCGTGCACCTGGCCGCGATGATGGGTCTGGTGCTGGAAGAGATGGGCGAGCACGTCGTCCATGCGCTCCTCCTGAATGCGGTCGCCGCGATGGAGCCTGACGGTCGAGACCAGCCCCTCCGGGCTCAGGGCCTCACAGAGCGCCGTCAGGCGGAGGTCGACCGCCGCCTGCGCTGCGCTCAGCGATGCTATGTCGTCGAAGGGTTCTTCGATCTCGAAGGCCTGGTAGCCAAGCATGCCGCCTTCCATGCCATCGACATAGAACCAGTCGACCGTGATGATGTGGTTCAAGGTTTCCTTGATCGAGGGGAAGAAGCCCGTGCGCGGCGCTTCGAATTCGCCAGGTTTCAAGGCTGCGCAAGCGCGCAACAGACGGTGGTTGGCAAGGGCGTTGTTATAGGCAAGTTTGCGAAAGACCCTGACGGGATCGACGGTCGACATCGGCGGCTTTCCTCTCAAGCGCTTGCGGAATGTTTGCGTCAGTCATCGAGATTGCCGTCGCGCCAGACGAGATGACGCGGTGCTGCCGGCAGGTTCTCGATTTCCTGGGCAATGAAATAGGGCGGGATGTCGAGCGCGGTCAGGGCTGTGCGCGTCGCGGCAACCCATTTGAACTCGAGATGGTTGTCGCCGTCTTCGACGCGATGGACGATCTCATGCGGCCGAAAGGCAAATTCCGGTGGGATTTCCATCAGATAATAGAAGCCGAGTTCATGCCAGTCGCGCTGTTCGCAGTGGAAAAAATTCTCGACGGTCCAGAGGAGGCGCGAGACTGTGACGTTGAGGCCGAGTTCCTCCATCATCTCCCGTTTCAGCGTTTCTTCCGAGGTCTCGCCGATTTCCGCCGTTCCCCCAGGAAAGGTCCAGAAGGGCTCGTGCACGGCGCGATGAACGAGCACATGGCCATCGCGAAAGGCGAGGCCGGCGATGCGATGGTTGAAACGTTGAGCGCCCACAGTCAGGCGGATGTGGGTGCGCTTGCTCATGTCATTCTTATCCGAGATCGATTACGACGATTTCCGGCGGCACACCGAAGCGGACCGGCGCGATGGAGCAGCCGAGGCCGCCGGACACGATGATATTGCGCCCCTCCTCGACGATATGGCCATAGGCGTAGCGATTGCCGTAACGCGAGGGGACGATCGGCGAACGGCCGAGGAAACGGATCTGCCCGCCATGGGTGTGGCCGGACAGCGTCAGCGAGACGCGCTCGGGCACGCGCGGAAAGATATCGGGCTCATGAGCAAGCAGGATGACGGGCGCATCGTCGGTCACCTGCGCCATCGTGCCGTCGAGGTCGTCGAGGCCAAGCATGCGTGTGCGCCCCCATTTCCTGCCGGGCAGCAGCGCCAACTGGTCTTCGAGGCCCGCGAACCAGAAGCCGCGGCCGTCCTTTTCGAGCCGAACGGCGCGATTGCCGTAGACCGGGATGCCGACGTCGGCAAGCGCCCGGTGTCCGAATGTCATCCCGCCGTTCTTCTGGGCAGTCCTGTCCTCCCACCAGTCATGATTGCCCATGATCGCATGGACGCCGAGAGGGGCCTGCAGAGTGGCCAGCGCCTTCGACCACTGGCTCGAATGCACGTATTGCGTCACCATGTTCATGCCCGAGGCGTAATCGCCGAGCAGGACGGTGACGTCGCCTTCGAGTTCATTCGCCCTGTGGCAGATCGCTGTGATGCGGTTTGCCGACATCCAGGGTTCGCAGGCATGGATATCGGCGAGCGCGACAACGCGGAGCTTCAGCCCCGGAGTCCATCCCGGCGGCGTCAGCCGGTAACGGGCGATGCCGAGTCGCGCCAGCGGTTCATAGGCGAAGGCGTAACCGCCGAGCGACATAACACCTGCGATACCGCCGCCGACAAGCTTGAAAAATCCGCGGCGGGTGATCACTCAGTCGTCCTCCTGGAACAGCCGGAACTGCGCAGCCTCCATTTCCTTGGGCGGTTGCATTCCGAGATGTTTCCACGCGATTGCGGTCAGAACACGGCCGCGCGGCGTGCGCTGAATGAAACCCTGCTGGATCATGTAAGGCTCGATGATGTCCTCGATTGCGTCGCGCGGTTCCGACAGGCCGGCGGCGATGGTTTCGATACCGACCGGGCCGCCGCCGAAATTGACGGCGATCATGTTAAGATAACGCTTGTCGAGCTGATCGAAGCCGACATTGTCGACGAGCAAGCGGGTCAGCGCCTCGTCGGCGATCTCGCGGGTGACGGCTTCCGCCCTTGCCACCTCGGCGAAATCGCGCACGCGCCGCAGCAGCCGGCCGGCGATGCGTGGCGTACCGCGGGCGCGTCTGGCGATCTCGCGCGCACCTTCTTCGGTCATCGGCAGGTTCATCAGCCGCGCGCCGCGGCGCACGATCAGTTCCAGTTCTTCGACGGTATAGAAGCTCAGGCGCACCGGGATGCCGAAGCGGTCGCGCAACGGCGTCGTCAGCAGGCCGAGGCGGGTGGTCGCCGCCACCAGGGTGAATTTCGACAGATCGATTTTCACCGAGCGGGCGGCAGGGCCCTCGCCGATGATGAGGTCCAATTGGAAATCTTCCATGGCCGGATAAAGGATTTCCTCGACGGCGGGATTGAGGCGATGGATTTCGTCGATGAAGAGCACATCGCGCTCCTCGAGATTGGTGAGCAGTGCGGCGAGATCGCCGGCCTTGGCGATAACAGGGCCTGATGTCGAGCGGAAATTGACGCCGAGTTCCTTCGCCATGATCTGCGCCAGCGTCGTCTTGCCGAGACCGGGCGGACCGACGAAAAGCACATGGTCCAGCGCCTCGCCGCGGTTCTTCGCAGCCTCGATGAAGACCTTGAGATTGGCGCGCGCTTCCGCCTGACCGGTGAATTCGTCCAGCGATTGCGGGCGCAGGGTCATTTCGAGATCTTCGCCCCGCTTTTCCGGCGATATCAGGCGGGCGGGTTCGCTCATGCTCTTATTCCGTTTTGAAACCTGTCACAGCAATACACCAAAAAACGGTCGCCTCGATATCCAACCGTCGTTTTTCCGGGCTTCACCGCGCCAACTCCTTCAATCCCAGCCTGATCAGCTTAGCGCTGTCTGCGCCGTCGCCGGCCGTCTTCATCGCTGCCGCAACTGCATTGGCCGCCTGGTCTCTGCTGTAGCCGAGGTTGGTCAGCGCGGAGACCGCATCGGCGACCGGCGCGGCCGCGACACCTTCACCGAGTTCCTGCTTGAGGGCGATATTGATCGCTTCCCCGGCAAAAGCCGGCGCCCGGTTCTTGAGTTCGGTGACGAGGCGCATCGCCACTTTCGGGCCGACGCCCGGCGCGCGGGAAACGGCGGCGCGGTCCTGCAGGGCAATCGCATTGGCGAGTTCGCCCGGCGTCAAGGTCGAGAGCACGGCAAGCGCGACCTTGGCGCCCACCCCTTGAACGCTTTGGAGCAGGTTGAACCACTCCCGCTCCAATGCAGTCATGAAGCCGAAGAGCTTCAACTGATCCTCGCGCACATAAGTCTCGATGAACAGCACGCAGGCCTCGCCGGCCGAGCCGAGTTTGGACAGAGTGCGGGCCGAGCAGTGGGCGACGTAGCAGACGCCGTGCACATCGACGAGCACATAGTCTTCGCCGATCTCGTCTATGGTGCCTTTCAGCTTGCCGATCATGGGGCGTGGTCTCTCAAGGGTGCGTTTCGGGCGTGATAAGTTCAACGGAGGGGAAATAAGATCGGTATCCGCCAGGGTCGCGGGTCAAAATCTTGTAGCCCCTTATCGTCGCATGGGCGCCGATGAGGAAGTCGGGCAATATCTGTTCGCGCCGTCCGCCGGCGCGACGGTAAAGCCGGAAGGCTTGAGCTGCGGCGAAGACGGCCGGCCAAGGCAGGTTCTCGCGGCGGAATTCATCCTGCGGAAGCAGTTGCTCGACTTCATCCATATCGTCGTAGCGAACGGAAAATTCGGAATAGATGATCGGATTTATAAGGACCGGGCCATCTCTGAAGACGTCGAGCATTTTTCGACGCGACCAACCGTGCCAGTCCGAACCGGCCACAGCCAGATCGACGAGTATGTCTGTATCGACAAGCGTTGCCATCAGCGATCACGGGTCATCGACATGAGGTCTTCGGCATCAATCGCCTGATCGCCGGTGCCTTCGAGACGGCGGATCGTCTGCAGGAAACGGTCGAGCCGGCCCCGATCCTCGATCTCCTGCTTGCAGTTCTTCGGCGAGAGAACCAGCTTGCCATTCTCGATCGAGAAGATGACCTCGCTGTTGGCCTCGATGCCGGCGAGCTCTCTGAGATCGCGAGGAATCGTGACCTGGCCTTTGGACGTGACGCGCATCTTGCTGCTCCTTCAAAGTAAGAATTATCCTTACTGTTGGAACAAGTCAAGAACAGATTACCCGGCCAGTGCTTGCCGCATCCGATTGCTGCCGCGATTGTGGGCATGACAGATGGCGATCGCCAGGGCGTCGGCGGCATCGTCGCCCTTGAATTCGACTTTCGGCATCAGGATCCTCAACATCATGTGAATCTGATGTTTTTCGCCATGGCCGACGCCGATGACGGCCTTCTTGACGGCGTTCGGCGCATATTCGGAGACGTGCAGACCGGCGCGCGCCGGCACCAGCATGGCGATGCCGCGGGCCTGGCCAAGCTTGAGGGTCGCCACCGCATCCTTGTTGACGAAGGTCTGTTCGACGGCGGCCTCATCCGGCTTGTAAGAGTGGACGACCTCCGCCAGGCCGTCATGCAGCTGGCAGAGGCGGGAGGCGAGATCCATGTCTCCGTCGGAGGTCACGGTTCCCGAGGCTACAAACCGCAGGGAATTGCCCAGCGTGTCGATGATTCCCCAGCCGGTGCGGCGAAGTCCTGGATCGATGCCGACGATGCGAATCGTATTTTGCATGGTTTAACCTATAGCGACTGCGAAATAACTGCCATCAATATGTGAACAAAACAAAAACCTTCTCGAATAAGCCGCTCCATTTACCGCGAATTAAAACAGATGCTTGAATTCTAGTGTCAAATACGAAGGGGGTCTCGTGTCGCAAAGAGATAAGCCCCCGAGGTTCTGTTTGAAGATCGGTCGATCAGGCTCATGCCGCCTGCCCGCGCCGGCAGACGCGTTCAGAAGGGGTTCGTCGTACATGGCTCAGAGATTTCAATCCCTGTCCTTCAAGGTCATTGCCACATTCATCCTGATGACCGTGCTGTCGATCGCGGTGATCGACGTGCTCGCCTATTTCGCCAGCAGCCGCATCTCAGACGAGCAGGCGCTGAAGGCCAAGGAGAGCGTGCTGATCTTCCGCGGCGACATGCTGCAGGACCAGCTGGCGCAGCTCGAGAACCAGGCCAATTCCATTGCCCGCATCGAGGCGCTGCAGATGTCGATCACCAGCCTGAAGAGCGGCTGGAAGACCATCGAGAAGACCTCCGGCGATGCCCGCGCCGAGCTGAAGAAAGTCTTCATCACGGCCAATCCCAACCCGGCCGATCAGCGCGAGAAGCTGATGAAGCCTGAAGCGCCGAGCGGCTTTTATTATTCGAACCATGAAAAGACGCAGAGCGAAGTCGCCCGCGACCTCGAAGACACTGCTTTCAGCGATCTCTTGATCGCCGATCTCGATGGTTCCGTCCTCTATTCCTACAAGAAGGAAGACGACTTCGCCGAGAATCTGAAGTCGGACGGCTGGAAGACGACCGGCGCTGGCATCGCCTTCGCCAAGGCGATCGAGAATACCGCCAAGGCGACCGATGATGCCGCACCGACAGGCTTTTCCGGGCTCCGCGTCGATGCGGCCAGCGGCAGGTCGGCGATCTTCTATGCCGTGCCGATCGTCAAGCTCGGCGCGGCCAAGGGCATCATCCTGTTCAAGGTGCGTGACGACATCGTCGCCAGCATCCTGGCAAAGGGGATTGTTCAGGGCAGCACCGCGCGGGCGGCGATCGTCTCTGCCGATGGTTCAGCGATCGGTCTCGATGCGAGCGGCAAACTTGCGACGCTCGATGCCGCTCCCTTCACCTTCATCAAGGACGCGCTTGCCAGTTCGGCGATGACGGTGGCCGATTTCAACAGGACGGACGGCTCAGCGCGCGCCTATGTCCGCGGCATCGATTATCGCGGCGACCGCTTCCTCGTGGTCGAAAGCGTGCTGCTCAGCGAACTCAATGCCGGCTCGCTGGAGATCGCCACTTTGCTGACGATGATCGGCATCGGCGTGCTCGTCGTCATGGCGATCGCCACCGGCCTCGTCACCAATTTTCTGTTCTCGCCGCTTGCGCGGCTTGCCGGCGTCACGCGCGATGTCGCCGATGGCAAGCTCAACACCGAGATAGGCAGCCTGAGCCGAAAAGATGAGATCGGCACGATGGCCAACGCGCTTGCCCGCTTCCGGCAGTCGCTGATCGAAGGCCGCGAACTGGAAGCCGCCAGCGAAGAGACACGCCTACAGGCCGAGCAGGACCGCCAGCAGAACCTTGCCGAGCGCGAGGCAGAGGCGAAGACGCTGCAGCAGGTGGTGGAGGCGATCGATGAGGGCCTGCATCATCTGGCGAACGGGGATCTCGCCTATCAGATCGATCGGCGCTTCCCGAACGAGCTCGAAAGCCTGCGCATCAATTTCAACGAAGCGCTCGCGACGCTGAGCGAAACCATGACGGCCATCGGCGGCAACTCGATGGCGGTGCGGGCCAGCTCCGAGGAGATGCGTACCGGCGCCGACGAGCTTGCCGGGCGCACCGAGCGCCAGGCCGGCTCGATCACCGAGACGGCGAATGCAATCAGCGCCATCACCCAGTCCGTCCGCCGGCAGATCGAGCGGGCCGAACAGGCCGAGCGCATCGCCCGCGACGCCAAAAAGGAGACGACCGGCTCCGGCCAGATCATGCGTGAGACGATCGCGGCCATGGAGGCGATCCAGACCTCCTCACGCCAGATCAACACGATCATCTCCGTCATCGACGACATCGCCTTCCAGACCAACCTTCTGGCGCTCAATGCCGGTGTCGAGGCGGCGCGCGCCGGTGAATCGGGCAAGGGTTTTGCTGTCGTCGCCATGGAAGTGCGCGAGCTCGCCCAGCGCTCGTCGAGCGCGGCCAAGGAGATCTCCAGCCTGCTGCAGAAATCGACGCATGAGGTCGAAAGCGGCGTATCGCTTGTGGAAAGGGCAGGTGTCGCGCTGACCGGCATCGGCGCGCATGTCGAGGCGATCAACGGGCAGATCAACGAGATCATGGAATCGACCCGCGAGGAGGCCAATACGCTGCGGGAGATCAACAGCGCCGTCGCCGAACTCGACGCGATGACACAGCAGAATGCCTCGATGGTCGAGGAGACGACGGAAGCGATCCACCGGCTGGCGACGGAAGCCCTGGAAATGGATCGCCAGCTCGGCAATTTTACGCTGCCGCACAGCGACCACAGGCCGAGCGCCGAGGTGCATGTGCTGCGCCGTCACCGGTAGGCACTGCTTCCGGCATCCCGCCTGGGCCGCGTTCGCGCGGCCCTTTTGTTTGCGTGCATGGTTTGGAATGGCGCGGGCGCGAACCTACATAGGCTGCATCGTTCAACTGGCCGGCAGGTTTCCCATGGTTCCCTTCTCCATCCTCGACCTTTCCCCTGTTGCCGAAGGCAGCACCGTCAGCCATTCGCTCGAAAGCTCGGCGCGAATGGCCCGCAAGGCCGAGGAATTCGGCTACAAGCGCTTCTGGCTCGCCGAACATCACGGCATGCCGGGGATCGCCAGTGCAGCCACCGCCGTCGTCATCGGTCATGTCGGGGCGGCGACGAAAAGCATCCGCATCGGCTCCGGTGGCATCATGCTGCCCAATCATTCTCCACTCGTCATCGCCGAGCAGTTCGGCACCTTGGAGGCGCTCTTCCCCGGCCGCGTCGATCTCGGCCTCGGACGTGCGCCAGGGACGGATATGCGCACGGCACAGGCGCTGCGGCGAAACCTTGAGGCCGGCGCCAACAGCTTTCCGAACGACGTGGTCGAACTGCAGCAGCTGCTCGGCACGCCTGTCGAGAACCAGGCGATCCTCGCCGTTCCCGGCAGCGGTTCGCGTGTTCCGATCTGGCTGCTCGGCTCCAGCCTCTACAGCGCCCAGCTTGCCGCCATGCTCGGGCTTCCCTACGCCTTTGCGTCGCATTTCGCGCCCGACATGCTGCTCGATGCGATCGGCATCTACCGCGATCGCTTCCAACCCTCGTCGACGCTCGACAAGCCCTATGTGATGGTCGGCGTCATGGGCGCGGTAGCGGCGACGGACGAGGAGGCGCGCTATCATTTCACTTCGGCTCAGCAGCAGTTCGTCAACTTGCGCCGCAATGTCCGCGGTCCGTTTCCTCGACCGGTGGCCGATATGGAGGCGTTCTGGTCACCGATGGAGAAGATGAACGTCGAAAACACGCTGCGTTATGCCGTGGTCGGCTCGCCGGAGACGGCGGAGACAAAACTGACAGCGTTTCTCAAGGAAACGCAGGCCGACGAGGTGATCATCTCCATGCCGATCCATGATATCGAGATGCGGCTGAGATCGGTGGAACTATTCGCGGGCCTCGGAAACTTCATGCGGGTGGCCGCATAGGTTCGCAACGCGCGGCTAGGGACAAAAAACCCGGCGTCACGGCCGGGTTTTTCATGGAGGATCGTTGGAAGGTCAGGCCGAGAGCTTCGCCAGCACTTCTTCCGAGACCTCGAAATTGGAATAGACGTTCTGCACGTCGTCATCATCTTCCAGGCTGTCGATCAGCTTCATCAGCGACTGCGCTTTTTCCTCGTCCACCGGCACATTGTTCTGGGCGCGCCAGACGGCCTTGACGGTTTCGGCTTCGCCGAGGCCGGACTCCAGCGCTTTTGAGACGTCGCCGAGGGCTTCGAAGGCGCAGGTGATGTAGTGGCCCTCTTCATCGGTCTCGACGTCGTCGGCGCCGGCTTCGATCGCGGCTTCCATCACCTTGTCAGCGTCCCCGACCGAAAGCTTGTAGGTGATTTCGCCGACATGGTCGAAGGAGAAGGACACGGAACCGGTTTCGCCGAGAGCGCCGCCGGCCTTGGTGAATATCGAGCGGACGTTGGAGGCGGTGCGGTTGCGATTGTCGGTCAGGGCTTCGACGATGATCGCCGTGCCGCCGGGACCATAACCCTCGTAGCGGACTTCGTCATAGTTTTCGCCGTCGGCGCCGGCTGCCTTCTTGATGGCGCGATCGATGTTGTCCTTCGGCATGGACTGGGCCTTGGCGTTCTGGATCGCCAGGCGAAGACGGGCATTCATCGTCGGGTCGGGCAGGCCGGCCTTGGCGGCAACGGTGATTTCGCGCGCGAGCTTGGAGAACATTTTCGACCGCACGGCGTCCTGACGGCCCTTGCGGTGCATGATGTTTTTAAACTGTGAATGGCCAGCCATGGCACCCCTGTTCACGTCTCATTGTTCGGAATGGGCCGCCTTATAAGAGCGAAACGGCACCCGTTCAAGGGAAAAGCAATTCGGAACAAAGGCGAAAGGATGACGTTTCAACCGAACTCTATCCAATGGAAAGGAACGGTCATGGCTAGTCTCAGCGAGGCGCAGGAACAACCGGCACATCAACTCTGGGATCAGGTCAACGGCGTTCACGCCGGAATGCTCGGAATTTCCGGGCTGGATATGCACATGCAGCCGATGGCGCCCCATGCAGATCCCACCACCAACACGATCTGGTTCTATACCAAGACCGACGCCGATATCGTCCGCTCCATCAAGCCCGGCAGCCGCGCCCATTTCTGCGTCATCGGCAAGGATCATGACTATCACGCCTGTCTTTCCGGCGTGATCGAGGTGCGCCCCGACCCTTCCAAGATCGAGGAATATTGGAGCTCGATGGTGGCGGCCTGGTATGACGGCGGCAAAAAAGATCCCAAGCTCACCATGTTATCTCTACATATCGACGACGCCGAGATCTGGGTTTCCACCGGCAACACGCTGAAATTCGGCTGGGAGATCGCCAAGGCCAATCTCGATGACGACAAGATGCCTGACGTCGGCATCAAGCGTCATCTGCAGTTCGCCTGAGCAAACGCCGGGCCGCTTTACTGGACGCCCTTCAGCACATAGATCAGTGGCTTCTTCGGCAGCGTGCGCAAGGAGACGATGATGCTGTCATCGGGTGCATAGGCGACATCGAAGTCCTTGCCGAACATGGAGAGGAACGCATTGACCGGCGGGCCGCGGCGGTGCATCGGCAGGATCAGCGACGAGCGCAGCCGCTTGATGACACGGCTCATGCTGTCGGCGCCCATTGTCAGGCCGCCGTCGACCGGCACCATGACGACGTCGAGGCGGCCGATCTCGGTATATTGGGTCTCCGTCAGCTCGTAATGCAGATGGCCGAGATGGCCGATGCAAAGGCCGGCAATTTCAAAAACGAAAATCGAGTTTCCATTCTGCTGCGAGCCGCCGAGCCCATAGCTGAAGCGGATATCCGTGGTAACGTTGCGAATATGGGCGTCGCCGACAACTAGATCGATCTTGGCTGCCTCGCCGGGGACATCGCTCCACCCATGCAGCACATGTTTGATGCCCGGCTCGGGCGTCAAGGTGAAGTGGGTCGGATGAGCTTTGTTCATGGTCACGACGTCAGGCGTTATCGCCGGCCGGTACCAGCCATTATAGTCCGTCGCGATGACGATGCCGGCGGGAGTGTCGATCTCGAAGGTCGAGTGGCCGAGGAAGGTCAGTTTGACGTCCTCGCCCTCGGTGGCGGTCGGCTCCGGCTGCTCGCTGCCGGAGAAGCTTGCAAAGGTGGCCCGCGGGATGGTCTGCGCGATCGCCTGACAGTGGCTGACGGGCGGTCGCTGCTGCTGCGCCCTTGCTGCGGGACCCGATACGATGAAGGCGGCAAGGCATGCGATCGCGAGAACAAGATGTTGCGGCTTCATGCCACCCCTCCGGCGCTTTCACGAGAAGGCCGGAGAATGCGGCAAGAGGTCGCAGCGGTCCAGACCGGGGATGCTCACAATCGTGTGTGGGGCCTGGGCCGAGCAGGCCTTACCGCCAGAACTCCGGCACTGTCTCGGCCAGGCGCGGTCCGAGCCGCAGCGGCGCGATCTTTTCGGCGAGTCCCGTCACGTCGGAAATCTCGACGCCGACGCCGCAGATCGTTGCCGGGCCGCTTGCCGCTTCCATGCGGCCCTTCGGCATCTTGGAGATGAAGCGGTTGAGCGGCTCCTCCTTGTCCATGCCGAGGGAGGAATCATAGTCCCCACACATGCCGGCATCCGACATATAGGCCGTGCCGCCGTTCAGGATCTGTGCGTCGGCGGTCGGCACGTGGGTATGGGTGCCGACGACGAAGCTGGCGCGGCCGTCGACGAAATGGCCGAAACACTGCTTCTCGCTGGTCGCTTCCGCATGGAAATCGAAGATGATCGCATCGGCCTGCTCCTTCAGCGGGCAGGCGTCGAGGATCACCTCCGCCGACTTGAAAGGATCGTCGAGCTCCGGATGCATGAAGACCCGGCCCATGACATTGGCAACGAGCACGCGCGCGCCGTTCCTGGCATAGAAAAGGCCGGAGCCGCGGCCGGGCGTGCCCTGCGGATAGTTGGCCGGCCGCAGGAACTGATCGTGGCGCCCGGCAAAGGCGACCGCTTCCTTCTGGTCCCAGACGTGATTGCCTGTGGTCACCACATCGGCGCCGGCATTGATCGTTTCCAGAAAGATGTCCTCGGTGATGCCGAATCCGCCGGCGGCATTCTCGCCGTTGACGACGACGAAATCGAGCCTTAAGTCGGAGATCAGACCGGGAAGGCGGTCCCAAACCGCCGTGCGTCCCGTCTTGCCGACCATGTCACCCAGAAAAAGCAGCCGCATTCCCTATCCAATCCAAGATGCAAAAAAGCGAAGGCCGCTTTCTGTCAGGATGGCATCCAGGCTTATGTCGTGCGGCTCGTCGGGCACATGTGCCACTTCCTGGCAGTCGAATGCAATGCCGATCAGCTTCGGATGCAGGCCTTTCTCTCTGAGCCGGCTGATGGCGCGGTCATAGTAGCCGGCGCCGTAACCTATGCGATGGCCGCGGACATCGAAGGCCGAAAGCGGCACCAGCATGATCTCGGGATCGAGAATGGCGGCCTCCGCGCCGGGGCCGACCGTGCCGAAGCCGGTCTCGATGAGAGGCAGCCCTTCCGTCAGTTCCCGAAACGCGATGGTCTGCTTGTCGAGGATCGCCGGCACGCAAAGCCGCGCGCCGCGCGCTGCAAACCGGGCCATCAGCGGCCGCATATCGGCCTCGGACCGGATTGGCAGGAAACCGGAGACGATCGTGCCGGGCGCAAAGGCGACGGCCTCGCCGGCATGAGCTGCCATTGCAAGGCTTTTGGAGATGCGCTCCTCAGGAGCGATGCTGTCGCGGGCGGCCAGCCGTTCATTGCGCAACTGCGCTTTCAGTTCTCGTGCGGTCATTCGATCTGCCGGATGTGAGAGGTTCGGCCCGAGCATAGACGGCTGGAGGTCCGATGCAAATGCAGGCTGCGACAGGAGCGCGGCGGTTTCGCGCCGTGTCAGCCTGCGGCCTGCGGTCGTCAGACGAGGATGCCTATCGCTTCTGCGTCGATTCGCGGGCCGGCGGCGTCGGCAGCGCGGCGGCCAGCCGCCGCATTGTTTCGTCGAACAGAAGCGTTCCGCCCGGCATCCAGCCGAGCGCGCGGATTTTCGCCGTGCTCATCGGATTGAGCGTTGCGCTGTCGGCCGGAGCCGGCAGCGCATGACGACAGCCGGTCTCACGGCGGATGGGCGCAAGAATGTCGCGGGTGTCGACGACGATGTCCGACACGTTGAAGATCTCGCCGGAGATGCGCGTGCTTTCCGTCTCCAGCATCAGCCGCACCGCGCGTCCGAGGTCGCGGCCGTGAACCTCCGTGCCAGCGCGGGGAGCGATGGGCCGGCCGGCGCAATAATCGTCGATGAGGCCGTCCCATTTGTTTGGCGAGAGATCACCATAGATGCCGGTCGCCCTCAGACTGACGCCGGCAAAACCGGGAGTCGACAGGTCTGTCAGCGCGCCCTCGGCGTCGAGCTTGATCTGGCCGTAGAGCGTCTCCGGCTTCGGCAGCATTGTTTCGGTAAGCTCGGTTCCTGCAGGGTGTTCGCCATAGGCCGCCCGGCTGGACAGGAAGACGCAGCGGCGGGTGCCGGCGCGTTTGGCGGCCTCGAAAAGCCGGACGGTGCCGTCGAGGTTCAACCTGTGAAAGCTTTTCGGATCATCACCCTCGCCGCCGCGATATTTGCCGGGGATATGGCTGAAGGCGGCGTGGACGAAGAAATAAGCGTCGTCGAAAACGTTGATCTGATCCTGGTCGGGATCGAGGGAGAGCGCTGCGAACTCGACCGGGCGGGAGAAGAGGCGGGGATGCGGCGCCCGGCGGCCGCCGACGATCACCTGATAGCCGGTGGTCAGAAGCTCCTCGACGACATAGCGGCCGACGAGACCCGTTCCGCCGGATACCAATACCTTCATGCTGCCCCTTCCGGATTAGTGAGCGCCGCGATCTCGGGCACGTCGCCGCCATCGTGGAAACGGTGCCATAAATCGATCAAAGGTTGTAGCTGCGCTGCCTTGGGATGATCTTTTTCCCATGGTTTTTCATATTGGTAGTGCAGGATCGAGACGCTCTTCCAGTCCCAAAGCGCCGGCATGGTGAACCATACATATTGCAGCATGTTGAAATAAACCGGCAGGCCGTGCCAATCCGGGAAGAAGGTCTCGAGAAAGGTCTGATCGGTGCGCCGCCAGAAGGTGTCCGGCCTGTCGAGCCTTTCGAGCATGTGCCGGAATGTGTCATGCGACGGCGTGGCGACGAAGACGCCGGAATTCATGCGGCGGAAGTCGGTGAGGCTTTCATAGACATTGGGGGCGGCGGAAAATTCCGGATAGAGGAAGAGCCTGTCGACATTTTTCAGCACCAGGGCATCGGCGTCGATGAAGACGCAGCGTTGGTATTCGACGAGCTGCCAGAGCCTCAGCTTGCAGAAATTGTCGAGCGGCGAATGAAACGCCGGCTTGCGGCCCTTGGTGAAAGGCGCTGCCGAATGGAGATGACCGCGGGCGTGGCGTTCGTTGAAGGCATCGGAGAGCGGCAGGTGCTCGACTTCGATCAGGCGGCAGCCGAGGGTCGCGAGCGGGGCGAGGGCGGCTGCATCGGCCCCGCCGGTATGGAGGACGACGATGTCGGCGCGGGTTCCGGTCCGGCGCAGGGAGCGGGCGAGGGCGGTGGCTCCCATGGCGTAGTCGGCGTTGGTGACGAGGGTGACGTAGGCGAATACGAAGGAGCGGCTCATCGGGTTCGACTGCCTCTATATGTCTTGCTCCTGCGGAGGAGAGACGGCAAGGCGTTGCTGTATGTCTCTTCTCCCCAGCGGGGAGAAGGTGCCGGCAGGCGGATGAGGGGGCGAGCGCCGACAGGAGCGAGTACGCTGAACGCGAGCGAAGGGCAATGAAGGGCGTGCCGCGTGGCCCGCTCATCCGACCCTTCGGGGCACCGACCGGGGTCCAGCCACAGGTCTCGACCCGTCCTTCGGACCCCCGCTGGGGAGAAGAGGGAGCAAGCCGCGGCCCTTCTAGCCTTCGTCATCGCTCAGCACTCATGACACCGACTTCAGCCGCTTGCCTTCCGGATCATGGTTGATCGTCGCGGCGATATCCCGGGTCCAGGCGGAGACGGCCGGCACGCGGGCGCGGTCGACGCGATAGGCGAATTTCTTCGCCACGTCGACGATCTCGCCGAGCAGGCCGGCTTCCAGTGTGATCGGCTCGAGGCCGAGATTGCGGAACTTTTCGTTGCGGACGATCAGCTCGTTTTCGGCGGCTTCCTTGCGCGGATTGGGCAGCCAGGCAATTGTGGCGCCGCTGATTCTCGCGATCATCTCGGCGAGGTCGCGCACCCGGTGGGTTTCCGTCATCTGATTGAAGATTTCGACGCGGGCGCCGCGGGCCGGCGGGTTCTTGAGCGCCAGCTCGATGCAGCGCACCGAATCCTGGATATGGATGAAGGCGCGGGTCTGGCCGCCGGTGCCGTGCACCGTCAGCGGATAGCCGATCGCCGCCTGGATCAGGAAGCGGTTCAGCACGGTGCCGTAATCGCCGTCGTAGTCGAAACGGTTGATGAGCTGCGCATGGCGGCGCGTCTGCTCGGTGTGCGTGCCCCAGACGATGCCCTGGTGCAGGTCAGTGATCCGCAAGCCGTCATTCTTGGCATAGAACTGGAAGAGAAGCTGATCCAGGCACTTGGTCATATGATAGATCGAGCCCGGATTGGAGGGGTAGAGGATCTCCTGACTGACCGTCTCGCCGCCAGCCGTCTCGATGCCGACCGCTAGGTAACCTTCGGGGATCGCCGCGCCAACCGTCGAATAGCCGTAGACGCCCATAGTGCCGAGATGAATGAGGTGGGCATCGAGGCTGAGCTCGGTCAGGGCGTTCAAGAGGTTGTGCGTGGCGCTGACATTGTTGTTCACAGTGTAGTTCTTGTGGCGGTCGCTCTTCATCGAATAGGGCGCGGCACGCTGTTCGGCGAAGTGGATGATGGCATCGGGGCGATGTTCTGAGAGCCAGTTCTTCAGCAGTTCGTAATCCTTGGCGAGATCGATCAGGTTGAAGTGGATGCGGCGTCCCGTTTCGGCATGCCAGATGCGGGTGCGCTCCTGGATCGAATCCATCGGTGTCAGCGATTGGACGCCGAGTTCGGTGTCGATCCAGCGGCGCGAGAGATTGTCGAGGATATGGACGTCATGACCGGCATCGGAGAGATGCAGCGACGTTGGCCAACCAATGAAACCGTCTCCGCCCATAACCGCAATCTTCATCGCATCGTCTCCTGATCGGTCGCTCATTATCGGGAATAGTTAGGAATTATGACAATCATTCAATGCCTGGCGGCGGCGCATTCAATGCCTGCCTGCCGGGCATTCAATGCTTGCCTGTCGAGAAGCGTTGCGCCAAAGAGGGCACCGCAGTTTGGAGAAAATTATGACGGAACGCCCTTTTTCCATTTCGGGAGAGCTGACGGAGGCCGGACATCGCCTCGTCCAGCGGGTCTATTATGAGGACACGGATTTCTCCGGCCTGGTCTATCACGCCCGCTACCTGCATTTCCTCGAACGCGGCCGCACCGATTATCTGCGCTGCCTCGGCGTCGAGCAGCGCGAACTCGTCAGCGCTGACGAGGAGGGGCTCGTCTTCGTCGTCCATCGCATGGAGATCGACTTCAAGAGCCCGGCGCGCATGGATGACGTGCTGACGATCCTGACGCACACGGAAAAAGCCGGTGGCGCCAAAATGGTGCTCAACCAGCAAATCCGCTCGGGCGAAACGCTGCTGATCGCGGCCAAGGTGATCATCGCTGTCATCAACGCCAAGGGGCGGCCGCGGCGGCTGCCGGAAACGCTTGCAGCGAAATTCCTGGAAGGCAGCACGCCGCTATAGCGTCGAATCGGCTGAAATTCGGCCTTGTAAAAACTTGATCTTTATGTGAAGGAATTTCCGCGCCGCAGGATGAGCGCTCTTCGGCCGCCGGATAATGCTCCGGTCAAGTAATCCAGGAATAAAATCTCCCGAATACAGGCTTGCTGTCGTAGTCCGGCACTAACGGTCTATTAACCATAATAGTGTCTTACTGGGAAAGTCGGAGTTTGTGCGGTGCACGCCTTCCTTTGACCAAATTTGACGGCAAGAAGGCGGAAGAAGAGCTTGGAAGCTTGACCAGGGCTTTGGGCGGCGGTCGCCGGACACTTCTTGCGAGATCATTTTGTGCCGCCCGGTCCAGCACCGGGCGTTTGGATTCGGGGATTTTGGATCAATGGAACAAGTAGGATTGGCAGCAGCCACGACGGACGTCAGCCTCTGGTCGCTTTTCATGCAGGCCGGCATCGTCGTCAAGCTCGTCATGCTCGGGCTCATCGCAGCCTCGGTATGGACCTGGGCGATCGTCATCGACAAATACCTGGCCTATGGCCGCGCACGGCGCCAGTTCGACAAGTTCGAACAGGTGTTCTGGTCGGGCCAGTCGCTGGAAGAACTCTATCGCTCGCTGTCGGAGCGCAACAATACCGGCCTGGCATCGATCTTCGTTGCGGCCATGCGCGAGTGGAAGAAATCTTTCGAACGCGGCGCCCGCTCGCCGATCGGCCTGCAGATGCGTATCGACCGCGCGATGGACGTGACGCTCGCCCGTGAAACCGAATATCTAGGCGCCCGTCTCGGGTCGCTTGCGACCATCGGCTCGGCCGGTCCGTTCATCGGCCTGTTCGGCACGGTCGTCGGCATCATGACCTCGTTCCAGGCGATTGCCGGTTCGAAGTCGACCAACCTCGCGGTCGTCGCACCCGGCATTGCCGAAGCGCTGCTTGCCACCGCGATCGGCCTCGTCGCCGCTATTCCAGCGGTTATTGCCTATAACAAGTTCTCCGCCGATGCCGGCAAGCTCTCGGCGCGCATGGAAGGCTTCGCGGACGAATTCTCCGCCATACTTTCGCGCCAGATTGACGAGAAGCTGCAGCCGCGCGCTGCGGCTCAGTAACCAACGGAGTATACTGACATGGGTATGGCTGTTGGAGGCAATGGCGGCGGGGGCGGCGGACGCCGCCGTCGCGGCGGTCGGAACAAGGCCGTCATCTCCGAAATCAACGTGACGCCGCTCGTCGACGTCATGCTGGTGCTTCTGATCATCTTCATGGTCGCCGCACCGATGATGACCGTCGGCGTCCCGATCGACCTGCCGGAAACGCAGGCCAAGGCGCTGAATTCCGAGACGCAGCCGATCACCATCTCCGTCAAGAATGACGGCGAGGTCTTCCTGCAGGAAACGCCGATCCCGGCCGCCGAGATCGCCGCCAAGCTCGAGGCGATCTCCACCACCGGCTATAACGAACGCATCTTCGTGCGCGGCGACGCGACGGCACCCTACGGCGTCATCGCCGACGTCATGGCGCGCATCCAGGGCGCCGGCTTCAAGAATATTGGCCTGGTGACGCAGCAGAAGAAGGACCAATAGCGTTCAAGATGAAGACCAGCGTCGTCACATCTGCTGTTCTGCACTGCCTGGTGCTGACCTGGGCGATGGTATCGCTCAGCGCTCCGGAATCTTTCAAGGTGGAGGATTTCGAGGCGATGCCGGTCGATCTCGTGCCGGTGGAATCCATTACCCAGCTGCAGCAGGGCGACAAGAAGGCTCCGAAGAAGGAGACGTCTGCGCCGGTGCCGACGACACGGCCGCCGATCGCGCAACCGGCCGAAAACGCCGGCGACAATAATGTCGACCTGAAGACGCCGCCGGTGCCGAACGCCAAGCCGAGCAACAGCGAGGCCGCCGCCGCCAATTCCAGCGAAAAGCCGCTGCCGCAGGTCGATCCCAAGCCGAACGACGTCAAGGAAGTCAACAAGGAAGAGACCGAGGTCGAGCAGCCGAAGGAAGTTGCCTCGATTCCGCCGCCGAAGCCGGTCGAAGTGACACCGCCGAAGCCTGAGGAAAAACCGCCGGAAGAACAGGCCAAGCCTGAGGAGCCGCCCAAGCCGGATGCCGAAGCATTGCCGGACAAGGTGCCGACGCCGGTCGTCAAGCCGCAGGTAAAGCCGCCGGAGCCGCAGAAGCCTGCCGAAAAGCCACCGGAAAAGACACCGGACGAACCGAAGGCCGCGGAAAAGCCGACAGACAAGAAGAAAGCCGACAAGAAGCAGGAAGTGGCGAAATCGGCTTCTTCAATGAAGAGCGACTTCAATGCCGACGAGATTTCAGCCTTGCTGAACAAGACCGATCCTTCCGCCGGCGGCGCCAAGCGCTCGACGCAGGAGGCATCGCTGGGGGCGAAGAAGAGTAACGGCGGCTCGAAACTCAGTCAAAGCGAAGAAGATGCAATGCGCAGCCTGATCGAGGGTAATTGGCTGATCACTCCGGGGATGGAAGGCCTTTCCGGCATGGTCATCAAGGTGCACATGAAGCTCGACAGGGACGGCAATATTATCGGCCAGCCGGAAGTCGAGTCATCAGGTGGCAGCAGCAGCGATTCCACACGCCGTGCGTTGGAAAGCGGGGCTTATAGAGCTGTTATGAAATCCGCGCCCTTCACGACGCTTCCGAAGGACAAGTACGACGCCTGGAACGAGTTCGATCTCAACTTCGATCCTAGCAGCATGGGAATCTAGATGCTGATGGATCTCTGCCATGGCAAGAATTCGGTGACGGCTGCCGTCACGCTCAGCGCGGTTCTGACCTGTGCGCTTGATGCGTCAGCACAATCGAACGGCATGGCGATTTCCGAAAAACCGGCCGCAATCGTCGGCTCGTCCGAGGTGACAGCGGCAGGCGGCAGCGCAACCGCTGGGAAAGCCCTGTCGGCTGCGGCTCTTCGCGCGGTGTTGCGTTCGTCCCCGTTCACCATGATTCCGAAAGAAAATTACGAGTCCTGGAGGGAAGTCGTCCTGCGCTTCGAATCCGGCGATCCGACTCCATAGATGCTGAAAGGCTGTTTGGTATGATGAAGTGTTCCTTTTTCCGCGCTATTTTGGTTGCAGTCGGTCTGATGGCCGCTGCCGTCGTCGCGACGCCGGCCAATGCGCTGGTCACGCTCGACATCCGAAAGGGCAATGTCCAGCCGATGCCGATTGCGGTGACGGACTTCCTGCAGGGCGATATGGGCGCGCAGGTTTCGCAGGTGATTGCAGCTGATCTGCAGCGATCCGGTCTGTTCGCGCCGATCAACAAGAGCGCTTTCATCGAGAAGATTTCCAACCCGGACGCTTCGCCGCGTTTCGAAGACTGGAAGGTTATCAATGCGCAGGCGCTGGTCACCGGCCGGGTGACGCAGGAGGCCGACGGGCGTCTTCGTGCCGAATTCCGCCTCTGGGATCCGTTCGCCGGCCAGCAGATGACCGGCCAGCAGTTCTATACGCAGCCGGAGAACTGGCGGCGTGTCGCGCACATCATCGCCGATGCGATCTACAAGCAGATCACCGGTGAAGAGGGTTATTTCGACACCCGTGTCGTCTTCGTCTCCGAATCCGGCACCAAGCAGCAGCGCAAGCGCCAGCTCGCAATCATGGACCAGGACGGTTTCAACGTGCGGATGCTGACCGATGGCAGCGATCTCGTGCTGACGCCGCGCTTCTCGCCGAACCGGCAGGAAGTCACCTACATGTCCTTCGCCAACCAGCAGCCGCGCGTCTATCTGTTGCAGCTCGAAACCGGGCAGCGCGAGGTTGTCGGCAACTTTCCGGGCATGACGTTCTCGCCGCGCTTTTCGCCTGACGGTCAGAAGGTGATCATGAGCCTGCAGCAGGAAGGCAATTCCAACATCTATACGATGGACCTGCGCTCGCGCACGACGACGCGGCTGACCTCGACGGCGGCGATCGACACTTCGCCCTCCTATTCGCCCGACGGTGCCCGCGTCAGCTTCGAAAGCGACCGTGGCGGCAAGCCGCAGATCTACGTGATGAATGCCGATGGTTCCGGCCAGACCCGCATTTCCTTCGGCGACGGCTCCTATTCGACGCCGGTCTGGTCGCCGCGCGGCGATCTCATCGCCTTCACCAAGCAGGCGGGTGGCAAGTTCTCGATCGGCGTGATGAAACCGGACGGTTCGGGCGAACGCATCCTGACGACCGGCTTCCACAATGAGGGCCCGACCTGGGCGCCGAACGGCCGGGTGCTGATGTTCTTCCGTCAGGCGGCAGGCGCCGGTGGTCCGCAGCTCTATTCGATCGATCTGACCGGCTACAACGAACAACTCGTCAAGACGCCGAGCTACGGTTCCGACCCGGCCTGGTCGCCGCTTCTCGAGTAAGAGGCGCGGCAATGCCTTCTTGTCGCCCCAGAATCATGGAAACCGGGCGACTACGGGACAAATCAATAAACTGTTAACCATAAACTTTGAGGGGCGGTTAACCGAGTGCGGTTACTGTCCGGAAACCCTGAAATCGCAAGGAGACCCGGCCATGAGCCGAATTCACACCCCGGCAATGAGCCGCATGCAGAATTTCGCCCGCAACCCCGTCATGATCGCGCTTCTGGCCGGTTTGGCACTTGCAAGCTGCGGTACCAAGAAGAACGGCGGCATGCCGAACAGCGCCGGCGATATGGGCCTCGGCGGCGGTGCGGCAACGCCGGGTTCGGCCCAGGACTTCACGGTCAATGTCGGCGACCGCATCTTCTTCGACACCGACTCCTCGTCGATCCGCGCCGATGCCTCGCAGACGCTCGACCGTCAGGCCCAGTGGCTCGCCCGCTACCCGAACTATCAGATCACCGTCGAAGGTCATGCCGACGAACGCGGCACGCGCGAATACAACCTGGCGCTCGGCGCTCGCCGTGCCGCTGCCGCCAAGGACTACCTCGCTTCGCGCGGCGTTCCGGCGCAGCGCATGAAGACGATCTCTTACGGCAAGGAACGTCCGGTCGCCGTTTGCGACGATATTTCCTGCTGGTCGCAGAACCGTCGCGCGGTCACCGTGCTCGGCGGCGCCGGCATGTAATTTGCCGATATAATTCGTTGTCTGAAGGCGGTCCCATCAGGGGCCGCCTTTTCTTTTTGACCACACTTTGGCCAGACTCCGTTGCTTTTTGACAGCAATTGGAAAAATCTCCTGTTCGTGCCTTAAGGCGCGAAGAATCACTGGGACAGGACGATACATATGAAGAAACTTGTCGTGGCAGGCATGCTGTGCCTCGCGGCTGTGACCGGAAGCGAGCGGGTGGCCTATTCCGCCTCGTTCTTCGGGCTGAATCTCGGCGGCCGATCCGCGGAAAACCAGGCGGCCCCGCCTGTTATTAAGGTACAGAGCGGCGACGCCGAGGTGCGCGTGCAGCAGCTCGAAGAGCAACTGCGGCAGCTGAACGGCCGGATCGAGGAGATGAGCTTCCAGCTGCTGCAGATGCAGGAGACGATCCGCAAGCAGCAGGAAGACAATGAATTCCGCTTCCAGCAGCTCGAAAAGACCGGTTCCGGCGGCGGTGGCGCCAAGGCTCCCGTCAAGAAGAGCGAGACCGATGCCGCTCCGGCAGCTTCCGGCGGGGATGATGTCGCCAGGGTGATCCAAGCACCGCAGGGAGCCGAAACGGCTCCCTCCACCGACGTGCCTGATAATACCGGCCTCGGCCAACCGCCGAAGCAGCTTGGCTCGATCGACTTCGATCAGAACGGCAACGCGGTCGGCGGAACCGTCGACGAAAAAGCCAATATCGGCTCCGGCCCGATTCCCGATGCCAACGGCAAGACGCCGCAGCAGACGGCGTCGCTCGGCAGTGAGGCGGATCAGTACAAGGCAGCTTACGGCCACGTTCTGTCCGGCGACTACGGCACGGCCGAGCAGGAATTCAACCAATACATCGCCCATTACCCGAGCAGCGCGCGGGCGGCCGACGCCAATTTCTGGCTCGGCGAAGCGCTCTATTCGCAGGGCAAATATAACGAGGCGGCCAAGACCTTCCTCAACGCGCATCAGAAATACGGCAGCTCGGAAAAGGCTCCGGAAATGCTGCTGAAACTCGGCATGTCGCTTGCAGCCCTCGACAATAAGGAAACGGCCTGCGCGACGCTGCGCGAGGTCTCGAAGCGCTATCCGAAGGCTTCACGCGCCGTCATAGGCAAGGTTGCGAGCGAACAGAAACGCCTCGCCTGCTGAGGACTTCCGGAATGTCTCCGGAAGCCGCATCGCCTCATGCGGCGATCCGCCAGTTTCTCGTATCGCTCCAAAGTCCTGCGCGCATTCTCGTCGCGATATCGGGCGGCAGCGATTCCACCGGCCTGCTTCTTCTCCTCGACGAAGCCGTGAAGGCCGCGCCTCATCTCAAGGTTTCCCTCTGTGCTGCCACCGTCGATCACGGGCTGCGCGCCGGCTCCGCGGACGAAGCGCAACAGGTTGCAGCGCTCTGCGCATCGCTCGGCATTCCCCACATCATCGCAGCCTGGCAGGGCGAAAAGCCGAAAACCGGCATCATGGCTGCGGCCCGCGAAGCGCGGTACGACCTCTTGGCGGAATCGGCGGAGAGGTTCGGCGCCAATCTCATCGTCACCGGCCATACGTATGACGACCAGCGCGAAACCCTTGCCATGCGCGGCGTCCGAACGGAGCAGCTTTCATCAGGCATCGCCGATGCGGTGCTCTTCGACCGGCGCTTCTGGATTTTGCGGCCGCTTCTCTTTTCCAGCCGGGCAGATATCCGCTCTTTTCTGAGAGAGCGGCGCGTGGCGTGGATCGACGACCCCAGCAACGAGGATGTGAAGTACGAGCGCGTGCGGGTGCGCCGGCAGCTATCGGCCGATCCTGCGACGGAGACGGATATTCTCGCGGCTTGGAAGGAGCGGCTGGCGCTGTCGTCCGCGGCAGCCGAATGGCTGGATCGCTATTTCAGGCTTCAGGGCGGCCTGCTTGGGCAGGTGCTGCCCGATGGGTTGCGGCAGGATCACGCCGTTCTCGCCTATGCGCTCGGCCGTCTGACGGCGGTCTTCGGCGGACAGGCCTTCGCGCCGGGCAGGGTACAGATGGAGCGGATCCTTGCATTTATCGCAAACACCGAACCAGGGCGAATGACTGCGGGCAGGGTGGTGTTCGATCTGCGGCGAGAGGGGCTTTATCTGGCGCGCGAGAGCCGGGGGATTGTTCCGATGATTTTGCAGCCGGGAGAGGCGGGGGTGTGGGACGGGAGGTTCGAAGCCGTAAACGGCTCCGGAGCGACCGTAAGGATAGAAGCGCAGGCCACCCAGCGCTCCCTCATTCCTGTGCTCGTCACAGGAATCCAGCCACCGCGCGTCGGCGCGGTGAATGACTCGACAAGAGGTAAGGAGTCTCCCGCGCCCAAGGACTTTGGCGCGCTGGATTCCTGTGACGAGCACAGGAATGAGGGTGTGTGGAGCAGCCATCTGCCCAAGTCCGCATGGAAACGCGCCGTTGCGTCGGCGCCGGTGCTATCATCAGATGAGACCCCCTTACCTCCGGAATCCGCCGGAGCAATCAATCTGACGCCGTATTTCGCACCCTTCGACCGCTTTTTGACACGATTTGATTTCATCTTTGCCGATAGGCTTTCGGCGGTTTTCGCGATGGCGCCCTATGCGGGACTGCCTTTTAGAAGTATTGACGGAAAAACCATCTGACCTGGGGGATTGCCTTGGCAACAGCACGGCGCAACCCTATGTTAGAATGAATAAGACCGTCGCCATGAGGCGGCTGTTCCAGTGCTGGGGAGTTCAATGAACCCTAACTTACGTAATTTTGCCTTGTGGGCGATCATAGCACTTCTGCTGATCGCCCTGTTCAGTATGTTTCAGACGGCTCCGGCGCAGACTGGCTCCCGCGAAATCCCCTATTCGCAGTTTCTGCGTGAGGTCGATGCGGGCCGCGTGAAGGACGTCGTGGTCACGGGTAACCGTGTTTCCGGAAGCTATGTTGAAAACGGCACCACCTTTCAGACCTATTCCCCTGTAATCGACGACAGCCTGCTCGATCGCCTGCAGCAGAAGAATGTCCTGGTTTCCGCCCGTCCGGAAACGGACGGTTCCTCGGGTTTTTTGAGCTATCTCGGCACGCTCTTGCCGATGCTTCTCATCCTCGGCGTCTGGCTGTTCTTCATGCGACAGATGCAGGGTGGCTCGCGCGGCGCGATGGGCTTCGGGAAGTCCAAAGCCAAGCTTCTAACCGAAGCGCATGGCCGCGTGACCTTCGATGACGTCGCCGGCGTCGATGAGGCAAAGCAGGATCTCGAAGAAATCGTCGAATTCCTGCGTGATCCGCAGAAGTTCCAGCGTCTCGGCGGCAAGATCCCGCGCGGCGTGTTGCTCGTCGGCCCTCCGGGTACCGGTAAGACGCTGCTCGCCCGCTCGGTCGCCGGCGAAGCCAATGTGCCGTTTTTCACGATTTCCGGTTCCGACTTCGTCGAAATGTTCGTCGGCGTCGGCGCAAGCCGCGTACGTGACATGTTCGAACAGGCGAAGAAGAATGCGCCCTGCATCATCTTCATCGACGAAATCGATGCGGTCGGCCGCCATCGCGGCGCCGGTCTCGGCGGCGGCAACGACGAACGCGAGCAGACGCTGAACCAGTTGCTGGTCGAGATGGACGGCTTCGAGGCGAATGAAGGCGTGATCTTGATCGCTGCCACGAACCGCCCTGACGTTCTCGATCCGGCGCTGCTGCGTCCGGGCCGCTTCGACCGTCAGGTCGTGGTGCCGAACCCTGACATCGTCGGGCGTGAGCGCATCCTCAAGGTGCATGCCCGCAACGTGCCGCTGGCGCCAAATGTCGATCTCAAGGTTCTCGCCCGTGGCACGCCCGGCTTTTCCGGCGCCGACCTGATGAACCTCGTCAACGAAGCCGCCCTCATGGCCGCCCGCCGCAACAAGCGGGTCGTCACCATGCAGGAATTCGAGGACGCCAAGGACAAGATCATGATGGGCGCCGAGCGCCGCTCCTCGGCGATGACCGAGGCAGAGAAAAAGCTCACCGCCTATCACGAAGCCGGCCACGCCATCACCGCGCTCAATGTTGCCGTCGCCGATCCGCTGCACAAGGCGACAATCATTCCGCGCGGCCGTGCGCTCGGCATGGTCATGCAGCTTCCCGAGGGCGACCGCTACTCGATGAGCTACAAGTGGATGGTGTCGCGTCTCTGCATCATGATGGGCGGCCGTGTCGCCGAAGAGCTCACCTTCGGCAAAGAGAACATCACATCGGGTGCCTCCTCCGACATCGAGCAGGCGACCAAGCTCGCCCGCGCCATGGTCACGCAATGGGGCTTCTCCGATCAGCTTGGTCAGGTCGCTTACGGCGAGAACCAGCAGGAAGTCTTCCTCGGTCACTCGGTATCGCAGTCCAAGAACGTTTCGGAAGCCACCGCGCAGAAGATCGACAATGAAGTGCGCCGCCTGATCGACGAAGCCTATACCCAGGCCCGCACGATCCTCACGGAAAAGCACGATGAATTCGTTGCTCTCGCCGAAGGCCTGCTCGAATACGAGACGCTGACCGGCGAGGAGATCAAGGCGCTGATCCGCGGCGAGAAGCCTTCGCGCGATCTCGGCGACGACTCGCCGCCGAGCCGCGGCTCGGCCGTTCCGAAGGCCGGCGCGCGGCCCGCGACCAAGGGCGACGAGCCCGAAGCCGGCCTCGAGCCGCAGCCGCATTGAGCGGCGTCACCAGGCTGAACAAGGCCGGATTTCCCCTTGGGAGATCCGGCCTTTTCTATTGGTAACGGGATATATTCATTTTTCTCGGTAATTTACGTGCCGATGCCCATGTTTTGTGGCATCCCGATAAATTGAGGCAGGTCTGATTCAGGCGCTCTGGGCTTGACGACGGACCTTTGAAGCCAAATTCGCTTGGAACGATGCGCTGCCTTGAATGGCGCGCGGAAAGCGCAGGAGTGCAGATGAAAAGACGCTATTTCGGTACGGATGGCATTCGAGGTCAATCCAATGTCTTCCCGATGACGCCGGATCTCGCCATGCGGGTCGGCATCGCCGCCGGCACGATCTTCCGCCGCGGCAACCATCGCCATCGCGTCGTTATCGGCAAGGACACGCGCCTTTCCGGCTATATGCTCGAAAATGCCATGGTCGCGGGTTTCACCGCCGCTGGCCTTGATGCCTTCATCCTCGGCCCGATCCCGACGCCTGCGGTCGCCATGCTGACCCGTTCGCTGCGCTGCGATATCGGCGTGATGATCTCCGCTTCGCACAATCCTTACGAGGATAACGGCATCAAGCTGTTCGGCCCCGACGGCTATAAGCTCTCCGACGACATCGAAGCCGAGATCGAGGATTTGCTCGAAAAGGACCTGAGCACGCAGCTCGCCAAGTCCGACGACATCGGCCGTGCCAAGCGCGTCGACGGCGTGCATGACCGTTATATCGAACACGCCAAGCGCACCCTGCCACGCGACGTGACCCTGCAGGGCCTGCGGATCGCCATCGACTGCGCCAACGGCGCCGCCTATAAGGTGGCGCCCGCCGTGCTCTGGGAGCTCGGCGCCGACGTCGTCACCATCGGCAACGAGCCGAACGGCACTAATATCAATCTCAATTGCGGCTCCACGAGCCCGGTCGCGCTGCAGAAGAAGGTCGATGAGGTGCGTGCCGATATCGGCATCGCGCTCGATGGCGATGCAGACCGCGTCATCATCGTCGATGAGAATGGTTCGATCGTCGACGGCGACCAGCTCATGGCCGTCATTGCCGAGAGCTGGGCCGAGAGCCAGCAGCTGCGCGGCAATGGCATCGTCGCCACTGTCATGTCCAACCTCGGCCTCGAGCGTTTCCTCGACGAGCGCGGCATGGCGCTCGCCCGCACGAAGGTCGGCGACCGTTATGTCGTCGAGCATATGCGCCAGCACAATTACAATGTCGGCGGCGAGCAGTCGGGTCATATCGTGCTGTCGGATTATGGCACGACGGGCGACGGCCTGGTTGCCGCACTGCAGATCCTTGCCGCCGTCAAACGCACCGGCAGGACCGTCAGCGAGGTCTGCCGCCGCTTCGAGCCGGTGCCGCAGCTGCTGCGCAATGTCCGCATCAGCGGCGGCAAGCCGCTGGAGGATATCCAGGTGCAGAAGGCGATCGCCGATGCCGAAGCCGAGCTTGCCAAGACCGGCAGGCTTGTCATCCGGCCCTCCGGCACCGAGCCGCTGATCCGCGTCATGGCCGAGGGCGACGATCGCGCCCAGATCGAGCGCATCGTCAACGAGTTGATCGGTACGATTTCAAACGTTCGTAGCGCTGCCTGATTTTTGAGGGCAGATCAGGCTTGGCGGCAAGCTTGGCGGGGCTTGGAGGATGGGCGAGGCCTCTCGCTGCCCCCGTCCTTGGAGACCCCTTCGGGGCATCTCCAGGATGAGTGCTAATTGGCGTGCTGTGTAGCTGATGGGCGTGCTGACGCTTCGGTCGACGCTACGCGCCACAGCAGAAAATCCAGTGCAAGTATCAACCTATCCTCCCTCGTTCCTGTGCTCGTCACAGGAATCAGGGTGGGTGAGGCGGACGTCCTCGCCAATTTATCACCCCGTGCGCAAGCAAAGCCAAATCGTCTCGTCAGATCGTCTCTTCAAAGACTTGCCGCGGCAATCCAAGTTTCCCCTCTCTCGGAAACTTCAAGATTCACAGTAAATAATCGTGGTTAAGCAGCTTTTAACGTTTCCGGTTCATTATCCATACGAAGCGTATCAGATTGGCAGCGACCTGAGCCTGCCGATGTAACGGATTTTGGAGTGGGATCCATGAAAAGAAGCTTGTCCGGCATCTTCGCGGCATTGTTGATCGCGACAAATGCCTATTCCGCGGACCTGGCTCCGGCCGAGCCCATCCCGGAGCAGCCGCCCGAGGTGGCGGTCAGTGAAGCGACGGGCTGGTACCTGCGCGGCGATGTCGGTTATGCCTTTACCGATCTTCGCGGCGCCCGCTATTTCCAGGGCAGCAATGCCAACGAAGTCGATTTCGACGACGCTGACCTCGACGACGCATGGACGATCGGCGGCGGTGTCGGTTACCAGATCAACAGCTACCTCCGCACCGATCTGACCTTCGACTATCTCACGCAGGCCGACTTCCGCGGCTCGACGGTCGGGCAGTGCGGCTTCCCGCTGGTGGATTGCACCTCGAGCGACCGCTCTTCGCTGACGGCCTACACGCTGCTGGCCAATGCCTATGTCGATCTCGGCACCTACGGCTACGTCACGCCTTATGTCGGCGCCGGTATCGGCGGCTCCTACGTCAAGTGGAAAAACCTGCGCAACGTCGCCTGCGCCGATGACGGCAGCTTCTGCGACGACGAAGTCACCCACGGCGGCAAGGGCAACTGGCGCTTCACCTACGCCCTCATGGCCGGCGCCTCGGTGGACGTCACCTGCAACTTCAAGGCCGATGTCGGCTACCGCTACCTGCATATCGATGGCGGCAACATGTTCGGCTATGCCGATAATGGCGGCCCGGGCCGCGACAAGGGCCTCAGCGCCCATGAAGTCCGCGTCGGTGGCCGCTATCTGTTCGGCGGCTGCGCCCAGGCGAGCTACGAACCGCCCCCGGAAATTCCACTGCAGCAGCCGGTCTACAAGTAAACTCAATGCTCTTCATCAGAAAGCCGCCCCCGCAGGGGCGGCTTTTTTCATTTCCGCCACCCCGCCTGCGTCAAAATACCTTCCCTCTGCGACACTTCGATCTTGACTATGACGCCGCCGATCCATACACACGGCGGCGGGACACCCTTCCCCAACGAAGGGCTTTCTATCTGAGAGGATAGCATCATGGCGAAGACCGCAAAGCCGGACATCCGTCCGCACAATACTCATTTTTCTTCTGGCCCCTGCTCGAAGCGCCCTGGTTGGTCGCTCGAAGCCCTTTCCGACGCGGCCCTCGGCCGTTCGCACCGCGCGAAGGTCGGCAAGACCAAGCTCAAGCAGGCCATCGACCTTACCCGTGAAATTCTCGAAGTGCCGGCGGATTACCGCATCGGCATCGTTCCGGCCTCCGACACCGGCGCCGTCGAAATGGCGTTGTGGTCGCTGCTCGGCGAACGCGGCGTCGACATGCTCGCCTGGGAAAGCTTCGGCGCCGGCTGGGTCACCGATGTCGTCAAGCAGCTGAAGCTCAAGGATGTGCGCAGGCTCGAAGCCGGATACGGCGAGCTTCCCGATCTCTCCGCCATCGATTTCGACCGTGACGTCGTCTTCACCTGGAACGGTACGACTTCGGGTGTGCGCGTGCCGAACGGCGATTTCATCCCCGCCGACCGCAAGGGATTGACGATCTGCGACGCCACTTCGGCCGCTTTCGCCCAGGAACTCGATTTCGCCAAGCTCGATGTCGTCACCTTCTCCTGGCAGAAGGTTCTGGGCGGCGAGGGCGCACATGGCGTCATCATCCTTTCGCCGCGCGCCGTCGAGCGCCTCACCACCTATACGCCGGCCTGGCCGCTGCCGAAGATCTTCCGCATGACCTCGGGCGGCAAGCTGACGGAAGGCATCTTCCAGGGCGAGACGATCAACACGCCGTCGATGCTCTGCGTCGAGGACTATATCGATGCGCTGCTCTGGGCCAAGGATCTCGGCGGCCTCAAGGCGCTGATCGCGCGCGCCGATGCCAATGCCAAGGTCATTCACGATTTCGTCGCGGCAAACGACTGGATCGCCAATCTCGCCGTCAAGGCTGAAACGGCCTCCAACACCTCCGTCTGCCTGAAGATCGTCGACAAGGACATCGCGGCTCTCGACGACGATGGCCAGGCGAATTTCGCCAAGGGTCTGGTCGGCCTCCTGGAAAAGGAAGGTGTCGCCTATGACATCGGCCACTACCGCGACGCGCCGTCGGGTCTGCGCATCTGGGCGGGTGCCACGATCGAGGCGTCCGATATGCAGAAGCTGATGCCCTGGCTTTCCTGGGCCTTCGAAACGCAGAAGGCGCAGCTCTCTCAGGCCGCCGCCTGACGTGACCGCATCCGGCTCCGCCACGAGGCGGAGCCCAGCATCCCTGATTTCATCCATCGCTGAACATTTTTTGAAGGAGTCCCTCATGGCACCTCGCGTTCTCGTATCCGACGAATTGTCGGAAACCGCCGTCCAGATCTTCCGCGACCGCGGCGTTGAAGTCGATTTCGAACCGCAGCTCGGCAAGGACAAGGACCGTCTGCTCGAAGTCATCGGCAAATATGATGGCCTTGCCATCCGCTCCGCCACCAAGGTGACGGAAAAGATCATCGAAGGGGCGAAGAACCTCAAGGTCGTCGGCCGCGCCGGCATCGGCGTCGACAATGTCGATATTCCCGCCGCCTCGCGCCGCGGCATCATCGTCATGAACACGCCCTTCGGCAATTCGATCACCACCGCCGAACACGCGATCGCGCTGATGTTCGCCGTCGCCCGCCAGCTTCCGGCAGCCGATACCTCGACGCAGGCCGGCAAGTGGGAGAAGTCGAAATTCATGGGTGTCGAGATCACCGGCAAGACGCTCGGCGTCATCGGCGCCGGCAATATCGGCTCGATTGTCTGCGCCCGCGCCATCGGCCTCAAGATGCATGTCGTCGCCTATGACCCGTTCCTCTCCAAGGAGCGCGCCGAGGAGATGGGCGTCACCAAGGTCGAGCTGGACGAGCTCTTCGCCCGCGCCGATTTCATCACGCTGCACGTGCCGATGACCGACAAGACGCGCGGCATCCTCAACAAGGAAGCGCTGGCGAAGACCAAGCCCGGTGTGCGCATCATCAACTGCGCCCGCGGCGGCCTGGTCGACGAAGCGGCTCTTGCCGAAGCGATCAAGTCGGGCCATGTCGCCGGTGCCGCCTTCGACGTGTTCGAGGTCGAGCCCGCCAAGGAAAGCCCGCTCTTCGGCCTGCCGAACGTCGTCTGCACCCCGCATCTCGGCGCCTCGACGACCGAAGCGCAGGAAAACGTCGCTCTGCAGGTGGCCGAACAGATGTCGGACTATCTCGTCAAAGGCGCAGTCTCCAACGCCATCAACATGCCGTCGATCACCGCGGAAGAAGCGCCGATCCTCAAGCCCTTCATCCGTCTTGCCGACGTTCTCGGCGCCTTCGTCGGCCAGGTCACCGAGGAGCCGATCAAGGAAATCGAGATCCTTTATGACGGCGTCACCGCCAACATGAACACGCGGGCGCTGACGAGCGCGGCGCTTGCCGGTCTCATCCGCTCGCAGGTCGCCGACGTCAACATGGTTTCGGCGCCGATCATGATCAAGGAAAAGGGCATCGTGCTCTCCGAGGTCAAGCGCGACAAGACGGGTGTCTTCGACGGCTATATCAAGCTGACGGTGACGACCGAGAGCATGACGCGTTCGATCGCCGGCACGGTGTTTTCGGACGGCAAGCCGCGCTTCATCCAGATCAAGGGCATCAATCTCGATGCCGACGTCGGCTCGCACATGATCTACATCACCAATACCGACGTCCCTGGCATGATCGGCTTCATCGGCACGACGCTCGGTGCTGCCGGCGTCAACATCGCCAACTTCCAGCTCGGCCGCGACAAGCAGGGTGGCGACGCCATCGCGCTGCTCTATGTCGATGGCGAGGTGGAGGACGGCGTGCTCGAACGGCTGACGGCGCACCAGGCAATCCGCCAGGCAAAGCTGCTGACATTCAACGTAGACTGAGTTTCCTTCCTCCCAAGGAAATAGGGAAAACCCGGCGCGGGAAACGGCGCCGGGTTTTCTGATCATCAATGGGTATATTTCAGTGAGGCAAGCGCTTGCGGCGGACGATCTTGCCGAAACGGGCTCTATCGTCCTCAGCCTTGGTGCGATGAAGGAAGGCACGCCTGCTGCCGTCGAGACCCTGGAAAAATTCGTCCCAGGAAATCTCCTCCTGCGTTTCCGAGGAAAAATCGACGCGGACGGTTTCGCTGTCGCTCGCGTCCTTGATGCGGGCGGGATGGCCGCCTCGCTCTTCGATCCAGTGTCTGATCCTGTTGTAATCCGCCGTCGTGCCGAACCTGGCCATGAAACCCTCCGCAGCATTCGATTGCGACATTGATCACCCGGAACGCATGATCGAAAGAATAGTTCCATAGGGCGATAATTATTTGCTCGACGATCTCCGGTTGAGCCGGCTGGTGCTCAAGCATTCGTTATTTTGAGGACGGCGGCCGCAGTCGCATAATTCGCATTGGCTGAAAGGAGGATGCATATGAAACGCTATTCATACTCGATAATCGGACTGGCGCTTATGACCGCCATCATCGCCAATCCAGGCATCGCATTCGCCTGCAACAAGCTGATCGGCACCTGAGCCGCACCCCCGCTTTCAAGGCGTGGCCTCGGCCGCGCCTTTCCTTTCTCGCTGGCGAAACGATCGACCGCCCGAAAGCCGCCCCTTGCGTCCCGATACAATCCTTTCTATATCGATCGCTTATCGAAAGGCGGCCGATCCCGCCTGATACAGCAATCCGCCGCAATTGCAGCGCAAGGGCGGATGATGAGCGCGCAGAATTTGGCACCACCGTTGAACACACTGGATTTTGACAAGAAGCCGGAAGAGACCCGCGTCGTCGTCGCCATGTCGGGCGGCGTCGATTCCTCCGTCGTGGCCGGTCTTCTCAAGCAGCAGGGTTACGACGTGCTCGGCATCACGCTGCAGCTTTACGATCATGGCGCCGCGGTTCACCGCGCCGGGTCCTGCTGCGCCGGCCAGGATATTGACGATGCGCGCCGCGTCTGCGAGACGCTCGGCATTCCGCATTATGTGCTCGATTACGAGAAGCGCTTTCGCGAGACGGTGATCAATCCGTTCGCCGAAAGCTATGTGGCCGGCGAAACGCCGATCCCCTGCGTCTCCTGCAACCAGACCGTCAAGTTTGCCGATCTGCTGGCGACCGCCAAGGAGCTCGGCGCCGATGCGCTGGCGACCGGCCACTATATTCGTTCGCGGCCGAACCCTTCGCCCGAACATCCCGGCCGCCGCGCGCTGTTCCGTCCGGCCGACGCCGACCGCGACCAGAGCTATTTCCTGTTCGCCACGACGCAGGAGCAGATCGACTATCTGCGCTTTCCGCTCGGCGGCCTGCCGAAGGCCGAGACCCGCCGGCTGGCCGAAGAGATGGGCCTCGTCGTCGCCAAGAAGGCTGACAGCCAGGACATCTGCTTTGTGCCGCAGGGCAAATATTCCGACATCATCACCAAGCTGAAGCCGAATGCGGCGCTCGCAGGCGAGATCGTCCATCTCGACGGCCGCGTATTGGGAACGCATGAAGGCATTCTGCACTTCACCATCGGCCAGCGCCGTGGCATCGGCATCGCCACCGGCGAGCCGCTCTACGTCGTCTACCTCGACGCCCGCTCGCGCCGCGTCATCGTCGGACCGAAGGAGGCGCTGGAGACGCACCGCGTTTATCTGCGCGACGTCAACTGGCTGGGTGACGAAACGCTTGGCGAAGCCGCATCCGGCGAAGGCTTCGCCTGCTACGCCAAGGTCCGCTCGACCAGGGCGCCGGCACCCGCCGTGCTGCATGTCGATGCCACCGGCACCTATGTCGACCTGACGGTCGGCGAGGCTGGGATCGCCCCCGGCCAGGCCTGCGCGCTTTATTCCGCGCCCGGCGACGACGCCCGCGTCTTCGGCGGCGGCTTCATCGAGCGCTCCGAGCGCGAGCCCGCCGCGGAGGCGTCGCTCAAGGCCCTGCTCGCAAGCCCCGTCGCCGCCTGAAACCAATAGGAGAGGGCGGGCGACAAACCCCACCGTTTTTCTCCATCATGCGCTTGACACAAAGGCAAAGCGCACCTTATAAGCCGCTCATCCCACGAGCCCGCAGCGCTTCGCGAGCAGGTATCGTTTGACCAGTGGCGGAGTAGCTCAGTAGGTCAGAGCAGAGGAATCATAATCCTTGTGTCGGGGGTTCAAATCCCTCCTCCGCTACCATCTCAAAACCAAATGACTTCAATTGGTTGAGTGGTATTCCGTCGATGCTTCGGCGCGCCCCATGTTGCGTCATATTACAGGTACTTCCCTCATTTCGGTTCTTCGCAACGATCGCACCGACGCCTCGAAATAATGTTATGGGGTTGCAGCTCCTGTAACCTCGCCAACGGGCGAGATCATGTAGCAAGGGCAGGAGTTCTGCGGCGAGGAGGATCAGCCACGTCGCGCCTGAGAGAAGCTCGGTACGCGGCTTCAGCGCAGCATGCGCTTTCTGGTGGCCAAATACGGAGCGAGTCAAAACTGCGAAGCAACGTAGACGCTGCGCACATTCCCCCGATTTTGATCACGCCGAGGCCAGCACTATCTGTAGAGCACAAAGTGCAAGATGGGCATTTTCATCGCCCAAAGATGGGATGCCGCAGCGATAATGATGGCCCACAAGGCCAGCGAGAACATGACCGCTGCTAACCTGAATCCCATTGAATGCATCATTTCCTCCATCCCAGCATAAACGTCCCTCCTCGGACGATCTATTGCTAACAGGGCGCAGGTCGATCAGCTATCGCAAGAAATCGCTACCAGAGAACCCCTGCAGCGGCGCCCGGAAAGCTGCAAGGGCTGGCGATGCGGCGCCCTTTCCCTATTCCTCAAACGACAAAGTGGAAATTGTCGTATTGCGCGCCATAATAGTCGGGCCCGCTGGTTTCGGTGATGACGGGCTCGGTGTCGAGCACGAGATAGTCGATCGCGCCATAGGCGCTGAGATCAATCACCTGCGGGTCATGAATGCTGTCGGCGGTCACGTTGACCGTGACCAAGAACACGGTATCGCCGTTCAGCCTCCCTTCGATCGTCAGAACGTTGTCATAGTCCGATGTGCCATTTGCCACGCTGAATTGCTCGATCTGGAAGGTGCCGCCATCGGCGGCCTGGATGGGTGTCCAGAATACGCCGCCTGACAGATAATGGTTGCCGTCGGCTTCCTTTTGTATCGCTGCATCGTCACCATCGTGCCATGCGCCCCAATCGAAGCCCTTGTAGCCTGTGGGGAAATCATGTTTGCCGACATCCTCGAAATTCACGAAGATGTCGCCACGCTCCGGCAGATCGACAGCGATATTCAGCAAGCCGAAGTCGGTGGCGCCTTTGCCGTCCGAGATCTTGAAATTGAACTGGTCGACGAGTTGATCTCCCGGGCCGAGCGCTGATACCACCGGATTGGAGTGATCGAGTTCATAGGTGTAGTAGCCGTCGGAATAGACGGTCAGCGTGCCGTATTTCCCTTCGATCGCCGTCGTCGTGGCCGCTCCGTCCGGATTGGATGGTTGCGGAATTCGCTGCCCGTTCACGAAGTTGAGGCGCACGGGATCTCCGTCGGCATCCGTGGAACCGTCCAGCATGTTGCCGTCAACCGGCGTGTCGACGTCGAAAATGGGCTGGTATACGTCCGCTGCGATCGGCTTGTGGTTTGCCATTTCTACCTCCCGTCTGAAGTTCCGTTCGAACATGCAAGCGTATCGGGTGCTTGGCAACGAAGTTTTGCCCAGCGTCTGATCAACTCAGCCTGCCAAATCCACGGGCCCAATTGTCTGCAGCTTAAAGATCTTAGTAGGGGGATTCGCTCGGTAATGAGAATTTATGCGTTGTCTTACGCTGATGCCGCTTCCGGAATATACGGCATTGTTGCCTCAATGGAGGCCGCCCACTCCGAGAAAAGTTTCGACGGCTTCGTGGTCCTTGGACAGATCTGTCGGTGTTCCCGCCCAGGCCAACCTGCCGCGTTCGAGTATGACGACCTGATCGGCGAAATCGAGCGCGCTCTGGATGCGTTGCTCGACGAGCAGGATGGTCATGTCGCCTGACTTGGCGAGTTCGGCGAAGGCAGCCATCAGTTCTTCGCAAATAACGGGGGCGAGCCCCTCCAGCGGTTCGTCGAGCAGCAATACGGACGGGCGGCCGAGAATTGTGCGGGCGGTGGAAAGCATCTGCTGCTCGCCGCCGGAGAGTTGGTTGCCGAGATTGCGGCGGCGCTCCTTCAGCCGCGGGAACATCACATAGGCCTCTTCCAGCACCGTTTTCGGCCGCGCCTTCAATCCGACGAAGAGATTTTCTTCGACCGTCAGTGTCGGAAAGATGCAGCGCGTCTGCGGCACATATCCAAGGCCCTTGTGGGCCCGTGCCGCGCTCGACGCTGCGGTGACATCCAGATCGCCGAGCCGGATGTGGCCGTGATAGCGCCTGGTTTGCCCGGCAAGTGTCGCGAGCAGCGTCGTCTTGCCCATGCCGTTGCGGCCGAGCACGGCAAGCCGTGCTCCAGCGGGCACCGAGAACGAAATGCTTTCCAGTACCCGTGTCGGGCCATAACCGGCCGAGAGATTGTCGACCTCAAGCGATATGGCTGGCATTGGCATAATTCCCGAGATAGGCCTCGCGCACACGCGCATTCCTGGTGACATCGGCCGGCAGGCCATCGAAGATGATCGCGCCCGCCGCAAGCACGATGACGCGTTTGGCGAAGCGGAAGACGAGATCCATGTCGTGTTCGATCATCAGCACGGCGAGATCGCCGGGCAGGTCGGCCAGCGCCTGCTCGATGCGGCCGGTATCGCTCTGCGGCACGCCGGCTGCCGGCTCGTCGAGCAGCAGCACCTTCGGCTTCAGCGCCAGCGCGACGGCAAGTTCCAGGAGCCGCTGTTGCCCATAGGCAATCTCGCTGACCTTGCGATTCATCAGCGGCGTCAGTCCGAGCTTTCCGAGAAGGTCGTCGATTTCGGCCATGACATCGGGCATCGAGAGGAAGTTTCCGAACATCTTCCGGGTCTTGCCATTCCGCTGCAGGATAGCCAGTCCTACATGTTCGGCGGGTGTCATGTCCTGGAAAAGCCGTGTCACCTGAAAGGAGCGCACGAGGCCGCGCTTGACCCTGCCGATCGCATTAACCGCCGTCACCGTCTCACCGCCGAGGCGGACCTCGCCGGAATCGGGCGAGAGATTACCGGTGACGAGATTGACGAAAGTGGTCTTGCCGGCGCCGTTCGGGCCGATCAGCGCGACGCGGTCGCCGGGCGCCATCGCCAGCGAGACATCGTTGGTGACGGCAAGACCACCGAAGGCTTTCCTGAGATTGGCAACTTCGAAGACCGGGCTCATCAGCGCTGCTCCCTGCGGCGGACAATCAACGCTGCGGCCGTTCCGTAAAGCCCTTTCGGCGCAAACAGCACAACGGCGATCAAGAGCGCACCGACCATGGTCAGCCAATGGAACGGATTGGCGGCCGAGACATAGTCCTCGAAGAGCATGAAGATGATCGTGCCTGACAGCGCGCCGAAGAGGGAGCCGGTGCCGCCGAGCACGAGCATGACGAGCGCTTCGGCTGACTGGGTGAAGGACAGGCTGTCCAGGCCGACGACCTGCGTCGAGATCGCATTCAGCGCGCCGCCGACACCGGCAACGGCGCCGGAAATGACGTACATGCGGATGAGCGCCGCCTTCGGCGAACCACCCATGGCGCGGATGCGCAGCGGATCTTGCCGGATGCCGCGGCAGAGCATGCCGAAGGGCGAGCGCACCAGCAATCGCAGTAGCGCGAAGACAACAAGCAGCAGCGCCGTTCCGAAGAAGAAGGCGGTTTGACCGTAGAGATCGAATTCAAAAAGGCCGAAGATCGGGTCCGGCGCGATGCCGGAAAGCCCGTCACTGCCTCCTGTCCACGACGAGGCCTTATTGGCGAATTCATGGAAGAGGTGGATGAGGGCAATCGACAGCACGAGCTGCGGCAGGCCATGCGCGCGCAGAATGATCGCGCCGCTGAGCAGCCCCGAAGCTGCGCCACCGGCAATGCCGGCAAGCAGCATCAGCAGCGGATCATTGACGCCGTAATGCGCGGACAGGATGCCGGCGGCATAGGCACCGGACCCGAAAAGGGCGGCATGGCCGAGCGTCGCAACGCCGCAATAACCGGTCACGAGATCGAGCGACAGCACGAGCAGCGCGATGGTGATCATCCGCGTCAGCAGCGCGAGATTATCAGGGAAGGCGAAATAGCCGACGGCGGCAACGGCGATGATTACCATGATGCCGGCGAGATCGCGGCTGACAAAACCGCGCCGATGCGGGAGACCTTCGTTTTCTTTGTTCATCACCAGCGCCATCTCACTTCGCCCTTCCGGCAAGGCCGCGCGGGAAGATGCAAATGATCGCGATCACGGCGAGATAGAAGAAGAATTCCCCGAATTCCGGCATCAGATAGCGGCCTGTCGTATCGATGGCGCCGAGCAGCAGGCAGGCGATCAGCGCCCCAGGTATTGAGCCGGCGCCGCCGACGGAGACGACGACCAGGAAGGTCACCATGTAGCGCAGCGCGTAATAGGGTTCGACCGGCAGGAGCTCGGCGCCGACCACGCCGCCGAAGGCGGCAAGCCCGACGGCAACGGCAAAGCTCACCGCATAAATGATCTCGGTGCGCACGCCGAGTGCCGCCGCCATCGCCGCATCGTCGACGGAGGCGCGCAGCTTGACGCCGAAGCTGGTCCGGTCGATGGCGAACCAGAGCGAGACCGCGACCACCAGGCCGCAGAGGATGACGAAAAGTCGGTGCACGGGGATGGTGCGGAAGCCGAGGTCGGCCGAACCCTGCAGGGCAGCGGCAAGCGGTATGGTCTTCAGCGTCGGTCCCATTGCATAATTCGCAATGCCGATGACGCAGAAGGTGATGCCGATCGTCATCAGCACCTGGGTCAGCTCCGGCGCGCCGTAGATCTGGCGATAGAGAAAGCGCTCGAGCGGGATTGCGATGATGATCGTGGCGACCACGGCAGCGACGACAGCCACCGCATAACCGAGACCGAGGTCATGTGCGGCATAGGAGGCGATGTAGCCCCCGATCATGGCGAAGGCGCCGTGCGCGAGGTTGACGACGCGCATCAGCCCCATGGTGACGGAAAGGCCGATCGAGATCACGAAGAGCACCATGCCATAGGCTAGCGCATCGACGGCTATGCTGAAGATTGTCTGCATGGACCTACCTGCTTGAACGCGACAGGCGTGGAACTCCATGCCCGTCGCATGTTCTGACGCCCGAAGTTACTTGGCCGCCGCCAGGCCCGGATCGCCCTGCTTCTCGAAGGTCTTGACCTCCTTGTTGATGTAGGTCCCGTCGTCCGTCTTGGCGACTTCGCGCAGATAGATGTTCTGCGTGATGTGGCGGCTTTCCGGATCGATCGAAACCGGGCCGCGCGGGCTCACCCAGGCAAGGCCTTTGACCGCATCGACAGCCTTTTCGGCATCTTGCTTGCCGCCCGTCGCCTCGATCATCTTGTAGATCACATACATGCCGTCATAGGCGCTGACCGCGGGGAAGGAGAGTTCGGCCTTGTTGCCGATCGCTTTAGTGGCAGCCGCGACGAAAGCCTTGTTTTCGGGCGAGTCGTGCGAAACGGCATAATGGAAGGTCGTCTGGATGCCGAGTGCGGCATCACCCAGCGCCGGCAGATCGGATTCCCGGGTCAGGTCGCCGGGCGCGAAAAACTTGATGCCGGCAGCCTTCAGGCCATTCTCGTTATAGGCCTTGACGAAGCCGAGCGTCGTCGGGCCTGAGGGCAGGAAGGCGAAGACGCCCTCAGCGCCGGAATCCTTGATGCGCTGCATGATCGGGCTGAAGTCGTTGGTCGCAAGCGGCATGCGGATCGCCTCGACCACCTGGCCGCCGGCCTTTTCGAAACCGGTCTTGAAGGCGTTTTCGGCGTCGATGCCGGGACCATAGTCGCTGACGACCGAAATGACTTTCTTGACGCCTGCGTCGAAGGCGACCTTGGCGATCGGCGTCGAGGTCTGCCAGGTCGTAAACGAGGTGCGGACGACGAGCGGGCTTTTGGTGACGATGGCCGAGGTGGCGGCGTTCATGACGACCATCGGCACATTGCCCTGCTTGAGGATCGGCGTCACCGCCATGGCATCGGGGGTGAAATAGAAGCCGGCGAGATACTGGACCTTTTCCTTGACGATTAGTTCCTGGGCAAGCGCCTTGGATTGGGCAGGATCGGCCTGCGGCACGTCGCGATAGACAATCTCGACGGTATCGTTGCCGACCTTGCTGCCGTTGACAGCCATATAGGCATCAATCCCGGCCTTGAAGTTCTTGCCCTGGAGCGCGAAGGGACCGGAGAACGGGCCGATGACGCCGACCTTGATGGTGTCGGCATAGGCGCTCGTGCCGATCGCGATTGCCGCAGCGGCGGCCAGAAACAACTTCCTCATCTTCTCTCTCCCTTTTCGGCGTACTCCGGCGCCGTATTGAATTTCAGATTAGCTTGTCATGCGAAATGGTGATGTAAAATGAAATAAATCCCCAAACACATGACCTGATGGTTATGGTTCTGCGTCTCGAACACCCGGTTCACTGCGTGTGCGCGCAGCTTTCATCCGCAATGCTTCAGAATGGCAACCCCACATAATTTTCGGCAAGGACCGTCGAGGCGGCGCGGGAATGCGTGAGATAGTCGAGCTCGGCCTCTTGAATCCTTTGGTCGAAATCACTCGTATCAGGGAAACGATGCATCATCGTCGTCATCCACCAGGAAAACCGCACGGACTTCCACACACGGGCAAGTGCAACCTGCGAATAGGCGTGGATGCCATGATCCGAGCCTTCGCGGTAATGCTCGATCAGGCCGGAGAAAAGGTAGTGGACGTCGCTGGCTGCAAGGTTCAGCCCCTTGGCGCCGGTCGGCGGCACGATATGGGCGGCGTCGCCGACAAGGAAAAGCCGGCCGAAACGCATCGGCTCGGCGACGAAGGAGCGTAACGGAGCAATCGATTTCTCGAAGGACGGCGCGGTTTTCAACGCCTCGGCGTGATGCGCCGGCAGGCGCCGTCTGAGCTCGTCCCAGAAGCGGTCGTCGCTCCAGTCCTCGACCCTCTCGTCGAGCGGGCATTGGAGATAATAGCGGCTGCGTGTCGCCGAACGCATTGAGCAGAGCGCAAAGCCCCTGGGATGGTTGGCGTAGATCAGTTCGTGGCTGACCGGCGCCACGTCGGCAAGCAGGCCCAGCCAGCCGAAGGGATAGACCTTCTCGAAATGTTTGATCGCCCGTTCGGGGACGGCCTTGCGGCTTGCGCCGTGAAAGCCGTCGCAGCCGGCGATGAAATCGCAATCGATGCGCCTGGCAGCGCCGTCCTTTGTATAGGTAACGAAAGGAGAGCGGCCGTCGAAGCCATGCGGCGTGACATCGGCGGCACTATAGATCGACAGCGCTCCGCTTGCTTCGCGCCGCTCCATCAGGTCGCGCGTCACCTCGGTCTGGCCGTAGACGGTGACGCGCCTGCCGCCGGTGAGTTCATAGAGATCGATGCGATGGTCGCGTCCGTCGAAGGCGAGCGAGAAGCCTTCATGCGGCAGGCCTTCGGCATGTAGCCTCGCTCCGGCTTTGGCCTGATCCAGCAGCCCGACAGTGCCTTCCTCCAGAACGCCGGCGCGCACCCGGCCGAGGATATAATCCTTGTTGACGCGATCGAGAATGACATTGTCGATGCCGGCTTCGGTCAGAAGCTGACCGAGAAGCAAGCCGGATGGTCCCGAACCGATGATGGCGACCTGGGTTCGCAAATGCTTCCTCCCTCACACTTCTTGCGTTTTGTCAGATTCTGCCGTGCCGACTGGGTCGCCTCAATGGACATTCCCGCCTAAAAATTGCACTAATCGAACATCAGCGCGGGAGGAGCCGATGAGCAGGCATATACCGACCTACGAGCTCTACGGCGAAAACGTCGGACGATCGCCGGAATTTTGGTTGCATTGCGAAACAATTCGCTCCCGCAGCAGCCTGCATCAATGGGAGATCCGGTTGCACCGCCACGAGAGTTTCTTTCAGATATTATACATCGAAGCCGGTTCGGGCGATGCGATTTTCGGTGAGAGCAGCCATGCCATCCGGCCGCCGGCGGTCGTTACGGTTCCTCCGGGGTTCAATCACGGCTTTCGTTTTTCACGCAATATCGACGGTCTTGTCATCACCATATTGCGGTCCCATCTCAGCCATCCGCCCGGCGAGCGGAGCCATCTCGGCGAATGGCTGGCGACGCCGCATCTGACGCCGCTCGATCCTGATCATGCGGAGGCTGCCCATGTGATGCAGACGTTGCGACGGCTGGGCGACGAATTCGAAAACCGCCGCAGTGGCCGCAACGAGGTCTTGGCTGCCTACGTCGCCTTGGCGCTGCGGCTGACGGCGCGGATTTCCCATGAGGGAAATGCGCGGGAGCTTTCGTCAAACGAAAACGAGCGGCGGATGGACCTGCTGGGCGAGCTCATTCAGCAGCATTTTCGATCCCACAAGCCGGCATCCTTCTATGCCAGGGAGCTCGGGGTTTCGCCGACACATCTCACCCGGATCGTCCGGTCGATGACCGGCAGCACGCCGCACGAGTTGATCGCCGCCAAACTCGTTGAGGAGGCGAAGCGTCAGCTTGTCTTTACGCTCAGCAGCGTTCAGGAAATCGGATTCCGCCTCGGCTTTGCCGACCCCGCCTATTTCTCGCGCTTCTTCCTCAAATATACGGGAGAAACACCGCGGGTCTGGCGGATAAGGGAGAAGGTCCGGCTGGAGGGTGTATAGAAGGCGGGCATCCTTCTAAACATCATCTGGTTATCTCTAAGCCTTCCCCAGATGCTTCGGCCAGAATTCCTGATGGACTTCGGCGGCTTCGTCTTCGAGGCTCGTTGGGCCGACCACGGTGACGAGGCGCGCACCGGTTTGCAATACCGCCCGACTCGGCACGTTCAACCCGATTCCAGCGATCTCGCCAAGCCGCGTTTCGGAGCACGCAAACACCATATGCCCGATGCCTGACCAGTAGATCGCCCCGGAGCACATCGCGCAAGGCTCCGTGCTGGTGTACAGCGTGCAGTCTGCGAGAAAAGCAGTGTCGTAATGCTGCGCCGCCAGTTTAACCAGATTCATCTCGGCGTGGTTCGTCATATCATGGCCGCTGAAGACGCTGTTTTCGGCGCGCAGGATTACTTCGCCGTTCTTCACCAGCACCGAGCCAAACGGTTCGCCGCCGCCCTGTTCGATCGCGGATCTCGAGAGCGCAATCGCCTCGCGTAAAAACGGCTCGTGATTTTCCATCCCGTCTCCCCCAAAAGCTAGAGCGGGACGATTTTGTCTTGAAACTGACGGATTTCCAAGGGCTGCAAATCAGATTCGAGTCGGCGATCTGAATAGCCGCAACCGTCATTTTCTGGCTCTATCGATGAGTTCTGAGCCTAGGCTTGACCGACACAGTTGAGATATTCAATCGAGCCAATGCGCGATTGGCCTTCCTGTGCATTGTGCCGGCCTTCGCCTCACGCCGTCGGCCACGTCCAGTTCCGTACCTCCGGCATGTCCTCGCCGTATTCCCTGACATAGGCGTGATGCTCGGCAAGCTTGTCGTGGAAGGCGGCAAGTGCATCCGCAGCCTTTTCCTTCAGGCCCGGTACGCGCTCAATCGCTTCGATCGCGAGATGGTAGCGGTCGAGTTCGTTGAGGACGGTCATGTCGAAGGGTGTCGTCGTCGTGCCCTCTTCGATGAAGCCGCGGACGTGGATGTTCTCGTGGTTGGTGCGCTTATAGGTCAGGCGGTGAATGAGATAGGGATAGCCGTGATAGGCGAAGATGACAGGCTTGTCTGACGTGAAGATCGCATCGAAGGCCTCGTCGGTCAGGCCGTGCGGATGCTGGTCTCTGGATTGCAGCGCCAGCAGATCGACGACGTTGACGGTGCGAATCTTCAGCGCCGGTATGGCTTTGCGCAAGAGATCGACGGCGGCAAGCGTCTCCATGGTCGGCACGTCGCCGGCGCAGGCCATGACGAGGTCGGGCGCGACGGCCTCTTCCTCGTTGCTTGCCCAGTGCCAGATGCCGATGCCGGCTTCGCAATGTTTCACCGCTTCGTCCATCGACAGCCATTGCGGCTCCGGCTGCTTGCCGGCGACGATGACATTGATGCGGTCATAGGTGCGCAGGCAATGATCGCCGACCCAGAGCAGGGTATTGGCATCCGGCGGCAGATAGATGCGGACGATATCCGCCTTCTTGTTGGCGACGAGATCGATGAAACCGGGATCCTGGTGGCTGAAGCCGTTATGGTCCTGGCGCCAAACATGCGAGGTCAGCAGGTAGTTCAGCGAGGAGATCGGCTTTCGCCACTCCAGCTCGCCCGTCACCTTCAGCCATTTGGCGTGCTGGTTGAACATGGAATCGATGATGTGGATGAAAGCCTCATAGCAGGAGAACAGGCCGTGGCGGCCGGTCAAGAGGTAGCCTTCCAGCCAACCCTGGCAGAGATGTTCGGAGAGCACCTCCACGACGCGCCCATCGCGCGAGAGATGGATATCATAGGGTTCGATATCCTCCATCCAGACACGGTCGGTGACTTCAAAAACGCTGCCGAGACGGTTCGATTCCGTCTCGTCGGGGCCGAAGATCCGGAAATTCGCTGCCTCGGCGTTGAGCTTCATCGTGTCGCGCAGATAGTGGCCGAGGACCTGCGTCGACTGCGCCACAACACTGCCGCGCCTGCCGATGTCGACGGCATAGTCCCTGAGATCAGGAACAGCCAACTCCCTGCGCAATAGGCCGCCATTGGCATGCGGATTGGCGCCCATACGGCGTTTGCCGGCAGGGGCGAGTGCCCGCAGCTCAGGCTTCAACCGGCCTCCCGTATCGAACAGGTCTTCCGGATCATAACCGCGCATCCAGTCCTCGAGGATCTTGCGGTGGCCGTCGTCCTCCCGGCAGTTGGAAACCGGCACCTGATGGGCGCGCCAGAAGCCTTCCACCTTCTTGCCGTCGACCTCCTTCGGGCCCGTCCAGCCCTTGGGGCTGCGCAGCACGATCATCGGCCAGCGCGGGCAGCCGTCTGCAGCCTTGCCGTTGCGGGCCTGGTGCTGAATGTCGCGGATGCGGTCGAAGATCCGGTCCATCGTCGCGGCCATCTGCTGATGCATATCGCGTGGCTCATGGCCGTCGACGAAGAACGGTTCATAGCCGTACCCTTCGAAAAGACGGCGGAGATCATCGTCAGCGGCACGGCCGAGAATGGTCGGGTTGGCGATCTTGTAGCCGTTCAGATGCAGGATCGGCAGCACGGCGCCGTCGCGGGCGGGATTGAGGAACTTGTTGGAGTGCCAGCTCGCCGCCAACGGCCCGGTTTCGGCCTCGCCGTCGCCGATGACGCAGGCGACGATCAGGTCGGGATTGTCGAAGGCGGCGCCATAGGCGTGGACGAGGGCGTAGCCGAGTTCGCCGCCCTCATGGATCGATCCTGGCGTTTCCGGTGCCGCGTGGCTCGGGATGCCGCCAGGGAAGGAGAATTGCCGGAAGAGCTTGCGCATGCCTTCGGCGTCCTCGGAAATATCAGGATAGATCTCACTATAGCTGCCTTCGAGATAGGTGTTGGCAACCATGCCCGGCCCACCATGACCGGGGCCGCATATATAGATGACGTCGAGATCGCGGCCGCGGATCAGGCGGTTGAGATGCGCATAGATGAAGTTGAGGCCGGGCGTCGTGCCCCAGTGGCCGAGCAGGCGCGGCTTGATGTGCTCCGGTTTCAGCGGCTCGCGCAGCAGCGGATTGGCAAGCAGGTAGATCTGGCCGACCGAGAGATAGTTGGCGGCCCGCCAGTAGCGGTCGATCAGGCCGAGTTCGGCCTCGGTCAGGGCGGCGGCGGTCGAGATATGCTTTTCCATGGGCTTCTCCCGTTCGAAAACGCGTTCAACGTCATTTCTAGCCGCCGGCGCCGGCGCGCCATTGATCTGGATCAGCGTTCGCCAAGAAGCGACAGCGCCTCGTCGGCGATGACCTGTTCCTCGTCCGTGGCAATGACATGGGCGGCGATGCGGCTTTCCCCCGAGCTGATCGTAAAACCATTGGCGGCATTGGCCTTTGCGTCGATCGAAAGGCCGAGCCAGGTGAGGTGTTTCGCCACGCCGGCGCGAATCTCCGGCTGGTGCTCGCCGATGCCGGCGGTGAAGACGACGGCATCGAGGCCGCCGAGGGTTACCGCCATGCGGCCGATCTCCCCGGCAATGCGCAGCGTGAAGAGGTCGATTGCCTGGCGTGCCTCCAGCCGTCCGTCCGTCAACAGGTCGCGCGTGTCGGCGCTGATGCCGGAAACGCCGAGCAGGCCCGAGCGGTGATAGAGCAGATCCTCGATTTCGCCCAGGGAGCGTTTTCTCTCTCCTGCCAGATGCAGGATGACGCCAGGATCGAGCCAGCCCGGGCGCGTCGCCATGGGGATGCCGTCGAGTGTCGAAAAGCCCATGCTGCAATCGCGGCTGATGCCCCCGTCCAGCGCACAGAGGCTGGCGCCGCTGCCGAGATGTGCGACCACCGCCTTGGCGGCCTGCGGCGCCTGGCGGGCAAGTTCGCCGGCAATGAACTTATAGGAAAGCCCATGGAAGCCGTAACGTTTGATGCCCTCGTCGTGCAGGGAGCGGGGTATGGCGAGGCGGCGTACGAGGTCGTCCTGGGTGGCGTGGAAGGCGGTGTCGAAGGAAGCCGTCTGGGCAAGATGCGGCTTCAGATGCCTGAGCGCGCGGATGAAACGCAGCGCCTGCGGCTGGTGCAAGGGGGCGAGAGGGATCAGCGATTCGACGGCATCGATAGCGGCGGTGTCGAGGGCGATCGCACCCGTGAAGCGGTCGCCGCCATGGACGACGCGGTGACCGGCGGCGCGGCTGGCGGCTATGTCGAAATGATCGGCGAGACGCGCGAAAGTCTCGTCGATGACATCGTGCAGGTCTTCCGTCACCTCCGCCTTCAACGGCACGTCGAATGTCTGCGGCCCCCGCCTCAGTCCGAGTGAAAGCGGTTCGGCGCGGAGATCGATCACGCCCTTGCCAATGGGCCGCGCCTTGGCGCCTTCCATGGCAAAGATGCCGATCTTGACCGTCGAGGAGCCGGCATTGAAGGTCAGAAGCAAGTCGTTCGAGGGCATGTCTTGGCAGACTCCATGCGGCGTGATGATGGGGCGAACTTAGCGCCGGGGCAGCCGGCGGAAAGGCATGCATTGGTCCATCGGTTATTTTGCCGCGGTGCAGCCCATCATCTGAAGCTCCGTCAGGCCGTCGACGCCAGATTGGCGTTGCGGTCGCGGATAAAGATGCCCGCCTCGGCGGCGGGCATCGCCTTGCCGAAGAGATAGCCCTGGCCGATGTCGCAGCCGAGTTGCAGCAGGAAGGCGAGCTGGCCATGCTCCTCGATACCTTCCGCAGTCGTCTTGATATTGAGGCTTCTGCCGAGGCCAAGCATGGCGCGGACGATCTTTTCCTGGCGTTCGTCGTCGCGATAGGTGGCGATGAAGCTCTTGTCGATCTTGATCTTGTCGAAGCGGTAGCGGGCGAGCTGGGCGAGGCTCGAATAGCCGGTGCCGAAATCGTCGAGGGCGATCTGGATGCCGGCCGCGTGCAACTCATCGAGGATGACGGCGGCGATGGCGGGATCCTGAATCAGCGCGTTTTCCGTGATTTCCACTTCCAGGCGCTGCGGCGGCAGGCGGCTTGCGGAAAGGACTTTAAGGATGCGGGAGGTCAGCAGCTTGTCTTCCATCTGCACCGGCGAGACGTTGAAGGACAACATGACATGCGCCGGCCAGGTGAGCGCGTCGCTACAGGCCTGGGTGAGCAGATCCTCGAACAGGGCGGTGATCATGCCGGTTTCCTCGGCAATGTCGATAAAAACCGGAGGTGGAATGTGGATGCCATCCTCGCCCGTCCAGCGCGCCAGCGCTTCGAAACCGCAGAGCTGACCAGTCTTCAGGTCGATCAGCGGCTGATAGAAGGGCTTGATGTCCTTATTGGCGATTGCGGCACGCAGCCTGGTTTCCAGGGAGGCGCGCTCCGCTACCTTGTCCTGCATCGAGGTTTCAAAGACGAGATAATGATTGGGACCGCGTGATTTGGCCTCATACATAGCGAGATCGGCGCGGTGGGCGGCATTCTCCAGCGGTTCGGTCCCCTCAGCCCAGCGATCGTAGCCGACGCTGGCACCGACTTCGACGGCAAAGCCGTCGATATGGATCGGCCGAGTCACGGCCTGGATCAGCAGCTTGGCGAAACGCTCCTCCCGCTGCGCCGTCAGGGCGAAGGCGACAATGATGAATTCGTCGCCGCCGAAGCGATAGACGCAATCGGCATTGCCGAGCGCGCAGATGCGCCTGGCGACTTCGATCAACAGCACGTCGCCGCCCTTGTGGCCGACGAGATCGTTGACCTTCTTGAAGCCGTCGAGATCGACCGAGAAGATGGTGACGTTGTGGTCCCATTCCTCGATTTCGGCCTCGTCGCTTTTGACCGGCCGTGCGAGGATCTTGCGCTCGAAGGCGTAACGGTTCGGCAGCTTGGTCAGATGATCGTGGGTTGCTGTCCAATCGGCCTTCGCCTGGGCGGCGACGCCCAGTTCCATTTCCTTGCGCAGGTCGGCAATCCGCAGCACCGAATAAATGAAGCTCATGGCGCCGGAGATGCCGAGCCCAAGAACGAGCTTGTCGGCGCCGTAGTCGCCGAAACCGGTCATGAAGGAAGCCAGGCTGTCGTCGAAGTGCAGCAGTGTACCGAGGAGCCAGAGGGTTATTCCAAACCCGACAACCGACATGCATTGCCTTCCGGCCCTGCTTTGGAAAAACACCGGCATTATGCCTTCTCCATCTCCACCCGCGTCGAGATATCACGAAAATCTGAAATGTTCGTTGAAACCAGAAGGCGAATTATCAGAGGGGGCGGTTTGCCGCTGTGCCGTCAGGAGACTGGATAACGTTGCGATGCAACCAGGATTAGCATTGCAGCTATTGCACCGATTTCGACCATAAGGAGAATAATTGCCGCAGCCAGTTGGCACTGCAAAGATCAGAAAGAAGAACAACGAAGGCGAGCGTGCTGTCGCATGCTCGCCCTTTTTCGTGCTTCAGGCGGTGACAATCAACAGCGGAACGCTGACGATGAGACCGGCCAGTACCGTGTACGTGGCGAAGCGCATCAAACGCAGGCGCCGCGTACGTTCTCCACTCCAATCATATGTCATTCTTCCATCTCCTTGGGACAAGGAAGTAGTCCCGGCAAACCGGGTTCAACAGCAATGATGCGATTTGCTTGTGTAAGGCTGGATAAGATGAGGAATTTCTAATGCTGGAAGCGCAGAGACCAGCGGCTGCCGTTGCTGGTCATACGAAGGATGGCAAGTGGCTCGACGTCGCTCAGCCAGAAGGAAGAGGGCGGCGCTTGAAGCACATGCGCGACCGCCGCCCGGATGACGGCCGCGTGGCTGACGGCGATGACGTGACCGCCGAGGCCCGATTGGCTGTCCATCCAGCCGGCGACGCGCTTTCGCAACTCAGCAAGACTCTCGCCGCCGTGCGCTGTTGCTTCCGGCTCGGTCATCCAGACAATGAGGTTTTCCGGCTCTTCCGCCTCGATCGCCGCGATCGACTTGCCAGCCCAGCGGCCATGGTCGCAGTCGCGAAGCGACGGCTCTATCGCGGCCCGAAGCCGCAACGCCTCGGCTGTCTGGCGGGCGCGCAAGGCGGGGCTCGTGACAATACGGTCGGCGCGGGGCAGGGCGGCCATCCTGCCCGCTTCTTCTGCGGCCTTGCCTTCCAGCGGTTCGTCGAGCGGGAACAGGGCCTTGCGGCTCGCAGCCGTCGCGCCGTGGCAGATCCAGGTGAGGCGCGTGTTCACGGTCGTGCTGATCTCCGGATAGCGGTGGGGATGGCCCTTAGGCGCTCGTGAAGTTTCGTTGACAGTGTCTTCGGCGTGCAGATATAACCGTGCTGTTGCGGGTTTGGAAGCCGGTGGAAATCCGGCGCGGTCGCGCCACTGTGACCAGCGTGTCGAAAACTCTTCGCGCTGGAAGTCAGACCCTGCCGCACAAGCACTCTTTCGACTGAACGCGTCATTCCGGAGGAATACATGTCTGACACCACTTTCACGCCCGTCGCGGTACCGGCGCCGATCCCCGTCGGCGAAATCCTCCCCTGGGCGATCTTCGGCGGCCTGCTGATGCTCATCGCCATCTATTTCGTCGGCACCGAGGAAGGCGCAATGGCGCTGTTCAATGGCATGTATGTGCATGAGTTCGTGCATGACGGCCGTCATCTCCTCGGCTTTCCCTGCCACTAAGGGAATACTGACATGGTTGGAAACCTTTTGCTTCGCGGCATGTTCGCGGGCCTGATTGCTGGCATCCTCGTTTTCGCCTTCGCCCACACCTTCGGCGAGCCGCTGGTCGATGCGGCGATCGCCTTCGAGGAGGCGAGCGCGCAGGCGGCTGGGCAAGCGGCCGAACCTGAAATCGTCAGCCGCGCCACGCAGGCCGGCCTTGGCCTCTTCACCGGCGTCATGGCCTACAGCGTTGCCGTCGGTGGGCTTTTTGCCCTCGCCTTTGCTTTCGTGCACGGCCGCTTCAGCGCTCTTTCGGCGCGTGGCACCTCTGCCGCCATCGCCATCGCCGCCTTCGTGGCGATCGTGCTCGTTCCCGGTATCAAATATCCGGCCAATCCGCCGGCGGTCGGCAGCCCCGACACGATCAACGTCAGGACGGAGCTGTTCTTCCTGATGATCGTCGTTTCGGTCGCGGCGCTGATTGCCGCCGTGGCGCTGGCGCGCCGCCTTTGCGAGCGCTTCGGTCTCTGGAACGGCGCGATCATCGCCGGTCTCGCCTATCTCGTCTTCATCGGCGTCGTACTTTATCTGCTGCCGCCGATCAACGAGGTGCCGGAGAATTTTTCGGCAATGGTGCTCTGGCGATTCCGCACGACCTCGCTCGGCATGCACGCGATTCTATGGGCAACGCTCGGCCTTGCCTTCGGAGTGCTGGCGGAAAGACGGCTTGCCCTCAAGGGCGGGCTGCGGCCCGCTTTCCGGTGAGCCGGCGCATCGGCAGGCTTGCGGCTCTCGTGCTGACCGCAAGTCTGTTCCCATTGCTTGCGAGTAACACGTCTGCCCATGAGCGCGGTACCGGCGGCACCCATGCCGGTCTCGATGTCCCCGCTGTTTCCCACGGCGAGATGGCGGTGCTTTCCGATTACCGCAGCGGGATTATCGAGCTCGCGTCGCGGGCGGTCGACACGAACGAACCGTTCCGCCGCGTCCTGAACTATGCCGAGATCCAGTATTCCTATTGTGTGTGGGGCCGGATGCCGGGCAGCGTGAAGGATGAGGAAAGCCCTTTCAACGAATGCGCCCATGCCTATCTTGCGGCGACGAAAGCCGTGCTGCTGTCGATGCGGGAGATGCCGCGGGAGGCGACTGCGGCGGGTGAAATCATCTCGGCTATCGACGCAGATATGGTGCGTCGCGGGCTCGCGCTCATCACCTGCCAGTTCAGCGGCGAGGCCTTCAACACCGCCGACATCGTCAAGCCGAATTGGAGCAAAGTGCCGCTTCATCCTGCCAGCATGGCATCGTTGACAGGAGTTGCTGCCCTGTTCGGTCTTGCCGTCCTTGCGCTTGGACGCGTCTTGCGGCCGACGGCTCAGTCGTCGGAATAGCGCTGTTCGCGCCACGGATCGCCATACATGTGGTAGCCGTTCTTTTCCCAGAACCCGGCCGTGTCGGCGGGCATCAGCTCGATCTGGCGCAGCCATTTGGCGCTTTTCCAGAAATAGAGATGCGGAACGACGAGGCGCATGGGGCCGCCATGATCCGGCGTCAGCGGCCGGCCTTCCCATGAGGTCGCCAGAATCGCGTCCTCGGCGGCGAAATCGACAAGCGGCAGGTTGGTGGTGTAGCCGTCATAACTCGTCAGCATGACGTAGGCCGCCTCCCTCTTCGGAATGGCGAGATCGAGCAGGTCCCGCGTCGAAACGCCTTTCCAGTTGTTGTCGTAGCGCGACCAGGTTGTGACGCAGTGGATATCGCTGACGTTGGTGCTCTGCTCGATCGCCTGGAAGGCGGCCCAGTTGAGGGTGAGCGGTGTTTCGACCAGGCCGCGGACAGCGAGCCGCCAACTGTCGGTGGAAATGACCGGCTGCTGGCCGAGGTCGAGCACCGGCCAGTTCTTGACGAGGTGCTGACCGGGCGGCAGACGCTCGGCTTGAGGACGGCTGACGCGGCCGGTCAGGAATTTGCCCTCCGCCGCCCAGCGGCGCTTGGAATTGGTCAGCTTGCTGTCGGCGGGCGTCTGGTCGTCGCTCATGAGCGGGTCTCCTTGCGTTGCCGCAATAGGACATTCGGCCCCGCCTGGTGTCAAGTTTCGGCAGACCCTTGGAAATCCCCGTCCGTATCATTAGACTTGGAGCCCGTCGGGCGTGCCTTGCTGGGGAGTGGAGGCAGAAAGGGAGGAGCCGGACCTGTCTTCGAGATATCGTGCGATAGCGGGGCTTTTGGTGGTGCCGCTCGTCATCTTAGCCTTCTTCACCTATGGAAGCGCGATTGCGACGCGCGCCTATATGGAGGAGGCTTCGGCGCAGGCGGGAACGGCATTGCGCCTTGCCGTTTCGGCGCTCAGCGGCCATCTCAACCGCTACGAGGCGCTGCCGGCGCTGATTGCCGATCACGACGATATCAAGGAGTTGGTCAGCACCCCCGACGACATGGCGTTGCGCGAGACTGCCAATCTCTACCTCAAGGAGATCAACGGGCTGTTGAAGTCGTCCGACATCTATGTCGTGAAGCCGGACGGGGAGACGATCGCGGCCAGCAATTATGATGGACCGGGAAGCTTCGTCGGGCAGAATTTCAATTACCGGCCCTATTTTCAGGAGGCGATTGAAGGCCGGCAGGCGCGATTTTATGCGCTCGGCACCACCTCGCTGAAGCGCGGCTATTACTTCTCGGCGCCGATCCGGGTCGAGGCGGATATTCGAGGCGTCATCGTCTTCAAGGTCGATATCGACATGATCGAATCCTCGTGGAGCGGTGGGGAATACAAGATCTTCGTCTCCGATCCGGAGGGCATCATCTTCATGTCGGGCAGCCCGGAATGGCTCTACGGGGCGATCCTGCCGCTGACAGCCGACCGCATCGCCCGTACGGAAGCCTCGCGGCGTTATGCCAATGCCAGGCTGACGGCGCTGCCGGTGACGCGTCATCGCTTCGAACAGCACGAGTTGATGACGCTGGCGAGCGATCGGGGTGCAAGCGAATATTTGGTGCTGTCGCATTACATGCCGGCCGAGGACTGGACGGTGAACGTGCTGATGGAAACCAGCTCCATCCGCGCGCAAGCACGCACCGCACTGGTAGCCGTCTTCCTCATCCTTTGCATCGCAGCGCTTGCCGTCGCTGTGCTTCGCCAGCGGCGGGCGCGGCTTGCCGAGCGCATGCAGATGCAGGCCGAGGCGCAGGGCGAGCTGGAGCGGCGGGTAGAGGAGCGCACCGCCGATCTTGCCCGCGTCAACAGCCGCATCGAAGAGGAGATCTCAGAGCGGCGGTTGACCGAACAGCAGCTTCGCCAGACCCAGGCCGATCTGATCCAGGCCGGCAAGCTTGCCGGACTCGGGCAAATGTCAGCGGCTCTTTCGCATGAGTTCAACCAGCCGCTCGCCGCCGCCAAGACCTATACGGACAGTGCCGCCGTGCTGATCGACCGCGGGCGAATGGAGGAGGCCAGGGACAATATCAGGCGGATCGGCGGGCTGATCGACCGGATGGCCTCGATCAGCCGGCACCTGCGCAACTTCGCCCGCAAACCGAACGAGAAACTCGGGCCGGTTCCTCTCGACGAGGCGATACGCGATACGCTGGAAATCGTCGCATGGCGGCTGAAGGCGGCGGACGCCGAGCTCCGGCTCGATCTCGGAATACGGCCGCCGGTCGTGCGGGCGGGTTCGGTGCGTCTGCAGCAGGTGCTGGTCAACGTCATCTCCAATGCCGCCGATGCCGTCGAAGGGCTGGACGACAGGCGCATCGAGATTTCGGCTTTCAAGGAGGCCGGTAAGGTCGTGCTGACGGTGCGCGATCATGGACCGGGTGTGCCGGCGGCGATTGCCGAGCGCATCTTCGATCCGTTCTTCACGACGAAAGGCGTCGGCAAGGGGCTCGGTCTCGGGCTTTCGATCTCCTATAACATCGTCAAGGATTTCGGCGGCAGCCTTGCCGCCGCCAATCATCCCGAAGGGGGCGCAGTTTTCCGCATTGAGCTGCAATCGGCGGCAGGGCTGATGCCGGAGGCGGCGGAATGAACGAAGCGAAGATCCTGCTGGTCGACGACGAAGAAGAGTTGCGCCGGTCGACGGCGCAGGCGCTGGAGCTTTCCGGCTTCAGCGTCGAGACCTTTTCGAATGGCGATCATGTGCTGGAGCTGATCGGCTACAGCTTTCCCGGGGTCGTGGTCAGCGATATCCGCATGCCCGGCATCGACGGCATGACGCTGATGCAGAAGATCCGCGAGGTCGATCCGGAGGTGCCGGTCATTCTCGTCACCGGCCATGGGGACGTGCAGCTCGCGGTGAAAGCGATGCGGGAGGGCGCCTATGATTTCATCGAGAAGCCGTTCACGGCGGAGATGCTTGCCGGCGTCATTCGCCGGGCGATGGAGCGGCGCGGCCTCGTGCTCGAAAACCGGCTGCTGAAGGCGGTCGCCGGCAAACGCGACGATATCGAGGCGCGGCTGCCGGGACGAACGCAGGTGATGGTGGATCTGCGCTATCGCATCCGGGCGATCGGGGCGAGCGATGCCGATACGCTTATTGTCGGCGAGACCGGCGCTGGCAAGGAAGTGGTGGCCCGTGCGCTTCACGACATCAGTGCCCGGGCAAGCCGGCCGTTCATTGCGATCAATTGCGCCGCGCTGCCGGCGAACCTCATCGAGAGCGAACTCTTCGGCCATGAGCCCGGCGCCTTTCCGGGCGCGGTCAGGTCGCGTTACGGAAAGTTCGAACACGGGCGCGGCGGCACCATCCTGCTCGACGAGATCGGCTCCATGCCCTTCGATCTGCAGGCGAAATTCCTGCGGGTGCTGCAGGAGCGGGTGATCTCCAGGCTCGGATCGAACGAGATCGTGGCGCTCGACGTCCGCTTCATCGCGACGAGCAAGGTCGATCTTGAGGCGGAGGTGGCAGCCGGCCGTTTCCGCGCCGACCTGCTCTACAGGCTGAATGTCGCAACGCTGCACGTGCCGTCGCTGTCGCAACGGCGGCCGGACGTTCCGCTGCTTTTCCTGCAGCTGGTGCGGGAGGCCGCCGCCCGCTACGGCCGTGACGAGCTCACCGTGCCGCCGGAGGTGATCTCCGACATTGCCCAGCGTGACTGGCCCGGCAATGTCCGCGAATTGAGGAATGCCGCCGACCGTCTGGTCCTCGGTCTCGACAATGGCGGGCGGCAGGCCGAGGAGGCGATCGGGCTTGCGGAACGCGTCGCCGAATTCGAGCGGGGCGTCATCGCCAGCGCCCTGATCGCGCATGGCGGCAGTCTCCGGCCGGTCTATGAATCGCTCGGCATTTCCCGCAAGACCCTTTATGAAAAGATGCAGAAATACGGCCTCGACAAGCGCATGCTGATCACCGATGGCTGATCCTGGCCGCATTGCGATGGGTGGATTTCCACCCATCGCAACAGCCATTTGTTTCCAAATCGACCCATGCTGCACCGCACCGCGGCAGAATCTCCTCGTGAAGGCGGTGGCGGTGATTGCGACGCGTTTTTTCAGAGCGGCAAATAGGACATCCCGGCGCGGAGGATGTGCCGGCGGCTTTGATTGTTTCATCAGGGAGGAAACGATGAAAATTCTGAAGGCCATGCTCGGCCTGACCGCGGCTGCCGCGGTCTCTCTTCTCGCCAGCGTCGCTTTGGCGCAGACTTATCCCGAGCGCACCATCACCATGGTCGTCCCTTTCGCGGCCGGTGGCCCGACCGATACCGTCGCACGCCTCGTCGCCGAATCCATGTCGAAGGATCTCGGCCAGCAGATCGTCGTGGAGAACGTCGGCGGCGCCGGCGGCACGCTCGGCGCCGGCCGGGTGGCGAACGCCGATCCCGACGGCTACACTATCCTCCTGCACCATATCGGCATGGCGACCAGCGCCACGCTCTACCGCAAGCTCGCCTATGACACGCTCGGCGCCTTCGATTACGTCGGCCTCGTCACCGAGGTGCCGATGACGATCGTCGCGCGCAAGGACTTCGAGCCGACGGACCTCAAGGGCCTGATCGACTATGTCAAGGCCAACAAGGACAAGGTGACCGTCGCCAATGCCGGCATCGGCGCCGCTTCGCATCTCTGCGGCATGATGTTCATGAGCGCTATCCAGACGCAGCTCACGACCGTTCCCTACAAGGGCACGGGTCCTGCCATGACCGATCTTCTCGGCGGCCAGGTCGATATCATGTGCGACCAGACGACCAACACGACGAAGCAGATCCAGGGCGGCACGATCAAGGCCTATGCGGTGACCTCGCCGAAGCGCCTCGACGTGATGAAGGACATCCCGACGGCGGTCGAAGCCGGCCTGCCGGGTTTCGAAGTCGGTATCTGGCACGGCATCTACACGCCGAAGGGTACGCCCGCCGCGATCAACGAACGGCTGTCGAAGTCGCTGCAGGTGGCGCTGAAGGATCCCAATGTGGGCGCCCGCTTCGCTGAACTGGGCACGGCGCCGTCGTCCGACGCCGATGCGACGCCGGCCGCGCTGAAGGCCAAGCTCGAAAGCGAGATCGCCCGCTGGAAGCCGGTGATCGAGGCTGCCGGGGAATATGCGGATTAGTGAGGGGTGCCAGGAATAGCCCCTCACCATAACCCTCTCCCCGTGCACGGGGAGAGGGGACTGCACGCTCAACGGCAGCGGCCGAGGCGGCGGATGAGGGGCAATCGCTGCAGCAACGACGCTCCATCTCCAACACCAGGAGACACCATGAAATCCATCAGTTTCGATAGCACCAATGCGATCTGCGGCGCGCTTTTCGTCGCCACCGGCGCCTTCTTCGCCGTCCAGTCGCTCTCGCTCGACCTCGGCACGGCACTGCGCATGGGACCGGGTTATTTTCCGCTGGTGCTTGCCTGCGTGCTCGTACTGCTCGGCGCGATCATCTTCATTCAGGCGCTGCGCGTCGAGGGTGAACCGGTCGACGTCTTCGCCTGGCGCGGCATGCTCTTCATTCTGCCGGCGCCGGTCTTTTTCGGGTTGACTGTGCGCGGGCTCGGATTTGCGCCGGCGCTGTTCGTCACCGCCTTCATCGCCTGCTTCGCGTCGCGCAAGATGAACGTGGTGTTTGCCATCATCCTGTCGCTGCTGCTGACGATCTTTTCGGTGGCCGTCTTCAGCTATGGGCTCGGGTTGCCGTTCGAGCGCTTCGGCCCCTGGGTCCGGTTCTAGGAGGCGACGGTGGATCTCTTCAGCAATCTCGCACTCGGCTTTGCCACCGCGGCAACCTTCGACAATCTTCTCTTCTGCCTGATCGGTGTGCTGCTCGGCACGCTGATCGGCGTGCTTCCCGGCATCGGCGCGACGGCAACGATCGCCATGCTTCTGCCGATCACCTTCCAGCTCGAGCCGGTCTCCTCGCTCATCATGCTCGCCGGCATCTATTACGGCGCGCAATATGGCGGCTCGACGACGGCGATCCTCATCAATATGCCGGGCGAATCCTCTTCCGCAGTTACCGCAATCGACGGCTACCAGATGGCGCGCAAGGGCAGGGCGGGGGCGGCGCTGGCGATCGCCGCACTCGGCTCGTTCTTCGCCGGCACCGTCTCGACCTTCCTCGTCGCGATCTTCGCGCCGCCGCTGACCGACATCGCGCTGCGATTCGGCTCTGCCGAATATTTCTCGCTGATGATCGTCGGTCTCGTCTCCTCGATCGCGCTCGCGCACGGCTCGGTCGTCAAGGCGTTGGCGATGGTGGCGCTCGGGCTGCTGCTCGGCCTCGTCGGGACCGATATTTACACCGGCACGCCGCGCTTCACGCTTGGAATCCGCGAATATGCCGACGGACTGAACTTCGTGGCGCTCGCCGTCGGCGTCTTCGGCGTGGCGGAAATCCTGCGCAACCTCGAAGGCGAGTCGACACGCACGGTGCTGATGGCCAAGGTTTCGGGCCTTTTGCCTTCGCGCCAGGAATTCAAGGAGATGATTGCGCCGATGGTCCGCGGCACGGCGATCGGTTCGGCACTCGGCATCCTGCCGGGTGGCGGCGCCATCCTTGCCTCCTTCGCCTCCTATACGGTGGAAAAACGCCTGTCGAAGACGCCGCAGGAATTCGGCAAGGGCGCGGTCGCCGGCGTGGCGGGTCCGGAATCGGCCAACAATGCCGGGGCGCAGACTTCGTTCATTCCGCTGCTGACCCTCGGCATTCCGGCCAATCCCGTCATGGCGCTGATGATCGGCGCCATGATCATCCAGGGCATTGTGCCGGGACCGAATGTCGCCACCGAGCAGCCGGCGCTGTTCTGGGGTATCATCGCCTCGATGTGGATCGGCAATCTGATGCTCGTGATCCTGAACCTGCCGCTGATCGGGCTCTGGGTGAAGCTTCTGACCGTGCCCTATTACGTGCTCTTCCCGATCATCATGGCTTTCTGCTCGATCGGGGTCTACAGCGTCAACGCCAATGTCTACGACCTCTATGCCGTCGCCTTCTTCGGTTTCATCGGCTACGTGCTGGCAAAGCTTCGCTGCGAGCCGGCGCCGCTTCTGCTCGGTTTCGTGCTCGGGCCGCTTCTGGAAGAGAACCTCAGGCGCGCCATGATCCTGTCGCGCGGTGATCCGACCACCTTCGTCACCCGTCCGATCAGCGCCACGCTGCTGGCGATCGCGGTTGCCGTGCTGATCGTCGTCTTCCTGCCCAGCGTCAAGCGGAAGCGCGAGGAGGTGTTCGTCGAGGAGGCGTGAGGGGTTGAACTCGCCGCTTGTTTGATGAACAAGGGATGATCTGACGCGGGCGCCGGTTGGGCGCCCGCATGAAGGGATATTCGGGCTCATGAGCATCCCCGCCGGGATCACCGACGATCTGCCGTTCCTCACCGCTTTGCGCCGTGATTTTCACGCCCATCCCGAACTCGGTTTCGAAGAGGAGCGAACCGCCGGCATCGTCGCAAGGCTTCTCGAAGAGGCCGGCGTCGCGGTGCATCGCGGCCTTGGCGGCACCGGCGTGGTCGGCACGCTCAAGGTCGGCGATGGCACGCGCAGGATCGGGCTGAGAGCCGATATGGATGCGCTCGCCATGCCTGAGACGGCGGAGCGGCCTTATAAATCGACCGCGCCCGGCAAGATGCATGCCTGCGGCCATGATGGCCATATGGCGATGCTGCTTGGCGCCGCACGGCACCTTGCGGCGACGCGGGGTTTTTCCGGCACGGTGCATTTCATCTTCCAGCCGGCCGAGGAGGGACGCGGCGGCGCGAAGCGCATGGTGGAGGAGGGGCTGTTTACGCTTTTCCCCTGCGACGCCGTCTATGGCCTGCACAATATGCCGGGGCTTGCGGTCGATGAGATCGCCGTGGTCGCGGGCCCGCAGCTCGCCTCTTCCGACAGCTGGCGCGTCACCTTTCGCGGGATCGGTACGCACGGCGCCAAGCCGCATCTCGGCCGCGATCCGGTCACTGCCGCCGGCACGTTCCTGTCATCGCTGCAGGCGATTGTCGGACGCGTCGTCGATCCGCTGCAGCCGGCTGTCGTCAGCGCCTGCTTCCTGCAGGCGGGGGACCGTAAGGCGCTGAATGTCATTCCCGATATCGTGGAGATCGGCGGGACAGCACGGGCCTATTCGTCTGACGTGCGCGATCAGCTGGAGGTCGAGATTGGCCGGCTGGCGAATGGAACGGCTGCCATGTACGGCATATCAGCCGACTATCATTTTGAGCGACGCATTCCGCCCGTCGTCAATGATGGGGATGCGACTGCCCGCGCGCTTACTGCTGCCGGCACCGTCTTCGGTGAAAAAGTGCGGACAAACTTTCCGCCGTCGACGGCGGGCGACGACTTCGCCTTTTTCGCGCAGAAGGCGCCGGGCTGTTATGTATGGCTCGGAAACGGGCCGGCGGTGGACGGAGCGCTGCATCACAATACGGCTTATGATTTCAATGATGAGGCGCTTGGTTATGGGGCGGCCTATTGGGTCGCGTTGGTGGAGCGGGAGTTGAAGGGTTAGAATTGCGTTTGCAGCCCCCTCATCCGCCCTACGGGCACCTTCTCCCCGCGGGGAGAACGGGATTCGAGACCTCGCGGCAAGTCTCTTCTCCCCAGCGGGGAGAAGGTGGCGGCAGCCGGATGAGGGGGCCGCCCGGCATGAACCTCGCTATTTCAACAAGCCTTACAAAACCTCCAGCACCGGGCTTTCCATCACTCTCCCCATCACCACATCCGCAATGCCCCTGTCCGTCTGGTGCGGGCCTGCGTTGCAAGCGAGTGTCGCGCCGAAGCAGGCCTTGAAGACCCGGTAGGGCGGCCTCCAGTCGACAATTTTTTCCATGGCCTTGCGGATGGCGGCGAAGGCCGAAGCGGTGTCCGTCAGCGATACGCCGGTCACCAGGCCGGAGAGGGGCAGCGGCAGGATCGCCTCGATCTTTCCGTCTTTGGCGACCGCCATGCCGCCGCCGGCTGAGATGACGGCGTTGGCGGCGAGCGCCATGTCGCGAGCATTGCCGCCGAAGACGGTGAGGTTGTGGCTGTCATGCGAGACGGTGGTGCAGAAGGCGCCGCGCCATTCGCCCCAGCCGGTGAGGAAGCCGATGTGCGGGGCACCCTCTGCCTTGCCGTGCCGATGGGCAACGGCGATCATGGCGCTGCCGGCCGGCGGCACCACGAAACCGTCTCTGACCTCCGTCTCCGCCTCGCCCCATTGCGTGAAGCGCGGTCGTTCGATGGTGGCGACGCGGACGCGCGCGCCTTCCGATGGAATGAGGAAGTCATTTTCGCAGAGTGGCGGGAGCTTCACCGAATTTTCAAGCGGCGCCGTATCGAGCCGCTGGACGTCCAACTGCATGCTGCCATCGCGGGCGACGATGCGGCCGCCTGAGATGACCAGCCGCGCCCGGAATTCGATGAGATCCTCGAAGAATACGATATCGGCGCGGCGTCCGGCGGCGATGAGCCCGAGATCGGAGCGCTTCAGCCGCTCCGCAGCGTTGAAGGTCGCGGCCCGGAGCGCCCATTCCGGCTTCATGCCGTAGCGCACCAGACGGCGGATGACGTCGTCGAGGCCACCGCCTTCGCAGAGTTCATCGGGAAACACGTCGTCGGTGCAGAGCGTGACGGTCGGCGGCAGGTGGCCGAGACCATTCAGCACCTCGACGAATTCCTTGAGCAAATGGTGGTGCGAGCCGCGCAGTTCGATCGTCAGGCCGGCGGCAAGCTTGGCGGCGAGGTCGGCGCCGGAGGTGAGCTCATGGTCTGAGGTGACGCCCGCCGCCATGAAGGCGTTGAGATCAGGCCCTTGGAGGCTGCGGGCATGGCCGCAGACGAGTTTGCCGGAGGCAAGGCCGGCATTGACGATGGCGGTCATGCGGGGATCACCGCCGATGACGCCCCGCATGTTCATGACTTCGGCGACGCCGCCGACGGCGGAGGAGCGCAGCATCTCAGCGATGACGGCGGCATCGAAATCGGCGCCGGCAAGTTCTAGGCCCGGTGCAGATGGCACGCAGGAAGGGGCAAGTAGGATCACGCGCAGCGGCAAAGCACGTGTCGCCTCTATTGCCCAGCGCACGCCGTCGAGGCCGTGCACATTGCCGAACTCGTGCGGATCCCAGACGATGGTGGTGACGCCGCGCGGTAGCACGGCACTCGCATATTCGGCGGGCGTCACCATCGAGCTTTCGATATGCATGTGCGTGTCGATCAGGCCGGGCGTCAAAATGCTGCCCGCCGCATCGATGATCTCGGCCGCATCCGTCCGGCTTGCCGGAGCATGGACGCTGGCGATCAGCGCGCCGACGAGACCAATATCGGCGTCCCTGATCAGGCCCGTCACCGCATCGAGCAGCCGGCCGCCGGTAATCAGCACGTCGAAGGGGGCATCGCCGCGCGCAGCCGCAACGGCGCGGGCGCGCAAGGCAGGATCGTTGAGATCGGCGGGTTCCTGGCGAGAGGTGACGTTCATTTGCGGGCCTCGTTGACCAGGGCGGCGAGAATGATGGCACGCGTCCTGTCGCCATCGATGTCGTCGGCGAATTGCGCATTGAAACTCGCATGGGTGGCGCGGGTCTCGACGACGGTGCGGCCACGCGTCAGGCTGCCCTGCAGCTCGACGTCGATGCGTGCCTGCCGGAAGTTGACGATATCGGGAGCGACGAAGGCGACGGCGGCGCAGGGGTCGTAGATCGCCATTGCAGGGCGGCCGCGGCGGGTGGCGATGCTGATGTAACCGGCGAACATGTCGGCGATCAGTTCGGCATTGGCGCCACCGGCATTGCGCACCGGCTCGGTATCTTCAGGCCGCGCCAGCACCTTGCGGCAAAGATCGAGATCGACCATGCGCAGCGGCAGGCCATGGGCGATGACGATCGCCAGCGATTCGGGATCGGCCAGCGCGTTGAACTCGGCAGACGCCGTGTGATTGCCCGAGGTTACGCCGCCGCCCATCCAGACCAGGTCGTCGATGCGGGCGGCAAGCTCGGGACGGGCGAGCACCACGGCGGCGATATTGGTGAGAGGCCCGAGCGCCAGGATACGGTGTGGCCCGTCGCCTTCGAGCCAGCGGCAGAGCGCGATGAAGGCATCGCTTTCAACAAGGGTGGCCGCCGTCGGCAGGCTCTTGCCGATGGTCGGAATGCCGGTCTCGCCGAGGATCGCCTGAGCGGTTTCGATCTTGCCGAGAACCGGCATGGCCCGGCCGGTATGGATCGGGAATGTCCAGCCGAAGGCAGTGGCGGCGCCGGCGGCATTTTTTCTCACCTGCGGCAGCGGCGCATTGCCGAAGACGAGCGAGACGCCGTCGATTTCGAATTCCGACTGTGCCACTACCAGAATGGCGGCGATATCGTCGAAGCCCATGTCGGTATCGATCCACACACCCATGATTTCACCCGAAGCGTTTGAGATTGGCGGCGTCGGCAACCGGCAGATCGAAGGTGAGCGTGCTGCCGATTCCGTATGGCGCCAGGCTTGCATCGATCTCGGCCTTGATGGCGCCAAGCGGCGTATCGAGGAGATATTCGCGGCTGTTGCCGGCAAAAGACGTGCCGCGCACGGTGCCCTGGAACGGACCGGAGCCGAGGGTTACGGCACGCGGGCGCCAAGCGAGTCCCGCTGTTTGCGGCGGTGGAGCGGGCAGCGCGACCGGCCCGTTCGGCGTCGCAAGCTTTCCCTCCTTCAGCGCAAAGACATTCTCAAAGCCGACGAAATCGGCGACGAAGGCGGAGATGGGGTTGTTGTAGATTTCTTCCGGCGTGCCGATCTGTTCGATGGCGCCGTTCAGCATGACGACGATGCGGTCGGCGAGTGCCAGCGCCTCCGTCTGGTCGTGCGTGACGAAGATCATGGTGACGCCGGTCTCCTTCTGCACGCGCTGCAATTCGGCGCGCATTTCCAGGCGAAGCCGGGCGTCGAGATTGGAGAGCGGCTCGTCGAGCAGCAGCACTTTCGGCTCCATCACCATCGAGCGGGCGAGCGCCACGCGCTGCTGCTGACCGCCGGAGAGTTCCGCGGGTTTGCGGCCGGTGAATGCGGCGAGGCCGACGGATTTCAGGCCGGCGCCGACGCGGGCATCGAGATCGGCGCCCGAGATACCCTTGAGCCGCAGGCCGAAGGCAACGTTCTCGTAGACCGTCAGATGCGGAAAGAGCGCGTAGGATTGGAAGACGAGGCCGACAGCGCGCTTGTTGGCGGAGACACGGGTGATATCGGCGCCGTCGAGGCGGATGCGGCCGGAGGCTGGCGTCAGCAGACCGGCAATGGCGCGCATCGTCGTCGTCTTGCCGCAGCCCGAGGGGCCGAGAAGGGCGACGAGTTCGCCTTTGCCGATCGAAAGGTCGAGGTCCTTCACCGCGACCGTATCGCCATAGGCGAGCGTCAGCTTGTCGAGTTGAAGATAGGCATCAGACATAACGCGAGAATCCCAGGAAACGCTCAGCGAGGAAGACAATGCCGATCGAGAGGAAGGCGAGAAGGGCGGAGAGCGCCGCGATCGAGGGGTCGTAGGTGGTTTCCATGTAACCCAGCATGTCGATCGGCAGCGTGCGTACACCGGGGCCGGAGAGGAAGAGCGACACAGGCACCTGATTGAAGCTGGTGACGAAGCCGAGAATGAAGGCGGCCAGGATGCCGCCACGGATATTCGGCATGACGACGCGAAAGAAAGCGCCGAGCCTGGAGGAGCCGAGCAGGACGGCGGCCTCTTCGATGTCCGACCGCAGATTATCGAGGCTCGCCGAAACGACGCGCACGGCATAAGGCAAGACCAGGGCCGTATGGGCGAAAAACAGCGCCAGCGTGATGTCGAAGCCGAAGGGCACGACGAGATAACGCAGCAGCGCCAGGCCGACGATGATGCCGGGAACGATGATCGGCAGCGAGACGATGGTGCGAACGGTCTCGGCCGCCGGCAGCCGGTAGCGCGACAGGGCGTAGGCGGCGGGGATGCCGAGGACCAGGGCCGCCAGCGTTCCGAAGACGGCGAGGAACATCGACATGGCGAAGCTGTCGCGGAAACTTTCGATGGTGAAGACTTTCGCCACCCAGCGCAGCGACAGGCCCTGCGGCGGGAAGGCCAGCGTATCGCCGGATGACAGCGAAGCGGCAATGATGATCAGGAACGGGCCGATCAGGAAGACCAGCAGAAGAAAAAGCACGATGGGCGAAAACAGCCGCAGGGTCATCGGCGGTTCCTCGCTGTCGCAAGGCGTTTCAGCAGGATGTTGGCGGCAAAGCTCATGACGATCAGGATGAAGGCAATGACGCTTGCCGAGACGAAATTGTTGGCGACGGAAACCTGCTGGTACATCAGCGTTTCGAGCATCAGCACCTTGGAACCACCGAGCACGGCAGGGGTGATATAGGCGGTCAATGAGCCGGTGAAGACGAGCGTGCCACCGATGACAAGCCCTTCACGCGTCAGCGGCAGGACGACCTTCCGAAAGACCTGGAACCAGTTGGCGCCAAGCACGCGGGCGGCGGGAATCGCATCCCTCGGCATGTTTTCAAGCGCGCTGATCAGCGACAGGATCATCAGCGGCAGGAAGAGCTGCAGCAGGCCGATGAAGACGGCGGTTTCGGTGAACAGCAGCCGCAGCGGCTCGGCACTGAGGCCGAGGCCTGTTATCGCCTGGTTGACGATGCCGGTGCGGCCGAGAATGACGATCCAGGCATAAGTGCGCGCTACCGGCGAGATCATCAGCGGCAGGGTGACGAGGCCGATCATGCGGCCCTTGCCGTTCGCCGGCAGATTGACGATGGCGAAGGCGGCTGCATAACCGATGATTGCCGAGACCGCCGTGACTTCGAGACCGAGCCGGAAGCTGCGCAGGAAAACGGTGCGGTTCAGCGTCTGCGAGAAGAAATCGGCATAGGCCGACAGCGTCCAGCCGCCACCGGCGCGGAAGCCCTCCGACAGCAGGATCGCGACGGGCAACAGAAAGACCAGGGTCGCAAACACGGCTGCCGGCAAGGCAAGCGCCAGGGCTTCTGCGCGGTTCTGGAACATGAGGCGCCTTTCGAGCGGACATAGGATGGTCCCGGCAGAGGCGCCGGGACCGGTTCTCACGCGGGGCTTACTGGCCGACCTTGTCGTTCCATGTCTTCAGCCAGCCGGCGCGGTTGTCGAGGGCGACGGCGGAGGGGATCAGCTTGAGGCTCTTAGCCGTATCTTCGCCATAGGTGAGATTGTTGGCGGCGGCTTCGGAAAGCTTGACCTCGCGGTTGGCAGGGCTGTCGATCAGCTTTTCGGCGAGCTTGGTCTGGGTCTCGGTAGAGAGCCAGAAGTCCATGAACTGCAAAGCGAGATCCTGATTCTTCGAACCCTTGGTCACCACCAGCACGTTCATGCCGCCGGTCTGGCCCTCCTTCGGTGTCGCCCAGGCGACTGGCACATCGAGCTTGGTGAAGCCTGCCCAAGAGAACCGGCCGATCGGTGCTGCCCAGATCTCCTCCTGCTGCATCAGTTGCACGAGCTGTGAGGATTTTTCGTAGAAGGTGACGATGTCGTCCTTCTTCTCGGCCAGTGCCTCGATCGGTCCCTTCAGGTCGGGCGTGTCCTTGCCGAGCGCCTGGCCCAGCATATAGAGGGCCGGCGGGCCCTGATTGGTGGTCACGTTCGGAAAGGCGACGTGGGCGACATATTCGGGCCTCAGGAGATCGGCCCAGGAATCGATCTTCATCTTGTCGGAGCGGTAGGCGATCGAGGTGGCGTAGAAGGTATAACCGACGCTCATGCCGTCGCCGTTCGGGTCCTTGGCGATGTCGTACAGCTTGGCGAAATTGGAAAGTTTTGCAGTGTCGACCTTGTCAATCAGGCCAGCGCGGGCGGCGGCCAGCGCATCGGCCATCGAAACCGCGGCGAGATCGATGACGGGACTGGCCTTGTTGGCCTCCATCTTGGCCAGACGCTCGACGCTGTTGCCGGTCTCGACCACCAGCTTGCAGCCGCATTTGGCTTCGAACGGTCCGTAGACCAGCTGCTTGAAATCGTCCTGGGCGAACGCATAGACGGAAATCGTCAGCGTCCGCTCTGCTGCGGATGCGCCAAACGGCGAGAGTGCGGAGAGCGCCACCGCGGCAATGAGAGCTTTTTTCATCCTACTTGTTCTCCATCTCTGAGGTTTTTGGTGCCGGGTTCGCAGGCCCGGATGATTGACGCACGATCAGCTGCATGGCGACGCGATTGGTCTCGGCGGTAACCAGCATGCCTTCCCGCGTGCCGTTGGTTCTTATGCTGTCCACCAGCGCGGACACGGCAATCCCGGCGATTTTGTCCATGTCCATCCGGACCGTCGTCAACGACGGCGTGACGACCGAGGACCAGATGAGGTCGTCGAAGCCGGTGACGCTGACATCGGTGGGAATGTGGATGCCTGCCTGCTGCAGCTCGGTCAGTGCGCGCAGCGCTTGCAGGTCGGAGAGCGCTGCGAAGGCGGTGAAACCCTGTCCGGCTTTTTCGGCGAGGCCGAGCGAACAGCCGCTGCCGCCGTTCAGCTCCAGCCTGTCGATCCAAAGCGTTTCTGCTTGCATTCCCGGCTTGAGAGCGGAGCGGATGCCGCCGGCGCGGTCGTTCTGGACATTGGATTCCTGGTTGTTGCCGATGATCAGAATCCTGTGATGGCCGAGGTCCGCGAGATGGCCGGCGATCTCGCGGCCGCCCTGCCAATGATCGGCGGCAACGGTATTGCCGGGTGTCGAGGCAGTGTCGATGACGGCGACCGGACAGGCGGCGTCCGAAATGCGGGTGGCGCGGCGGGGGATGATGATCAGGCCTTCGACGCCGCGCTCGACGAGCCGGTTGATCGCCTCGGTCTGGGCAGCGACATCACCGCGGGAATCGGCGATTAGCACGCCGTAACCTGCGGCAGACGCGGCGAATTCGATCGCTTGCGCAATCTTCGGGAAGAGCGGATTGGCAATATCGGGCAACACCAGGCCAAGAACACCGCTGCGGCCGGTCCTGAGCGCCCGGCCGGCCTGGCTCGGGACGTAACCGAGTTCGGCCGCATGCTCGCGAATCTTTTCGATCAGTTGGCCGGAGACCCGGCCCTTGCCGGACAGCGCATTCGAGACGGTGGCGACGGAAACGCCGAGCGAGCTCGCGATCCTGCTGAGGTTTGGTCCCGGGCGCGATGAAGCCATGACTCGACGTCGCTCTGATTAATCGTTTAACCAGGCATATATCAGCTCTTTTTGCTTGTCGAATCCAAATTCAACTTCAGGGGAATTATTCCGGGGACAAATTCGTCGCGCATGAAAAACCCCGCGAGTTCATGAGCTCGCGGGGTTTTCGCATTTCAGAAAAGGCACCGAGCCGATCAGCTCTTGGCCTTCGCCGGTTCTGGCTTCACGGGCGCGGTAGTCTTGCCACCGGGCGCGTAGCCGCCGCCGACTGCGATGTTCAACGAGACATAGTCCTTGGCCATCTGCTGGACGGACTGGGCAAGGCTTGCCTGGGCGAGCGAAACCTGGCGCTGCGCGTCGAGAACGTCGAGCAGCGAGGAGGCGCCGTCCTTATAGGATGCGGTCGAAAGTTCGAGCGTTTCCTGCGTGGTCTTTACCTGGGCCTGGAGGGCGGCGACCGTCTGGGCGTCACGCCGGACGGCGGCGAGCGCATTCTCGACCTGCTCGACGGCCGTCAGCACCGTCGATTTCCAGTTGAGGTAGGCGGTGGCGGCGTCGGACTGCGCCGACTTGACGTTGGCGCGCAGGCGGCCGCCATCGAAGATCGGCAGGTTGAGTGTCGGACCGAACGACCACGGCGTCAGGCCGCCATGAACGCCGCGCTGGTTGATGTAGGACGGCGAGATCGAGCCGCTGAGCGAAATGCTCGGATAAAGCTGCGCCTCGGCAACACCGATGTTCGCCGTTGCGGCGGCGAGGTCACGCTCGGCGACACGAATGTCGGGACGGTTGCGGATCAGGTCTGCCGGAATGCCGGAGTTGATGCCGCCGTGGAATACCGGCTGACCACCGCCCCTCAGCAATTCGTTGACGAGCGCCGAGGCCGGCAGGCCGAGCAGCGTGGCGATGTGATGGGCCGATATGCGGATATTGGTTTCGAGGCCTGGAATTTCGGCGAGCGTCGACTGGACAAGACCTTCGGCCTGAACGACGTCGAGCCGCGAGGCGGCACCAGCTTCGAGCTGGAACTTGGTCAGTTCGTAGGTTTCCTGACGAGACTTCAGGTTGGCCTTCGAAAGCGCCAGGCGCTGCTGATAGAAGCGAACGTCGATGTAGCTCGAGACGAGATCCTGTACGAGGGTCAGCTTGGCGACATCGGCGGATGCGTAGGCGGAGTCGAGCGAAGCGGCCGCGCTTTCGGTGCTGCGCTTGTAGAGGCCGAAGAGATCGAGCAGCCAGCTTAGCTGGACATCGCCGGCGCTGGTGTTGCGCGTGTCGAACTGCGTACGCAGTTCGCCCTTCTGGCCGCTGACCGTGTGCGAGGCGCCGACGTTCAGGCTAGGCAGGGCGCCCGCACCAGCAATGGTAACATTTGCGGAAGCTGCGTTGATGCGCTCGATCGCCTGCTGGACGGTCAGGTTCTGCTCGAGGCCGGCCTGGACATAGCCGTTCAATCTGGGGTCCTTGAACGCGGTCCACCATGCTGCGGTGGCAACGTCGCCGACGCTCTTCGTCCCGCCTTCTCCGAATTTGGCGGGCAGCGGCATTTCAGGAGGAGCATGATCCGGGCCTACGACACAGCCCGACAATAACAACAATAATGCCGGTGTGGCAAAACGAAGAGATACCATTCAGTTCTTCCTGTACTCGAGCAAGTCAATTCTTGTCCGAAGCTTCATGCTTCACTATCGGCCGCCGCGCCTCGTTCTACCAAAAACACACACCGAAGCAGTCGGGCGCAATGTAGCAATCGGAACAGCAATATCACAGTGCATTTATATCACACCGCTGCCGCATTTTTGCCGCGTGTGGCAAAGATGCGTCGGATGACGACGAAAAACGACGGCACGAAGAAAATTCCGAGCATCGTTGCGGCCAGCATGCCGCCGAGAACGCCGATGCCAATGGCGTTCTGCGCCGCCGAACCCGCGCCTGTCGCGATCGCCAGCGGCACGACGCCGAGAATGAAGGCGAGCGAGGTCATGATGATCGGCCGCAGCCGCAGCCTCGCCGCCTCGAGCGTCGCCTCGTAGAGTCCCATGCCGCTTTCCATCCGATCCTTGGCGAATTCGACGATCAGGATTGCATTCTTCGCCGCAAGCCCGATCGTGGTAAGCAAGCCGACCTTGAAATAGACGTCGTTCGCCTGGCCGAAGAGCGTTGCCGCCGCCAGCGCGCCGAGAATGCCGACAGGCACGGCCATGATCACCGAGAAGGGGATCGACCAGCTTTCGTAGAGCGCTGCCAGGCAGAGGAAGACGACAAGAACGGAAATCGCGTAAAGCATCGGCGCTTGCGAGCCGGAAAGACGCTCCTGATAGGAAATGCCCTGCCAGGCCACCGTGTAGCCGCCGCCGAGCTGTTCGGTCAGCGCTTCCATTTCGTTCATCGCATCGCCGGAGGACACGCCGGGAGCGGAGGCGCCGTCGAGCGGGATGGCGCTGACGGCGTTGAAACGGGCAAGCGAGGGCGCCCCCTTCACCCATTCGGTTTTGGTAAAGGCGGAGAAGGGCACCATCTCGCCGGCACTGTTGCGGGCATACCAGTGGTTCAGATCGTCCGGCTGCATGCGGAAGGGCGCGTCGCCCTGGACATAGACCGGCTTGATCTCGCCGTTCAGCGTGAAGTCGTTGACGTCGCGGCCGGTGAAGATGATCGACAGCATCGAATTGACCGAGGCGATGTCGACGCCCATGGCGCCGATCTTCTCCTGATCGAGCACGATGCGCATCTGCGGCTCGACTTCCTTGCTGCTGCTGCGCAGCGCCACGACCTTGCCTGACGAGTTGCCCATCTGGATCAGCCGCTTGGAGGCCGCCGTCAGGGCGTCATTGCCATGGCCGCCGGTATCGACGAGATACATGGAAAAGCCGCTCGACACGCCGAGGCCCTGGATCGCCGGCGGCAGAAGCGCGAAGACTTGCGCCTCGCGCATCGCAAAGAAGCTGCGCAGGGCTCGGCTGACGACCGACTGGGCGCTGAGGTTCGGATCGGTGCGCTGCGAGAAATCCTTGAGCTTGGTGAAGACAATGGCGCTGTTCTGGCCGGAGCCGTTGAAGCCGAAACCGAGCGCGCCGAAGACCGATTCGACGGCATCCTTCTCGTTCTCGCGATAGTAGTTTTCGACCTTCTCGACGACGGCCTGGGTCTGCTGGGTGGTCGAGCCCGGCGGTGTGGTGACGATGGTCAGCAGCACGCCCTGGTCTTCCTGCGGCAGGAATGAGCTCGGCAGGCGGGTGAAGAGATAGGCACAGCCGGCGCCGACGAGCAGGAAGACCAGCATGACGCGGATCGGCCGCTTGAGGAGATAACCGATGGTCCTGACATAGCCGTTGGTCGAGCGGGTGAAATTGCGGTTGAACCAGTCGCCGACACGGTGCTTTCTGTGTTCGCTGACCGGCTTCAGCATGGTGGCACAAAGTGCCGGGGTCAGCACGATGGCGACGAGCGCCGACAGCAGCATGGCCGAGACGATGGTGATCGAAAACTGGCGATAGATGATACCGGTCGAACCGCCGAAGAAGGCCATCGGAATGAAGACGGCGGTCAGCACGAGCGCGATGCCGACGATGGCGCCGGTAATCTCGCTCATCGATTTTTCCGTCGCCTCGATCGGCGAAAGTTTTTCTTCGGACATGATGCGCTCGACGTTTTCGACGACGACGATTGCGTCGTCGACGAGAAGGCCGATCGCCAGAACCATGGCGAACATCGTCAGCGTATTGATGGAATAACCGGTGGCGGCCAGCACCCCGAAGGTGCCGAGCAACACCACGGGGACGGCGATGGTCGGAATGAGCGTCGCTCGCAGGTTCTGCAGGAAGACGAGCAGCACCACGAAGACGAGCACGATTGCCTCGATCAGCGTATGCACGACCTTTTCGATCGACAGTTCTACGAAGGGGGTCGTGTCGTAGGGATAGGTGATCTTCACCCCTTCCGGCAGAGTGCGGCCGATGACATCGAGGGCGGAGCGCACGCGGGCGGCGGTATCGATGGCATTGGCGCCGATCGCCAGATTGACCGCGAAACCGCTCGAGGGCAGGCCGTTGTAGCGCGAACTGCCGCCGTAGCTTTCCTGACCGATCTCAATGCGCGAGACGTCGCTCAGGCGCACCGTCGCGCCGTCCTTTTCGACCTTCAGAATGATGTGTTCGAAATCGGCAACGGTGGTCAGCTGGCTTTGCGCCGTAATGGTGACATTGAGCTGCTGGCCGGGGATCGTCGGCTGGGCGCCGAGCGAACCGACCGAGACCTGGGTGTTCTGCGCCTGGATCGCCGCTGTGACGTCGCTCGGCGTCAGCTGATATTTCAACAGCTTATAGGGGTCGAGCCAAACGCGCATGGCGTATCCCGAACCGAAGACGTTGATGCTGCCGACGCCCTCCAGACGCTGAATCTGATCTTCAATCGAGGTCGACATGAGGTTGCCGAGATCGACTGAACTGCGCTTACCGTCCGTCGAGACGAGCGAGCCGACGAGAAGGATGCTCGAGGTCGAACGCGTCACGCTGATGCCGGCGTCGATGACATCACCAGGAAGCTGCGATTGGACAAGCTGCAGCTTGTTCTGCACCTGCACCTGGGCGATATCGGGATCGATGCTGGTTCCGAAGGTGAGCTGGATGCTGGCCGATCCGGTCGACGAGGTCGAGGTCATATAGGTGAGGTCGTCGAGGCCGGTCATGCCGTCCTCGATGATCGTCGTCACCGATTTTTCAACAGTCTCGGCGCTGGCGCCGCGATAGGTAGCGTTGATGCGGACCGTCGTCGGGGCGATGTCCGGATACTGCGAAATCGACAGGGTGAAGATCGCCAGCAGACCGGCAAGCATGATGGTGATCGCAATGACCCATGCGAAAATCGGACGTCGGATGAAAAACTTGGCCATCAGTTGTTCCTGTGCTGCTGAGACGGTGACGCGGGCTCGAAGCGATTATTTCGCTGCGGGCTTTTGCGCGTCACCGGCCGCGGGCTGCTCGGCAGGCACGACAACGCCGTTGTCGCTGATCTTCATCGGCACCGGCTTCACCGGCATGCCTGACGTGATCGACTGCAGGCCACTGACGATCAGCTGATCGCCGTCCTTGATGCCTTCGGTCACCAGCCAGGAATTGTTGGAGGGCGAGCTGTTCTCGAAGGCGCGGGTTTCGACCTTGCCGTCGGCGGAAACGAATTGCGCCGTCAGCCGCCCGTTGGCGTCGCGACTCGTCGCCAGCTGCGGCAGCGCGTAACCGGTCTCGGCGCCGAGCTCGACGGTTGCGCGGACATACATGCCGGGCAGGACGACACGATCGGGATTGGGGAAGAGCACGCGGATGATGAAGGTGCCGGTCGTCTCGCTGACAACCTGCTTCGACATGTCGAGCTTGCCCTGCTGGTTGTATTCCTTGCCGTCTTCGAGGATCAGATGGAAGGCGACGTTCTCCGCGCCCTTGATATCGCCGGCTTCCATGGCATCGCGCAGCCGCAAGAGGTTCGTGCTCGATTCCGTCAGGGAGATATAGATCGGATCGAGCTGGCGGATCGTCGTCAGCGCCGTCGACTGATTGGCCGAGACGACGTTGCCGACATTATAGGCGGTCTGGTCGATGACGCCGTCGAAGGGCGCCACGATCTTCGTATGATCAAGGTCGATCTGCGCGGCGGAAAGAGCAGCCTTTGCCGACTCGACCTCGGCCTTCGCCTGGAGAAGCGTCGTCCTAGCGGTCTCGTATTCGATCTGCGTAGCGCCGCTGCCGACAAGGCGCTGGTAGCGTTCGAGATTGCTTTCAGCGCTCGGCACGCTCGCCTCGGCCTTGGAGATTGCCGCCTTGGCCTGCTCGACGGCGGCAATATAGGGCGCATCCTCAATCTGATAGAGAAGGTCACCTTTCTTGATCTCGCCGCCTTCCCTGAAGGCGATCTCGCGGATGATGCCGCTCACCTGCGGCCGGATATCGGCCGTCTGGAAAGATTCGGCGCGGCCGGGAAGGATCGTGGTAACAGGGAAGCTAGCCTTCTTCAGCGCGACCACGCCGACGGGCGCTGCCTGCTGTGCCGCGCCTGCGCCGGCATTGCTGGCGGGCTTGCTGGCGTTGTCGCTGCAGGCGCCGAGCAAAGCGCCGGCCACCAGGGCCGAAGAGATGAACAGGGCACGCCGTATCATTCTGAATTCCCTCATGCGGTGGCAATCGCCGTTCGATCCACGGGCTCGGCCGGGCCGAGCGCAGGCTTATATAAGCGTCAGGATTGATCTGGCTTGAAATGCCAATATCCGAGTCTAAGAAAAGCTTTACGAAGTGACGTAAGTCAGCAATCGTCACTTAGCAAGCGCTATTTTGCAGTGCGGCATCGACGAAGCCGACGATTTCCCCGGCTCGGCGCACCAGTGTCTCCTTGTCGTCGCGGACGATAAGGATAGGATGCAGCACGCAGGCCAGCACATCGGCGACGGTATGGGCCGCACGCTCGGGATCGCGGCAGCTGTATCGTCCTTCCGCCATGCCTTTGCGGATGATCTCGCCGAGTTTTTCCTCGATGCGGGCGCGATAGCGATTGCCGGCTTCGAGTTTGGCCTCAATGGTCGAGAGCACCATTTCGAAGATGTAGGGGCTCTTCTGGATGTCCTGCAGATGGCCCTCCAGCAGCCGCAGAACGAAGCGCAGCAGCTGTTCTTTCGCGGGCATGTCCTGGTCGAGAGGGAGGAAACGCTCGGCGGCATTGTCGAGATGGCGTCCGGCGATGGCGTCGACCAGTGCGACCTTGGAACGGAAGTGCTTGAAGACATTGGCGGGCGACATGTTGAGCGCGCCGGCGATATCGGCGATCGATACGGCGACGTAGCCACGCTCGCGAAACAGCATCTCCGCCATGGACAGGATGTCCTGTCGCGTCTCTTCGGCCTTGCGTCTCGGCCTTCTCGCCATCTGTCCCCCGCCGGGTCGAGCCCGGTATCCCTTTTTGCCGATGCTAGTTTGATTGCACGAAAGCTGCCAAGCCGGTGCTCGGCCCGGCGGCTTTATGTGTCGTCTTTTTCAAGGGAAATAGCGGGAGAGGTTGTTTCGGACGCGCGCAAGCGGCGTCTCGCCGCTGTCGTCTGGAATAAAGCGTTCGCCGGTGATCGCCTCATAAGCCCTGATGTAGACGGCTGAGGTCTGCTCGATCAGTTCGGGGGGGATTTCGGGAATCTCATCCTTGTAGGGATCGCAACGCTCCGCCACCCAGGCGCGGACGAAATCCTTGTCGAAACTTTCCGGCCGCTTTCCGGCGGCAAAACTTGCCGGATAGCTTGCGGAAAGCCAGTAGCGGCTGCTGTCGGGTGTGTGGATCTCATCGGCGAGAATGATGTTGCCGTCGCCATCGGTGCCGAATTCATATTTGGTGTCGACGAGGATCAGGCCGCGTTCGGCGGCCATCGCCTGGCCGCGGGCAAAGAGCGCAAGCGCATATCGTGATAACGTCTCCCACTGCTCCTTGGTCAGAAGGCCGCGGCCGACGATTTCGGCAGGTGTCAGAGGCTCGTCATGACCGCCGTCGAATTCCTTGCTGGTCGGCGTGATGACGGGTTCGGGCAGGATCTGGTTGTCGCGCATGCCGTCCGGCAGGCGCATGCCGTACATCTCGCGCTCGCCCTTCTTGTAAAGCGTCAGGATCGAGGTGCCGGTGGTGCCGGCAAGATAACCGCGCACGACGATCTCGACCGGCAGGATGTCGAGCCGCTTGCCGATGACGACATTCGGATCGGGATAGTCGATGACGTGGTTCGGGCAGATGTCCTTCGTCGCCTCGAACCAATAGCGCGCCGTCTGCGTCAATACCTGGCCCTTATAGGGAATGCAGGTGAGAATGCGGTCGAAGGCACTCAGCCGGTCGGTGCTGATGATGATGCGGTGCCCGTCCAAAAGGTCGTAATTCTCGCGCACCTTGCCGCGATAATAATTCGGCAGTTCGGGGAAATGGGCTTCGGAGAGGATTCGCACGGCGCTCGACTGTCCTTGTATTTGGGTGAACGTTTTTTCTGCTCTAGTTTCATCGCGCGGGAAGTCAAGTCAGGCGCCAAGTATCGCATCACAGCCAGAACAGAGCCAGGAGAAACAGAGCCAAGCCATAACTCAAGACGGCGAGCGGCCAGCCGGCGCGCAGGAAGTCGCTGAAACGATAGCCGCCGATGCCCATCGCAAGCGTATTGTTGTGATGGCCGAAGGGCGTCAGGAAATCGAGAGAGGCGCCGACCGCGACCGCGATCAGATAGGCGTCGGGCGCATGCCGGCCGGTCCTTGCGAATTCCAGTGCGATCGGCGCCAGAACGATCGCGACCGTCGCATTGTTGACGAAGGGCGTCAGCGCCATCGCGAGGAAGAGAATGAGGGCGATGCCGGAAAGCGGATGGCCAATCGGCACGACGAGGCTCAGCCAGCCGGCGATCGCTTCGGCTGCGCCGGTGCCTGCCACCGCCTGGCCGATTGGAATCATCGCCGCGAGCATGATGATGATCGGCCAGTTGAGATCGCCCATCGCCTGGCGGATGTTGAGGTGATTGAGCATGGCGAGCACGAGAACGACGCCGGCAAAAGCGATGTCGGGGTGCAGGCCGGCCGCAGATGCGGCGACGCCGCAGGCAAAGAGCGCAAAGGGCCGCCACGAGAGAAGGGCGGGCTCGGCGGGGGCTGTCTGGGCGAGTGGCAGGCATTCGCTTTCTTCAAGCGCTTCGGCGATCGCGGTTCGTGGCCCCTCTAGCGTCAATATATCGCCGATCGACAGCTGCAGGTCGAGGAAACGACCTTCGATGCGCGGTGCGCGCATGGAAAGAGCGGTGATTGCGACGCTGCGGCTTTGGAACACTTCCAGCGAGCGGACACGCGAACCGACCAGCGTGCTCTCCGGCATGACGACGGCTTCAACCCGGGTAAAGTCCGGCTGCAGGCCATGCGGATGCGCATCGGCCATCAGCGCCTGCGCGGCGGCAAGCCCGGCAAAGACTGCATCTGCCCCTTCGGCAAGCAGCATGTCGCCGGATGCGATTATCGACTGTTCGAGCGGACCGAAGACGAATTTGTCGCCGCGGATCAGCGCGTGCGGCTTGATGCCGAAGCGCGTCGGACAATCGGAGAGCCGGACGCCGATCAGCGGTGAAACGTCGGGGATGCGGCGCTCGACGACGATCCGGCGCGCGCCCGTAGAGATCGTTGCCGGCGCTTCATCGGATTCGGGAAACAGGCGCCGGACGCGAAAGGCGATGAGCAGAATGCCGGCGATTGCGACCGGCAGGCCGACATAGGCGAAATCGAAAAAGCGAAAACCTGCTCCGCTCGCCTTGGCAAGCGCATCGCTGACGAGGAGGTTCGCCGGCGTGCCGATCAGTGAGACAAGGCCGCCGAGCAGCGCCGCAAAGGAAAGAGGCATGACGAGCTGCCGGCGAGGGATGGTCAGCGCCGTGCCGAGCTGCAGCGCCACCGGCAGGGTGATTGCAAAGGCGCCGATATTGTTCATGAAGATGGAAATGAAGCCGGCAAGCGAAGAAGCGCCTGATATGACTGTGAAATCCGAAGGTCTTGCGGCCGCGAAACGGGCGGCAAGTCTGTCGAAGACCCTGGCGCGCGCCAGCACCTGGACGATCAGCAGAATCTCGACGACGGTAATGACGACGGGACTGGCGAAACCGGAGAAGATCTGGTCGGCGGGATAGAGGCCGAGCGCATAGCCGGCCAGCAGGCCGGCGATCGAGACCAGCTCGATGCGAATGCGATCGAACGAGAAGAGAACGAGCATCGCCAGCAGAAGGATCAGCAGGGATGCTTGCTCGAACGTCATGCGTGGGTCCGTGTTTATCGATCCGGCGACTGTAATCGTTCCTTCTGCGCTGTACAGAGGTGGCGGCCGGCAAAGATGCGACGATCTCATGCATTACGTCAGGCGGGTGTCTGCCACCGGCCTGCTGCGTTTCGTCCCAGAATGGGGGTTGCAAAGACACCGACGGTGCGCGCAATCCATTGCGGGCCGGCGGCCGCAAAGCTTTCGCGCCAGCGCTCCGACTGCAGCATCCCCGCGCCGATCACCGCGGGTTCGACACCGCAGCCCGTCAACAGATCAAGAGCAGCGACGATCGAAGTGCCGCTGGAAATGACGTCGTCGATCAGCGCCACGCGCCGTCCCGCAAGCAGCGGCAGCATGCGCGGATCGATATAAAGGCGTTTCTGCTGCGTCGGGGTCGTGATCGAGGACAGGGCGACGGAGAGCTCGTCGCGATACCAGAATTTGCGTGAGGTGCCGAGCGGGACATAGCGGTCGTGGCCGAGCTTCTGGGCGACGGCGGCGGCAAGCGTCAGGCCGAGCGTCGGCAGGCCGGCGACGACATCGATGCGCATCGGCCTGATTTTTTCGGCGAGGTTTTCGGCCAGCGCATCGAGCACGGCGAAGCTTGCCTGGTTGACGATCAGTGAGGCGAGGGCGTGCTCACCATCTCCCAGCACGCGGATCGGCAGGCGAAGCTGGCGACCGTCTTCCAGCGCGGCGACATAGAAGGAGGTGAATTCGCCGTCGCCGGCAAAGGTGCCACGGGGATGGATCTCCTGCCAGAAATCGTGCGGCGCCAACTCTGTCATATCCGTCAACGTCTCGCCCGTTCCATCCCGGCGCTTCGGCGGAGCGCCTGCAATTCCGCCGCAGTCAACGCACGTGCGGCGCCTTTTGGGAGTTCGCCGAGTTCGAGCCCGCCGATCGCGACGCGCACGAGCCGCAGACATTCAGTGCCGAGCGCCTCCAGCATGCGGCGAATCTGGCGGTTGCGGCCCTCGTCGAGCTCGACCTCGATCCATGAATTCCTGTCGCCCTGGCGCAGGCGCCGCACGGCGGTTGCCGTCAGCAGCTCGCCGTCATGACGGATGCCGGATGTCATGGCGGCGATTTCCTCGTCGTCCAAGACCCGGTCGATCTGAACATGATAGGTCTTGGTCACATGCGTGACCGGGTCGAGCAGGATCTGCGCGAATTCGGTGTCGTTGGTGAAAAGCAGCAGCCCTTCGCTGGCCTTGTCGAGCCTGCCGACCGGCGAGAGATGCGGGATGTCGAAATCCCTGAGGCAATCGTAGACGGTCGGCCTGCCTTCGGGATCGTGACGGGTGGTGACGAGCCCGCGCGGTTTGTTGAGGATCAGATAGATTTTCGCTTCGGCGGCAATCACGAGGCCGTCGACGCGGATCTTCGCCGTCACGAGGTCGACCCAGGCTGAGGGATCGTTGACCGTGCGGCCGTCGATGGACACGCGGCTTTCGGCAATCAATCGTTCCGCCTGGGTCCGGGAGCAATAACCGAGCTTGGAAAGGGCGCGGGGAAGGGTGACCCGCTTGCCTGCAGCATCGGCCGTGAGCTTTGGCCGCTCGCGCGTCTTTTGCGGTGGGCGCCGGTCCCTCATCTGCTATCCCTGTGCTGCTTCGATGCCGCTTCTTGGCATGAACGGCACAAGGATTCCAGCTTGGCGAACAATATCGATGGAGCGATGGGGCTGCAGGTTACCCTCAGCGCTTCTGACAAAGCACTGTCAAGGCATGAAGAGGTTGCGCTGTCTCAGCGGCAGGCCATGAGTCCGGCCAACTCCTTGCGGCTGACGACGATGCCGGCAGCGGCTTTCACGGGGTCGGGATGCGTATAAGATAGGCTTGGCATTTCCGGCAGCTCGAGTGCCTGACGCATATTCATGATGCCGACCGCGTAACGGCCGTTGGCGCCGTCGACGCTGACTTCAATGATGCAATTGGCCCTCTTGTTTTCCATGTTGTCCTCCCTTTCGTTTTTTATGGTCCCTTGCTTGCATTAAAAATTGGTTTTTCTAAGACGTAAGCATTTACGCACCCTGCCGAAAAACAGATCGGCAGGGTGCGTAAAAATATGATTTTTCAGCGGATGCAGCGGAATTACCGCCACCAATGGCGATGCTGGGGCTGCGGGCTGCCGGCAAGCAGATATCCGGCGAGAAAACCAATTGCGCCTGCAAGCACCAGCGCCGTTGTCGTGGCGGCTGGATGCTCGCGTGCAGCACCGGCTGCCGCGGCTCCTTCGGTCCTGATCTGCGCGACGGCGTTCTTGGCGCGGGGCAGGGCCTCATCATAGACCTTGCCGGCGCGGCCGCGCACTTCGTAGTAGGCTTCGGCGCCCTGAGCAGAGATCATCTTCTGCAGGCGGGATACTTCCTGCTGGAGCGCAGCAATGTCCTTGCTGACGGATGCTCTGATATCGTCGGTGTTGGCAGGCATGTCGGTCTCCTTTCCTCTCCTCGATGGGAAAGACAACACTCCACACGGCGATAGGTTCCGAAAATGCCGGTCGTTGATTTGTGACGGTAATTTGAACTCGGCGGCCGGAAGCGATTTAATCATTCGTTAACCGTAAACTCGCTCAAGCCGCTGTTTTCCTGTCATCTTTTTGGGTTTGGAAGCGGGTTTTGGTCGGTTTTTTGATCGGGCGGTAAAAGAATTTCTGGAAATGGACCGCGAAAACGTCGGCTGTGGATAAGGGTGGCCGGAAAAATCCGT